>DXAA01000007.1 GCA_019117285.1 Candidatus Limosilactobacillus intestinigallinarum
ACAACCTTAGTTAAGCAGTACGACCTAATTATCATTGAAGATTTGAAAGCCAAGAATCTCCAGAAAAATCATTGCTTGGCTAAGGCGATTGCGAATGCCAGCTGGTATCAGTTTCGGACCATGTTGGCATATAAGTGTGCCTGGTATGGTAAAAAATTAGTAGTTGTCAAACCGAATTATACTAGTCAGATTTGTAGCCACTGTGGTTACCATAGTGGACCAAAGCCGTTACAAATTCGTGAATGGACGTGCCCAAGTTGTGGTACCCATCACGACCGGGATATTAATGCGGCAGTTAATATCCTGCAGCAAGGATTAAAAGCCGTGGGCTAGGGACTAGCCATGGTAAAAGAGTGGGGTTCCGTAAGTTAGGTGTCCTGAATACAGGTGTAACATCCTAAATACTACCCCATGTTCCCAGAAGCTCGGTCATTGATGGCCGAGTAGTTCACACCAACGGATTAGTAAGGATATGATAGGATGTTTAAGTTAACTGCTCGTCGGGCCCTGGTGGTGTACATTACCGGCAACCGGGTGGTGCGGGCCCTCCGTCACTACGGGGTTGTGCGCTACGTTTCTCGACGAATGCATTACGTGATTTTATATGTTGATCAAGACCAGATTGAAACGGTGAAGGACAAGGTTGAGCACCTGCGGGCAGTTCGCAAGGTGGCGGAATCGGTACGACCGGACCTGGATCCGACCCTGACCGACCTGGAGATGACCGGACTGTACAAACTGCATGATGAGGATGATAAGCAATGAGAGTAGTATCTGGTGAGTTTCGTGGCCGTAAGCTGAGTGCCGTCCCCGGCATGGCGACGCGGCCAACGACTGATAAGGTGAAGGAGGCCCTCTTCAACATCATCGGGCCATACTTCGATGGCGGGCAGAGTCTCGACCTGTTTGCCGGTAGCGGGGGCCTCAGTATTGAGGGTGTCTCCCGGGGAATTGACCATGCCGTCCTGATTGACCGCCAATACCAGGCGATTAAGACGATTCGGCGCAATATTGAGGTGACCAAGCACCCCGAGCGGTTCACGGTTTACAAGATGGATGCCCGCAAGGCCCTGGGGATGCTCGGCAAGCACCAGGCCAAATTTGACCTGGTCTACCTGGACCCACCCTATGCCAAACAGCAGATCTTAAAGGACCTTGACCAGATGGTCGCTGACGACCTGCTCAACGATGGGGCCGTAATCGTTGCCGAGACCAATCAAGCGGCCAACTTGCCAGCCGAAGATCTAGCAAACTTTACGTTTATTCGGCGGCAGACATATGGTATAACAGTACTGACTATTTACCGTTTTCGAAAGGAGTAGTTTTTTATGAAAGTTGCTGTATTTCCCGGGACCTTTGACCCGCTGACGCTGGGCCACTTGGACCTGATCAAGCGGGGGAGTGCCCTCTTTGACCAGTTGGCCGTCGCCGTGATGACCAACAGTAGCAAGCACCCACTGTTCACGGTGGAGGAACGGGTTGCCCAGATTAAGGAGGCCGTTGCCGGATTGGATAACGTCTCCGTGATTACGGCGTCCGGGTTGACCGTTGACCTGATGAACCGGATCGGGGCTGACTACCTGATGCGGGGACTGCGGAACAACACCGATTTCCAGTATGAGCGGGATATCGCCGCCATGAATAACTTCCTGGATGACCAGTGCGAGACGATCTTTTTCCTGGCCAAGCCGGAATACCAGCACCTGTCGAGCAGCCTGCTGAAGGAGGTCACCTCCAACGGGGGCGACATCTCCGCCTACCTGCCGGCCAACATTAATGCGGCTCTGAAGAAGCGTCTGGAAGAACGTCAACTGATGCAGGTAAAGGAACAGAATGAAAAGACAAGATAAACAGGTTCTCCGCTGGATTGGGGTTGTCCTCGCCCTGATCCTTTTCTTGGGGTGGTTCCTGCTCTGGCCGCTAAACTCCTATGTTGAGGCGCCCGGGAGCGCCACCAACCTGCGTTCCTTTGTTCAGGTCAAGGGTCATCCGGATCCGGGCAAGGGGAGTTTCATGATCACCTCGGTGGCCCTGCAACGGGCTCACCCGGCCACCTACCTGGTTGCCAAAGCGGTGCCCTACCTCTCGATTGAGAAGGCTGATGACGTCACGGGTGGCCAGAGCGGGGCGACCTTCGACCGGGTTCAGCATTTCTATATGCAGAGCTCGATCAATGAGGCGATCGCGGTGGCCTTCCACGCGGCTCACCAGCCGGTTACTCGAAAGTACCTAGGGATCTACGTCCTTCAGGTGGAACCAAATTCTAAGTTCAAGGGGAAGATCAAGGTGGGGGACACCATCACCAAGGTTGATGGTCGCCACTTCAACACCGCGCAGGGCTTCCAGAAATATATCGGTAAGCAGAGGGTCGGTTCACCCCTGACGGTAACCTATGAACGCGATGGTCGTCAGCACCAGGCCACCCGGCGCCTGGTCAGGTTGACAGCGCACCGGGCCGGTATCGGGATCCTGTTGACCAACAACATGAAGGTCAAGACCAGGATTCCGGTGAAGGTGGATCCTGGCCAGTTGGGCGGCCCGTCCGGCGGCTTGATGTTTACCCTGCAGATCTATGAGCAAATCAGCGGACACGACCTCCAACGAGGCCGGAAGATTGCCGGCACCGGGACGATTGCCCCTGATGGTAGCGTTGGCGAGATTGGCGGGATTGACAAGAAAGTCATCGCCGCCCACCGCGCCGGGGCCACTATCTTCTTGGCCCCTTACATCAAACCAACGAAATTGGTCTTGAAGTATGAAGAGGGGCACCAGACTAACTACCAGTTAGCCAAGAAGACGGCGAAGCGATACGCGCCGGGGATGAAGGTTGTTCCGGTGACCTCGTTCAAGCAGGCGGTCCACTACCTGGAACAAAAATAAAGTTGAATAATTTACGCAGCGATTTGATCGCTGCTTTTTTTATGGCATTGATGAACTTGTGAAAAGATTTCGAAAATTGATTTACATTTTAATGAATCTATGATATTTTTAATTTGAATAAATTGTTAAACGTTTAGCAATTTGCTAAGGAGGAGAAATTATCTTGGAGTACAAGGAACACAAAAAGATGTATAAAGCTGGTAAGAAGTGGGCAGTCGCTGCTTTAGTGTCAGTCAGTGCATTGACATGGGGTGCGGTTGCAAATGCGGACAGTTCGACCACCTCAGCGGATACTAATCTCAATAATTCAGGGGCTCTTAATACGCAATACCAGGCCAATGGTACTGATGGCAAGACTACTGATGCTGCAAACACAACGGCACCAGCCACTGCCAACAGCAAGGTCATGGATATCAATTCGTCATCGGTAGTCCTGACGACTCCTGCTAAGGATGCCAGTGCAAAGACGGTCAAGGATGCCCCAACCACCCCTAATGATCAAAAAGCGGATGGGCAAAAGACGGCGGTTGCTACCAACAAGCAAGGTACAACTGATACGACGCCTTCTGTCAAAGTAACGATTAACCAACCTGCTAGCCAGCACCAAGCCCAGCTTAACCCGGCTAGCGATACGGCTAAAACGACCAATCAGTCTGCCCACCTGACAGACCAAGCAGCAGCGGTTGTCAAGAATGCGGGGATCGATCCGGACAGCTTGACTGCTCAACAGATCAAGGATTTAAATCAGATCAACTTCTCAAAGTCGGCTAAGTCTGGAACACAGATGACTTACAATGACTTTAAGAAGATTGCCGATACGTTGATTAAACAGGACGGTCGTTATGCCGTCCCATTCTTCAATGCTAAACAAATTCAAAACATGCCAGCCGCACACACCCGTGATGCCCAGACGGGTGAAGTGGCTGACATGGATATTTGGGATTCATGGCCGGTACAGGACATCAAGACGGGTTACGTCTCAAACTGGAATGGTTACCAACTGGTTATTGGGATGATGGGGATTCCAAACACTAATGACAACCACATCTACCTGTTATACAACAAGTATGGTGATAACAACCTGGCCGACTGGAAGAATGCCGGACCGATCTTCGGATTCAACGCCACCGCCGTCAGTCAGGAGTGGTCTGGTTCCGCAACCGTAAACCCTGACGGGAGCATTCAGTTATTCTACACACGGGTGGATACGAGCGATAATAATACCAACCATCAAAAGCTGGCTAGTGCAACGATCTTCCTCAACCACAATGATCAGACGGGAACAGTTTCAATTAATCATGTTGCTAATGATCACATTATTTTCGAAGGGGACGGCTACTACTACCAAACTTACAAGCAATGGCGGGCTACCAACAAGGGTGCCGATAACGTTGCAATGCGTGATGCCCACGTCATTGAAGATAACGACGGTAACCGTTATTTAATTTTCGAGGCCAGCACGGGGCTTGAGAATTATCAAGGATTAAACCAGATCTACAACTGGCAAAACTATGGGGGCAGTGATAAATTTAACGTCGACAACTTCTTCCACTTGCTTTCCAATGACGACATGCGGAGTCGGGCCAGCTGGGCCAACGCTGCCATCGGTATTTTGAAACTCAACGATGACATTGAGAATCCTCAGGTTAGTGAGCTTTATACGCCGCTGCTTACCGCACCGATGGTCAGTGATGAGATTGAACGGCCAGATGTTGTTAAGCTGGGCGACAAGTACTACCTCTTTGCAGCAACTCGTTTGAACCGTGGTAGTAACGATGACGCTTGGCATGCTGATGACAAGGCGGTTGGTGATAACGTGGTCATGGTTGGCTACGTTTCTGATAAGCTTACCGGGGGTTACAAGCCGCTGAACGATTCGGGAGTTGTCCTGACGGCTTCCGTTCCGGCAAACTGGCGGACCGCTACCTACTCCTATTATGCGGTACCGGTAGAGGGTCATCCTAATCAGGTCCTGATCACCTCCTATATCACCAACCGGAACGAGGTCGCTGGTAAAGGGATGAACTCAACCTGGGCGCCAAGTTTCTTGCTGCAGATTAACCCTGACAACACCACGATGGTTCTGGCACGGATGACCAACCAGGGTGATTGGATCTGGGACAACACCAGTGAAAACGATCAGATGGCAGGTGTCCTGGATAAGAACGCCGCTAATAGTGCCGCCTTGCCTGGCGAATGGGGTAAGCCAATCGATTGGAACCTGGTTGGGGGTTATGGTCTGGTCCCACATGAACCGGGCGAACCAACTACGCCAAGTACACCAAACGTTCCAAATACTCCGAACACGCCGAATACGCCAAACGTTCCGAATACTCCGAACACACCGAATACTCCGAACACACCGAATACACCAAACGTTCCGAATACTCCGAACACACCAAATACACCAAACGTTCCGAATACTCCGAACACACCGAATACACCAAACGTTCCGAATACTCCGAACACGCCGAATACGCCAAACGTTCCGAATACTCCGAACACACCAAATACACCAAACGTTCCGAATACTCCGAACACGCCGAATACACCAAACGTTCCGAATACTCCGAACACGCCAAATACGCCAAACGTTCCAAACACGCCGAATAAGCCTAATACTGAATTACCGCAGACTGGTAACCAAGACAGTCCGGCAGTAATGGGCCTGGGCTTCGTATCCCTGCTGGCAATGTTTGGCCTGGCAAGTGCCAACAAGCGACGTTACTAATCTAATGGCTAAAAATACCCTTGCGATTCGCAGGGGTATTTTTTCGTACTAAAATTCCGGCTTCACGTATTTAATATATGGGAGGGGAGTTCAATGGAACGCGTGAAGGAACTTTGGGAAAGCTATCGTTACCAGCTGTTGATCCTCGTGGCGGTCGTGGGGTTAGTAGGTGCCTGGCTGTTGAAACGGCCCGCAACCAGTCCCAACCAGCTGGATCAGACCCTGGCCATGAGTTCGACGGGGAGCATGATGAGTGCACCGTCGACCAATGGGGGGCAGGTCTGCGTGGACGTGAAGGGGGCCGTCAAGCATCCGGGAATCTATAAGCTAAAGGGCGGGGCCCGGGTGAATGAGGCAGTGGCCGCGGCCGGGGGAACGATTGCTAACGCCGATATGAAACAGGTTAACCTGGCCAAACAGCTGGCCGACGCCGAGGTTGTCTACGTCCCGGTAAACGGGGAGACGATTCCCGGGACGAGTACTGCTGGGGCCGCCAGTGCTGGCCCGACCGCTGGCAGCAGCAGTCAGACGACTACGGTCAACCTCAATACGGCAACCAAGGAACAGCTCTGCCAGATCACCGGGATCGGTGATAAGAAGGCCGACCTGATCCTTCAGTACCGGGAGCAACACGGTCAATTTAAGTCGGTTGATGAGCTGAAACAGGTCAGCGGGTTCGGTGATAAGTCGGTCGAGAAGATCAGGGACCAATTAGCGGTCTAGTTTTTGGTTTGGGTGGATTTTTTGCTATACTATATCAGATAAAGGAGTGATGAAAGATGGTAAGAAAGCGAATTGATTGGGATCAGTACTTTATGATTCAGGCGGCCCTCTTGGCTTCCCGCAGTACCTGCAACCGGCTGTCGGTTGGTGCGGTACTGGTGCGGGACAAGCGGATCATTGCCGGTGGTTATAACGGGTCGGTGTCCGGGGATGAACACTGTATCGATGCCGGCTGCTACCTCCGGGATGGTCACTGTGTGCGGACGATTCACGCCGAGATGAACGCCATCCTCCAGTGTGCTAAGTTCGGCATCTCGATGGATGGGGCAAGTCTGTACGTCACTGACTTCCCGTGCCTGCAATGTACGAAGAGCCTCCTCCAGGCTGGTATCAAGGAGATTAACTACATTCGCAATTACCATAATGACGATTACGCCATGAAGCTGATTAAGCTCAAAAACATCCACCTTCACCAAATCAAACTCGACGATAACATTCTTGACGAGGTTCGCTTGGGCCAATACATCCAGCCTGAGCAATAGGATCGATTCATCACTATTGGATATTTCCGGCCCTAATCGTGGGGGCAGTGACCGTGGCCATGCTGGGTCCCCAGCCAATATTCTGGCTGTTTGTCGCCTACCTCTTGCTCCGGGTCTGCTGTCTGCGTCAGCCGGTGGTCCTGGTAACCTGCTGCTTGAGCCTCCTGTTGGCGATCGGGGGCTGTCGAGCTGAACAAGGGCTGATTAGCCAGCGGACGGTCCCAGATCGACATCCAGTCACCCAGGTGGTGCGGGTTCGGCCCGATGACATTCGGGTTCAGGACGGCTTTGTCACGGCCACTGGAATCGATCTCCGGTCGCGAACACGGGAGGCCCTTATCTTCAGTGTTCGTGATGCCGCAATGCTTGACCAGTACCGGCAGCTTGACCGGCCGGCTAACTGGCACGTGACAGGGATGATCCAGCCGGTAATGCCGGCCACCAACGAGAACGAATTTGCCCTTCGCCGCTACTACCAGCAGCGCCGGGTCTACAACCAGGTGAAGCTTGACCAGCCACCGCTGATTACGCCGCTGACCAGCTGGGGCCTTGGTGACCAGTGCCACCGCTGGCGCTGGCAGCTGGGCAACTATTTTGCAGTGATGCCGGAACCACTAGCCGGTTATTGCCAACAGCTGATTATCGGCCAGAGCGACCCCAGTAACGAATCCACGATGGCCAACGTCAAGCGACTAGGGATCATCCACCTCTTCTGTATCTCGGGGATGCATGTGGTCCTGCTGATTGCCATCCTGCGTTGGGTCGGGGTGTACCTGTGGTTGGATCGGGAAATGGTCGATGGCCTACTGATTTTAGCCTTACCATTCTACCTGGTCATCGCCGGGGGTGCCCCCAGCCTGGTCCGGGCGGTGATCATGGCCGAAGTCGGCCTGCTTCGCCGGGTACTCGGCACTGATCGTCTTGATGGCTGGGCGGTGAGCCTGCTCGTGGGGATTGCCTGGGAACCGGCCGTCCTCCTCAGCCTGGGTGGGCAGCTGAGCTACCTGCTGTCCTTCCTATTGCAGGTGATGGACCGGCAGGTGACGGCCCTGCGGCAGAGCATCCTGTTGAGCGTGGCCAGCCTGCCGGCAATTCTGAGTTATGTCTTTGAATTTCACTGGCTCAGCCTGGTGATCAGCTACCCGATGATTCCGTTCTTTTCCGTGGCCCTCTTTCCGCTAGTCCTGATTAGTGCGGGAACCTACTGGGCACTGCCGGTGATCGGGGAACTGACCAACCAGGTGCTCCTGGTCTTTCAACGGCTGGTGGCCCTGGCGGCAGACCTACCGGGTGAGGTCGTCTTTGGTAAACCGGCGTCCTGGATGGGTATCGGCCTGTTCCTGATAACTCTCTGGGTGATCAGCGGTTACCGTCATGCCCGCCGGTGGGGCATCTTAAGCCTGGCCTACTTGTCCTGCTTCACGATCATCCACTTGCCGCCTAACGGTGAGGTAACCTTTGTCGACATTGGTCAAGGGGACTGTATCATCATCCGGGCGCCGTTTAACCGCCGGGTAATGATGATCGATACCGGGGGGAAACTCAACTTCGGGCACCAGCGCCCGGCAAGCGGTCGGGATGTGGCGACCCGGACCAGTATCAACTACCTGAAGAGCCGGGGAATCGATCACATTGATACTATCTACCTCAGCCACCGGGACGCCGATCATATCGGCTACCTACCGACGGTCCTCCAGAACATGCGGGTCAGGCGGATCGCCGTGCCAGCGGGGATGGAGAAACAGCCGGTCCTTACCCGGAAGGTTGGGACCGTCAACCAGCCCCAGATTATCCCGGTGACGGACCAGCACCCCAGCATCGACCCAGAATTACGGATCCTACATCCCTTTGCCCCGGGGGAGGCCCAGAACGGGGATTCAATGGTGCTAACCGGGTGCTTTGGTGGCAAGCGGTTTATCTTTACCGGTGACCTGGACCGAGCCGGTGAATGTGCGGTGCTGGATCACTACCCCCAATTGCACGCCGACGTGTTAAAGCTGGGCCACCACGGCAGCCGGACGGCGAGCGCGGACCGCTTCCTTGACCAATTGCACCCCCAGTGGGGGATCATCTCGGCGGGGCGGTTTAATCGTTACCACCATCCCAACGATGAGGTCGTGGCCAGCCTGCGCCAACGCCAGATTCAGATCCTGTCGACCCAACAGTATGGCATGATCAGGTACGTATACACCCCACATCATGGTCGTTTTCAGACCACTCTCAAAGGAGGAGAACTTAAGTGGACATTACCGAACTGTCTCAACAACTAAAGAAAGCCAGTCCAGCCCCAATTTACCTGGTGCTGGGCACCCAGCAGGCCCTGCAGCAACAGGCCCTCGACCAGTTCCTGACCCTGATCCCGGCGAGCGAGCGGGTGATGAATGTCGGCCGTTACGACATGGAGACGACCCCCGTGGCCACGGCCTTAGATGATGCAATGTCAGCACCCTTCTTTGGGGAGCGGCGGCTGGTGGTGATCAATAAGCCCTACTTTTTAACCGGGGAGAAGAAGCGGGGGAAGGTGGAGCACGACCTCGACTCCTTCAAGCGCTACCTGACCCAGCCCGAGTTGACCACCACCCTGGTCATCCTGGCTCCCTATGAGAAATTGGACGGCCGCAAGGGGATCGTCAAGGCCCTCAAGAAGGCGGCTGTTACCGTCAGTGCGGCGCCGCTAAACGAACAACAGGCCCGCCAGCAGGTGGTCGGTCGGCTGATGAATGCGGGTTTTCAGATTGACCAGGCGGCGGTCGACGAGCTGGTGCGGCGGACCAATGCCGACTATGGGCTGATGATTGCCAACCTGGCTAAGCTCAAGATCCTGGCTTACCAGGACAAGCACATTACCCAGGCGCAGGTGGCGGCCCTGGTGCCCCAGTCACTTGATGAGAATGTCTTTGACCTGGTAACGGCGGTCCTGCGCCATGACCAGGTCAAAGCCCTCGACCTCTACCAGCAATTGCTGGCTGGTCAGCAGCAGCCCCTGCGGATCAACGCGGTCCTGGTGGGCCAGTTTCGGCTGTTGATCCAGCTGAAGGTCCTGAGTCGGCGGGGTCTCAGCCAGGGGAACCTGGCCAAACAGTTGAATGTGCACCCGTACCGGGTCAAATTAGGGTTGCGGACGGCCCGTAATTTCTCTCTACGGTCCCTGGAGAATGCCTATCTCGGTCTGATCCGAATTGAGCGGGCCCTCAAGACGACTCAACGCGATCCGGCCTTACTCTTCCAGCTATTCATGCTTCAGTATGCCCGTCAGGCCAAGGCGGCTAACTAAAAAATCGGCGCTGCGATCCGATGTCGCAACGCCGATTTGCGGTTTTAAACTAAAAAAACAGGCGATCAGACGATCACCTGTTTTCGTTATCGGTCATTACTTGTTGTAACGAGCTGATAAACGTGACTTGTCACGTGCTGCCTTGTTGGCCTTGATGAGACCCTTGGAGTGAGCACGGTCAATTGCTGAGATAGCATCCTTGTATAACTTTTCAAGGTCATCTTCACCAGCAAGCTTTGCCTTGTCGAACTTCTTGATAGCAGTCCGCATGTGGCTTAATTGTGAAGCGTTCTTGGCTTCGGCCTTAGCGCTAGTCTTAACACGCTTGATTGCTGACTTAATAATTGGCATGAGTTTCACCTCCGTTACCCGGTTATTCAGTTGACCAGAATTTTCAACGTTTTTCATTATACAAAAGACTGCCGAGCAATGCAATAGTTTCACCGGCATTCGCCCGGGTTTTTGCCGAACGCTTGCAAGTGAGAACATAATCGGTTATAGTGTTAAAGGTTAATCAACCAACTGCCTCTTCTCAGTTTAGCGATCCTCACCGACGTTATACTTAGAACTAGGCGCATCAAAATATTTGAAAGGTGGGAAAATAGCATGGCTATTTCAAAAGAACGTAAGGATCAAATCATCAAGCAATTCGCAACGCACGAAGGGGACACTGGTTCTACCCAAGTTCAAGTTGCTGTCTTAACTGCTGACATCAACGAACTGAACGAACACCTTCGTACTCACAAGCATGACTACCACTCACAACGTGGTCTGATGAAGAAGATTGGTCACCGTCGTAACCTCTTGGCTTACCTCCGGCGGACTGACCTTCCTGCTTACCGTGAATTGATCAAGGAATTGGGTCTTCGTCGTTAATACCATTGCCATTCTGCGTCTCGATACCATTGGGTGTTGGGACGCTTTTTTTGTTGCGTTTGGTTCCAATGATAACTTTGATTGTGGTAAGATATGAATAGCTAATCATGAACGAAATTAAAAATCCTGCCGTTTATCGCAGACGGTGGACAGTTCAAAACTAAATAAAAGGAGATTACTTAATGAGTAACAACATTAAGATTATTCCGTTTGGCGGAGTTCGCGAAAACGGAAAGAATATGTACGCAGTCGAAGTTGGTAAGCAGATCTTCATCCTGGATTGTGGGTTGAAGTACCCAGAAAACGAGCTGATGGGGATCGATGTTGTGATTCCGGACTGGGAATACCTCCGTGAACACAAGGATCGGATCGTCGGGGTCTTCCTGACCCATGGTCACGCCGACTCAATCGGCGCCCTGCCATACTTCCTGATGGACTTCAACGTGCCGGTCTTTGGGAGTGAGATGACGATTGCCCTGGCCAAGCTGGCCGTGAAGGGGCACAAGGAGGTCAAGAAGTTCAATGACTTCCACGTGGTAGATGCCGCCACCGCCATTGACTTCAATGACGTCACGGTATCGTTCTTCCAGACGACCCACACGATTCCGGAGACCCTCGGGGTCGTGATTGAGACCGGTGCCGGTAACATTGTCTACACCGGGGACTTCAAGTTCGACCAGACGGCTACCAAGGGCTACCAGACCGACCTGGCCCGTCTGGCGGAGATCGGCTCCCAAGGGGTGTTGGCCCTGTTGAGTGACTCGGCGGGTGCTGGGATCACCGGCATTTCGGCCCGGGAGAAGGATATCGGTGAATACATCAAGGAAACCTTCAAGTACCAGGATGGTCGGATCATCGTGGCCAGTGTTGCCTCCAACATCATGCGGGTTCAGCAGATTATTAATGCCGCCGTGGCGGTCGACCGTAAGCTGGTCCTGTCTGGTAAGGATATCGAACAGATTATCAACACGGCGATGAGCCTGGGAAAGTTAAAGCTGCCCAAGGGCCTGTTGATTAGCATGAAGGAGGCCGACAAGCTCGAACCGAACCAAGTTGTTATTCTCGAGACCGGTAAGATGGGTGAACCGATCAAGTCCCTCCAGCAGATCGCCGGTGGGGACAACCCGAAGCTGCACCTGACCGACACCGACCTGGTCTTTGTCACGACGACCCCATCCTACGCTCAGGAGACGGAGGTTCAAAAGACCAAGGACATGATCTATCGGACTGGGGCTGAGGTTAAATTTATCTCTGATGACCTCAACCCGTCTGGCCATGCCAACCAGAATGATGAACAGCTGATGCTCAACTTCATGAAGCCACAGTACTTCATCCCGATCCAGGGTGAATATCGCCTGCTTGATCGGCATGCCCAACTGGCCGAGGAGGTTGGCATCCCAGCGGACCACATCTTCATTGCCAACAAGGGTGACGTGCTTACCTATAAGAACGGTGAATTCCATGTCGGCGAACACATCGATGTCAGCAACACGATGATTGACGGCACCGGGATCGGGGACATCGGTAACATCGTTCTCCGTGACCGGCGGGTTCTGTCCGAGGACGGGATCTTCGTTGTGGTGGCCACCATCGACCGGAAGAAGAAGAAGATTGTGGCGCGGCCGCAGATCACTTCGCGGGGATTTGTCTTTGTTAAGACCAATCGGCAGCTGATGAAGCAGAGTGCCGACCTGGTTGAGAAGGTGGTTCAGGACAACCTGGACCAAAAGGAGTTTGACTGGAGCCACCTCAAGCAGGATGTTCGCGAGAAGCTGAACCGCTTCCTCTTTGATCAGACCAAGCGCCACCCGGTTATTCTGCCGGTGATCATGGAGATCAACCAGCACGCCAAGCGGAAGAGCAAGGGTAATAACGAGGCCAAAAAGAATAACAACCAAAAGGAAAAGAGCCAGGGCCACCATCACAGTGGCCGGGGCCGTGGTCGTAAGCACGAGAAGCAGGGTGCGAAGGCCAAAAAATAAGACAATCAAAGAAGTGCTCAGTTCAGGGGCACTTTTTTATTTATGCTATGAGGGGGCATAGATGATGAACAAAGAACAAGCCCAACGCTTTCAACAGGCTAGGGAGCTGGTCAAGCAGGAGAAGTGGGGACCGGCCGGAGATATCTTGGATACCCTGGTCGAGAAGACGGCCGATCCGGCGGCCACTCGCTTGCTGGTGCGGGTACTCGATGCGGACCACCAGTACGTCCAGGCCCTGAGTAACGTTTTAGAGGACCCTACCCTGTTTTGGACCGATGAGGCAAGTGCTAAGCTGGCGGTCCGGCTGATGGTGCAGAACCAGCGCTTCATGTTGGCCCGGCTCTTCATCGCTGACGGGCCAACAAAATGGCGCCCGGCGCTGACCACGATTGCCGAAGACGGGGAGAAAGCAGCCCAGGCGAGTTACCAGCAGACCATCCAACAGCGGCTTAAGGACTTCTACCACCTGGGGGATGGCAACCTGATGGAGCAGCGCCACCGTCTCAGTGATGCCTATGACCTGCCACTGGCGAGCTTCCTTATGGGAACGCGCTTCGTCCTTCGTGACCCCTTCGTTCACTACTTGATCAAGGCCGACATTATTGAGAGCCTGCGCCGGGTCGGGGTTGATACCCAGTTGAGTTACCTCTGGATCGATAACCAGGAGTACGAGGTTAATCCTGCCAAGCTAGTGGATCAGGATGACGCCCCAGCAGTCAAGGCGGTCCGGCAGGCCATCGCAAAGCAACTGGGTGACACCGACGCGATCCGTTACCAGATGGCCAGCCAGCAGTTGGACCTGCAGCTAATGTTTCTGTATCCCCGGGCGGCGGCCGTGATCACCGATCCCCAGGAATGGGCAACTGTCCTGATGACAACGCTTGACGGCCAGGAGCTGGGGGATGCAAACGCGACCCAAAGGTGGCAGCGACGGCTGATGACATTGATCTCGACCCTGGCCCAGGGCGAGAAATAAAGTTTTTCTAATTTAGACGAAAAACATCGACAAATTTATTTACAAACGGGGGGATAGTTGATATTATATTTAAGAATTCTTCTTCAAGCCTTTGATATAAAGCTTTCAATTGGCGAAAAGAAGTAGTACAATATTCCCAAGGGTGTGCCAGTTGTTTTTCTGAAATAACTGACATTATACTTGTAAATTAACAGGAGGTTTTCATTAATGGCTGAAAAAGAACATTATGAACGTACAAAGCCCCATGTAAACATTGGTACTATTGGCCACGTTGACCATGGGAAGACTACTTTGACTGCTGCTATCACCAAGGTACTGGCAGCTAAGGGTCTGGCAAAGGAAGAAGACTACGCTGATATCGATGCCGCTCCAGAAGAAAAGGAACGTGGTATCACTATCAACACTGCCCACGTTGAATACGAAACTGAAAAGCGTCACTACGCACACATCGATGCGCCAGGTCACGCTGACTACGTTAAGAACATGATCACTGGTGCCGCACAAATGGATGGTGCTATCCTGGTTGTTGCTGCTACCGATGGTCCTATGCCACAAACCCGTGAACACATTCTTCTTGCTCGTCAAGTTGGTGTTAAGTACATCGTTGTATTCCTTAACAAGACCGACTTGGTTGACGATGATGAATTGGTTGACTTGGTTGAAATGGAAGTTCGTGACCTTCTGAACGAATACGATTTCCCTGGTGACGATGTTCCAGTTATCCGTGGTTCTGCTCTTAAGGCCCTTGAAGGTGACCCAGAACAAGAAAAGGTTATTCTTCACTTGATGGATGTTATCGATGACTACATTCCAACTCCAAAGCGTCCTACTGACAAGCCATTCATGATGCCTGTCGAAGACGTCTTCACTATTACTGGTCGTGGTACTGTTGCTTCTGGTCGTATCGACCGTGGTACTGTTAAGATCGGTGACGAAGTTGAAATCGTTGGTTTGACTGAAGATGTTCTGAAGTCAACTGTTACTGGTCTGGAAATGTTCCACAAGACTCTTGACCTTGGTGAAGCCGGGGATAACGTTGGTATCTTGCTTCGTGGTATTTCACACGACCAAGTACAACGTGGTCAAGTTCTTGCAGAACCAGGTTCCATCCAAACTCACAAGAACTTCAAGGGTGAAGTTTATGTTATGACCAAGGAAGAAGGGGGCCGTCACACGCCATTCTTCTCCAACTACCGTCCACAATTCTACTTCCACACTACTGATGTTACTGGTACGATTGAATTGCCAGATGGTGTAGAAATGGTTATGCCTGGTGATAACGTAACGTTCACTGTTAACCTGCAAAAGCCAGTTGCCCTTGAAAAGGGTCTGAAGTTCACCATCCGTGAAGGTGGACACACTGTTGGTGCCGGTGTGGTATCAGAAGTGCTGGACTAATTTTCAATTAGGCTTTAGCAAAAGGAATTCGGCTTGCCGGATTCCTTTTTTTAATTGGGCAAGGAAACACGTTTTTTTAAGAACGTGATGAATTGCCCAATTTCTGAACTTTTAGTCGAACACATGTTTCACAATATGATATAATATGCTTAACAAAAGGATTAGTGTTGAGATATTAACTAACTTTGTTGACTAACCGATGATGAAGGAATAGTGGTGAAGATGGCACAAATTATAAAGGGTGTTAAACTCCGCTTATATCCCAACGCTCAGCAAAGGGAACAATTGTGGCAGATGTTTGGCAACGATCGCTTTGTTTGGAACCAGATGTTGGCGATGGCCAAAGAACGGTATCACAACAATCCCAGCAGTCATTTTGTCAATGGATACGGCATGAACTACCTACTAAAAAGACTCAAGCAGGAATATCCATTCCTTAAAGCTAGTGACGCAACTAGTTTTCTCGTGGTTAATCACAACCTCGCCCAAGCTTTTAAGATGTTATTCAGGCATCAGGGTGGTTACCCACGTTTTAAATTGCGTCGTGCTATTCGGCAGGCTTACACGGGGCGGTCAGTTTGTCGGGTACTTGCTAAGCGGCGGGTCAGATTGCCAAAGCTAGGGAGCATCCGGACCAGTAAGACGACCCGGTTAGCTAGTGGCAAAATTAAGTGCTATACAGTTAGCCTTGCGCCAACTGGACGCTACTATTTGTCATTACAAATGGCAGTTGAGGCTCCTAAACACTTAAGCAAGACGGGAAAAGCGGTCGGCATTGATGTGGGGATTACCGATATAGCCATTAGTTCTGATGGTATTAAGTACGGGAACTTTAATGCTAAATGGGCGGAGAAACAAGCAACAAAGTGGCAAAGTAAGTATGCCAAACGGAAACATCAAGCGATGGTTGTCGTTCGTCAATGGAACCATAACCATAAAACGGTGAAGAAAGAATTGAGCGACTATCGGAATTGGCAACGAGCGCGACAACAAAAGGCTCGCTACCAGGCCAAGATAGCGAACCAACGAAAAGATTATTTGCATAAATTAACGACGGCCTTAGTTAAGCAGTACGACCTAATCGTCATTGAAGATTTGAAAGCCAAAAATCTGCAGAAAAATCATTGCTTAGCTAAGTCGATCGCGAATGCCAGCTAGTATCAATTCCGGACCATGTTGGCATATAAGTGTGCCTGGTACGGTAAACGCTTAGTGGTAGTTAATTCAAACTATACTAGTCAGATTTGTAGTCACTGTGGGTACCATAGTGGGCCAAAGCCGTTACAAGTTCGTGAATGGACGTGTCCAAGTTGTGGTACCCATCACGACCAGGATATTAATGCGGCAGTTAATATCCTGCATCAAGGATTAAAGACCATTGGCTAGGGACTAGCCATGGTAAAAGAGTGGCGTTCTGTAAGTTGGGTATCCTGAATACAGGTGTAACATCCCAAATACTACGCCATGTTCCCAGAAGCTCGGTCATTGATGGCCGAGTAGTTCACGCTTTAAAAACCCGATAAAAAGCCCGTGATGTCACGCAATTGGTTGCAATTGCGTGACAGCTACGGTAAACTAATAAAGTATGTAAAGACCGACCTACGTAAGGTAGCGTTGGTCAAATTGATTTGTTATTGGAGGAAATAAAATGTCAGCAAAATGGGAACGCGATAGCGATGCCAGCAAAGGTACATTGACATTTGGTATCGATGTAGACACTATTAAGAAGGGAATCGACGAAGCCTTCGTTGAAACCCGGAAGAAGATTACGGTGCCCGGTTTCCGTAAGGGCCGTGTTCCACGCCAAATCTTCAACCAGATGTACGGTGAAGAATCTCTCTACCAAGACGCCCTGAACAAGGTTCTGCCAGACGCTTACAGCGCTGCAGTTAAGGAAACCAAGATCCAACCAGTTGCGCAACCACAAATCGAAATCAAGAGCATGGAAAAGGGTCAACCTTGGACCCTGACGGCAACGGTTGACGTTATGCCAGAAGTTAAGCTGGGTGACTACAAGGGTATGGAAGTTCCTGAACAAGACACCACGGTTTCTGACGCCGACGTTGACTCTGAATTGGAAAAGAAGCGTCAACAACAAGCTGAACTGGTTCTTAAGGAAGACAAGCCAGCTGAAAAGGGCGACACGGTTGTTATCGACTACGAAGGTAGCGTTGATGGCAAGAAGTTCGACGGCGGTTCCGCTGATAACTACTCCCTTGAACTGGGTTCCGGCTCATTCATTCCGGGCTTTGAAGACCAACTGATCGGCCACAACTCCGGTGACGATGTTGACGTTAAGGTTACCTTCCCAGAAGACTACCACGCTAAGAACCTGGCTGGTAAGGATGCCGACTTCAAGGTTAAGATTCACGAAATCAAGGAAAAGCAACTGCCAGAACTGGACGACGACTTTGCCAAGGACGTTGACGAAGACGTTGACACCCTTGATGAACTGAAGGACAAGACCAAGAAGCAGCTGCAAGAAGACAAGGACAACCAAGCCAAGGCTGCCATTGAAGATGCTGCCATTGAAAAGGCCGTTGCCAACGCTGAAATCCAAGACATCCCACAAGCAATGCTGGATGATGACACTAACCGTCAGATGCAACAATACCTTGCCGGAATGCAACAACAGGGGATCAGCCCACAAATGTACTTCCAGATCACTGGTACCAAGGAAGACGATTTGAAGAAGCAATTCGCTAACGACGCTGAACAACGGGTTAAGACCAACCTGGTTCTGGAAGCCATCGTTGACGATGCTAAGCTTGAAGCTAGCGACGACGAGATCAAGAAGGAAATCGCCGACCTGGCAAAGCAATACGGCATGAAGGAAGATGCCGTTGAAAAGGCACTGTCCAAGGACATGCTTTCTCATGACATCAAGATCAAGAAGGCCGTTGACTTAGTTGCTGATTCAGCAAAGCAGGTTAAGAAAGACGACAAGAAGTCTGACAAGTAATTCTTGACTTGTATCACGGCTGAAGTGTCCAATCATGATTGATTGGACACTTTTTGTTTAGTTGGGAACCACTTTGTTCGAAATCGCGGACTAATTTTGTTATGATTATTGCAGAACTTTAGAGGAGGTTTCTTAATGTTTGAAGATACCAGTGGAATGGACTCAATTCACTGCTCGTTTTGTGGCAAGTCTCAGAACGAGGTGAAGAAGATTGTTGCCGGTCCAGGCGTCTACATCTGCAACGAATGTGTCGACCTTTGCAAGCAGATCATTGACCAGGAACTGGCCGATGACCAGGCTGACAAAGATTTCCGGGTACCAACCCCAGAGGAGATTGTCAAGGATCTGGACGATTACGTCATTGGGCAGAGTGATGCCAAGAAGACCCTGGCGGTTGCCGTTTACAACCACTACAAGCGGGTCAACGCCATGATGGATGGCGACAACAACGATACCGAGCTCCAGAAGAGTAACATCGCGGTGATCGGGCCAACCGGTTCGGGGAAGACCTACCTGGCCCAGTCACTGGCGCGGATCCTGAACGTGCCGTTTGCGATTGCCGATGCGACGACCTTGACCGAGGCCGGTTACGTCGGTGAGGACGTGGAAAACATCATCCTGAAACTCTTGCAGGCCGCTAACTTTGATGTGGAACGGGCCGAGAAGGGGATCATCTACATCGATGAAATCGATAAGATTGCCAAGAAGTCCGAAAACGTCTCAATCACTCGGGACGTCTCCGGTGAAGGGGTCCAGCAGGCCTTGCTGAAGATCCTGGAAGGGACAATTGCCAACGTGCCACCGCAGGGCGGGCGGAAACACCCCCAACAGGAGTTTATCCAAGTGGATACCAAGAACATCCTGTTCATCGTCGGTGGGGCCTTTGACGGGATTGAAACGATCGTCAAGGAACGCCTCGGCGAGAAGACGATCGGTTTCGGTACCGACTCCAATGAGGCCAACAACATCACCGAGAAGAACATTCTCCAACACGTCATTCCCGAGGACCTACTCAAGTTTGGGCTGATCCCCGAGTTCATCGGCCGGTTGCCAGTCATGACCGCCCTGGAGAAGTTGGATGAGCACGACCTGGTCCGGATCCTGACCGAACCGAAGAACGCCCTGGTCAAGCAGTACCAGGAGTTGATCCGGTTGGACGGCAGCAAGCTGACCTTCACCGATGGCGCACTGAAGGCGATGGCTCAGCAGGCAATTGCCCGGAACACCGGGGCCCGTGGCCTGCGGTCGATCATCGAAGGGGTCATGCGTGACGTCATGTTTGAGCTGCCAAGTCGCAAGGACGTGGCTGAGGTGGTCATCGACAAGCGCTGCGTCACCAATCATAAGGAACCGCGCTACGTCATGAAGTCAGCCAAGCAGGCAAAGTGAGGGATCACCGATGGATGTACACAACGTTAACCTGACCATCAGTGCGGTGGCCGCAGACCAGTACCCCAAGACCGATTACCCGGAGGTTGCCCTCGTTGGCCGCTCCAACGTCGGCAAGTCATCATTGACCAACGTCCTGATTAACCGGCGTAACTTCGCCCACACCTCCAGCCAGCCCGGGAAGACCCAGACCCTTAACTTCTACGATGTCGAGGACCGCCTCTACTTCGTTGACGTGCCTGGCTACGGCTATGCTAAGGTCTCCAAGAAGGAACGGGAACGATTCGGCCAGATGATTGAACAATATCTGACCCAGCGGGAACAATTGCGGGGCGTTATCCAACTGGTTGATGCCCGGCACGTCCCGACGGCCGACGATGTTTCCATGTATGAATGGTTGGACTTTTATCACATCCCAACCCTGGTAGTGGGCACCAAGTGTGATAAGGTCAAATCCAACGTCTGGAACCGACAGGAGAGTCAGATTCGTAAGCGCCTAGGGATGGCCCCTGATGCGCCGCTGATTCTCTTTTCGGCAACCACCAAACATGGCAAGGATCAGGTATGGCAATGGATTGAAAAACAGACGGGGATGAATTAAGTGGAGTTTAACGAATACCAAAAGGCAGCCAAGCGGACCCTCTACGGAAATGAACAGGTCCTGACCAACTGTGCCCTTGGCCTGGCCGGGGAGGCGGGCCAGGTGGTCGACCTGGTGAAGAACTACACCTTCCGGAGCAAGCAATTGGATCGGCAAGAACTGACCCATGAGATGGGGGACGTGTTGTGGTACCTGTCACAGATCGCGGAATGGGCTGACATTCCTTTTGATGAGGTCGCAAAGGCCAACATTGACGAGCTGAATCGGCGTTATCCGACCGGCTTCAAGAAACAACAATAAAAAGATGCGGAAACAGCCGCGCCACGGGCGCCGTTGTTTCCGCATCTTTTACTTGGTCTGGTTATCCTTATTCTTATCAGCAGCCTTTTCCTGGCTGTCCTTGGTATTGGCCGGCTTCTTCTTCAGCGGCTTGGTCCGGGGATCAACCGCGAACTGGTCGAAGAGCTTGTCGAGCTGCTGGCTGCGTCGTGTTACGAGTCCCATCTTCATCGCTCCTTTGGTGTTTTACCAAAATGCTAGCATAAACCGGCCGGCTTGTCCAAGCAGACGCCAGCACTTTCGTTGCCTTTTGGACGAATTTTAATCTATAATATTATGATTAGTAAGTTGATCGGAGGGGTACGATGGCAAGTGAACATCTTGAACATAAACTCGCGTTGCTGCCGGACAAGCCCGGCTGCTACCTGATGAAGAACATCAATGGCCAGATCATCTACGTTGGGAAGGCCAAGAACCTGAAGAACCGGGTGCGTTCTTATTTCAAGAGTAGTCACACCGGAAAGGTGGCCAAAATGGTCTCGGAGGTGGCTGATTTTGAGACGATCATCACCTCGACCAACAAGGAGTCCTTCCTGCTTGAAATCACGTTGATCCAGAAGCACCAGCCCTACTTCAACATTAAACTGAAGCGGGGGACTGGTTATCCCTACATCAAGATCACTAACGAGCGGGACCCGCAGACGATGATCACCGGCAAGATCAAGAAGGACGGCGCCTACTACTTTGGCCCCTACCCGAACGTCTACGCGGCCGAAGAGACCCTCCACTTCATTCAGAAGGTCTACCCGCTGCGCCGTTGTCACGGTTACCAGGGCCGCCCCTGCCTCTACTATCACATGGGTCAGTGTCTGGGCGCCTGCTTCAAGAAGGTGCCAAAAGAGGAGTATGACCAGCAGATTCGGCGGATCAAGTCCTTCCTGAACGGGAACACGGCGGCAGTTAAACGACAGCTGACGGCTCGGATGCAGAAGGCGGCCGCCGCCCTGGAGTATGAACGGGCGGCCGAGATCCGGGACCAACTTCACTACATTGAGGTGACGGTCGAGAAGCAGAAGATCATCTCCAACGACAAGACGCCACGGGACCTCTTCAACTTTTACATGGACAAGGGCTGGCTATCGATCCAGGTCTTCTTTATCCGTCAGGCCCGGTTGATGAAACGGGAGAAGCGGCTCTTCCCAATCGTCGATACCGCGGTCGAGGAGATGACCAGCTTCATCCTCCAATTCTATAATCGACGGAACAACATTCGGCCCCGGGAGATCCTCCTGCCTGCCGGTCTGCCCAACCAAGAGATCAGTGAGATCCTCGGTATCCCGGCCCGGACACCGGAGCGGGGGGAGAAACGTGACCTGCTGGAGATGGCCGCTGAGAACGCCCGCCTGACCCTCGATGAAAAGTTCCGTCTGCTGGAGATGGACCAAAGCAAGACCACCGGGGCGATGAAGGAGATCACCGATGCCCTGGGACTCCCGGCCGGGCACAAGATCGAGGCCTTTGACCACTCCCACATTCAGGGGGCCGACCCGGTCAGTGCGATGGTGGTCTTTATCGACGGTGAGCCGGCCAAAAAGCTCTACCGCAAGTACAAGCTGCAGACGGTGATCGATCACGCCGACGAGGCCGCTAGCACCCGGGAGGTTATCCGCCGGCGTTATTCGCGCCTGCTGAAGGAAAACAAGCCGATGCCGGACATGATCTTCATGGACGGGGGTGAGATCCAGATGAACGCCGTCAAGGACGTCTTGGAGAACGAACTCGGTCTGGACATCCCGGTGGTCGGAATGGTCAAGAACGACAAGCACAAGACCGCCGATCTCCTCTTTGGTGACCAAGACCAGCACGTTAATCTAGACCCGCGCAGTCAGGGTTTCTACCTGGTACAGCGGATCCAGGACGAGGTGCACCGCTTTGCGATCACCTTCCACCGGCGGGTCCACACCCGCCACTCCCTGAGTTCCCGCCTGGATGAGATCAAGGGCGTCGGGCCGCGGACCCGGACCAAGCTGCTCAAGCGCTACGGGTCAATCACCAAGATTGCTCAGGCCTCGGTGGATGACATTCACGCCCTGGGGATCAACCGGCCGACCGCCCAACTAATTAAGGTTTCCCTGCAGAAGAACGCGGCGGTTGCCAAGGGAAGCAGTCACGATTGATTTTGACGCCTCCCAGATTTTCCAATATACTTATAAGGAATAATGATAGAACGGAGACAAATCGCATGAACACGTTTGTAGATCAGATTAAAATCGAAGCACACGCCGGCAAGGGTGGCGACGGGATGGTTGCCTTCCGGCGTGAAAAATACGTTCCCAACGGAGGCCCCGCCGGCGGTGATGGCGGCCGGGGTGGTAGCATCATCCTGAAGGTCGACGAGGGCTTACGGACCCTGATGGATTTTCGTTATCACCGGATCTTCAAGGCGAAGAACGGGGGTAACGGGATGAACAAGCAGATGACCGGGCCCAGTGCTGCCGACACGGTGATCGCGGTGCCCCAGGGAACGACGGTCCGCGACCTGGATACCGGTAAGATCATTGGTGACCTGGTGAAGAATGGCCAGGAACTGGTGGTGGCCCGTGGTGGCCGTGGTGGTCGTGGTAACATCCACTTTGCCAGCGCCAAGAACCCGGCTCCCGAGATTGCCGAAAACGGGGAACCGGGTGAGGATCGCTACCTGGAACTCGAACTGAAGATGCTGGCCGATGTCGGCCTGATCGGCTTCCCATCGGTTGGTAAGTCGACCCTCCTGTCCGTGGTGACGGGGGCTAAGCCGAAGATTGCGGCCTACGAGTTCACCACCCTGGTCCCGAATCTGGGGATGGTGATGCTACCCGATGGCCGAGACTTCGCGATGGCCGACATGCCCGGCCTGATTGAGGGGGCCGCCAAAGGAGTTGGCCTCGGCTTGAAGTTTCTCCGGCACATCGAACGGACCCGGGTTCTCTTGCACCTGGTCGACATGAGCAGTGAGGACCCCGAACAGGCCATTCAGCGCTACCGGCAGATCAACCACGAGCTGGCCAACTACGACCCTGAATTACTGAAGCGGCCCCAGATCGTGGTCGCCACCAAGATGGACATGCCAAATGCGGCAGATAACCTGGCCCACTTCAAGCAGGAACTGGCCACTGACACAACCCTGGACCAGACGCCCCGGGTCTTCCCAATCTCGGCGGTAACTCACCAGGGTGTCCAGCAGCTAATGCAGCTGACGGCTGACCTGCTGGATCAGACGCCGGCCTTTGATAGCGAAAGTCATGATGAGCAGTTGGTCGCTGAGTATCAGGCGGCGGCTCCGGATAAGGAGACGGCCGACTTCACCATCAGCAAGGACGAAGACGGGACCTGGGTCCTCGGTGGGGCCAAGCTGTTGCGGCTCTTTGACATGACTGACCTGACCCATGAGCAAAGTCAACTGCGCTTCGCCCGGCAACTGCGGACGATGGGGGTTGACGATGCCCTGCGGGCCAAGGGAATCAAGGATGGTGACCTGGTACGGATCAAGAAGTTCGTCTTCGAGTTCGTTCAATAAAGCTTTTTAGAAGGTAGGAAATTAAACTATGCAACTTGAATTTTTAGGAACGGGTGCTGGATCACCTAGTAAGCAGCGCAATGTCACCAGTGTGGCCCTCCGTCTGTTGGAGGAGCGTAACGCCATCTGGTTGTTCGATGTTGGGGAGGCCACCCAGCATCAGATTCTCTACACGACCATTCGGCCACGCAAAATTGAGAAGATCTTCATCACCCACCTCCATGGGGACCACATCTTTGGTCTCCCCGGCCTGCTCAGCTCGCGGTCATTTCAGGGTGGGGATGAACCACTGACCATCTACGGTCCGGTGGGCATCAAGCGCTTTGTCCAGACGGCCCTCCAGGTCAGTGAGTCCCGACTCAGCTATCCCCTGCACTTTGTGGAAATCAACCATGAAGGGGAGATCTTTCATGACCAGGGCTTCACGGTCTACGCTAAGCGGCTTGACCACAAGATCACCTGCTTTGGCTATCGGGTGGTTGAACACGACCACCCCGGCGAGCTCCAGGTTGACAAGCTGCGGGCAATGAATGTTCCATCTGGCCCCGTCTATGGCCAACTAAAGGCGGGGAAGACGGTCAAGCTCGCTGACGGCCGGGTCCTGAATGGGCAGGACTTCATCGGTCCTGCCCAGCCGGGACGGATTGTCGCTATCCTGGGTGATACCCGGCAGACCAAGAATGCGGTTTGGTTGGCCAGGAATGCCGACGCCCTGGTTCACGAAAGCACCTTCGGCAAGGATGAGGCTAAGCTGGCCCATAACTATTACCACTCGACCAGCAAGCAGGCGGCCGAAGTGGCTAAACAGGCGGGGGCCAAGCGGCTCTTCCTAACCCACATCTCGGCCCGGTATGCTGGTAAGGCGGCCTACCAGTTGGCCTATCAGGTGCGGGGCCTCTTCCCGGCAACCCGGGTGGTCAACGACCTAGACGTTTTTGATATTCCATTTAACAAGCAAGGGGAAAGGAATGGTAAGTAATGTTAGGACGCGTTAAGGCATTACGATTCTTAAGAAACGAGGTTGTCCTGATCACCGGTGGTTCCAGTGGGATCGGGAAGGCCCTGGCGTTTGAGGCGGCCCGGCGTGGGGCCATCGTCGTGGTGATTGCCCGTGACCAGGAAAAGCTGGCGGCAGTGGCCAAGAAGTGCCTGATCCTGTCTGGTCGGCCGGCCTTTGCTTACTCCCTGGATGTGACCTCACCGAACGAGATCGACCGGGTTCTGACGAAGGTTCAACACGAGGTCGGGGCGATCGATGTCCTGATCAACTCGGCGGGCTTGGGCGAATTTACCGCTGCGGCTCACGAGAAGTATTCCTCGATGGCCGAGATGGTTCACGTCAACCTGCTGGCCCTGATGTACATCAGCCGGTGCGTGGCTAAGCAGATGATGGACCAGGGCTATGGGGCGATCATCAATATTGCCTCCCTGGCCGGCAAGATTCCAACGCCCAACAGCGCCGTTTACTCGGCAACCAAGGCTGGGGTCATCCAGTTTGACAATGTGCTGCGGATGGAGGTTGCCGACTATGGGGTTCAGGTTCTGACGGTTAATCCGGGACCAATCGCCACCCCGTTCTTCAAGAAGGCTGACCGGACGGGGGACTACCAGGCCCACCTGCCAAAATGGATGTTTATCGAACCGGATGAGCTGGCGCAGCGGATCTGGGACAATGTCGGTCATAAGACGCGGGAGATCAACGTTCCTGCCTACGTGGCCTACCTGGGTTGGGCCTACCAGGTCTTCCCGGGTCTCGGTGACTGGGCGATCAAGAAATTCTTTGATTTCCAACAGGACAAGAAGAACCTGTAGGATTTGACATCAATGTTGAAATAAGGAGGGCTGTCATCGTAATTGGTACAGCCCTTCCTTGTTGCTTAATAAGAAGGTTAAGGGTGAAAAAATGGTTAAGACACGGTTCAAATGGCAATTAGCAGATGCCGCCGATCCGGCAGTGGTGAAGAAATTAACGGCAGACATTCAGGTTAGCTCGGTGGTGGCGGACCTGCTGGCCAAGCGGGGCTACAAGACTGCTAAGGATGCCGCGGACTTTCTAAAGGCCGATCCACAGCTAATCCATGATCCCCACCAGTTGCACGACATGGACAAGGCGGTTGAGCGGATTCAGACCGCCATCGAGCGCGGCGAACAGATCACCATCTACGGGGACTATGATGCCGACGGGATCACCAGTACTGCTGTGATGTACGAGACCCTCCAGGCGGTCGGGGCCAAGGTCAACTACTATATCCCTAACCGCTTTAAGGACGGCTACGGCCCCAACGCCGCGGCCTACCAGCACCTGATTGACCAGGGGACCCAGCTATTTGTAACCGTTGATAACGGGGTCAGCGGCAAGGAGGTCATCGACTCGGTGATGGCCCAGGGGGTCGACGTGGTAATCACCGACCACCACGAGTTGCCGGATGAACTCCCTAATGCGGTGGCGGTTGTTCACCCGCAATACCCGGGGAGCGACTACCCCTTTGCCGGCTTGTCTGGGGTCGGGGTGGCCTTCAAGGTGGCCTGGGCCCTGACCGATGAGTTCCCTAGCGAATTGCTTGATCTGGTGGCGATTGGCGAGATCGCCGATGTGGTCAGTGTGGCTGACGAGAACCGTGCCCTGATCACAATGGGGATTCAGGAGCTCCGGCAAGGCTTGCGTCCGGGTTTGCACGCCCTGGTGGAGGCGGCGGGCCTGAATGAGCAGCACTTGACTGACCAGGACATTGCGTTCGGAATTGCCCCCCGGCTCAACGCCCTCGGGCGGGTCGCCGATGCGAGCCTCGGAGTCGAGCTGCTGACAACCCTCGATGACACCAAGGGTCAACAGCTGGCCGCTCAGGTTGAGGCGGCCAATCAGCAGCGGCGTCAACTGGTTGACCAGGTGATGACGGCCGCTGTTGCCCAGGCTCAGGCGGCGGAGAACCAGGACCAGCCTGTCCTCGTTCTCCTGGGGCATGACTGGCACCAGGGGATCCTCGGGATTGTCGCCAGCCGGATTCGCGAACAGACTGGTAAGCCAACCATCGTGGCCAGCACCACGGGGGACAGTCAGGTGGCCAAGGCCTCGGGGAGAAGTGATGATCGCTTCAACCTCTTTACCGCCCTGGATACCCACCGTGATCTGATGACGGCCTTTGGGGGGCACCCGGCCGCCTGTGGTCTGTCGTTTGAAGTGGCGAAACTGGCCGAGCTGCGGGCCGCCCTGCGTGCTGAGGCGACCAAGCAAGGTTTCGACTGGCACCAGCCGGCCCCGTTGCTGTTGGCTGGTCAGCTGCAGTCTCAGCAGGTTGATGCCCAGCTCTATGATGACCTGCAGAAGTTGGCCCCGTTTGGCCCGGACAATGAGGAGCCAGTCTTTGAGCTGCGTGATGTTCACCCGACGAACGTGAAAACCATGGGCAAGGATAACAGTCACCTGAAGTTTATGCTGCCGGGGAAGCAGGCCGCCCTGGCGGTGGTAGCCTTTGGCTGGGGCGCGGCGAGTCAGCTCTTTCGGGCGCGGGGCGGCCAGCTTGATATTGCCGCCAAGGTCGCCATTAACGAGTGGCATGGGAAGCGCCAGGTTCAGCTGATGCTGGTTGATGCCCGGGTACGGGGAACCATGATCCTGGACGAGCGGACGGCCCACCTGCGGCCCGCTCATTTCCAGGCGGCCGGTGAGTATGTCGTCTATGATGACCGCCTACGAAACAATGTGGCCCCGCACGTTGGGGAGGCGCACGCCCTGACGCCCGCCGCGGCTAGCCAGATGGACCTGGCTGGTAAGACGGTGACCCTGGTAGACCTCCCAGACAGCTTGGCCAGCTGCAAACAGCTGTTTCAAAATGACAGTGGGGCACCGGCCGTGGTCCGTCTCCTGCTGGCTAGCCGGCATAGTGCCTACCTGGCGGGGATGCCAAACCGGGCCGACTTTGCCTTGGCCTTCAAGTTCCTGAAACAGTACCCCCAGGTGCAGTGGCCCGGCCAGCGGCCGGCAATGAGTAAATACTTAAAAATGAATGAAGAACGATTAAATTTGGTAATTCAAGTGTTTTCTGAGGCGGGATTTGTTACAATGAAACATGGTGTTTTAAATCTGCAACCGACAAGTGGTAAGACAGATTTGAAACAAACGACACGGTATCAACAACAGCTTGCCCGTTATCAAGCAGAGAAGACCTTATTATATGATGATGCGGCAACCGTTACCCAATGGATACTACAGTGCCTTAAGATGAATTAAAGGAGACAATTTTTGTATGACTTTAGACCTCTATAAATACGTTGCTAGTATTCCAGACTATCCCGAAAAGGGGATCATTTTCCGGGATATCTTACCGTTGATGGCCGACGGTGAGGCATACAAGCAGGCAACGGATGAATTATCTGACTATGCACGGGATAAGAAGGTTGACATGGTGGTTGGTCCCGAGGCCCGGGGCTTCATCGTGGGCTGCCCAATCGCCCGTGAACTGGGGGTTGGCTTTGCCCCGGCCCGCAAGAAGGGGAAACTGCCGCGCAAGGCAATCAGTGCCAGCTATAACCTGGAGTACGGCACGGCCACTTTGCAGATGGAGGCGGACTCAATCAAGCCCGGTCAACGGGTTCTGGTAGTTGATGACCTGCTGGCCACCGGTGGTACCATCTCCGCCACGATTGAGATGGTCGAAAAGATGGGCGGCATCGTTGTCGGTTGTGCCTTCCTGATTGAACTGAAGGACCTGCACGGCCGTGAGAAGATCAAGGATTACGACATGAAGGCCTTGATGGAGTTCTAAACTGAAGAGACTGAGGGGATGCTCAGTCTCTTTGCTATATCTAGGCGTCAATCGGCGGAATGAATTATCGAGTGACCAGACCACGACGGGGCTGGTCACTTGAAAAGAGGTATCGATTTATATGATCTTTTTAGTTATTTTTGGTGCACTGATGTTGATCCTCGGGGGCTTTTACCTGGCCAACTCGTGGCAGCAGTATCGTGAATGGAAGGCCGGAACCATCATCGTGGTGCTGAGCCTGGCAGCAGTAATCTACGGGGCCATTAACCTGCCTTACTTCCACCATAACCAGCATCAGGCCAGTCAACAGTCCTCCTCTTCCCGGGTGGTCCAGGGAAGCAGTTCGTTTTCCAACAAACTGGGAAGCATGAATGAACAGAGCAATCAGGCTGATCAGGAGAGCCGGGAAATGGCCGTTTTGCGGCAGCTCCAGAAGGGATACACCAAGCTCGGGACGGTTTCCTTTGATGAGGCAACCAAGACCTATAAGATCAAGCCGACGGATGATGACACCGTCCAGGCAATCCAGGCCCTGATTCAGGACCCGAGCCAGGCCGACCAGATGGGATGGCCAAATCTGACCAAGTCGATCAAAGAAAACTCGAAGCAGGTCGATAAGGTCTTGAAGGGTGAATACGCAATCAGTATCGTCAACCCATCCAACACCAAGCAGGCCCTCTACACGGCGAAGAATGGTCAGACGACGTATGATATCGCTAACCAAGGCAACTAGGTTAGCCTTTCAACTGTTGCACTTTACGCAGGAATGAAAACTTGCTATAATGTAATAGTTGAATTTTGGAGAGTTGGCAGAGTGGTAATGCACCGGACTCGAAATCCGGCGAACCCGTGTTGAGCGGGCGCGCAGGTTCAAATCCTGTACTCTCCTTTAAATATGATCGGGAGTCCTTAACTTATAAGGACTCTTTTTATTTTGGAGGCATGACTAGTGGCACAGAAATTTTACGCAGTCAAAAGGGGCCGTCGACCGGGAATCTATACCTCCTGGCCAGATTGCCAGCGCCAGGTCAGTGGCTTTGCGGGTGCCGTCTATAAGAGCTTCCCTAGCCGGGCAGCGGCGACCGCCTGGCTAAGGGGGGTCGGGCGACCGGTGGCCCGGCCGCAGCAGCTGAGTCTTTCATTGGACTCAACGGAGCCAGCGGCGGCTACCCCCACCATTCGCCTGTATACGGACGGTGGCTCGCGGAATCATGGCAACAAGCGTGGTCAACACGTCAAACAGAATGACAAGGCGGCTTGGGCCTACCTGATCGAGGATCACCAGCAGCGGATCACGGGAACAGGAGGCGAGTTTGGCGCTACCAACAACAAGATGGAGGTGACGGCCCTGATCAGGGCGCTGGAGTACCTGCTTGACCACCGACTGAATGAGGAGTCAATCACGGCGACCCTGGACTCGCACTATGTTCTTGACCCGATCACCAAGGGCTGGCTCTATGGCTGGCGTCGCCGGGGCTGGGTCACGGCCGGTGGGAAGCCCGTTGCCAACCAGGAGCTGTGGGCACGGGTCCTGACCCTGCTGCCCCGTTTCCCGCATTTGCAGTTTGTCTGGACCAAGGGGCATGCCATCAACCAGGGTAATAATACGGTTGACGAGTTGTTAAACAAAACGATGGATCGAATGGAAAGGGACTGAGAAGATGAAGATTGGAATTGACAAGATGGCCTTCGCCACCACAGACCAGTACATTGACCTGACGGAGCTGGCGGCCAAGCGGGGGGTCGATCCAAACAAGTACACGATTGGGATCGGTCAGGATCGGCAGGCCGTGGTTCCGCCCACCCAGGACATCGTGACCCTGGGTGCCCGGGCGGCCCAAAAACTGTTAACGCCCGACCTGGCGCGACGTTTGTCAACGTTGATCGTGGCCACTGAGTCAGGGATCGACAACTCCAAGGCCAGTGCCATCTACATTAAGCACCTGCTGGGCCTCGATGACTACGTCCGGACGGTGGAACTCAAGGAGGCCTGCTACTCCGGCACGGCCGCCATTCAGTTTGCCCGCGGCTTGGTGGCCCTCAATCCCCAGGAGACGGTCCTGGTAATCGCCGCTGACATTGCCCGCTATGGGCTCAACACCCCGGGCGAGGTGACCCAGGGGGCTGGGGCAGTCGCCATGCTGGTCAGTGCCAACCCGCGCGTCCTAGCGATTGAACCGACGAGTGTTTCCTACAGCCGGGATGTGATGGACTTTTGGCGGCCGCTGTATGCGACTGAGGCGCTCGTCGACGGCAAGTACTCTACAAATGTTTACATCGACTTCTTCAAAAATACCCTGACCCGCTACCAGCAGCGGACCGGGCGGGAGTTAGCGGACTTTGCCGGGATTGCCTTCCACCTGCCATTCACTAAGATGGGAAAGAAGGCTCTGGAGGCGGTGCTCCAGGATCGGACCGACGCGGTGGCCAACCGACTCCGCGACCAGCTAGCGGCCAGCCAGGTTTACTGCCGGCAGGTTGGTAACCTCTACACGGGGTCCCTCTATCTGGGTTTGATGTCGCTCCTGCAAAATGGTGCCGTAGCGGCCGGTGACCGGCTCGGCCTCTTCTCCTACGGCTCTGGTGCGGAGGGCGAATTCTACAGTGGGATTATTCAACCAGGCTTTGCCACGGCCCTCAGTGATATACCACATGACCTCGCCGGGCGGCACCAGGTTTCGGTGGCCAAGTATGAGCAGCTGTTTAACAGTCAGCTGGGGATGCGGGCGGAGGATGTCCAGTTCGACACCCAGGCCGACCAGGCACCGTTTGTCTTGGCTGGGCAGAAGAACCACCAGCGGATCTATCAACGCCGGTAATATAAAAAATAACCACTCACGTTGCTTACCAACGTGGGTGGTTTTGTGCTTTAAAAGATGTGGTCACGGAACAGACCGATCACCTTACCGAGAATTTTAACATTTTGCAGAAAAATGGGGTCCATTGTGTCGTTTTCGGGTTGAAGGCGGAAACGGTCCTTCTCCTTGAAGAAGCGTTTGCAGGTCGCCTCATTATCATCATTCATCGCAATCACGATGTCACCGTTGCGGGCCGTTGACTGTTTACGGACGATTACGTCATCGCCGTTAAGGATCCCGGCCTTGATCATACTGGTTCCCCGGATCTTCAGCATGAAGAGGTCATTGTTGTCCTGGATCGAAGGCGGCACCGGGAAAAAGTCGGTTGCGTCCTGGACCGCCAGGATGGGCTGGCCGGCAGTGACCACGCCCAGCATCGGGATCTTGGTCTGAATGGGCTTGACCCCGAGGAGGTCGAGCCCCTTCGGCGTGATCTCCAAGGCCCGTGGTTTGGCGGAGTCCTTACGTAAAAACCCCTTTTCGATCAGGCGGTTGATGTGACCGTGGACGGTTGATGTTGATGACAGGCCGACCGCACTGCAGATTTCCCGGACCGTCGGTGGATAGCCGTGTTCGGTGACCTGTTTGTGAATGTAGGCGAGGACCGCCATCTGTTTGTTCTTAGCGGATCGTGGCATAATAACACCTCATTATCATTCTTATTATGTTAAGGATAGCATAGTATCGACCATATTTCAAACGTACGTTCGCTGGAATTTTTCCGTTGACGGAAAAGTTGCAATCAGGCCCTAAATTCGGTAAAATCGAGCCGTTGAAGGTGTCAAAATGATTGGAGGGGAAGACAGACATGGCTGAATCAGAAGAACAAGATAAGCTCTTGAAGCGGATCAACGAGTTGGCTCACAAGAACAAGAAGGAAGGGCTGACCGAGGCTGAGACCCGGGAGCGTGAACGCCTGCGCCGGGAATACATCAAGAACTTCCGGGAGGCAATGCGCAGTAACATTGAGATGATGCGGATTTTCGACAAGGACGGTAAAGAAGTCACCCCGGAAAAGGTTCGGGAGATCCAACGTAAAAAGGGCCTGCGTGACGACTAAGCACTGATTTTCTCTTTTCAAGACCCTTTCTTTCGTGTAAGATGGAAAGGTAATTAACCAAAGGAGGAATTAGTCGTGGGTATGACGATTTTATGGGCCATCATCGCACTGTTGGTTGGCCTGGTTGCCGGTTTCTTCGGCGCCCGTAAGTACATGGAAAATTACCTTCGTAATAATCCACCAATTTCAGAAGAAATGCTGCGGACAATGATGCTCCAGATGGGGCAAAAGCCTTCTAGCCGTAAGCTTCACCAGATGATGCAGACCATGAAGGCTCAAGCGCGGAAAGCAAACCGCAAGTAATAAAAAAGGATGCGTTGCCGCATCCTTTTTTATTTAGAAATCGTCATCCGCTGGTTTTGGTGGCATGACATAGTGGAAACTCGGGTCGATCTGCTTATCGAGGGCATCGAAGGCCGTCTGCATTTCTTGCTCAATTTTGGCCTGATTCTCGTCGGTCAGCCGTTGCTTGCGATCGATATAGATCGGCTTCCCAAAGGCGATGTGCCGGTGTTTACGGGTAAAGAGCTGGCTAAACTTCAGCGGGCCCTGGTAGACGACCGGGACGAGGGGGACGTTGGCTAGCTTGGCAATCACAATTGCCCCACCCTTGAGTTTGGCAGAGTAGCGGGACCCGGACGGGAAGATGATTGTTGACAGGTCGCTCTTGCGCAAAATGGTCACCGGCTTCTTAATCGCCGAGGGGCCGGGGTGCTTACGGTCGACCGGAAAGGCATTGAGCTTCTTGAGAAACCAACCGGCGATCGGGTTGGCGAAGAGCTCCTTCTTGGCCATGAAGCTGAACTTCTTTGGCCAGACCACCAGGGCGATCAGGACCGGGTCCATCCAGGTCCGGTGGGGGGCCACGATGATGTAGTTGCCATCGGGCAGGTTTTCACGATTGTAAACCCTGGTCCGACCGTTGATCAGGTTGAGCAGGGGGTTAATGAGGTGTACTAAAAAATTGTAAAGCATGATTGTTCTTCCAATCTTCAAATTTTTGATCTCTAGCCTTTAAGTATGACGAAAAAAGCGCCCGGATGCAAGGGGCGAATCACGAAAGGAACGTGACAAAATGGAACCAGCTTCCCTATTAAAAGACGACGAACGGATCGACCAGCTATACAGTCAGGATGTGCAGATCATCCAGAGCCCAATTTGCTTTGCCTTTTCACTCGACGCGGTCCTGCTGGCCGATTTCGTGCGGCCTAACCACCGCCACAAATTGCGCACGGTTGACCTCTGTGCCGGTAACGGGGCGATCGGCCTCTTCTTGCACAACAAGCTTGGCGGGACCTTTACCGAGGTGGAACTGCAGCCCCGGATTGCCGACATGGCTCGGCGCAGTGTGGAACTCAACCAGCTCACCGACCGTTACCGGGTCCTCAACATGGACATTGCCGATGTCTTTGAAGAGGTCCCCAAGGACTCGGCTGACGTCGTCCTTTGCAATCCTCCCTACTTCCCGGTGACCGCCAAGAGCCAGAAGAACCCCAACCGCTACCTGGCGATTGCCCGCCACGAGATCGCTACCAACCTGGTGACGGTCGCAACGCAGATGAGCGGCCTGCTGAAGATGAATGGTCACGGCTACCTGGTGCACCGGCCCGATCGGCTGACTGAGATCATGACAACGATGCAGGAGCACCGCCTGGTCCCCAAGCGCTTGCGGTTTATCCACCCCAAGCCGGGCCGGGATGCCAACATGCTCCTCCTGGAGGTGATCAAGGATGGTAAACCTGGTGGCCTGAAGGTGGTGCCGCCGCTGATCGTCAGTGGGGAGGATGGCCAGTACCTGCCAGCAGTTCGGGAGTTGCTCTATGGCCAAGCGTAAGTATTATATGTACGTTCTTTACTGTGCCGACGATACCCTCTACTGCGGCTTTACCACCGACGTCGCCCGGCGGTTTGCTACCCACCAGGCCGGGCGGGGGGCCAAGTATACCCGGGTGCATGCCCGCCACCCTCTGCGCTTGATCTACCAGGTCGCTTTTGATCAGAAACACGATGCCCTGAGTGCTGAATACCACTTCAAGCACCAACCCCGGGCCAGGAAGGTCGCCTACCTGGCCGCTCATGGTATCAGCGTTGCCCACTTTTACCGGTTGAACCACTACCATTCCCTAAATTAAGGGGCCAAAAAGCTTGTCAATGGACAAGCTTTTTTGTATACTATTAAACGGTGTTTAACAACATATAACACACCCGTGGTGATAGCCAGAGACGTGCCCTTTGCGTGAGGGTTCTCGGGCTAGCGGAGCCGCGGGGAGGAAAAAACATTTTTGGAGGTTTATTATGTCTGTTGTTACTATGAAGCAATTGCTTGAAGCCGGTGTCCACTTCGGTCACCAAACTCGTCGTTGGAACCCAAAGATGGAAGAATACATCTTCACTGAACGTAACGGGATCTACATCATCGACCTGCAAAAGACGGTCAAGATGATCGACACTGCTTACAACTACATGAAGGACGTTGCTGCTAACGGCGGCGTAGTTCTCTTCGTTGGTACTAAGAAGCAGGCTCAAGATTCTATCGAAGAAGAAGCTACCCGTGCCGGTCAATACTACGTTAACCACCGTTGGTTAGGTGGTACCCTGACCAACTGGAAGACCATCCAATCACGGATCGCTCGTCTGAAGGAACTCAAGAAGATGTCCGAAGACGGTACCTTTGACGTTCTGCCAAAGAAGGAAGTTGCCGTTCTGACGAAGCAACGTGAAAAGCTGGAACGGTTCCTTGGCGGTATCGAAGACATGCCACGGATCCCAGATGTTATGTACATCGTTGACCCACACAAGGAACAAATCGCGGTTAAGGAAGCACAAAAGCTGCACATTCCGATCGTTGCCATGGTCGACACCAACACGGACCCAGACGACATCGACTACGTAATTCCATCAAACGATGACGCTATCCGTGCCGTCCGCCTGATCACTTCCAAGATGGCTGATGCCGTTGTTGAAGGTAAGCAGGGTCAAGACGATGCACAACAAGCAGATGCCGCTGCTGACGACAACAACGCCGAAGACGAAACTGTTAGTGAAGATTCCCTGAAGAACCTCAAGAACAGCGTTGAAGGCAAAGACTAACATTAAGTTATTAAATACTTGGGCTGTTTTGTGTTATGGACCATAGTGGCCCTAAGTACAAACAGCCCTTTTTTTGAAAATCCCATTGATTATTTAAAGGAGAGATCTAGTCATGGCTGAAATTAAAGCTGCTCAAGTTATGGAATTACGGAAGAAGTCCGGTGCCGGGATCATGGATGCCAAGAAGGCATTGGTTGCCAGCGACGGTGACATGGACAAGGCAATGGACTACCTTCGTGAAAAGGGGATTGCCAAGGCTGCCAAGAAGAGCGACCGGGTGGCTGCCGAAGGTTTGGCTGACGTTGCCATTAATGGGAACACAGCAGCCATTGTTGAACTGAACTCCGAAACGGACTTCGTTGCTGCCAGTGACCCATTCAAGGCCCTGCTCAAGGAAGTTACGAAGCTGATCAGCGAAAACAAGCCAGCTAACGTTGACGAAGCCCTGGCCATCAAGACGGCTAACGGTACCCTGAAGGATGACATCATCAGCACTACGCAAAAGACTGGTGAAAAGGTTAGTCTTCGTCGGTTCAGCGTGGTTGAAAAGGATGATGGTGACAGTTTCGGTGCCTACCTGCACCAGGGTGGCCAGATTGCAGCCTTAGTTGTTCTCGAAGGCGGCGATGAAACAACTGCCAAGGACGTGGCAATGCATGTTGCAGCTATCAACCCTGAATTTATGACGCGTGACGATGTTTCCAAGGACCGTCTCGACCACGAACGGGCCGTCTTCAAGGAAGAAACGCTGAACGAAGGCAAGCCTGCTAAGATCGTCGACAAGATCGTTGAAGGTCGTCTTAACAAGTTCTTATCCCAGATCTGCCTGGCTGACCAAGACTTTGTTAAGAACCCCGACCAAACGGTTGCCGAATACGTTTCCGCCAACAATGGTAAGCTGAAGTCCTTCATCCGTTACGAAGTCGGTGAAGGAATCGAAAAGAAGCAGGATGACTTTGCTCAAGAAGTTAAGGACCAAATGAACTAAGGTTCGCTTGGCGAAAGGACGTGCTGGGGTCAGTACGTCCTTTTTTACAATGCTCGATCAGCAGATAGTTTGAGGAGGAAAATCATGGCTGATATTAAATACAATCGTGTTATCTTGAAGCTGAGCGGTGAGGCGCTGGCCGGTGAAAAGGGCTTTGGGATCAATCCACCCGTTTTGAAGGATGTTGCTAAGGAACTCAAGGCCGTCCATGACCTGGGCGTTCAGATTGCCATCGTGGTCGGCGGTGGTAACATGTGGCGGGGGGTCACTGGTGAACAGCTCGGCATGGAACGGGCCCAGGCTGACTACATCGGCATGCTGGCCACCATTATGAATGCCCTGTCTCTGCAGGATGCCCTGGAGTCTATCGACGTCCCAACCCGGGTGCAGACTTCTATTGAGATGCGCCAGATTGCGGAACCATACATCCGGCGGAAGGCCATCCGGCACCTGGAGAAGGATCGGATCGTCATCTTTGCCGGGGGGACCGGGAGTCCATACTTCTCCACCGACACGACGGCGGCCTTGCGGGCAGCGGAAATCAATGCCGACGCGATCCTGATGGGAAAGAACGGGGTTGATGGTGTCTACTCCGCCGACCCGAATAAGGATGCCAGTGCCGTTAAGTTTGACCACTTAACCCACATGGACCTGATCGAAAAGAACCTGCACGTCATGGATACGACGGCTAGTTCACTGTCGATGGACAACCACATTCCATTGGTAGTCTTTAATCTCAATACGCCAGGAAACATTATGAAGGTTGTGACCGGCCAACAAGTCGGCACGACCATTGAGGGGGACTAATTATGGCTAACAGTAAAGATATTTTAAACGGTGCCAAGGACAAGATGAAGAAGTCCGGCGAGGCCCTGCAGCGGACACTGGCCGACATTCGGGCCGGCCAGGCCAACGCCAGCCTGCTCAACTCCGTCAAGGTTGAATACTATGGGGCACCGACCCCGTTGAACCAGGTGGCCTCGATCACGATTCCGGAGGCTCGGCAATTGCTGATCACGCCATATGATGGCAGCATCCTGGAAGAAATCGAACGGGCCATCTACGCCTCTAACCTGGGCCTGACGCCACAAAACGATGGTAGTGCCATTCGGTTGATCATTCCGCAACTGACGGAAGACCGGCGTAAGGAACTGGTTAAGGACGTCAAGGCCGAACTGGAGAAGGCCAAGGTGGCTGTTCGAAACGTCCGGCGGGAAGCCATGGACGACCTGAAGAAGGGTAACAAGAACGGTGACTTCAACGATGACGAGTTCCACGACCTGGAGAAGAAGGTTCAAGACGAGACCGATGCCGGGATCAAGAACCTGGAAGACATCGCCGGTGCCAAGGAAAAGGAATTGCTCGAAGGTTAATTAAACCATGTTCACGATTGACGAGGATGGGCAGCCCCATCCTCGTCTTTTGCTTTTCCGGGCGTGGTGGCTTTTTGTCCTTAAGAGCCTTATAATTAATGGGTGATTATTTGTCAAAAACCAACTAAACGGAGGCGAAGTCGGTGTTTTCTAGTAAAAAAGACACAAACACGGAACGAAAATTAGACATGGACCGGATTCCGGCTCATATTGCAATTATCATGGACGGTAACGGCCGTTGGGCACAGGCCCGACACTTGCCACGGGTAGCCGGCCATAAGCAGGGAATGCAGACGGTCAAGAAGGTGGCCATCGCGGCCAGTGATCTCGGCGTGAAGGTCCTTTCCCTGTACGCATTCTCCACCGAGAACTGGAAGCGGCCCGCTACGGAGGTCAACTACCTGATGCAGCTGCCGATCCGCTTCTTTGCGACCTTTGTCCCGGACCTGGTCAAGCACAACGTCGGGGTCATGGTGATGGGGGACATCACCCGGCTGCCAGGGGGAACGCAACAGGCCGTCAAGGACGCAATTAAGGATACGGCCGACTGCGACGGGATGATCCTGAACTTTGCCCTGAACTACGGCAGTCGGGATGAAATCACCCGGGCGGTCCGGTCGATTGCCACGGAGGTCCAGAATGGCCAATTGGATTCCGCGGCCATCACGGAACAGACGATTAGTGACCACCTGATGTCAGCCCCGCTGGGCGACCTGGCCGATCCGGATCTATTGATTCGGACCAGTGGTGAGGAACGGATCAGTAACTTCATGCTCTGGCAAATCGGCTACAGTGAGCTTGAATTTATGCCAGAACACTGGCCGGACTTTGACGGTGAGACCCTGAAACGGGCCATCATCGACTTTCAGGGTCGGCACCGGCGCTTCGGTGGCCTAGTAAACAAGTAAAGGAGTAAGAATAATGAAAACACGGATAATTACCGCGGTGGTTGCCCTGGCAATCTTTATCCCGTTGATCATTTACGGCGGTTGGCCGCTGACGATCGCGGCGGTTGCCCTGGGAATTATCGCTATGTCGGAGATCCTGGTCATGAAGAAGATGTTTGTGATCTCCTTTGAGGCAATCGTCAGTTACCTGGGGGTGGCCCTGCTGATTTTGCCAGACAGCTGGCTGGACTTCTTGCCCAGTGTGGCAACCCGGTGGTTTGGTTTCTATGTCCTGGTGGTCCTGCTCCTGCTGCACACAGTCTTACGCAAGCAGCGGTTCACCTTTGACGATGTCGGGGTATTGACCCTGGCGATGCTCTACATTGGAATGGGCTTCCACTACTTCGTGGTCGCCCGGTCGATCAACTTTATCACCCTCCTGTACGGGATGCTGATCGTATGGCTGACCGATAGTGGCGCTTACCTGATCGGACGTAAGATTGGTAAGAACAAACTGGCACCCAAGATCAGTCCCAACAAGACCTGGGAGGGCTCCATCGGTGGGACGGTGGCGGCCACGATCATCCTGGCGGTCTACCTGTACTTCCTGCCGGTTGGTGGCGCCTGGCTACCGATGATCCTGTTGACCATTGTCCTTTCGATCATGGGCCAGTTCGGTGACCTGATTGAGTCGTCACTGAAGCGCTACTACGGGGTCAAGGACTCCGGAAAGATCCTGCCTGGTCATGGTGGTATCCTAGACCGGTTTGATAGCATGCTGATCGTGATGCCAATGTTGCACCTACTTGGAATTATCTAATAACTACAGCATCAAAGAGGGGATCATGTGATAGTAACAATTATTACCTTTATCCTGGTGTTTGGGATCCTGGTCCTGGTTCATGAATACGGCCACTACTTCTTTGCCAAACGAGCTGGTATCCTAGTCCGGGAGTTCTCAATCGGGATGGGGCCCAAACTCTGGTGGCGTCGTAAGAACGGTACTACCTATACCATCCGGCTCCTGCCGGTCGGGGGATACGTCCGCTTGGCCGGCAACGATGACGAAGACCTGGATGAGCTCCGACCGGGGACCCCGGTGACGGTCCAGCTCAACGACCAGGGCCAGGTGGTCACCATCAACGCTAGCAATAAAACGGCCCTCCTCCAGGGGATCCCGTTGCAGCTCGTTGACTGTGATCTCACCGATGGTCTCTGGATTAAGGGCTACGTCAACGGTGATGAGGACCAGCTAAAGAACTACGACGTCAACCACGATGCCGTGATCATCGAGCGTGACGGGACCCACGTCCAGATTGCGCCCCGGGATGTCCAGTTCCGGTCCGCCAGTCTGCCGGCGCGGATGATGACCAACTTCGCCGGGCCGATGAACAACTTCATCCTGTCCCTGGTCGTCTTCATCATCCTGGGGTTCACCCTCAGTGGGGTGCCCACCAACAGCAACCGCCTCGGCAAGGTTAACACCGGCTCGGTGGCGGCCAAGGCCGGGCTGGTCGCTGGTGACCGGATCACCAAGGTCGGCAACGCTACGGTCAGCAACTGGGGTGAACTGGCCACCAAGATTTCCAGTCAGCCAGGCAAACGGGTCCGCCTGACCTACGAACGTGGCTATCGGCAGCACCAGGTGACCGTCGTTCCCAAGACGGTTCACCAGGGCAAGGAAAGGGTCGGTCAGATCGGAATCATCGAGGAACAAAAGACCGGGATCAAGGCCCGGCTACTCTTCGGCTGGCAACAGTTTGTCCAGGCCGGAACCTTGATTTTTAGCGTGCTGGGGAGTATGTTTACACATGGCTTTAGTCTCAACGACCTGGGTGGCCCCGTGGCGATCTATGCGGGGACGTCACAGGCAACCGCCCTGGGCTTCAATGGGGTGCTGAACTTCCTAGCCCTGCTATCGATTAACCTGGGGATTGTCAACCTGTTACCGATTCCGGCCCTGGACGGGGGCAAGTTGCTCCTGAACATCATTGAGGCCATCATCCGGCGACCAATTCCCGAAAAGGCTGAGGGCGTGGTAACCATGATCGGGTTCATGCTCTTATTGCTGTTGATGATTCTTGTCACCTGGAACGACATTCAACGTTATTTCATTCATTAAAATTGATTTTGGAGGAGTAGTATTTTTTATGAGACAATCAAAGATTTTGATTCCAACCAAGAAAGAGGCACCGAGTGATGCCGAGGCCCTGAGTCACAAGATGATGATCCGGGCCGGTTACATCTACCAGGTTTCCGCCGGGGTTTGGTCATACCTGCCGCTGGCCTACCGGGTCATCCGGAAGGTGGAAAACATTATTCGTGACGAGATGGCCAAGGCCGATGCCGTCGAAATGATGATGCCCGCCCTCCTGCCGGCCGACCTCTGGAAGAAATCCGGTCGATACGAAAGCTACGGGGATAATCTCTTTAAGCTCAAGGACCGGCGCGACCGGGACTTCATCCTGGGTCCAACCCACGAGGAAACCTTCACCGAGGTCATCCGGGACAGCATTAAGTCCTACAAGAAGCTGCCTCTGGTGGTTTACCAACTCCAGGACAAGTTCCGTGATGAGGATCGGCCACGTTACGGGATCCTGCGGGGCAAGGAATTTGAGATGCTGGACGGCTACTCCTTCTCTGCCGACCAAGCCGGCCTGGATGAGGCCTATGATAAGCAGGCCCAGGCTTACCGGAACATCTTTGACCGGGTGGGTCTGAATTACAAGGTTATCCTGGCCGACTCCGGAACGATGGGGGGAAAGAACTCTCAGGAATTCTCCGCACCCGCCAAGGTCGGTGAGGACGTGATCGCCTACACCGATGGTGACTACGCTGCCAACCTCGAAAAGGCCACTAGTAAGTTTACCGGAGTTCAACAGACGGCGGAACCAGCCGAACTGACCAAGAAGGCGACTCCTGGTGCCCACTCCGTTGATGAGGCGGCCGAGAGCCTGGGTATTGATGCCGACCAGATCCTGAAGGCGATGTTCTTCATAGCCAAGATGGGTGAGGACGACTACCAACCAGTCATGGTTCTGATGCGGGGCAATGACGAGGTCAACGAGGCCAAGGTAACCGATGCCCTTGACTGTGAAGAATTGACCCTGGCCACCGAGGACCAGGCAGTTAAGTACCTGGGAGCCCACCCAGGTTCCCTGGGCCCAGTAGGGGTCGGTGAGGACGTCAAGATCCTGGCCGATAACTACGTCAAGGTACTGGTTAACATGGCCTGCGGGGCAAACGATGACGGTCACCACTACATTAACGCCAACATCGACCGGGACTTCCGGGTCGACCAATTCGGTGACTTCCGGAACGTCAAGGAAGGGGAAATTGCCCCTGACGGTCACCCGATCAAGTTTACTCCGGGAATTGAAATCGGGCACATCTTCAAGCTGGGAACCCACTATTCCGATAAGTTCGGTGCCCAGGTTCTGAACAAGAACGGTCGCCTGGTTGACGTCATCATGGGTTGTTACGGGATCGGGGTGACCCGGCTCCTGTCCGCCGTGGCCGAACAAAACGCCGATGAAAATGGGTTAGTTTGGCCCGACAGCATTGCGCCGTTCGACGTTCACGTCATCCCGGTTAACGCCAAGAAGGATGACCAGATGGCGATGGCTAACGCGATTGACCAGCAGCTGACCGCTGCCGGCTACGAAGTCCTGGTTGACGACCGGAAGGAACGGGCCGGGGTCAAGTTTGCCGACGCCGACCTGATTGGTTTGCCAATCCGGATCACCATCGGGAAGAAGGCCGCCGACGGGATCGTCGAGGTCAAGATCCGCAAGACCGGTGAGACTATCGAGGTCAAGCAGGAGGAAGTTGCCAACACGGTTGGCATCCTGCTGAAGCAATTAAACAGTCAGAAGAACTAGTTAAATACTGAAACATTCAATGTGGTTGCAAAGCTGAATCAAATGGGTTTGCGCCACATTTTTAGATAGGAGGACATTAGTGTGGGATTGAATCGGCATGAACTGTTTGCCAAACTACTTGAGCAGATTCACTTTCCAGAGAAGGGGGCCGCAGCCTTTCAAAACGCGGCCATCCAGTCGGTCGTCGTCCATAAGAATTCCCGGGTGTGGGAGTTCCACCTGATCTTTCGCCAGGCGCTGCCCTTTAACCTCTTCCGGGAATTCACCGCGGCCCTAGAGCGGGGGTTTAGCGATATCGCCGGGGTCAAGGTCAAGATCAGCAGCCCGATGACCGAACTTGACCAGGAAAAGATCGCCGACTACTGGGAATACATCGTCAACACGACTGCCCACGATTCGGCAATGCTCCAGCAGGCCTGCCTACAGACCAGTCCGGAGGTCAAGGACGGCCGGGTGACCCTGGTGGTGGAAAACGAGATCGTCAAGAAGATGCTGGTCGAGAAGCTGCTCGACCGGATTGAACACCGCTACCAGGAGCTCGGCTTTCCCCAGTTTCGGATCCACCCCTTCGTCGACCAGTCGGCCTCCCAGGAGAAGATTAAGGAGTTAAAGGCCAAGCACGAGGCCGATGACGCGGCCCTGGCGGCCAAGGCGATGGCCCAGATTAAAAAGAATAACGCCCGGGCTAAGACCAAGCAGAAGCAGGCCGCGGCCCCGGCCGAGGGACCGGCCCAACTGGGGCGGGTGATCAATGACAAGGAGGACGTCACCCAGATGAAAGACATCCAGGGTGAGGAACGGTCCGTTGTGGTTGAGGGCTACGTCTTCAACGCCGAGGTTCGGGAACTGCGCTCGGGACGGCAACTCTTGACCTTTGAGATCACCGACTACACCTCCTCATTTGCGGTCAAGAAGTTCTCCCGCAACACCGAGGACGAGGCCCAGTTTGCCAACATCAAGCCTGGAATCTGGTTAAAGGTTCGCGGTCCGGTCCAGGAGGATACCTGGATGCACGACCTGGTGATCAACGCCTATGATATCAACCAGGTCCAGCACGCCGCCCGCCAGGACCAGGCCCCGGCCGATGACAAGCGGATCGAGCTGCATGCCCATACCGAGATGAGTCAGATGGACGCCACCAACTCAATCACCGAGCTGGCCCAGCGCGCCCACCAGTGGGGGCAACCGGCGATCGCGGTCACCGATCACGGTAACGTCCAGGCCTTTCCGGAAGCCTTCAAGGCGGCCAACAAGTTTGGCATTAAGATGCTCTACGGGATGGAGGCCAACGTGGTCGACGACGGGGTCCCGCTGGTCTACAATGAAAACCACGAGATCTTGCTCGATAACACCTACGTGATCTTTGATGTGGAAACCACTGGGCTGTCAGCCATCTACGACAAGGTGATTGAGCTCTCGGCAACCAAGATGAAGGATGGCAACGTCCTGGAGCGTTTCGATGAGTTCATCGATCCTGGCTTCCCCCTGTCGGAGCAGACGACCCAGCTGACCAGCATCACCGATGAGATGGTCCACGGCTCCAAGAGTGAGGAAGAGGTCTTCAAGATGTTCAAGGATTTCTGTGACGGCTGCATTATCGCCGGGCATAACGTCTCCTTTGATATGGGCTTCATGAACACCGGTTACCGGCGCCATGGGATGGAAGAGATCACCCAACCGGTCATCGATACCCTGCCCCTGGCTCGTTTCCTCTACCCGAACTTGCGGAGTTACCGGTTGAATACCCTGAGTAAGAAGTTCAAGGTGGCCTTAGAGCACCACCACCGGGCCAACTACGATGCCGAAGCCACCGGTCACCTGCTCTACAAGTTCCTGAAGGACGCCGAGAAGCGCTACGATATCCGCTACGTCGACGACCTCAACAAGCACATGGCTGAAAATGACGCCTACAAGCACGCGCGACCGTTCCACGCCACCCTGCTGGCCCAGACCCAGGCCGGGTTAAAGAACCTCTTCAAGTTGGTCTCATTCTCCAACGTCAAGTACTTCCACCGGGTCCCGCGGATTCCGCGGACCCTGCTGACTAAGTACCGGGAGGGGATCCTGATCGGAACCGCTTGCTCGTCTGGTGAGGTCTTCACGGCAATGATGGAGAAGGGGTACGCGCCGGCCCTGAAGAAGGCCCGCTACTACGACTTTATTGAGGTTCAACCCAAGCCGAACTACGCCCCGCTCCTGGAGCAGCATGTGATCAGCGATGAGGCCCACCTCGAGGATATCCTGAAGAACATGGTCAAGCTGGGTGATGACCTGGACAAGCCGGTGGTAGCCACCGGGGACGTCCACTACCTCGATAAACACGACGGGGTCTACCGGAAGATCCTGATCAACTCTCAGGGAGGTGCCAACCCGCTGAACCGGACTCACCGACCGGACGTCCACTTCCGAACGACCGACGAGATGCTGAAGGAATTCAGCTTCCTGGGGGATGAAAAGGCCCACGAGATCGTGGTCGACAACACCCACCAAGTCGCCGACATGGTCGATGACGACATCCGGCCGGTCAAGGACCGCCTGTACACCCCACACATGAAGGGGGCGGAGCAGGAAATCCAGGACCGGACCTGGCACACGGCCAAGGCCTGGTACGGTGACCCGTTACCGAAAATTGTCCGCGATCGGGTGCGTCTGGAGCTTAACAGTATCGTCAAGAACGGATTCTCGGTCATTTACCTGATTGCCCAGCGGTTGGTTGCCAAGTCCAATAAGGACGGTTACCTGGTTGGATCTCGGGGATCGGTCGGTTCCAGTGTGGTGGCTACCCTGTCCGGGATCACCGAGGTTAACCCCTTGCCACCGCACTACCGCTGCCCGAAGTGTCAGTACACCCACTTCTACACCAAGGGGGAGTATAGCTCGGGCTTTGACCTCCCGGAGCGCCACTGCCCAAAGTGTGGGACCCTCCTGGTGAAGGACGGGCACGACATTCCCTTCCAGACCTTCCTTGGATTTAAGGGGAACAAGGTCCCAGATATCGATCTGAACTTCTCCGGGGACTACCAGCCGATTGCCCACAACTACATGAAGGTCCTCTTCGGTGAGAAGAACGTGTTCCGGGCCGGGACGATCGGGACCGTGGCCGACAAGACCGCTTACGGGTACGTTAAGGCCTACGAGCGGGACAACGACGTCCAGTTCCGTGGTGCCGAGGAAGACCGGCTCGCCAAGGGGGCCACGGGGGTCAAGCGGACGACCGGGCAACACCCGGCCGGCATCATCATCGTGCCCGACGACATGGACATCTACGACTTCACACCGGTTCAGTACCCGGCTGATGACCAGAACGCTGCCTGGGAGACCACCCACTTCGACTTCCACTCGATCCACGATAACATCCTGAAGATGGATATCCTGGGTCACGATGACCCGACGATGATCCGTGCGCTCCAGGACCTGTCCGGGATCAACCCGCGGACCATCCCGATGAATGATCCCGGGGTGATGTCGCTCTTCTCCAGTCCCAAGCAGCTGGGGGTTACCGAGGAGCAGATCCAGAGTAAGACCGGGACCCTGGGCTTGCCCGAGTTCGGGACCCGGTTTGTCCGGGGGATGTTAAACGACACCCACCCGAAGAACTACTCCCAGCTTCTCCAGATCTCTGGCCTATCGCACGGAACCGGGGTGTGGTTGGACAACGCCCAGGAGCTGATCAAGGAGGGGACGGCGACGATTGCCAACGTGATTGGTTGTCGTGATAACATCATGACCGACCTGATCCACTACGGTCTGGACTCGGAAACCTCCTTCCAGGTGATGGAATCCGTCCGTCACGGGCGGGGGATCCCTGACGAGTGGCAGGCCAAGATGCGTAAGGCCAATGTGCCCCAGTGGTACATGGACTCCTGTCTGAAGATTAAGTACATGTTCCCACGGGCCCACGCGGCGGCCTACGTCCTGATGGCCCTGCGGATTGCCTACTTCAAGGTCTACTTCCCACTGGTCTACTACTGTGCCTTCTTCTCCGTTCGGGCCGACGACTTTGACGTGGTCGCCATGGCCCACGGTAAGGACGCGGTCAAGCACCGGATGGCCGAGATCAACGAGCAGGGGAATGATGCCAGTGCCAAGGACAAGAGCCTGCTGACGATCCTCGAGCTGGCCAACGAGATGCTAGAGCGGGGGTTCAAGTTCAAGATGGTTGACCTTAACCGTTCGGATGCCGCCAACTGGCTGATCGACGGTGACAGCCTGATTGCCCCGTTCCGGGCCGTGCCTGGCTTGGGCTTGAACGTGGCCAAGCAAATCGTGGCCGCCCGCGAGGAGAAGCCCTTCCTGTCCAAGGAGGACCTCGCTGAGCGGGGGAAGGTTTCCAAGACCTTGATTGACTTTCTGACGGAAAATCATGTTCTGGACGGGTTGCCGGACGAGAACCAGCTGAGTCTCTTTTAACCGATTTGAAACAAGCGCGTGACGAATGCAAATTGCTTCGTTAACGCGCTTGTTTTCGTTTGTCATCGGCGTCCTTTTATGCTAAACTTAATTATGGTAAATAACTCGTGGGAGTGAGCAGCAATGCTCGCTCTTTTTATTGCAAACGATGGAGGTGACACATTTGAGTACTGTTGTTGAAACGGTAACGGCACTTGTTAAGCCAATTCTAGCTGAGCACAACTTCTACCTGTACGATATGGAATTCGTCAAAGAGGGGAAGAGCTGGTACCTGCGCGTTTACATCGACAAGGACGGCGGGATTACCCTGAACGATTGTGCCGCGGTCAGTGATGAGCTGAGCGAGGCCCTGGATAATGTCGAGCCCGACCCGATTCCCCAGGCCTACTTCCTGGAGGTTTCATCACCGGGTGCGGAACGGCCACTGCGCAATGAAGAGGACTATCAGCGGGCGGTCAACGACTACATTCACGTCTCCCTGTACCAACAGATCAACGGTAAAAAGGTCTACGAGGGAACCCTGACAAAGTTGACGGATAAGGAACTGACCCTCGACTACCTGGATAAGACCCGGCACCGGCAGGTCGTTATCGACCGGAGCAAGGTTGCCCAGGCCCGGTTGGCAATCAAGTTTTAGTTAAAGGAGTGTCTCAAGTGAGCAAATCAAGAGTCAATGAGGAAATGATTGGCGCCCTTAATTACCTGGAAAAGGAAAAGGGGATCAAGAAGGAAGTCGTGATCGAGGCCCTGGAACAGGCCCTGGAAACGGCTTACAAGCAGAACTACGGTGAGAAGAACGTGGAAGTTGAATTCAACTCACTTACCGGTAACATCAAGGTCTACGCTGTTAAGACGATCACCGACGATGAGGAAGCGGTTGAAAACGACAGTAACGAATTCATGAGCCTGGCGGATGCCCGCAAGCTCCCCCACGGCCAGGGTTACGACGTCGGTGATGAAATCCGTGAAGAGGTAACACCACGGAACTTCGGTCGGATCGCCGCCCAGACCGCCAAGCAGGTGGTCATGCAGCGGCTGCGTGAGGAAGAGCGTAAGATCATCTACGACAAGTACAAGACCTACGAAAACGAGATCATCACCGGTGAGGTTTCCCGTGAGGATCGCCGGTTCACCTACGTGGACCTCGGCGATGGCGTTGAGGGGGCCATGGGCTTCCGTGACAAGATGCCAAACGAACACTACCACGTTCACGACCGGATCCAGGTCTACGTCTCCAAGGTCAATGATGACCGGCGTGGTCCCCAGATCTACGTCAGCCGGACCGCTCCGGAACTGCTAAAGCGGCTCTTCGAACGGGAAGTGCCAGAGATCAAGGATGGCACGGTCCTGATCGAGAACATCGCGCGGGAGGCCGGTGACCGGGCCAAGGTGGCGGTCTACTCCAACGACCCGAACGTTGACCCCGTCGGCACCTGTGTCGGCCCTCGTGGTTCCCGGGTTCAGGCGATTGTCAATGAGCTGGACGGTGAGAACATGGACATCGTGGAATACGTCAAGGACCCGGCCAAGTTTATCGCCAACGCCCTGAACCCGGCCGATGTCTTAGATGTCATCTTCAACGAGCCAGAACCACAGGACGAACCGGCCACGGATGTTACTGACGAGGAAGCACCGGCCGCAGATGGTGACGAGGATACTGCCGCAACGACAGAGAACGAAGATAGCGTGACAACGCCAAAGGAAGCCGAACGCTCCTGCACCGTCGTGGTTCCGGACAACCAGCTGTCCCTGGCCATCGGGAAGCGCGGTCAGAACGCCCGGCTGGCAGCCCGGTTGACCAAGTACAAGATCGACATCAAGTCCGAATCCGAGATGGAAGAACTCCAGAATCAGGAAGATGACGCCAGCGATGTTGAACCTGACACGACCGACGAGACCGACAGCCAATCATCAACGGACGCCGAATAATCAAGCTTAAGCAGCGGGGTGAAAATAATGAAAAAGAGAAAAGTACCGATGCGCAAGGATATTGTCACTGGTGAAATGATGCCCAAGCGGCAACTGATCCGGGTGGTCAAGAACAAGGAAGGCGAGGTATCCCTCGATCCCACCGGCAAGAAGGCCGGCCGGGGCGCCTACATCGCGGTCGATGTTGAGATCGCCAAGCGGGCCAAGGCAGAAAAAACCTTTGAGAAGGCCTTTCATGTTACACTGGATGATGGATTCTATGATGAACTGATCCAGTACACGGACCACCTGCAGGCACGGCAGGAATTATTTGGAAAAGATGCCCAAAAGTAATCAACAAGCAGTCCTCAACCTACTGGGATTAGCCCGGCGTGCCGGTCAGCTGACCAGTGGGGAAGGAATCGTCTTAAAGAATATTCAAACTAACAAGGCAAAGTTTGTGTTTTTAGCAAGTGATGCTGGGGCGGCGAGTGCCAAGAAGTTTACCGATAAGTGCAGCTTCTACCACGTCCCGTACTGCCAGCAATTTACTAGAAAGCAGCTCAGTCAGGCAACGGGTCAGGCAAGAACCGTTTTTGGTGTAATGCAATCTGGATTTGCAAGAAAGTTTGAGGATTTAACAACAATGGAATAAGGAGCGTGAGCGTATGGCCAAGGAACGAATTTACGAACTAGCAAAAGAGCTCAAGATGCCAAGTAAGGACTTGGTAACGGTAGCAAAGCAACAGGGAATGGCGATCAAGAGCCACATGTCCTCGGTGACCCCGGACCAGGCCAACCAGCTGCGTAATGCAGTCAAGGGGCAATCGGGAGCCAAGAAGGGCCAGGCAAACAGTGCGGCTAAGGCGACGAAGCACACTGCCAAGCACGAAAACAAGCCCGCTAAGCAGGCCGCTGACCACCAGGAGCACAAGAAGAACCATGGTGACAAGCACCAGGCCAACCAGCATGCGGATCGTCACAGCAACGACCAGCACCAGGGCAAGCAGGAACATCAGGGCCACAAGAATGAACACAACAACCAACACCGCAACGGTGGCGGTCGGTTCGGTGGCAGCCTGAACACCAACGATAACCGGCGGGGTGGCCGCTTCAACAAGAAGAACAAGAAGCGCAACAAGCACAATAAGAACCGCCGAATGCGGGAGGTTGAACACAAGCAACCAACCCAGCGGAAGGACAAGCCGTTACCGGACATCCTGGAATACAGCGAAGGGATGAATGCTCAAGACCTGGGGAAGCTGTTGCACCGGTCCCCAGCCGAGATCATCAAGAAGCTCTTCATGCTTGGGGTCATGATCAACCAAAACCAATCCCTAGACAAGGATACAATCGAACTGTTGGCTGCTGACTACGGCATCGAGGCCAAGGAGAAGGTCGAGGTCGATGTTTCCGATATCGACAAGATCTTCGAGGAAGAGCAGAGCAACACCAACCACCTCGTTTCGCGGCCACCAGTTGTTACCGTCATGGGTCACGTTGACCACGGTAAGACGACCCTGCTGGATAAGCTGCGTCACTCCCACGTCACCGCTCATGAAGCCGGGGGGATCACCCAGGAAATCGGTGCCTACCAGGTCCACTACAATGACCACCTGATCACCTTCCTGGATACCCCAGGACACGCGGCCTTCACCGAGATGCGGGCCCGTGGTGCCAACATCACCGACATCACTGTCCTGGTGGTTGCCGCTGATGATGGGGTCATGCCGCAAACTGTTGAGGCCATCCACCACGCCCAGGCTGCCAAGACGCCAATCATTGTGGCGGTCAACAAGATTGATAAGCCGGGTGCTAACCCCGACCGGGTTACCGAAGAGCTGGCCAAGTACAATCTGATCCCAGAAGACTGGGGTGGGGACACGATCTTCGTCAAGATTTCCGCTAAGTTCGGTAAGAACCTGGATGAACTGCTCGATATGATCCTTCTCCAGGCCGAAATGATGGAACTGAAGGCTAACCCAGACCAGAATGCTGCCGGTTCCGTTGTGGAAGCCCGGCTGGACCAAGGGAAGGGTTCCGTGGCCACCGTGCTGATCCAACAGGGGACCCTGCACGTCGGAGACCCAATCGTGGTTGGTAACACCTACGGCCGGGTCCGGACGATGACCAATGAAAACGGTCGGCGGATCAAGGCCGCAACCCCAGCTACGCCAGTTGAGATCACCGGTCTCAATGAAGTTCCCGAAGCCGGGGACCGGTTCGTCGTCTTTGATGATGAAAAGACGGCCCGGGCTGCCGGTGAAGCACGGGCAAAGCGGGCCCAGGATAAGGAACGGCAGAAGACCTCCCACGTTACTCTGGACAACCTCTTTGCCACGATGAAGAAGGGGAAGATGAAGACCCTGCCGATCATCATCAAGGCCGATGTGCAGGGGTCCGTTGAGGCCCTGAGTCAGAGCCTGCAGAAGATCAAGGTTGACGGTGTCCGGGTCGACATTATCCACCAGGCCGTCGGGGCGATCAGTCAGAGTGACGTTACCTTAGCCGAGGCTTCCAACGCCGTCATCATTGGGTTCAACGTCCGGCCGACCCCGGTTGCCAAGTCCCTGGCTGATTCCAGCAACATCGATATCCGTCTCCACCGGGTCATCTACAAGGCCATTGAAGAGGTTGAGGACGCCATGAAGGGGATGCTGGAGCCCGTCTACGAAGAAGAGACGATCGGTGAAGTGGAAGTTCGCCAGATCTACAAGGCCTCCAAGGTCGGCACGATTGCCGGTGGGATGGTCACCTCTGGTAAGATTACCCGCGACTCCAAGGTTCGCCTGGTCCGTGACGGTGTGGTTGTCTACGAGGGTGAACTCGGCAGCCTAAAGCGGTTCAAGGACGACGTCAAGGAAGTCAAGGCCGGCTTCGAGTGTGGGTTGACGATCGCCAACTACAATGACATCAAGGAAAAGGATGTCATCGAGGCCTACCGGATGAAGGAAGTTCCAGTTAAGTAAAACTGAAGGAGAAGAATATGCCAAGTAAACAATTTCGGGTTGACCGACTCGCCGGTGAGATCCAGCGCGAAGTTGATGACATCCTCTTGAAGCGGGTGCGCGATCCCCGGGTGAAGGGTATCACCATCACGGGTGTCGACGTTACGGGTGACCTGCAGCAGGCAACCATCTACTACAGCCTGCTCTCGGACCTGGCGTCGGATGGTGAGAAGGCCCAGGCCGGCTTAGACAAGGCGACCGGTCTGATCCGCAGTGAGCTGGGGAGCCGGCTCAACATCTTCAAGACCCCGGCAATCAAGTTCGAACGGGACAAGTCGATTGCCTACGGGAGCCGGATTGATCAGTTGATCAACCAGCTGCATCAACAGGAGAAGTAAGTAATGGCGGGGATGTTTTCCCCGCTTTTATTGTGGAGGAATGAGTTATGGATGGAATTATCCCATTGTACAAGGAGCGGGGGATGACCAGTTTTGACTGTGTCAGCCGCCTGCGCCGAATCCTGCATACCAAGAAGATCGGCCACTCCGGTACCCTGGACCCGTCCGTGGACGGGGTCCTGCCGATCTGCGTGGGCAGTGCGACTAAGGTGGTACCCTATTTGATGGCATCCGGCAAGAACTATCAGGGGGAGCTGCTGATCGGGGAGGCCACGACCACCGAGGATCTCGACGGCGAGATCATCGCCGCCCAGCCGGTCACCAGTGAGATTCCACCGGCCGCCATTCGTGAGCAGATGGCCACGCTGACCGGGGAGATCACCCAGATTCCCCCGATGTATTCCGCGGTCAAGGTCAAGGGGAAGCGCCTCTACGAGTATGCCCGGGCCGGCGAGACCGTGGAGCGCCCAGTCCGCCGGGTCACCATCGACAAGTTTGAACTGCTGGGCAGTAAGTATGACCCGACCGTCAAACAGCAGCGGGTCCGCTTCAACGTGGTTTGCAGCAAGGGAACCTACGTCCGGACCCTGGTGGTTGAGCTGGCCAAGCGCCTCGGTTATCCGGGGACAATGAGCTGGTTGACCCGGCTGGCCAGCGGAGGCTTCACCCTCGACCAGACCCTCAGCCTGACCGATGTCCAGGACGCGGTCACGGCCGGGACGATTGACCACTATCTCTATCCCTTGGATTACGCCCTGCATGACTATCCGGCGGTGGACCTGACCGAAGCCCAGTGGCACGCCGTCCAGAACGGGGGCTGGTTGAAGCCAACCGAGCTGGCCACTGATGCACAGGAACTGGTCCTGAAGTATAATAAACAGGTAAAGGCTTTGTACCACCTCGACCAACGGCAGGGGGCCTACAAGCCGACCAAGATGTTTTCAACGAAGTAGGAGGCAAACAAATTGCAGGTTATCAGAGTTCATCACCCGATTGATCCGAAAATCATTCCGGCAGGGCCGGTGGTGCTCGCCATGGGTTTCTTCGATGGGGTGCACCGGGGTCACCAGGCAGTCATCCGGCGGGCCAAGCAGCTGGCTGAGAAGCAGGGGTTACCGCTGGCCGTGCTAACCTACAGTCACGCGCCGGGAATTGCCTACCGTCAGTATCCCGGTGGCTTCAAGTACCTGTCGACGACCGCCCGCAAGCTGGAATTGCTCGACCAGCTCGGGGTGGACCTGGTCTACCTGGTCAGCTTTACCTCCAGCTTCGCCAGCCTGGCGCCCCAGGACTTCGTTGATCAGTACCTGGTCGCCTTCCACAGCCGAGTTGTGGTGGCCGGTTATGACCACACCTATGGCCCGGCCGCCGTGGCCACCATGGACCGGCTGCCCGCCTATGCCGACGGGCGGTTTGCAGTGGTGACGGTCCCCAAGTTCACGGCTGGTGACTCTCCGGCCAAGGTCGGCTCGCGGACGATCCGTCAGCTGATCGATGGCGGGGACGTCCAGGCGGCCAACCAAGAGCTGGGTTACTACTACCAAACTACTGGTCTGATCGTTCACGGCCTGGCCCGGGGCCGGACCCTGGGCTTTCCGACCATCAACGTTGAGACGCCCACACCGGAGCGCCTGCCGGGGATCGGGGTCTACGCCGTCGCTGTCCAGATCGGTGGGCGCTGGTACGGTGGCATGGCTAGCGTCGGCCACAATATCACCTTTGGCGACCACAACCAACTGACGGTCGAGATCTACCTCTTTGACTTCGACCGGATGGTCTACGGTGAGGAGGTCAAGGTGCGGTGGTACCAGTACCTGCGCGGTGAGCAGAAGTTCGCCGGGGCCGGGGAGCTGGTGGCCCAGATGAAGCATGACGAGCAGGCGGCCCGGACGGTGGTCCAGAATCCGCCGACATTGGGTGACCAGCTGGTTCATTAGTGAAATATAGTAAAAGCGTCGATCCGCAGATTGAATTGCGGATCGGCGCTTTGTTGTCTAATTAGGAATGGTTTGGCTAGCGTTGGGTTTCGGGAACCCCTGCGTAGAGGCGGTCGACGACGTCAGCAGCGGTTGCGATGCGGTGGATAAAGGACATCCCCAGCCCAAAGGAGGCATAGCCGTGGTCGAGGTCGCCGAGTAGCATCCCCTCACGCACGCCACCGTAACGCCCCGCCTGCTTCCAGACGGCGGGGTGCGTGGCCCCGGCGTAGCTGAGCTTTTCCAGGTGTACTGGTAGCCTGCCGGGAATGGACCGGTAACCACCAAAAATAGGGTGCGGAGCATGAACGCTCCGCACCCTATTTGCTTGTCAGGCTGGCAATGATCTGCCTTTGGATCAGGGCCAGGTCGGCCTTGTCACCCGGCACGTGGAAAAGCTGGGTCTGCAGGGAGTAGGTCAGGATCGGCCCGGTGAAGGCCCGAACAAGCTGGACTGGGGTCAGAGACTGGTTGATTTCGGGGAAAGCGTGTTGGATGGCCGTCAACTGGGGGAAAACCCCGTTCGGCCCGGTCACTATGTCGCCGTAAAGCTGACCGGTTAGTTGATCGGTCAGGGCTTCCTGGGCGATCAGGCGAATGAAGTCGAAGTTGGCGGTGATGAACTGAAGCCGGTCGGTCACGACGAAAGCTACCAGCGATTTGAGATCGGCAAAGTCGCCGAGCTGACCGAAGAAGTTGTGTTTGATCTCGGCCAGCACGGGGTGGAGGAGCTTAGCAAGCAGGTCCTCTTTGGAGGAGAAGTACTTGTAGATCGTGCCCTCACTGACTCCGGCCTCCCGGGCAATTTTGGCCGTAGTAGTGGCATGAAAACCATTGCTGGCGAAGAGCTTTAGGGCTGTCTTCAGGACCTTCTTCTTGCCGGCCGGCATCTGGGCCTGGGTAAGTTTTTCTGCGTAATTGGTTAATAGCTGTGACATTTGTTTCACCTCACCTTCATTATACCTTCCGATAGCGTCTAAGCCCAATGATGTTGAGGACTAGGAGGACCACTAAGAAGATCAGGAGGGCCCGGAGATCGCCACCAAGATCAGTCAGTCCTTGGCCCTCCATGACGATCTTGGTCAAGGCGTCGCCGGTGTAGGTTAAAGGCAGAACCATCCCGATGTATCGGACCCAATGCGCCATCGAATCGAGGGGAATAATCCCGGAGAAGAAGACCTGCGGCACGACCACCAGGGGGATAAACTGCATCATCTGGAATTCCGAGTTGGCTAGGGTCGACATCAGGATTCCGAAGGCCAGGGCCACCAGGGCGAAAAGGACGCAGACAACGATGATATTGAAGATGCTGCCGACTACCTCGACCTTGAGGAGCCAGACGGTGGCGAGCACGATCACGGTGGACTGGATGATCGAGATGAGGCCGTAGCCTAGCATGTATCCGCCGACAATCTCACTGCGGCGAACCGGAGTGGCCAGCAGGCGATCGAGGGTCCCCGAGGTCCGTTCGTTTAACAGGGCCATCCCTGAGATCAGGAAGACAAAGAAAAAGACGAAGAAGCCCATCAGGATCGGGACAATTTTGGCGAAGAAGTTAGTGTCCGCGTCACCGTACTGGTAGTGATCGCTAGTTGTCGGGGCCTTTGTTGCATGAGTGGGTAAGGGGGCCGTCGGGTTGACGATCCTGACGATCGCCGCCAACTGTTGATTGGCTCCAGCCAGCTTGTCGATGGTCTGCTTGGTGAGCGCCGCATGCAGGGCCTGTTTGATCAGAGTGGTCTTGCCGGCATCGGTGTTGGCGTAGGTGACCCGGTAGTGGTTGTTGGATGGCCGGTAGCTGATCACCGCGTCGACCCGGTGACTTACCAGTTGGTGGTCGGCCGCCTGCCGGCTAGGTTGGGGCCTGACGGTCACCCCGTCGACCCGATTCAGGTTCCGCTGAATAGTGGAACTGACGTTGACGGTGGCGACCGTGGCCGTGGTGGTCGAGTTGGCGGAGAACATCACGTTCATCAGCCACATGATCAGGATCGGGACCAGAAACATCAGGGCCAGGGTCCGCTTATCCCGCCACAGCTCCCTGAGGACTCTTTGGGCAATTGTTAAGGTTCGCATAATTAATCCTCCCTTTCGGCTTTTAAGAAAACATCTTCAATCGTGGGCACCTGATACTGCTTCTCCAGGACCTGGGGTGGAGCCAGGGCAATGATGTCGCCATGGAGGAGGAGGGCCACCCGATCGGTGTGCTCGGCTTCGTCCATCACGTGGGTGGTAATCAGGACACTGTGTCCCCGGTCTCGCAGCTGGGCCAGCTCGTGCCAGATCTGGCGACGCAGGGCGGGGTCAATTCCGACGGTTGGTTCGTCGAGGATCAACAGTTCAGGGTCGCCAAGGAGGGCGATCGCCAGGGAGAGCCGGCGCTTCATCCCACCGGAGAAGCCGGTGGTTCGCTGGTCGAGGGCATCGGTCAGGCCAACTACTTGGCTGACGTGGGCAATTTCCTCTTTTAACGCTGCGCCACCGACCCCCTTCATCCGACCAAAGAAGGCCAGGTTCTCCCGGGCTGATAAGCGGTTGTAGAGGGCATCCGACTGAGCCATGTAGCCGATCTGGCTGAGCAGGGCCCGGTTAGGCATTGTTGTGTTGAGGACCCGGGTGGTTCCCGAATCGGCCTGTTCCATTCCAAGCATGGTCTTGATGACGGTGGTTTTGCCGGAACCGGACGGCCCAATCAGGCCGACGATCTCGCCACGGCTAACGGTCAGGTTGACATCCCTGAGAACCGGGTGCTTACCAAAGCTTTTCCTAAGGTGCTGGAGTTGAATCAATTGCTCCATTTTGCCATCTCCTTTAGGTGAGTGTTCACTCACTTGAATACGTTTTTATTATAGTGAGTGCTTACTCACCTGTCAAGCGAGCTTGCCGGTGGGAGAAACCAGCGCGGCATCATTGTCGACCAGGCAATCGAGCGGCTGCGGCCCTGGCACGTCAATACTCACGGTTTCTGGATTAGGATCGTCTGGCCGGTTGGAAAGGGAACTAAACGAAAAATAGGAACCTGCCCGGCTGGGTGGTTCCTATTTTCTCTATATTAATGCCGGCTGGCCCGGTGACCGCCACCCTGGTGGATCTTGTGGACCCGCCGCTTGAACTTCGGCCCCTCATCGGTGACCAATTTGAAGTGACGCAGCTTGCCATGGAAGGGGTGGCCGGTCAGCTTGAGGTTGGTCCAGGACCGCATGACATCGGTCATCGCGTCGAGCTGGTCCACCAGTTCGGGGTTGCCCTCCTGCTGGGCGGCCTGCTTGATGTCGGACTGGAGGCGGTAGATCAGGTTGTTATGGTAGGCGAGCAGCTCGTTGGTCAGCGGGGCGTTTCGGTACTTGTTAAACAGGCGCTGGATGAGTTCCATGGCCTCCCGGGCACTGTGCGGTTGAACGTAGCGATGGTCATCTGTACTCATTTTAAAATCTCCTCGGAAATTATTGATTAATTGTTTGACATTTCTTGACTTTTAGGACGGTGGTTGGTATATTATACAGTGTGTTTAGCACTTAACCCTAAAGAGTGCTAAAAGGGGAAGTGATAACAATGCTAACACAACGTCAAAACAAGATCCTGCAAGCGATTGTACGTCAATACACGTCGACTGGTCAACCGGTGGGGTCCAAGCACCTGGCCGAGGAGCTGCCGTTTAAGGTCAGTTCCGCGACCGTCCGTAATGAGATGGCCGTCCTGGAACGGGCCCACCTGATTGCCAAGGAGCACTCCTCATCGGGGCGGGTGCCATCCAAGGAGGGTTATCGTTACTACGTTGACCACCTCCTGGACCCCCAGGCGGTGACAGATAATGACCTGGTCGTTATCCAAAACTCGCTGGGCACCAGCTTCCAGAAGATTGACGAGATCATCTCGCACTCGGCTGATATTTTGTCAAACCTTACTTCGTACACGGCGTTCACCCTCAAGCCAGAACAGGCGGACGTGCGGTTGAGCGGCTTCCGTTTGGTGCCGCTGGGCAACCACAAGGTCATCGCCATCCTGGTCACGGATAGTGGGGATGTTGAGAGTCAGGCATTTACTTTGCCGCGCAACCTCGACCTGGATGCCCTCCAAGCGGTCATTCGCATGATCAATGACCAGCTGGTTGGCCTGCCACTGACGACGGTCATGAAGCGGTTGAACGATGACATCCCATTGCGGGTAATGCACTACATGCACAGCGCCGATGGGTTCCTGGATCTGTTTGATAATGTCGTATCAAAGGCTGCCCGCGAGCAGTTCTTTATCGGCGGCCGATTAAACCTGTTGGACTTCTCGAACACCCGTGATCCCCAGGCACTCCAGACCATGTACCGCCTGCTGGACCACAACGATGAGCTTTCGCACCTACTCGATGCCGGGACGACCGGCGAGGGGGTCAACGTCCGCATCGGTTCCGAGATCTCCAAGGACAAGGTGCTCGATAACTACAGTCTGATTACGGCGACCTATGACGTCGACCAGTATGGTAAGGGAATCATTGCCGTGCTAGGGCCGACTCGGATGCCGTACTCCCGGACGATCGGCCTGGTAAACGCCTTTCGTCAGGAACTGGCCAAGCGCCTGTTGGACTTTTACCGGCATTACTATGATTCATAGGAGGCGAGTTAATTGGCAGAAAAGGATAATAAGCAGACGGCTAAGCAGCAAGCAAGTGAAGATAAGCAGACTGCTAAGCAAACGACTAACGATCAGTCTAAAGATAAGAAAAAATCAGCAACCAGTCAGGTTGATGAATTAAAAGCAGAAATCAAAGACCTCAAGCAACAATTGGCTGACAAGGACGACAAGTACCTACGGGCCGAGGCCGAGATCCAGAACATGACGACCCGGTTCAACAAGGAACGGGCCCAGATCCTCAAGTATGATGGTCAGGACCTCGCTAAGTCCGTCTTACCGGTCCTCGATAACCTCAAGCGGGCACTGACGATTGAGGTGACCGATGAGAACGGGAAACAGCTGAAGAAGGGTATTCAGATGGTCCATGACCACCTGACCAGCGCCCTGACTGATCACGGGATCACCGAGATCGCCGCCGACGGGAAGCCGTTCGACCCGACCCTGCACCAGGCGGTTCAAACCGTCCCGGTTCAGGATGGGCAGAAGCCGGACACCGTCGTCCAAGTCCTCCAGGCTGGTTACCAGCTCAAGGACCGCGTCTTACGGCCAGCAATGGTTGTTGTGGCACAATAAAAATTTAAGCAAAAAGAGGGAATTTAACAATGGCAAGTAACAAGATTATTGGTATTGACTTAGGTACTACTAACTCCGCCGTTGCCGTTATGGAAGGTAACGAACCAAAGATCATCACGAACCCAGAAGGTAGTCGGACGACGCCATCTGTCGTTTCATTCAAGAACGGTGAGACCCAGGTTGGTGAAGTTGCCAAGCGGCAAGCAATCACGAACCCGAACACGATTTCATCCATCAAGAGTCACATGGGTGAAGCCGGCTACACGGTTGAAGTCGATGGCAAGAAGTACACGCCGCAAGAAATTTCAGCCATGATCCTGCAATACCTGAAGAAGTACGCCGAAGACTACATCGGTGACACGGTTGACAAGGCCGTCATCACGGTGCCAGCCTACTTCAATGACGCCCAACGTCAGGCTACCAAGGATGCCGGTAAGATCGCCGGCCTGGATGTCAAGCGGATCATCAACGAACCAACCGCTTCTTCCCTGGCTTACGGCCTGGACAAGAAGGACAAGGATGAAAAGATCTTGGTTTACGACCTCGGTGGTGGGACCTTCGATGTTTCCATTCTGGAATTAGGTGACGGGGTCTTCCAAGTCCTCTCCACGAACGGTGATACCCACCTGGGTGGTGACGACTTCGACCAAAAGATCATGGACTGGTTGATCGACGGCTTTAAGGAAGAAAACGGTGTCGACCTGTCCAAGGACAAGATGGCTCTGCAACGGTTGAAGGACGCCGCTGAAAAGGCCAAGAAGGACCTTTCTGGTGTTCAGGAAGCCCAGATCAGCCTGCCATTCATCTCCGCTGGTGAAAACGGCCCACTGCACCTGGAAAAGACCCTGACCCGGGCTCAATTCAACCAACTGACCAACGACCTGGTTGAACGAACCAAGCAACCAGTGCTGAACGCCTTGAAGGATGCCGACCTGTCATTCGATGACATCGACGAAGTGATCCTGAACGGTGGTTCAACCCGGATCCCAGCCGTTCAAGAAATGGTTAAGGAACTGACTGGTAAGGAACCTAACCACTCCATCAACCCTGATGAAGCCGTTGCCCTCGGTGCCGCTATCCAGGGTGGGGTCCTGACCGGTGATGTCAAGGATGTTGTCCTGCTCGATGTTACGCCACTGTCCCTGGGGATTGAAACCATGGGTGGGGTCTTCACCAAGCTGATCGACCGGAACACGACCATCCCAACCTCCAAGAGTCAGATCTTCTCAACCGCGGCTGATAACCAATCCGCCGTTGACATCCACGTCCTGCAGGGTGAACGGCCAATGGCAGCCGACAACAAGACCCTGGGGAACTTCCAACTGACGGACATTCCAGCTGCCCCACGTGGTGTTCCACAGATCAAGGTTACCTTCGACATCGACAAGAACGGGATCGTTAACGTTTCTGCCAAGGATATGGGTACTGGTAAGGAACAAAAGATCGTCATCAAGTCCAACTCCGGCTTGTCCGATGCCGAAATTGAACGGATGAAGAAGGATGCCGAGGAACACGCCGAAGCCGACAAGAAGAAGAAGGAAGAGGTTGACCTGAAGAACGAAGTCGACCAAGAACTCTTCCAAGTCGACAAGACCCTGAAGGAAGTCAAGGGCAAGGTTCCAGAAGAAGACATCAAGAAGGCCGAAAGTGCCCGTGATGACCTGAAGAAGGCCAAGGAAAGCGGCAACCTCGATGATATGAAGGCCAAGAAGGACGCCCTGAACAAGGTTGTCCAAGACCTCAGCGTCAAGCTCTACAAGCAGGCCCAGGGTGCCCAAGGCGGCGCTCAGGGTGGCGCAAACCCGAATAACGGTGGTGCCAACAACGGCAACAACCAAAATGGTAATGGCGGTGACACCGTTGACGGTGACTTCAAGGATGTCACGCCTGACGACAAGAAGTAATCTCAACTGTTGACAAGAGTAATGTGTAGAAGCCAAAGGCCAGCGTTTACGGACTTTGGCTTTTACTTTCGTTTGCCAACTGTGGTATAACTAAACCAAATCAACTTGTGAGGGATATATATGGCAGAAAAAGATTACTATGACATTTTAGGGGTCTCCAAGGACGCGTCCGAGGCGGATATCAAGCACGCTTACCGGCGCTTGGCCGCGAAGTACCACCCCGACGTCAACCACGCCCCCGGGGCCGAGGAGAAGTTCAAGCAGATCAACGAGGCCTACGATGTCCTGAGCGACCAACAGAAGCGGGCCCAGTATGACCAATACGGTTCGGCTGGCCCGCAGGCCGGGGCCGGTGGCTTCGGCGGCTTTGGTGGTGGCCAGGGCGGCTTCAGTCAAGGCTTCGGCGGCGGTGGCTTCGACGACATCTTCAGCCAGTTCTTCGGCGGTGGCCAACGGCGGCAGGACCCGACGGCACCACGTCCGGGTCGTGACCTCCAGTACGCAATGACGCTGAAGTTCATGGATGCCGTCTTCGGCAAGACAACCACCATCAAGTACGACCGTGATGAGGAATGCAAGACCTGTCACGGGACCGGTGCCAAGCCGGGTAAGTCGGCGACGACCTGTCAGCGCTGTGGCGGCCGGGGCTTCATTGTCTCCGTTCAGCGGACCCCCCTGGGTAACATGCAGTCCCAGACGACCTGTCCTGAATGTCACGGGACGGGGAAGGTCATCAAGCCGGAGGACCGGTGCACGACCTGCCACGGGACCGGCCACGTTCAAGAGAAGCACGAGCTGGAGGTCAAGGTACCAGCCGGGGTTGACGATGGTCAACAGATGCGGCTCCAGGGCCAGGGTGACGCCGGGGCCAACGGTGGCCCGGCCGGTGACCTCTACATCGTCTTCCGGGTAACGCCAAGTCGGGACTTCCGGCGGGATGGCTCGACGATCTACGTCGATCGTGACATCTCCTTCGCCCAGGCGGCCCTGGGGGACGAGGTCAAGGTCAAGACGGTTCACGGTGACGTTGACCTGAAAATCCCTGCCGGTACCCAGTCCGAGACCAACTTCCGCCTGCGCGGTAAGGGGGTTCCGCACCTCAACGGTAAGGGTAACGGTGATGAACACGTCACCGTCCACGTCCGGACCCCAAAGAGCCTGAACAAGCGGCAACGGGAGGCCATGATGGCCTTTGCCGCCGCCAGTGGTGAAGACGTCAAGGGAGTCAAAAAGTCCGTCCTGGACAAGCTCAGAGACGCCTTTGAGGATCGGTAAAACCTAAAATAAGGACGACTGCTGCGGGCGGTCGTCCTTTTGTGTTTTCATCGTGCCGCAGATTTTGTTATACTAGAAATAGTATTTTCGTAGAAAGAGTGACAAGCAGATGACAATGAGTCTAGATGAGATGAAGGCGCGGCAGAAGCGCATTCGTAACTTTTCAATTGTGGCCCATATCGATCATGGGAAGTCGACTTTGGCCGACCGGATCCTGGAGATGACCGATTCGATCAGTAAGCGGGAGATGAAGAATCAGATCCTGGACGACATGCCCTTGGAACGGGAGCGGGGAATTACCATCAAGCTGAACGCCGTGGCCCTGACCTACCACGCTAAGGATGGCCAGGACTACATCTTCCACCTGATTGACACCCCCGGCCACGTTGACTTCTCCTATGAGGTCTCACGGTCCCTGGCGGCCTGCGAGGGAGCCATCCTGGTGGTCGACGCCACCCAGGGGGTCGAGGCCCAGACCCTGGCCAACGTTTACCTGGCCCTGGACAACGACCTGGAGATCCTGCCGGTCATCAACAAGATTGACCTGCCATCCGCCGACCCGGCGGGGACCAAGAAGCAGATCGAGGACGAGATCGGGCTGGACACCAGTGAAGCCGTTGACGTCAGTGCCAAGACCGGACTAGGGGTCGACAAGGTCCTGGAGAAGATCGTCAAGGACGTGCCGGCGCCAGCCGGTGACCTGACCGCCCCACTGAAGGCCCTGATCTTTGACTCCAAGTATGATGACTACCGTGGGGTGGTCCTCAGTGTGCGGGTCTTTGAGGGGACCGTCAAGAAGGGCGACCGGATCCGCCTGATGAACAGCGGGACCGAGTATGAGGTGGCCGAGGTCGGGATCAACTCACCGAAGCCCTTAGCTCGTGACGTCCTGATGGCCGGGGATGTCGGCTACATCACTGCCGCCATCAAGGACATCAAGGATACCCGGGTCGGGGATACGGTCACCAACGCCGACCGGCCAACTGCCAAGCCCCTGGAAGGTTACCGACAGATGACCCCGATGGTTTACGCCGGGCTGTACCCAACCGACAACGCCAAGTTTAACGACCTCCGGGATGCCCTGGAGAAACTCCAGTTAAACGACGCCGCCCTGACCTTCGAGCCGGAATCATCCCAGGCCCTGGGCTTTGGGTTCCGATGTGGTTTCCTGGGCCTACTGCACATGGACGTGGTTCAAGAGCGGCTCGAGCGGGAGTTCAACCTCGACCTGATCACCACGGCACCATCGGTTACCTACCACGTCGACCTGGCGGACGGGACGATGAAGGAGGTCGAGAACCCGGCCGAGATGCCGGACGCTTCCTCCATCAAGGACATCAAGGAGCCGTACGTGCGGGCCTCGATCATGGTCCCGAACGACTATGTTGGCCCCGTGATGGAGCTCTGCCAGCGTAAGCGGGGGATCTTCGACACGATGGAGTACCTCAGTGACACTCGGGTCAACGTGATCTACCATATTCCGTTGTCAGAAATTATCTTCGACTTCTTCGACAAGCTGAAGAGTTCCACCCGTGGTTATGCCTCTCTGGATTATGAGATCGATGACTACAAGCCAAGCAACCTGGTCAAGATCGATATCCTCCTGAACGGGGATAAGGTCGATGCCCTGAGCTTCATCGCCCACAAGGACTTTGCGGCCGAGCGGGGGCGAGACATCACCTCGAAGCTGAAGAAGATCATCCCCCGACAGAACTTTGAGATCCCGATCCAGGCGGCCATCGGTTCCAAGATCATCGCCCGGACCAATATCAAGGCCTACCGGAAGGACGTTACGGCCCGGATCCACACCGGGGATCCCGACCGGCGAGCCAAGCTGCTGGAGAAGCAGAAGCGTGGTAAGAAGCGGATGAAGGCGGTCGGCAAGGTCGACATTCCACAGGAAGCCTTTATGGCCGTCCTGAAGACCGATGAGCAATTGGATGACAAGTGATCGTCGGTGGGGCGGCATTCCTAATTCTTAAAAATTACAAAGTAGACCAATATCCTAACGGTTTTCCTTTGCTTAGGATATTGATCTACTTTGTAAGCAGTCAATAACGACACATCTAGGCGCGGTCGACCAATCCTCCTATACTGAAGACATAAGATTCAGTACAGGAGGATTTATTTATGGAAGATAAGCATGATATTGTGACCCCCGTTTTCAAAACTAA
>DXAA01000008.1 GCA_019117285.1 Candidatus Limosilactobacillus intestinigallinarum
ACAACCTTAGTTAAGCAGTACGACCTAATTATCATTGAAGATTTGAAAGCCAAGAATCTCCAGAAAAATCATTGCTTGGCTAAGGCGATTGCGAATGCCAGCTGGTATCAGTTTCGGACCATGTTGGCATACAAATGTGCTTGGTATGGTAAACGCTTAGTGGTGGTTAAGCCAAACTATACTAGTCAAATTTGTAGCCACTGTGGTTACCATAGTGGCCCTATTCGTGAATGGACGTGCCCAAGTTGTGGTACCCATCACGACCGGGATATTAATGCGGCAGTTAATATCTTGCATCAAGGATTAAAGGCCGTTGGCTAGGAACTAGCCATGGTAAAAGAGTGGGGTTCCGTAAGTTAGGTATCCTAAATACTACCCCATGTTCCCAGAAGCTCGGTCATTGATGGCCGAGTAGTTCACAGGATTCAACTTCCTACTATAATTATTCAGGCCATAAGACAATCATCCCCGTCGTTACATGATAAGCGAAAAAATTATCTACCCCGTTATTCCCGGTTTATCGCCTAGGTAACCCCTTTCACGATTAATGCATATTTATACTATTTTCCCGTTTTATATTGCATAAGTATGTATATGGGTGTATATTGATAACAATCATCAAATTCAGATAAGGAGTCAACACTATGAAACATATTAAGCAATTATTCATGCTATTCATCCTGCTCTGCTCACTGGTGATGCCTAGCACGGCCCTCGCGGCTACCAACGCTAGCTCATCCAGCAGTAGCAGCAGTGCCGTCAGCTCATCGTCCAGCAACCAGGCGGCTACGGATGATTCACTACAGAAGATTAAGCAAAAGGGCACCCTGGTCGTTGGGATGAGTGCCGACTATCCACCCTACGAGTTCACCACGAAGAAGAATGGTAAGACCGAGTACGTCGGTTTCGAAGTGGACCTGGCCAAGCAGTTCGCTAAGGACCTGGGTGTCAAGCTGGTGATCAAGAACATGGACTTTGATTCCCTGCTCGTCGCCCTCGAAACCGGGAAGATCGACGTGATTATCTCGGGGATGAACGTTACCAACGAACGTAAAAAGAGTGTTGACTTTTCTAATACCTATTACTCCGGCAATAGCTACTTCCTGATCAACAAGGCCGACCATGACCGGTTTAAGAAGGCCACGGACTTCAAGGGCAAGACCGTCGGCGCCCAGAACGGGACCCTCCAGTCGACCATGATTAATAAGAGCATGCCCGGCGTCAAGAACAAGGGCCTGGCCAAGTTATCCAACCTGGTCATCGGTCTCCAGTCCCACAAGGTTGACGCCGTCCTGATGGATGAGGCCACCGCCAAGGCCTATGCGGCTAACAACTCCAACCTTTACGCCTTTAACTCGAAGCTCCCGTCAACGGCTGGAGACATCGCCATGGCCTTCCCTAAGGGGGACAAGTCCTTAGAGGCCGCCGCCAACAAGACGATCAAGCAGGTCAACGACGAGGACCTGGTCAACAAGCAATGGATCCCGCAGGCTTCCAAGTACATGAAGTCCTACAAGAAACAAAACACGGTCCTCTCCTACTGGCGTTACTTCGCCAAGGGGGTTGAATACACCCTGATCATCACGATCGTCTCCGTCATCTGCGGGTTCATCCTCGGGACCCTCTTCGCCCTGATGCGGCTGTCCAAGAACAAGCTGCTCCACTCAATTGCGGTTTGCTACATTGAGTTTCTCCGGGGCACCCCAATGATGGTTCAGATTATGTTTGTCTACTTTGGGATCGGGGCCATCATCCAATCGATGCCGGCTCTGGTCGCCGGGATCATCGCCGTCTCGCTGAACTCCGGGGCCTACGTTGCAGAAATCATCCGGTCGGGGATTCAATCAATTCCCCTCGGCCAGACTGAGGCGGCCCGGAGCCTGGGGATGAGCAAACAGACGACCTTTAAGGAGGTCATCATGCCTCAAGCATTGAAGAATATCTGGCCGGCGCTGGGGAACGAGTTGATCACCCTCTTGAAGGATAGTTCACTGGTTTCCGTCATCGGGGTCAGCGAGCTGATGTACCAGACCCAACTGGTTCAATCCGCTACCTACAAGGGTGTGCTGCCGCTCTTCATCACCATGCTGATCTACTTTGTTCTGACCTTTACCCTCTCCCGGATCCTGTTACACTTTGAAAGGAAGATGAAACATGCCCACTAAGATGATTGAAGTTAAAAACCTGCAGAAGAAATTCAAGAATAACGTGGTCTTAAAGGACATCACGGAGCACGTCGACCAGGGGCAGGTGATCTGCGTCATCGGACCATCCGGGGCCGGGAAGAGTACCTTCCTCCGTTGCCTCAACGCCCTGGAGCAACCGTCCAGTGGTCAGGTGCTCTTTGAAGGGCACAACCTGGTGGGGCTGGGCGACAAGCAACTCGACCAGCTACGCCAAAAGATGGGCATGGTCTTTCAAGGTTTTAACCTCTTCCCAAACATGACGGTCCTCAAGAACATCATGATCGCCCCGGTCAAGGTCAAGGGGACCAGTGAGGCGGCAGCCAAGCAAACCGCGATGAAACTGCTCACCAAGGTTGGCCTGGCTAACAAGGCCAATCAATATCCCGACCAACTCTCCGGGGGGCAAAAACAGCGGGTCGCCATCGCACGGGCGCTGGCAATGGACCCTGAGGTAATGCTCTTCGATGAGCCAACCTCGGCCCTGGATCCCGAGATGGTTGAGGAAGTTCTGAAGGTCATGCGGGACCTGGCAGACTCCGGGATGACGATGGTAGTCGTCACTCACGAGATGGGCTTTGCCAAGGAAGTTGCCGACCAGATCTGGTTCATGGCTGATGGTTACATCCAGGAAACTGGCCAGCCGGACGAGTTCTTCGCCCATCCAACCAGTCCCCGGGCCCAGGAATTTTTGAAGAAGATTTTGAAATAGCCACTATATTGAAAAGGCTCGCTGTCGATAATTACGACAGCGGGCCTTTTCAGTTACTTGACTATTTAAGCCTCTTGATCAAACGGGCAACGTTTTCGGCCGTCAGGGCCACGTCGCCTCGGGCGTCGGCAATCGCCTGGCGAAGGCCCTTGGCCCCGCTGGGGGTGGCAAAGATGGCCGTAAAATCGTCATCTAAGGCTCCTACCCCGCGACCAAGGCTCCCGGCTAGGGCAATCACCGGCACACCAGGAACCACCTGACGCGCGGCCCGGGACACCCCCAGGGGAGTCTTACCGAACTGGGTTTGAAAGTCAACCTGCCCCTCCCCGGTGAAGACGTAATCCGCCCCAGCCACCCGCTGGGCAAAGTTGGTGAACTGCAGAACCAGGTCGATCCCCCGCTTCAGTCGCGCATGGGTGAAGGCAAGCAGACCAAAACCAAGGCCACCTGCGGCCCCCGCTCCCGGCTTTCGGGACGGATCAAGACCACAATCACGTTTTACCACGGTCGCAAAGCGATTCAGCCCCCGTTCCAGGGTGGCTACCATCGCTGGGGTGGCCCCCTTCTGCGGCCCGAAGACCCGGGCAGCACCCGTGGGACCGGTCAAGGGGTTGGTGACATCGGCAGCCAGGAGAATCTCCACCCGGTCAAGGGCCGGATCCAGGTCAGTCAAGTCGATGTGGACCAGCCGGGTGAGGGCCCCACCGCCATGGGGAAGCTCCCGGCCGGCACTATCCAGGAGGTGGGCCCCCAAGGCTTGAGCCATTCCAGCACCACCGTCGACCGTGGCACTACCACCCAGGCCGATGATAATCCGGTCGACTCCGCGGGCAACGGCGTCCTTGATTAGCTCCCCCGTCCCATAGGTGGATGCCGACAAGGGATCTTGGGTCGCCGGATCGACAAACTGGAGGCCACTGGCGGCGGCCATCTCGATCACCGCCGTGTTGCTGGTCCCGAGCAGACCATAGTTAGCCGTGACGACCCGGTCATGGGGGTCATGGACCGTCACCGGGACCAGGTGACCACCGGTGGCGGCCACCAGAGCCGCCACGGTCCCTTCACCACCGTCGGCCATCGGCACCAAGGTGTATTCGGCCGTCGGGAAGACCCGGCGAACTCCAGTCGCCATGGCAGTGGCGGCTTGCTTAGCACTCAGGCTCCCCTTGAACGAGTCCGGGGCAATGACAAACTTCATAACATATTCTTCCTTTCTCAAGACGACAAAAGGGCCCGGAACAATCCCGGGCCCTTCTTGGGGTTCAATTTTACTTGTCCAGCTTGTAATCGACGTCCTTGCCAAACTCGATCTTCAGGTCATCAAGCTGCTGCTGGCTGACCTTGCCAGGGGCAGCGGTCAGTGGTTCCACAGCCTTGGAATTCTTCGGGAAGGCAATGACGTCCCGGATGTTGTCGGCCTGAGACAGGAACATTACCCAGCGGTCGAGACCGATAGCCAGTCCCCCTTCTGGTGGCATCCCCAGCGTCAATGCCTTGAGCAGGAAGCCAAAGCGGGCCTCAGCACGTTCCTTGGTGTAACCGAGGGCCTTCAAGACCTTCTCCTGGACCTTTGGATCGTGGATACGGATGGAACCCCCACCGATCTCCTGGCCATTCAGGACGATGTCGTAGCTCTGGGCGTGGGCCTTGTGCGGGTCCTCACCGTCTTCTAAGTAGTGGAGATCCTCTGGGTTCAACATGGTGAATGGGTGGTGGGCCGCGATCCACTTGCCGAAGCCCTCGTCGTATTCAAACATTGGCCAGTTGACAACCCAGACGTAGTTCCACTGGTTCGGGTTAGTCAGCCCCAGTTCATGGCCGAAGTGGCGCCGCAGGTAACCCAGGGAATCGCAAACTACGTGGAAGCTACCAGCAACGAAGAGGATCAGATCACCGCTCTTGGCATCCAGTTCCTGGTTGATGGCGTCCGCCTTGTCGGTGAGGAACTTAGCAACCGGACCACTGTAACCGTCGTCCGTGACCTTAACCCAGGCCAGACCCTTGGCACCGTAACGCTTGATGTAGTCCTCCAGCTTGGCGATGTCCTTGCGGGAGTACTTGTCGGCCCCACCTGGTACCGCAATTGCCCGGACGTAGTTACCATCCGCCACCGTTCCGGAAAAGACCTTGAAGGAGGAATCCTTGACGATGTCGTTCAGGTCGTGAATCAGCATGCCAAAACGGGTATCGGGCTTGTCGGTCCCGTACTTATCCATGGCATCCTGCCACTCCATCCGCGGGAACGGCAGCTTAACGTCGATGCCCAAGACTTCCTTCATGACATCCTTAATCAGGCCCTCGGTCATGTCTTGGATGTCCTGAGGGGTGGCGAAGGACATTTCCGTGTCAACCTGGGTAAATTCTGGTTGCCGGTCCCCACGCAGGTCCTCATCCCGGAAACACTTAGCAATCTGATAGTACTTGTCGACCCCAGCCGCCATCAGCAGCTGCTTGAACAGTTGTGGCGACTGTGGCAGGGCGTAGAAGTGCCCAGGATAGACCCGGGAAGGGACGATGTAGTCCCGGGCCCCTTCTGGTGTTGACCGGGTCAGGTCAGGAGTTTCAACGTCGAGGAAGCCGTTCTTCTCAAAGTACCGGTGGATGACGTGGGTCACCTTGGACCGCAGCATCAACTTCTTCATCATCTCAGGCCGCCGGAGGTCCAGGTAACGGTACTTCATCCGCAGGTCTTCGGAAGCGTCGACCCCGTCCGTGATGTCAAACGGCGTCGTCTCGGATTGGGCCAGGACAGTGACCTTTTCCACGGCCACTTCCACCTTCCCGGTCTTCATGTCGGGGTTGATTTCCTTCTCAGCCCGTGGCTGAACCTTCCCGGTAATCTCTAAGACATATTGGTTACGGACGGCGTTGGCCACCTTAAAGGCCTCTGGATTTTCCTTTTCATTGAAGACCAATTGAACGATGCCTTCCCGGTCCCAGAGGTCGATAAAGATCAAGCCACCGAGGTTACGCCGCTTGGCAACCCAGCCCTTTAAGACGACCTCTTGGCCAACCTGGTGTTCATTGGTGTCTCCACAGTAATTGGTTCTCTTCATTCTCGAGTGCTCCTTTGTTCATTCATAAAATAATAAAAAAGCACCCCTGCGTCTGCAAGGGTGCTCTGATGCACGGTACCACCTTGGTATCAACTCAATGATAACGTCAGCGAACTGACGGGACAATGTCCAACCATAAAAAGTGTCAATCGGTCCCTCGCAAGGTGGGCTTCCACCATCCCCACTCGCTGGTCCTTTGAAGATACCGAGCATTCTTTTATTACTGGTTATGAATATCAAATTTTCATTTTTTACCTTACTCGTCCCCACCCCGAATGTCAATATCCCACCCGGAATTTCCCCGTTTTGAATCCCGGCCCGGTCCTCGTTATAATTGAACCAAACAAGCAAAAGGAGTGGTTCTTTGAGTACGTTAAATCATCAGTGGTTCCAACAGCTGCCCTTCAAGCAGCTGACCAGTTATCAACCCGTCAGTGGCGGGGACATCAACGAGTCTTACCGCATCGAGGCGGATGGTCAGGCTTACTTCATCAAGATCCAGCCGAACCAGCCGGCCAAGTATTTCGCCCACGAGATCAACGGGCTGAAGGCAATCGGCCAGGTGATCAACACCCCGACCCCCGTTCATAACGGTGAGATCAACGGGAATGCCTACCTGGTTCTGAATTGGCTGGACGAAAGCACCGGCAGTCAGGCCGATCTCGGCCGGGCCGTCGCCAACATGCACCAACAGTACAGCGCTAATGGTCAATTCGGTTTTGTCGACAACCACCGCACCAAGGCCCTGGTCAAGGATAACTCCTGGAACAAGAGCTGGTGTGACTTCTACGTCCACCAGCGCCTCCTCCCCGAGGTGCAGGTAGCCAGTGATCGCGGGCGGTGGAATCGGTGGCGGCAAGAACACTTCGACCAGCTGGTCAAGCAGTTTACCAGCTACTACCAGAGCCATGAGGTGCGGCCGAGCCTCCTACACGGTGACCTCTGGGCAGGTAACTTCATGTTTGCCAACGACCAGCCCTACCTGATCGACCCCGACGCCGTCTACGGTGACCGGGAGTTTGACCTGGCCATGACGACGGTCTTTGGCGGCTTTGACAACGACTTCTACCGGGCCTACGCCGCCGAATACCCGTTTACCCCGGGAATCAATGACCGCCTACCCTGGTACCGCTTCTACTACCTCTGCATGCACCTGGTCCTCTTCGGCGAGAGCTACGGTGGGGCCGTCGACCAAATTCTCTCCCAATACTAATCAAAAAAAGATTCGTGCCCTCATCTGGGATCACGAATCTTTTTTATTTCTCATAGATGATGGTGGTGGGCCCGTCGTTCTCCAGGTCGACCTGCATATCGGCCCCGAAGCGCCCGGTCTCAACATGAACCCCAGTAGCGGCGAGCTTCTGGTTGAAGCGCTCGTACAGGGGTTCGGCGATGTCCGGCTTGGCGGCGTCGGTGAAGCCCGGCCGGTTACCATGGCGGGTGTCGGCGTACAGGGTGAACTGCGAAATCGACAGAATCGCCCCGTCGACGTCCTTCAGGCCCTTGTTCATCTTACCGTTCTCATCCTCGAAGACTCGCAGGTTGACGATCTTATGAACGAGGTAGTCAAGTTGCTCGTCCCCATCATCGGGCGCAAAACCGACCAGGAGCATGTAGCCCTTGCCGATCTTGCCCACGACCTCTTCATCAATGGCCACCTGGGCCCGGTTTACCTTTTGTAATACAACACGCATAATTTTCCTCCTAGCGAATGACCCGCTTGACCACGTAGACGTCCCGGATATTCTTCAGGGCGTTCATAATCAGCTGTAACTGTTGCAGGTTGCGAACCCCGATCGTCAGACTGATCGTAACCATCTTGTTGTGGTCGACCTTCCCGTTGACCGAGTTCAGGAAGCGGGTACTGTTGTTGATTGACCGCAAGACATCATTCAGCATGCCATTACGGTTATAGCCCTGAACCTCGATATCAGCGTCGTAGTTGGTCTTATCCCCGTGCGGATCGGCCCAGTAGACGCTGACGATCCGCTGGCCGCTCTTCTCGGCGGCCTTGATGTTCGGGCAGTCCTGACGGTGAACGGAGACTCCCCGACCCTTGGTGATGTAGCCGACGATCTCATCCCCTGGAACCGGGTCACAGCAGTGGCTGAGCCGGACAAGGAGGTTGTCAACCCCCTCGACGATGACGCCCTCACTGGATGCCTTGGCCTGCTTCTGCTTGGCCCGCTCGTCGGGTTTCTCCAGGGTCTTGTGTTCCTCAAGGAGGGCCCGCTGGGCAGCCTCCTGACGGTCATTCTCCTCCTTCTGCCGAATGTCGGCCGTGAAGCGGTTTCGGACCCCGACCGGCGCCAGGTCACCAAAACCAATCGCCGCGTACATGTCGTCGGCGGTACTGTAGTGCAGGGCCTGGGCCACATCGGCAGCCTTCTTGTCCGTCAGCAGGGTAAAAGGGTCGTAGCCGGCCTCGCGCAGCTCGTTTTCGACCATCTGCTTTCCCTGCTCAATGTTCTGTTCCCGGTCGTGGGCACGGAAGAACTGTCGAATCTTGTTACGGGCTCGCCGCGTCTTGACCATGTCCAACCAGTCCCGGCTGGGTCCGGCTGAAGATGGTGAGGTCAGGATGTCGACAATCTCCCCATTTTTGATTTCGTAGTCCAGGGGCACGATCCGGCCGTTGACCTTGGCCCCGGTGGTGTGGTTACCAACCTCGGTGTGGATCTGGTAGGCCATATCCAGGGGGCCTGACCCCTTCGGCATTTCAATAACGTCACCCTTAGGGGTAAAGGCGTAGACCTTGTCGGTAAAGATGTCACTCTGGACCCCCTGCATGAACTCATCAGTGCCATTGCTTTCCTGACGCAGCTCGAGGATTTCCTTGACGACGTTTAGCTTCTGACTGTCACGGGTCTGTTGAACCCCGTTGGTCTTACCTTCCTTGTAGGCCCAGTGGGCAGCCACCCCATATTCGGCCACCTCGTGCATCTTGTGGGTCCGGATCTGCACCTCCAACGGCCGGCCCTCGGGTCCAATCACCGTGGTGTGTAGCGACTGGTAACCGTTGGTCTTGGGCATGGCAATGTAGTCCTTGAACCGGCCCGGCATCGGTTTCCAGTTGGTGTGGATCGCCCCCAGGACGGCGTAACAATCCTTGATCGTGTCAACCACCACCCGGATCGCCAGCAGGTCATAGATCTGGCTGAACTGCTTGTGCTGGGTCACCATCTTGCGGTAAATCGAGTAGATGTGCTTGGGCCGACCGTAGATCTCAACGTTAGGACCCAGCTTCAGATCGCTTAAGGCGTCCTTGATCAGGTCAATAGCGTTATTGATGTAGTCGACCCGCTGATCCCGCCGAGAGTTCATCAGGTGGACAATCCGGTAGTACTGTTGCGGGTTGAGGTAGCGCAGGGATAGGTCCTCCAGCTCCCACTTGATCGTGCTGATCCCCAGCCGGTCGGCAATTGGGGCGTAGATTTCCAGAGTTTCGTTGGAGATCCGCCGCTGCTTGTCTGGCCGCAGGTGCTGAAGGGTCCGCATGTTGTGCAATCGGTCGGCCAGTTTAACAATCATCACCCGGATATCCTTGGACATCGCCAAAAGCAGCTTCCGGTGGGTCGCCGCCATCTGCTCACGGTTGGACTTGTAGTGAATCTTGCCCAGCTTGGTATCGCCATCGACGATCATGGCGATGGTCGGACCGAACAGCTCCTTGATGTCCCCCAGGGTCGCCCCGGTATCCTCGGCGATGTCGTGCAGGTAACCCGCGCAGACCGTCTCCGGGTCCATCTGGAGGTTAGCCAGGATTCCAGCAACCTGGATCGGGTGGATGATGTATGGTTCACCAGACTTCCGCCGCTGGTCGTGATGGCAGATGGCGGCAAAGCGGTAGGCCTTTTCGACCAGGGCCACGTGCTCATCATTCATATAGGAAGCAACCATCTTGCGCACGTCTTCGTGCGTCAATTCTTTTGTCTGTGACATTCCCAGTCCCCCTTTAAATCATTGTTGCCGGCTGGCCCAGGTCAGGTAGCTGACCGCCCAGTAAGCGGGTGCAAAGTAATAGGTAAAGTGTGGCATGAAGAAGTAGGCTGCCAGTAAGAATAGCACTGGAAAGACCAGTAGGCTGAGGATGTTCAGCTGCCGCCGGGCAACCCGGTTTCCAATCCAGATGCTATAGATGCCATTGACGAGCAAGAGGAACCAGACCACCCAGTGAACCCGGGTCAGGGGCAGCCGGTCCGTCAATACGGGAACTACCATCCCGAAGACGATCCCCAGGCCCCAGAGCAGCTTATCAATCGTTTGCCATTTGCTTTTGAAGATTGCCATTTTACAACACCTTGTTATCAAATTTCTCTTTCTTGCTGATTTTTCTCATTGTAGCACAATCCCGTGCAATCATTAACGGTGGGTGACCGCCAATTCGCTGGCGTAGGAGACTGCCGCCAGGAAATAGAGCGGCGCCGTCTCTGTCCGCAGAATCCGGGGACCCAGGCCAACCGGGATTACCCCACCGTCTTGCATCTGCCCAACCTCCTGGCTGGTCAGACCACCCTCGGGGCCAAAGACCGCCAGCAGGGACTGGCCCGGTGTCATCTTGGTCAGCACTTGGTGGAGGGCACTCGTCTCCCCCTGCTTGGCTGACTCCTCCCAGGCCACCACCCGCTGGTCGGCCGGGTTGGCGGCCAGGGCCGTAGCCAGGTTCGGATAGTAGGCTACCTGGGGCTGCCGGTTGCGGTGCGACTGTTCGGCCGCCCCGTCGGCGATCTTTTGCAGGCGGGCCAGCTTCTTGGCCTGCTTGTTCTGCGCCCAATGGCTGATCGACCGCGCCGATTCGAAGAAGACGATCCGGTCGGCCCCCAGTTCAGTGGCCTTCTGGACGATTAATTCCGGCTTCTCCTTGGTCTTGGGCAGGCCACAGAGCAGGGTGACGTGCAGTGGCAACTCACTGTCCCGGTTGAGGTCCCGGTCAATCTTAACCCGCGCCGGATCAGTGGCCGTCACCGTGGCCAGGTAAACCCGGTGATCGGCCAAGACAACTTCGACCTGGCTGCCGACCTGGGCCCGCAAAACGGTAACCAAGTGGTGGGCGACATCCTTAGGCAGTGTGATCTCCTGTTGGTCAGCTGGTTCATTGATGAAGTATCGTTGCATCAGTCATCATCCTCCGTTGGCTTATGAGCGATGATCCCGTGCCAATCGCCCATCCTGGTCTCACTGTCAATGATGAAGCCTTGGTCGGTCATCTTCTGGCGAACCAGGGCGGCCTTATCATGGATGATTCCGGAGGCCAGGAAATGGCCACCGGGCTTCAGGTTGGCGAAGGCCTGAGGAATCAGTGGCACGATGATCTCCGCCAGGATGTTGGCCACCACCACATCAACCTGGGTGTGGATCCCGTCGAGCAGGCTGTTGACGCCGAGCTTGACATCCTTGGCCACCGGGTTCAGATCCAGGTTCTTCTGGGCGGACCGAACGGCCACCTCATCGATGTCGTAAGCCTGAACATCGCCGGCGCCCAACTGCTTGGCAGCAATGCTCAACACTCCGGACCCAGTACCGACGTCGATCAGGGACTCACCACCTCGGATGATGTTCTCCAAGGCTTGCAGCATCAGCTTAGTTGTCGGGTGGGTTCCCGTTCCGAAGGCCATCCCCGGGTCGAGCACCAGGAGCTTTTCCTGCGGCTGGCTAGGCTGGTAGTCCTCCCACTGGGGAACAATTGTCAGCTCATTGGTGACCCGCAACGGGTGGTAGTACTTCTGCCAGACGGTCGCCCATTCCTGATTATCAACCACGGCTGACGTGACGTCGTTGTCACCAGGATTCAGCCCGTAGTCCCGCAGCTTGGCCACCCGCTGACGAATCGTCGGCAGGAGCTCAGGCACGAAGGTCTTGGCCGGAAAGTAGCCCGTCACCGCCGCTCCAGACTGCCGGTGTGGAATTTGCGCAGGGTCGACGATCTCCCCGTGCTTACCGTACTTTCCCGGCTTGAGGTGGGCAAAGTCGGCGGCATCGTCAATCTGCACCCCCTGGGCCCCCTCGTTGGTTAGAATATAGCTGACCGCCTCCACGGCCTCGCTCGATGTGATTACGGTTACTGCTGTCCAATCCACTTAAAAAGCCTCCTTAAATAATAAAATCGTGGCCACAAAGTCATGGTCACGATCAGTTCTACGATCATCTATTCCGTGTCACCATCATCGGCACGTGATCGTTCTTTCTCCCGCCGTTTTTCCTTTTCCATGTGGTGCTTCAGGTAGTCGATCAAATCGGCCTCGGTCAGGAAAATTCGCGGGTGATGTTGATGATGAAGTCGGACGTCAATTTCGTTGATCTTCAAACGGCCAGTCCAGGTATGGGAATACCGAATGATTACCCGATTATTTAGCCTGTGTTTACCAAACCGAAAGACATAGACGTGCTGTGGCGTCATCATTGGACGAATGTACTCTTTTTTATACATCAAATCATTCTCACGCATAAACTGCTTCGTTCGATTCAGAATGGTAACCACCTCCTCCATCGTAATTTCGCGGCTAATTAGCCATTTAGATAACTATATTTTATCACAAGGTTAAGAAAGTGCCAAAGTTTAATTCCCTTCCTTCCCCCCGCCACGCCACCGATGTATACTGCTGACAACACAATATATGGAGGAAAGAACATGAGCATTCTGATAATGTTGCTCGCCCTGTGGATTCTCTGGAAGCTGGGCATCTTTACCCTCAAGATCCTGGGGATCCTGTTTGTGATCCTGTTGATCGGGGGCCTGGTTCACGCCCTGCTCTGGCCGATGGTCGTCGTCGCCCTTCTGGTGGCCGGTTACGGGGCTCTTAACTGAGGATTTCGTTAAAGAATGGTAATTTTTGTATCAAAATTGAATCTTATTTCACAAATTTATAGCTTTTTTCACAAGGAATGCTATAATCAATTACGAGAGGAATCTCAAAATAGCACATATAGGATGAAAGGGAGACTGTTAAATTATGTCTAAGAATCATCAAAAAGTTGTTCTCGTCGGTGACGGTGCCGTTGGTTCAAGTTACGCTTACGCCATGGTACAACAAGGTTTGGCTGAAGAGTTAGCCATTGTTGATATCAACAAGAAGCGTGCTGAAGGTGACACTTTGGACCTCGAAGACGCTACTGTCTTCACTGCCCCAAAGAAGATCTACGCTGCTGACTACGACACTTGCAAGGATGCTGACCTGGTAGTTATCACTGCCGGTGCACCTCAAAAGCCAGGTGAAACCCGTCTTCAATTGGTTGACAAGAACCTCAAGATCATGAAGTCCATCGTTGAACCAATCGTTAAGTCCGGCTTCAACGGTGTATTCCTGGTTGCTGCCAACCCAGTTGACATCCTGACCTACGCTGTTCAAAAGCTTTCTGGCTTCCCAAAGAACAAGGTTATCAGCTCTGGTACTTCACTGGACTCATCCCGTCTGCGGATTGCCTTGGCAAAGCTGTTTGACGTTGACCCACGCGACGTTATGGCAAACATCATGGCTGAACACGGTGACTCCGAATTCGCTGCTTACTCCAGCGCTACGATCGGTGGCAAGCCACTTCTTGACATTGCCAAGGAACACAACGTTTCCATGGATCAACTTCTTAAGATCGAAGACGAAGTTCGTAACAAGGCTTACGAAATCATTAACCGTAAGGGTGCTACCTACTACGGTGTTGCTACCTGCTTAATGCGGATTTCTCGTGCTATTTTGCGTGACGAAAACGCTGTTCTGCCTGTTGGTGCTCCAATGAGCGGCCAATACGGTGTCAACGAACCAATCTACCTTGGTACTCCTGCCGTTATCAACGCTAACGGGATTGCCAAGATCATCGAAGTTCCACTTGACGAACGTGAACAAAAGGCTATGGATGCTTCCGCAGCTGCCCTTACCAAGGTTGCTAAGGACGGTTGGGCAAAGCTTGAAGGCAACAACTAATTTAATTAGTTACACCTAATCCGTTAGAGCGACTGGTCGTTTGACCGGTCGCTTTTTTGTTAAGTGGACAAGGAAACACGTCCTTTTAAGGATGTGATGAATTATAGCGAACATACGTTTGAAAAATGATATAATATGCTTAACGAAAGAATTAGCGTCTAGGACATTAATCGGCTTTGTTAACTGACCGACGAGGAAGGAATAATGGTGGAAATGGTGCAGGTTATAAAAGGTATCAAGCTCCGTCTATATCCCAATGTTCAGCAAAAGGAACAATTATGGCAGATGTTTGGTAACGATCGCTTTGTTTGGAACCAAATGTTGGCGATGGCGAGGGAACGTTACCAAAACAATCCTAGTAGTCACTTCGTCAATGAATACGGCATGAACTACCTATTAAAAAGACTCAAGCAGGAATATCCCATTCCTTAGAGCTAGTGACTCAACCAGTTTCCTAGTGGTTAATCACAACCTCGCCCAAGCTTTTAAGATGTTATTCAGGCATCAGGGTGGTTACCCACGTTTCAAATCGCGTCGTGCTATTCAGCAGGCTTACACGGGGCGGTCGGTTTGTCGGGTGCTTGCTAAGCGACGGGTGAAATTGCCGAAGCTAGGGAGCATCCGGACCAGTAAGACGACCCGGTTAACTAATGGCAAAATCAAGTGCTATACGGTTTGCCTTGCGCCAACTGGCCGCTACTATCTGTCATTACAAGTGGCAGTTGCGGCTCCCAAACAATTAAGTAAGACGGGAAAAGGGGTCGGGATTGACGTTGGGATCACTGATCTAGCCGTTAGTTCTGATGGTATTAAGTACGGAACCTTTAATGCTAAATGGGCGGAAAAGCAAGCAACAAAATGGCAAAGTATGTATGCCAAACGGAAACATCGAGCGACAGTTGCCGTTCGTCAATGGAACTATAATCACAAAACCATGAAGACGGAATTAGATGATTACCGGAACTGGCAACGAGCCCGACAACAAAAGGCCCGTTACCAAGCCAAGGTAGCGAACCAGCGCAAAGATTATTTGCATAAACTAACAACGACCTTGGTTAAGCAGTACGACGTAATCATCATTGAAGATTTGAAAACCAAAAATCTTCAGAAAAATCATTGCCTAGCTAAGGCCATTACGAATGCTAGTTGGTGTCAGTTCCGGACCATGTTGGCATACAAATGTGCTTGGTATGGTAAACGCTTAGTGGTGGTTAAACCAAACTATACTAGTCAAATTTGTAGTCATTGTGGTTACCATAGTGGTCCTAAGTCATTGAAAATTCGTGAATGGACGTGTCCAAACTGTGGTACCCACCACGATCGGGATATTAATGCGGCAGTTAATATCTTGCGTAAAGGATTGAAAGCCGTGGGCTAGGGACTAGCCATGGTAAAAAAGTGGGGCTCCGTAAGTTAGGTATCCTGAATACAGGTGTAATATCCTAAATACTACCCCATGTTCCCAGAAGCTCGGTCATTGATGGCCGAGTAGTTCACGTTAAGGAGGAAAATCATGAAGGCCCTATCGATTCGGTCCGACTACGCCATGGACATCTTCCGGGGCAACAAGACTATCGAGTACCGGAGCTGGTCAACCAACTACCGAGGTGATCTCCTGATCTGCGGCACCGCCAGGAAGGTTCATGGCGGCGTCCCCGGCTACGCCACCTGTGTCGCTAAGCTGGTTGGCATCAACCGGTATGGTGACCGCGACTACGGCTGGCAGCTGGCCCCCTTTGGCCCCGGTGGCTCATACTGGATTGAACCCCTCCCGGTCAAGGGTCAGCTGGGACTCTTCAACGTTGATGATCGGCTGATCATCCCGGCCCCCGTCACCGGCCTCCAGGATCCCGGCGCCACCGACTGGTTTAACCAGGTTGTTGCGCCGTTAGTCTACTAAAATGCTATACTGGATATAAAGTAAATTATCAAAGGAAGTCTAGAACACATGAAAAAACAGTCAACGATGATCGTTTCCATCATCCTATTAATCGTCTTCGTCATCTTCGCCCTGCTCAACACGGCCGCGGTCGAGGTCAACCTGCTCTTCAGTCGGGTCAAGACCCCGTTGGTCCTCCTGATCCTGGTCTGCATGTTGATCGGCGCCTTGATCATCTACCTCTTCTCCGTTTCCAACCACGTCAAGGTTCACAAGGAGATCAAAGAATTGCAAAAGCAACCTGGCAAGCAGGAATTCGCCCAGCTGAATAAGCAGGTCAAACAGCTGCAGGCCGAGAACCGGCAGCTCAAGCAGTCCCTGGCCACCGCCAAGCAGCAGGCCACCAGCACTGCGGCACAGCCGTCACAACCGACGAACCACTAAACTTTAAAGCGCAAAGGACCGTCCCAGCATGGGCGGCCTTTTTTTTGTTTGCTTTACGCGCAAAGGGGACTCGTTATTTAATTATTAAATACTCAGAGAAGGCAAGTACGCTATGACGATAAACGGATGGTGCCGCTGAATTGTCAATGACCAAGTAGCTAAAACTTCAAGAATATATTCGAATGGGATCTGCCCTTGGACCCTGTTGAGCTTAAGGTGTTGTTCCTTAAATTTGGGTTTGTCTGTACCAGTAGTCTGAATTAAATTAAACTACCCTGACTCTAGCCTAACCTAACACTAACCTAACCTGTGGAACCAATTTGGATCCATTTTGGATCCAGATTGGTTCCATTGGCGCCAGCCCTTAATCCCTCAATGGATTGCGGATTTGATTATGATTTGGAACCACCATGGATCTGTCTTGGTTACACTTAGGAGATAACCTGCCACCATTTATTGTGATTAATGGCCAGCTATTTACGATCCATTGAATCTTACCATTATTAATCACAATTAGTCCTTAAACGTAATTTAAAATAAAAAGTAGAGTAAGCAGTCAATAACGATACGTATTGAAAACGAATAGAAGGGCGTGAGCCGTTGACTTTTGCGCGGTTCACGCCCTTCCTCTAGTTATGGCATACCTGTTGCACGTTTTCTGCCCATGGTAAAAGGGCCT
>DXAA01000009.1 GCA_019117285.1 Candidatus Limosilactobacillus intestinigallinarum
GATTCTTGTTTCGTTGAAGACCGCTAATCTCATGATTCGTGAATTATCAAAAAAGAGAACTAGACCAAAAGCCAAAGTAGCTTAGTCTAATTCTCAAAGTTCTCTTTATCCTTACCGATTGACAAAGAGCCCTAAAAAGTCGCCAGTGACGTCGGTTGTGACGCACTGACGGCTTTTTCAATTAGGCAGCTTATCCTGCAGTCGCTTTAGTCCCCAGTAGAAGAGGCAGAGGAGGACGAAGAGGACAACAACGGCGATAACTTTCTTGAAACTCATCGTAAAGAGGGCGTTGCCACCCAGGGCGTAGAGGAAGGCGATCGGTAACGTCCCCAGGCTGACGGCCAGGAGGTACTGATGCTTAGCGACCGCCAACCCGCTGGCCGCGCAGTTGACCAGGAGGTTGGGGATGACCGGGACAATGAAGCCGATGATCAGGCCGACCACCGGAAAGCGCTGCCGGGTGAGGTAGTCAAAGGCCGGCTTACGGCGGATCTGATCAGAGATCCCGCTGCGCTTGATCATGATGGCGACAAAGCCGTTGCCGATGATGTTGCCACACCAGTTGATCAGAAAACCGATGAAGGGTCCAAAGCAGACCCCGGTGAAGATGCAGACCACCGAGTTGGGGGCGAAGGGGATGCTGCAGAGGATCGCAATGGTGGCGACCAGCAGGAGGGTGTCACCCAGCCCGTGCTGGTGGACCAGGGTGACCAGTTCTCGCTGGTGGGCTGGACTGGGATGGGTGAGCAGGGCAAGTTCTGGTTGGTAAGCCCGGATGAGGATGATGGCGAGGACCACTACTACGCCAAGCTTGATGATGGTTCGCTGAATTTTGGTCAGGTGCATGCGGATCGCCTCCTTGCTGGTAGCCAGGCAATAAAGTTGAGCGGCCAATGTTATAGCTATATTATAGTAGCAATCAGGTGGGAAAGCACCATTACACATGGCAAGAAAGGATGATCGGGATGAGTTTAGACACGGCAATCTTCGCGGGCGGCTGCTTCTGGTGCATGGTCAAGTCTTTTGATACCTACCCGGGGATCGAGAAGGTGGAGTCGGGATACACCGGCGGCCACGTGGCCAACCCCACCTATGAGCAGGTTTGTTCCGGAACAACCGGGCACACCGAGGCGGTCCGGATCACCTTCGATCCCGATGTCGTCTCCTACGCGGACCTGGTTGAAATCTACTGGCACCAGACCGACCCAACCGATGCGATGGGGCAGTTCCAGGATCGCGGTGACAATTACCGACCGGTGATCTTCGTCAAGGATGCGGTGCAACGGCGGATCGCCGAGCACTCCAAGCAACAGCTGGCGGCCAGCGGGAAATTCAACCGGCCAATCGTCACCCAAATTGAGGACGCCCAACCATTCTATCTGGCCGAGGACTACCACCAGGCCTTCTATAAGAAGGACCCGATACGTTATGCAATGGAGGAGGCGGGTGGTCGTGAGCAGTTCAAGCGCGACCACTGGCAGCAGTAACTAAAAATCCCTGGATCATTTCGACGTGATCCAGGGATTTCATGGTTTAAATGACTAGTTGTTCATCAAAACGTCCAGCAGTTCTTGGGCAGATTCCTTCAGGGCGTCCTTGGACTTATCGTTGCCCAGGTGGGTGAAGATTTCACCAACGTAGACACCGTTCTTGAAGAGGTTGTTGAAGACCTTGTCGATGATCGGCTTGGTCTTCTCTTGCTCTTGAACCGGGCCAAATGGGTTGGCGAAGAAGGTGGAACTCATGCCGACTTCATCGGTCGTCCCCAGGGCCTTCCGCTTACCAGCGATGAAGACCTTCTTGGCCTCGTCTTCGGTGTCGAAGCGGTGGATCCCGACCTCATCACTGTAGTTGTTGGCATAGAGCCACATGTCAACGGGGTGGTGTTCGATGACGTGCTCGTAGGTGTCAGCAGGGATGATGACCCGGGCGTTCTTCCGTTCAGGGTTGAGGTAGACACCACGGTCCATGTTGTTGAAGGCCACGGCACTGGACAGGTCGTCGAGACGGACAAAGGCCCCGGTTTCGGTCCCTTGAGCGTAGAGCTTACCGTCATCACCGATGGTAAAGCTGCCCATGTCGTCGAAGATGGTCTCCATATCGACGATCTTGTCGTCGGCGATTTCCTGGAGGGCCTCGATGGATTCGGACTTCCCGGCACCGGAGTCACCAAAGAAGACAACGTTCTTTTCCTTACCGTTAGTGAAGCGAATCTTCAACATTGAGCCGTGGATTGGCAGACGGCCGTTGTTGATCTGGTGCAGGTTGTGCAGGGTCAGGCACATCTTCTTCATGTAGCCGAAGTAGGTGGTCTTGTCCGTGTATGGCACTTCACCGACCCAGATCTTGTTCTTCTTGTCGAGGTAGTAATGGGAAACCATGCCTTCCGTCTTCTCCAGACCAAAGAGGAGGATCATGTCAGGCTTTTGCCCCTCGACCTCTTCTGGGGATGCCAATTCAAACAGGTTGGAGAGGGCGATCCCGTTGACCAGGTAGTCGACATTGAAGTAGATGTAGGCCAGGCTCTCACCGATCTTAGCTGGGTAGCAGTACCACTGGCCGCGTTGACCGTGGAAACGCTTGATTGGGTTTTCTTCAACCGCGGAGAAGACCCCTTCACGCTTGTTGCTCTTGGTGTGCATCAGCATTGGTGGCCGCAGCATCACCGTGTTGATGAAGTCGATGTCACGGAGTTCCTCGTAGCCTTCTGGGATTGGCCAATCGTGTGGTTGAACCAACATCGAGGCGTTCGTGGCCGCGTTAACCTGCCGGTAGGTCCGGTTGGTGAAGCCTTGCAGCTTTTCTTCGATGACCCGGTAGAGCTTCCGGACGAGCTCGTTTAAGTGGGTATCGATCATCTTGAATTCGTTGCCGGCGATCTTACTGTTGTTGTAGTTCACCACGGAGACCCGCAGCAGGGAACGGTAGAATGAGTAGAGGGCTTCGAGACTGTTCAGGATTTCCTCTGGATCGTAATTATCGTAGGCACTGCCATCGTTGATCAAAATCTTCTTGAGAACTTCAACGTATTCTTCTGGCGTGGCGTTGTCGAAGGCGTCATCGTCGTAGTCTGGATTGCGTGAGCCCAGGTAAAGCTTAACGATATCGAGCAGCTCGTCGCTGTTGATCAGGGAGTAGATATCGTTATAGTAGGCTTCACTGAGGTTAATTGTCGCAACGCCCCGGTCGAGGTTGACATAGAGGGCTCTGCTTTGAATCTTTTGACTGTTTTCCGTCATCTGTACCATCAATCCTTTCATCTATACCTTGCCACCTATTATAGTTTATTTTTAGAGTAAAATGAAAATAAAATTAAAAAATATTAGAATAATTTGCCGTAAATGCCGAATAATTGTCCGGTGAAAGTGTGCTAAAATATTAGTATTATCACAATGTAAGGGGTTAAATTATGGACATTAAATGTAACGACACCCTGGCGGTTTCACTCCACCGGGTTTTTAATGCAGACCTGAACGAACATGGCACGGTCTTCGGCGGCCAGATCCTGAAGCTGGTTGACGGTGAGGCCTCGGTGGCCGCCATGCGGGTGACCCGGTCGGTGGTAGTCACGGCCGCAATGGATCACGTCCAGTTCCTGCGGCCATTCAAGCTCCAGGACTCAATGTGCATGGAGGCCTATGTTACCGGGGTCGGGCGACGGTCCCTGGAGGTCTTTGTCAAGGTCATCGGGGAGCACTTGATGACCGGGGAACGCTTCCTCGGCTTCACCTGCTTCATGACCTACGTGATCCAGGACCCTGACAAGCGGATCAAGTATGACCGGGTCCTGCCCGTGACTCCAGAGCAAGAGGCAATGGTGGCCGGCTACCAGGGGCGTCGCCTTCACCGGAAGGAGAACCGTCAGCGCCAGAAGGTCATCCTCAATTCGATCAACATCAACAAACCATGGTAAAACGTTATATTACAGGTGCTTTACAGATGTGACGGAAAATGATAACTCCCGGTAACCCGGCCGTAACGACAATCCGGTATAGTATTAACCGTCAAAGCGATCAGCATTGCTGGTCAATACTAAGTACAAAGGATGGATTGATTTTTAATGAAGTTATCTAAGAAAGCCGCCAAGATTACAGCAGCCATTGCCGGTGCCGTTGCACTGGGAACCGTTGCTACTGCAACCTCTGCCAACGCCGACTCGATTTACACGGTGCAGGCAGGTGACACCCTTTCTGGAATTTCTTACAAATTAGGCCATGATTTAACGTTCGTTGATACATTGGCTGCCAACAATCAAATTGCTGACAAGAATGTCATCTATGTTGGCCAGAAGCTAGTGATCAAGGATGATGGTGAGGTTGCTCCGGCAACTGCTCACCAAGTAGCGACCTTGCCAGCCGCTACCAGCCAGAATACCACGAGTCAATCAACGGCTAGCCAAACTGCTGCAAGTCAGGCACCAGCTCAACAGCAGGCAAGCACGGCATCCAGCGCCAGCTACAACTCTGGGGTATCTGGTAACGATGCCGCTGCCAAGGCCTGGATCGCCGGTCGGGAATCCGGTGGTAACTATGGAGCCCGCAACGGTCAATATGTTGGTAAGTACCAATTATCCGCAGCCTACCTGAATGGCGACTACTCCGCCGCTAACCAGGAACGGGTAGCTGATCGGTACGTAGCTAGCCGCTACGGCTCATGGTCCGCTGCCCAATCATTCTGGCAGTCACACGGTTGGTACTAAAAATAGTCAAGCTGAATCATACCGCTCTGGTCTATCCAGGGCGGTTTTTTATGATTATATATGATTAAATTTTCATATGAAATAAAAAAGTTGAAATTCTTTTGATGCGAGCCTACTAAAATCCCACCATGCTTAACGCCTGGGAGAGTAAGGCTGACAAGGTTGGTCAATTTTGGTCAAACAAAAATTAGCACTCTAAACGATTAAGTGCTAATTAACTGTTGTATTTTCAGCGGGCGGGATTAAGATAGTAAGTGTAATCAAGATCAAGGTAATAAGAAAGGAAGAATCAATTATGGCTAATGAAATTCAACGTCGTGGTAATTTGTTCGATAACTTGATGAATATGCGTGATTGGATGAATGATGATTTCTTCTCTGACTTAACTCCAGTTGCCGACCACATGAAGACCGATGTCGCCGAAACCGACCAGGCCTACCAGGTTAAGATTGACATGCCGGGCTTTGATAAGAAGGACATTCACATCAACTACGCTAACAACATCTTGTCCGTTACCGGTCACCGTGACACCTTTGCTGATGAGAGTGATAAGAAGGGTAACATCCTGCACAGCGAACGGCGGTATGGTCAGATGAGTCGTCAATACCGGCTGCCAGATGTTGACCGGGCTAAGGTTGCTGCTCACTATGAGAACGGGGTATTGACCCTCGAATTGCCAAAGATTCAGGCCAGTGAGGACAACGATAGCCGGATTGATATTGACTAATTTCCAAAATCCAAATCCATCAAATAAGAAGTGGGTTGACCAGTGAATGGCCAACCCACTTTGTTAATAAAAAATCGGCACGATCCAATGGTGGATGGTGCCGATTTACTATTTTAAAATGCTTGGACAACGTGCATGATTCCGAAGACCATCAACATGACCGATACCAACCAGACAATCGTCATGGCCGAAAGCAGCGGACTGAAGAGGAGGACAACCCCCATGATGATGCTGATCACGCCCAGGACAACCAGCCAGATGGAATAACCACGGTGGTATTCCTTGAAGAGCTTGGCTGCCTTAATTTCCATGATGGAATCAACGATGAACCAGATGGCGAACAGGATGGCGATGTAGAGGACCCCCCAGCCAGGGTAGACCAGGACGATGATCCCCAGAATAATATCTAAAATTGCTGCAAACATGATCCAACCTGAGCCCTGGTTGAGGGTCCGGTTAACAAACTGCCGGAACCATAACTCGTAGACTCCCCGCAGGATAAAGGCAATCCCCGTTAAGATGGTCAAGAAATGCAAAGTCTTGTCGGGGTGCATGAACGAAGCCAGCCCGGCCAGGATGAACAAGATCCCGACGATCAGACTGAACCAGTCAAAGCCCTTCTTTTGTTCAGTAAACATCTAAAACACTTCCTTAATAAAAACTACGTCCCTAATCATAGTGCACTTGGCCGGTTGAGGCAATAATTTTAGTAATAAAAAACTAGTAACGATGAATTGTCTCGTTACTGGTCATCTGCCTAGGGATTTTCCTTAATGCCGTGGGGGAAGTCCTTGTTGATCTCCCGCAGGATCGGCAGGAGGTAGTTGACGTATTGGTGGTAGGCGTCGATCGGCTTCAGGTTGCCGTCGTTAGCCTTCATCAGGGCAATCGCGATGTCGTGAGCCCGTTGCTCATTTGAAATCATTTTTCTCACCTCAAGTACCTAGTTTAACAAATCTAAGGGTGGGTGAGCATAAATCGTTGCAAAAACTTTCGCCAGCCGTTCTGGTAGAGGATGATCATCAGCGAAAAACCAATCACCGCGCCAAGGGTGTTGGTGATCAGGTCGTCGATGTCGGCCAGCCGCTGGAGGTTAAGAAAGTAGTCCCAGAGGAACTGGTTGCACTCAATAAAGAGACTGAAGAGCAAACCGTACAGGGTGGCGTGCTCAAAGGGGGTCCACCGGTTAAAGAGGAAGATGTAGACGCCGAGGGGGAAGGTCATGATGATGTTGAGGAAGAATTCCACGCTGAAACCCTGGAAGGGGATGGCATTGAAGGGGACCCCGTGAAAGTGGAAGAGTACCTTATGGGCTGAGGGGACACTGACTTGGGCGGGGGTTAGACACAACCACAGCACCGCGGTGAGATAGATCAGGAAGGTGATAATGGTGACCCGGGCGCCCCAGCTGGGGTGACGGTGCCAGATACCGCTCTTGAAGAAGATCAGCAGTTCAAGTCCAAAGTAGACAATAAAGGGAAGCCAAGCTCGCAAAGAAAATTACTCCTAACTGAAAAAAGTGTTATACAATGTAGTTTCAATAGTTCGTTATTATATCTCAAGGTGGGCCAAATTGATAGTTGCCGGCCCATCTTCGTGGTGAGGAGTGAAATAAATATGGAAAAGAAGCAGCAGATGAATCGGCGCCTCAAGAGCCGTCACATCGAGCTGATGGCCCTCGGGGGGACGATTGGGACCGGGCTCTTCCTGGGTTCCGGGAAGGCCATTCGAGAGGCCGGCCCGGCGATCCTGCTGGCCTACCTGATCACCGGGATTATCTGTTTTGGCATCATGCGAGCCCTTGGGGAGCTCTTGTTATCAAACCTGCACTACCGGTCATTCATGGAGGCCATCCGGGACTACCTTGGTCCGCGGGTGAGTTTCGTTGCCGGCTGGGCCTACTGGGCCTGCTGGTTGGCCCTGGCGATGGCAGAAATCACGGCGGTCGGGTTATATATCCAGATCTGGCTGCCCAACGTGCCCCAGTGGATCCCCGGGGTGATCACGTTGGTCATCTTCTTATGCCTGAACCTGATCACCGTGGACGTCTTCGGGGAGATTGAATTTTGGTTTGCCCTGATCAAGATCCTGGCGATCGTCGTCCTGGTAGCGGTGGGGATTCTGATGATGGTCCTGCAGTTCAAGACCGGTGACGGCTACGTGGCATCGCCGCTGAACCTGGTTCGCTATCACGGCTTCTTTGCGACGGGCCTGGGTGGGTTTGCCCGATCCTTTCAGATGGTGGTTTTCGCCTTCGTCGGTATCGAGATGGTCGGGGTCACTGCAGCGGAGGCCGAGAACCCGCGGAAGGTGATTCCCAAGGCGATCAACGGCATCCCCGTCCGAATTCTGCTCTTCTACATTGGGGCCCTAGCGGTGATTATGTGTATCTATCCTTGGAACCAGCTGTCACCGGACAACAGTCCCTTTGTCCTGGTCTTCAAGGATGTCGGTTTCCGCGGGGCGGCCAGCATCGTCAACTTCGTGGTGATCACCGCGGCGGCTTCGGCCTGCAACAGCTCGATCTACACGACCGGCCGGATGCTGGCGGAGTTGACCTCTAACGCCCACCGGCCGGCCATTCGCCGGATCAGCCGTCTGTCCAAGCGGGCGGTTCCGGCCCGGGCGGTCGTGATCTCGTCATTGGTGATCGGCCTGGCCGCGATTCTGAACCTGGTGATGCCCGGGGAGGTCTTCACCTTCATCTCCAGCATCGCCACCACCAGCTTCCTCTTCATCTGGGCTGCCATCATCCTGGCCCACCTTCGCTACATCCGCTTACATCCGGATGAGCGGACCTTCAAGATGCCTGGTGCTCCGGTCACTGATTACCTGGTTCTGGCCTTCTTGGCCTTTGTCATGGTGGTCCTGTGCCTGGAGCGGCAGACCCTGGAGGCCTTGATCCTGACCCTGGTCTGGTTTGCGATCCTCGGTGTCGCCTCCTTGAGCCAACCCAAACATGAACATCAGTAAACTAAATGGCCCGGCATTCCGTGATTGGAGTGCCGGGCCGTTGTTTGTTTTAGCGGTTTAAGTGGAGTTTGCGTTGACAGTCAGGACAGAGCCCGTGAACCTCGATGTGGCAGCCGGTCACCAGGTAACCGGTCTTTTCGCGGGTCATCGCCTGCAGATCTTTATTAATCGCCGAAAAATGTTCATCAAAGACATCGGTAATTTTGCCACAGTTATCACAGACGACGTGATAGTGGGGATGCCCAAAGTAATCGAAGTGGGTACTGCCATCACCGTTCTTCAGTTCGATGACGAGATTATAATCAACAAACAGCTTCAGGGTGTTGTAGACGGTCGCCATGCTGATGTTGTCGACATTGTCCTTCAGGTCGTTGTAGATCATCTCCACACTCGGGTGGGTATGGTGGTTGATCAGGTATTCCAGGATTAGCTTACGCTGGGGGGTAAGGCGGACCTTATTGGAGCGCAGCACCGAAATGGCGTGGTCAAATTCGGCCTCTGCCATGAACATCTCTCCTTTCTTACAATAGTTATAAACTACCAGTATTATATCATTTACAATCCTGAAAGCAAAATATATAATGATAACCGATTAGATAATAATAATTCTAAAGAAGGGTGATAGAGAATGGATAAGAGTATTGACCAGAATGGCCGTGCATACAGCCGCTTCTGGTTTATTTTTACCTTGTTGGTGGGGACCTTCACGATGTCGATCAGTCAATCGTCACTATCGACGGCCTACCCAACCTTGATGCGGGCGTTTGGTATCTCGGCCTCAACCGTCCAATGGTTGACGACCGGGTTCATGCTTGTTATGTGTGTCAGCATGCCGATCAGCCCCTGGATGCTGAACAACCTCAACTTCAAGACGATGTTTATGGGGGCCTTGGCCCTGTTCGATATTGGTTCCCTGATGATCATCCTGACCCCGGCCAGCTGGGGCACCGGTGGCTTCTGGTTTATGATGATCGGCCGGGCAATGGAGGCCTTTGCGGTCGGCGTCCTGTTCCCGTCCTACCAGTCGGTCCTGCTGGAGATCACCCCTAAGGAGAAGCGGGGGACCGTCATGGGGGTTGCCGGCCTGGTCATGGGCTCGGCCCTGGCCTGTGGACCGATTGTCTCCGGGATCGTGTTGAAGTTCTTTGACTGGAAGAGCCTATTTGTCCTCTTCATGCTGGTGATCACGGTGATCATCGTGATGGCCGGGACGGGACTGATTCGCGACGTCATGGCCCGTCACGCCAGCAGCCTGGACTGGCTGTCGGTCTTCCTGTCGATCGGTTTGATCGGGATCATGTACGTGGTCAACCTGGCCGGCAAGCAAGACGTCAACTGGCTGGTCAACGGGATCATCCTGTTGGTCAGCATCGCCGCCATCGTGGCCTTCTGTTACCGGCAATTGCACCTGGATACACCCCTGTTGGAGCTCCGGGTCATGAAGACCTTCAACTACGACCTGGCAATCCTGCTGACCTCGATCTCATATATTGCTCTGATCGTTACCACGATCATCTTCCCCCTGTACTACCAGGGGGTCCTGCACGTCAGTCCCTTCGTCTCGGGGATGTCTCTGGTCCCTGGCGCGGCCTTCCTGAGTATCCTCAACCCGTTGACCGGTAAGCTGGCGGATAAGATCGGCTTCAAGCCGACGATGATCGTTGGGATGCTGATGATTATCGGGGGCTGGCTGGTTGCCTTCTTCCTGCTCAACCGGCTCAGTCTGCTCGCAATGATCCTGTGTGCGATGGTGATCGAGGGGGGCAACGCCTTCGTCATGATGCCGGCGGTTACCCTGGGGGCCAACGCCCTGCCTAACGAGCTGGTACCCCACGGCACGGCGGTAATCACCACCGTCCGGCAGGTCCTCGGTTCGGCCGGGGTCGCGGTTTCAACCATCATCCTAACGGTGGCAACTACCAACGCCCTGCACCGGGGCAGTGCTCGTTTGGCGGCATCCCTGCACGGCTACCACCTCGTTTTCGCCCTGATGGTGGTCATTGAGATCATCGGTCTGATCCTGGCGTTGCTGCTCAGGGACGTCAAGAAGCAAGACGTCGCTTAGTCTATTTTCCGTATTAATATAATAGGAGCGGGTGATTCAGCATGGCCGACGGAGCCGCTGGGTCACCTTTTTGCTAAAGGAGGAATTGCTTATGAGTAATGTGAAACGTCCAGCCTGGGCCGAACAGTCGCCGGCGATGCAGGACTACTACGACCACTACTGGGGGTTGCCGGAACACGACGACCGTCAGCTGTTTGAGATGCTAAGCCTGGAGCTCTTCCAGGCGGGGCTGACCTGGCGAACAATCTGGGAGCGGCGGGAGGCCTTTGAGCGGGCCTTCGCCAGCTTTGATGTCGACCGGGTGGCCGCCTTCACCGCCGCCAACATCGACCGGCTCTGCCAGGACCGGACGATCATCCGCAACCGCCGCAAGATCAGCGCGGTGGTGACCAACGCCCGGGTGGTCCAGGGCCTGCACCAGGCCGGCCAGACCTTCGATGGCTATGTCTGGCAGTTTGTCGACCACCAGCCCCAGCAACTGATCTTGGCCGCCAATGAACCGCTGCCCGCCCAGACGGCCCAATCGCAGGCGATGGCCAAGCGGTTCAAGGCCGATGGGTTCAAGTTTGTTGGGCCGACGATCATGTATTCGTTCATGACGGCAGTCGGCCTGGTCAACGCCCGCATCTGAAACTTGATCATTGATTATTGCGGGGCTCTTATGCTAAGATGGGTCTCGTTATAAAGCAAATTCCCGATAGGATTCACGCTTGCCGTGAAGATGCCTTGTAACCGCAACTACCGAACTGTTGAAAAGTTTCACTAGAATATGGGGGAATTAGATTAAAATGGCAGAAAAACACTTATTTACATCAGAATCAGTCTCTGAGGGGCACCCGGACAAGATTGCTGACCAGATCAGCGACGCCATCCTGGATGCCATGCTCGAACAAGACCCGGATGCCCGGGTGGCGGTCGAGACGTCCGTAACGACCGGGCTGGTGCTGGTCTTCGGTGAGGTTTCCACCAAGGCCTACGTCAACATCCAGAAGATCGTGCGGGACACCATTCGCCAGATCGGCTACACCGACGGTAAGTACGGCTTCGACGCCGATAACTGTGCCGTCATCACCGCGATCGACGAACAGTCACCGGACATTGCCCAGGGGGTTGACGACTCCCTGGAGACCCGTGAAGGGGACGGTGACCCGCTCGACAAGATCGGGGCCGGTGACCAGGGACTGATGTTTGGCTACGCAACTGACGAGACGCCGGAATACATGCCACTGTCCCTGATGCTGAGCCACAAGCTGATGCAAAAGATCGCCCGCCTGCGTAAGGACGGAACGATCCCATACCTGCGGCCAGATGCCAAGGCCGAGGTGACGGTCGAATACGATGAAAACGACAAGCCGTTCCGGGTCGACACCGTCGTCTTAAGTACCCAACATGATCCGGAGGTTTCCCTGGATCAGATCAAGAAGGATGTCAAGGAACAGGTCATCAAGGCGGTCATCCCGGCCGAATACCTGGACGATGACACCAAGTACTTCATCAACCCAACCGGCCGCTTCGTCATCGGTGGCCCCCAGGGGGATGCCGGTTTGACCGGCCGGAAGATTATCGTCGACACCTATGGTGGGGCCGCTCACCACGGTGGTGGGGCCTTCTCCGGGAAGGATGCCACCAAGGTGGACCGGTCTGCCAGTTACGCCGCCCGTTACATCGCCAAGAACCTGGTAGCGGCTGGCTATGCCAAGAAGCTGGAGATCCAGGTGGCCTACGCCATCGGGGTGGCCGAACCGGTCTCCATCTCCATCAACACCTACGGCACCGGGACCAAGAGCGACGACGAACTGATTGCCGCCGTCCGGAAGGCCTTTGACCTGCGGCCGGCCGGGATCATCAAGATGCTCGACCTCAAGCGGCCAATCTACAAGCAGACGGCGGCCTATGGTCACTTCGGTCGGACCGACATCGACCTGCCATGGGAACACCTGGACAAGGTTGATGAACTGAAGCAGATTCTGGGCTAATTGCCCGGGGCCCACCTTGCAATTGTGCGGTGAGCTTGTTAGAATGATTGATAAATATTTTGATCGTGATAGAAATAGTAGTCGGGATGCCGATCTTCAGAGATCCTGCGGGGCTGTGAGCAGGAGGCCGACACCGACGAACTCCTCTAGGTGATTGCCGCTGAAAGCCAGTAGGCGGTGACGTCTTCCGCGTTAAGGAACCAAGTGCTGTGGCTTCGGCCATAGAAAACGGGTGGTACCGCGGATTAAATTTCGTCTCGTAGAAGGAATTCTACGGGACTTTTTTATTACGACCAAAATAATGTTGATACGCGATTTTTAGACAAAGGAGCAATAAAATGGCTTACGATCATACTGCGATTGAAAATAAGTGGCAGAAGTTCTGGAAGAAGAACAAGACCTTCAAGGCCGAACTGAAGCCGGATCAGAAGAAGTACTACGCACTGGACATGTTCCCATACCCGTCTGGCCAGGGCCTGCACGTTGGTCACCCCGAGGGTTACACGGCGACCGATGTGATGTCCCGGATGAAGCGGATGCAGGGTTACAACGTCCTGCACCCGATGGGCTGGGACGCCTTTGGTCTGCCGGCCGAACAGTACGCCCTGAAGACCGGCCACAACCCCAAGGGCTTCACCAACCAGAACATCAACCACTTCCGGAACCAGATCCAATCCCTTGGTTTCTCCTACGACTGGGACCGGGAAGTCAACACGACTGACCCTGAGTACTACAAGTGGACTCAATGGATCTTTGAACAGCTCTACAAGAAGGGTCTGGCCTACGAGAGTGAGATCATGGTTAACTGGGCACCCGACTTCATGGGTGGGACCGTGGTTGCCAACGAAGAGGTCGAAGACGGTAAGACCAAGCGGGGTGGCTACCCGGTTTATCGGAAGCCGATGAAGCAGTGGGTCTTAAAGATCACCGCCTACGCTGACCGCCTGATCGACGACCTCGACCTGGTCGACTGGCCAGAGAGCGTCAAGGAAATGCAGCGGAACTGGATCGGCCGTTCCGAAGGGGCTGCCGTCTTCTTCCCGGTTGCCGGTGACGAGGACACCAAGATCGAAGTCTTCACGACCCGGGCCGACACCCTCTTCGGTGCTGCCTACGTGGTCCTGGCCCCAGAAAACGACCTGGTCGACCAGCTGACGACGCCGGAGCACGCTGATGCCGTTAAGGCCTACAAGGAAGAGACCTCCCGGCGGTCTGACCTGGAGCGGACCGACCTGAACAAGGACAAGACGGGGGTATTCACCGGCTCCTACGTCATCAACCCGGTTAACGGCGAAAAGCTGCCGATCTGGATCAGTGATTACGTCCTGGCATCCTACGGGACTGGTGCCGTGATGGCCGTTCCTGCCGGTGACCAACGGGACTACGACTTTGCCAAGAAGTTTGACCTGCCGATCAAGCCAATCATCGAGGGGGCCGACCTCTCTGAAGGGGCCTTCGACGGTGATGGCAAGCACATCAACTCTGGTTTCCTGGACGGCCTCAACAATGCCGATGCCAAGGCCAAGATGATCGACTGGCTGGAAGAACACGATGCCGGTCACAAGAAGGTCAACTACCGGCTGCGGGACTGGATCTTCAGTCGGCAGCGTTACTGGGGTGAACCAATCCCAGTTATCCACTGGGACGATGGTCGGACGACCCTGGTACCAGAGGATGAACTGCCACTGAAGCTGCCGGACACCGATAACATCGAACCATCCGGAACTGGTGAGAGTCCACTGGCCAACGTCAAGGACTGGGTCAACGTCTATGATGACCAAGGCCGGCACGGTCTGCGGGAGACCAATACGATGCCACAGTGGGCCGGTTCATCATGGTACTGGCTTCGCTACACCGACCCACACAACAGCAAGGAATTTGCCTCCAAGCAGGCCCTCGACTACTGGTCACCAGTTGACCTCTACGTCGGTGGGGCGGAACACGCCGTTCTGCACCTGCTCTATGCTCGGTTCTGGCACAAGGTTCTCTACGACCTGGGTCTGGTCCCAACTAAGGAACCATTCATGAAGCTGGTCAACCAGGGAATGATCCTGGGTGCCAACCACGAGAAGATGTCCAAGTCCAAGGGGAACGTGGTCAACCCTGATGACATCGTTGCCAAGTACGGTGCCGACACCCTGCGGCTTTACGAGATGTTCATGGGTCCGCTGACTGAATCCGTACCGTGGGATGAAGAAGGTCTCCACGGTTCCTACAAGTGGATTCAGCGGGTATGGCGCCTGTTGATGGATGACAACAACCACCTGCGGGACCGGGTCTCCAACTTCAACGATGGTAAGCTGGATAAGGTCTACAACCAGACGGTCAAGAAGGTCACGGAAGACTACGAGCGGATGCACTTCAACACCGCTATCTCCCAGCTGATGGTCTTCGTCAACGAGGCTTACAAGGCCGATGACTTGCCGGTTGAATACATGGAAGGCTTCGTCAAGATGATCTCCCCAGTGATGCCACACGTGGCCGAAGAGCTGTGGAGCCAGTTTGGTATCAGTGATACGATTGCCTACCAGCCATGGCCGAAGTACGATCCAAAGGCCCTGGTTGAAAACGAGGTTGAAATGATCGTCCAGGTCAACGGTAAGGTTCGGGCCAAGATCAAGATGGCCAAGGACACCGACCGTGAAGAAGCGCAAAAGCTGGCTCTGGCCAACGAACACGTTCAGAAGTTCACGGAAGGCAAGGACATCAAGAAGGTCATCGTTGTGCCAAACAAGATCGTAAACATCGTTGCTAAGTAAAAGTTAAATATCGAAACCGGACCGGGGCCCAACCGCCCCGCTCCGGTTTTTGCGTAGATGGAGGAAAAATAAATGGAAATGGTAAGCTATCCAGCCTTTTTTACCCCGAAGGACGACGAGATCCAGGTTGATTTTCCCGACCTCCCCGAGGCCTTCACCCAGGGGAAGACGATGGAATCGGCAATGGACTTTGCCAAGCTCGGCCTGGCGATCACGATCAATGACAAGCTTGGGCACTTTGAAGCGGCCCCGGTCGCCAGTGACCTGGCGACGCTGCGGGCCAAGTACCCGGACCGCGATGTGCGGCTGGTGACCGTCGACCTGGACCAATATTAAATAAAAATTAAAAAAGCCAAAACAATTTGCACCCGTTTCCGCTTCACGATAAAATAATTAAGATTGCGTTATTTTACATATTAGAATGAAAGACAGGATGTTAATTTCTTATGAAAGAAGAGGAAACAAGCAAGTCTAGGGGCACCACGTCCAAGACCGACTCCCAGTCGAAAATGCTGAGCGGGTCGGCCTGGATGACCGCCGGGAGTATCACCTCGCGGCTGTTGGGGGCCCTGTACGTTATCCCATGGGTTACCTGGTTTGGCTCTTACAGTAACGTGGCCAACGCCCTCTTTGCCCAGGGGTATAACATTTACAACATATTCATCATTATCTCAACCGCCGGGATTCCCTCGGCGATCTCCAAGTTGGTTGCCCACTATAATGGGATCGACCAGTACGTCGTCAGTCAACGACTATACCGGACGGGGATGTACGTCGCCGCGGTCATGGGGATCGTCGGGGCAACGGTGATGATGTTTGGGGCCGCGCTGATGGACAACGGTGACCCCAACGTCATCCCGGTCATCCAGTCCTTGGCCTGGGCGATCCTGATCATCCCAGGTATCTCAATTACCCGGGGCTACCTGCAGGGCTATAACTGGATGGCGCCATCCGCCATGTCGCAGTTCGTCGAGCAGCTCTGCCGGATCATCTACATGCTGGCGGCGACTTACCTGATCATGAAGATCGGGAGCGGTAACTGGGTCAGTGCGGTTACCCAATCGACCTTTGCCGCCTTCATCGGGGCGGTCGGAGCGGCCGCGGTCCTGATGTTCAGTCGTCTCCGTCATGCCGGCGAGATGCGGGAGATGGCTCAGCGCAGTGTCAAGACTGCCGATGTCTCAGTCATGGACATGGTTATCAAGATCATCTACCAATCGATTCCGTTTGTAATCATCGAGTCGGGGATTGCGGTTTACCAGCTGATTGATCAGTACTCGTTCCCGCGGATGATGTCGATGGTCGGCCATTTCTCCCATTATCAGATTCAGGTGGTCTATGCCTTGTTTGCTTTCAACGCCAACAAGCTCTACATGATCATCATTTCCCTGGCGGCGGCAATGGCGGTAACGGTAATTCCACTGCTGGCCACGGCCCGGGTCCAAAACGATCAGGCTGAGATGAAGAAGCAGATCGAAAACGTCCTGATGCTGTTTTACTTCGTCATGATCCCGGCGGCCCTCGGGCTGTCGGCCGTCGCCCAGCAGATCTACACGGTCTTCTACCGTTATGATGCGGCCGGGGTAGTGGTCCTCGAATTTGCCGCCTTCATCGCTATTCCGATGGGGTTGTACACGGTCGGTGCGGCGATGATGCAAGGGATCTCCGAGAACCGGCGGATGATGAAGTTCCTGGCCATCGGTTTGGTCATCAAGCTGCTCATCCAGTACCCATGCATTTGGTTGCTCCAGGGCCTGGGACCATTGATGGCCACGGGAATCTCGATGATGATCGTTAATTACCTGATCCTGCATTCCTTCAACATGGAATTTCGCCTGCGCTTCGATGAGATGGCCCGGCCAACCAATCAGATTCTTTGCTTCTCCTTGATCATGTTTATCCTGACCAAGCTGGTGATGCTGCTGATTAATCACTTCGTCAGTCCATACGGTCGTTACACCGCCTTCTTCTCCCTGATTCCGGGAGTGGTTGTCGGCTTGGCCGTCTATGTTTACCTGGCGTTGAAATTCCGGCTGGCCGATCAAGTCATCGGTGCCCGCTCCGAATTCCTGCGGCGTAAACTACATATTCGTTAGCAAACAAGTAAGCGACTCAACGTCAGTAAGACGCTGGGCCGCTTTTTTAATAAGCAGACCGCCACGGGAAGGTGACGGTCTGCTTTCGTTAGAATCTAGTCCAAGAAGCCAATGTGGTGCTCGTCAGGGGCGCCCGCCATCTTCTTCATGAAGGTTGGCAATGCCCGGCTGATTTGGTGAGGCAGGACGATGTACTGGTCCTTAGCGAGTTGCTCGGCAATGGCACTGTGCGCATAGACCGCAGCTAGGACCGCCTTCAATGGGAATTGGTGGAATTCGGCCACAAAACCGCCGACCATGCCGGCCAGAGTATCGCCCATGCCACCGACGGCCTGGGCAGGGGTGCCGATGGTCAGCTGGTAGGTCTGGTCTGCCGTGTAAATCTCGGTGTGGTGCTTTTTGAGGACCACCGTGGCGTCGAGCTTGTCACGGGCCGCCCGATTGCGTTCGGGAGTCTGATCGGCAATCTTGATCCCGGAGAGCCGCTGCCACTCCATTTCGTGAGGGGTGTAAATGATGTTGCCCTGGGGAGCCGCCAGCTTTTCCCGGGCCATCAGGGTGATGGCGGAACCATCAATAACGACATTTTGCTGGTTACTGGTGTGGGCGAAGACGTTCTTGAGGATGCGCAGTCCCTGTTCATCGTCACCGAGACCGGGACCGACCACGACCGTTGTGGCCGCGGCCACCAGGCTGGCTACCTGGTCATCGTTGGTGAAGTCGGCAAACATCGCCTCGGGGAGCTGGGAATGCAGGGCGCCAGAGTTACTCTGGTCGGTGCAGACGGTTACCAGACCGGCACCGGCGCAGACACTGGCGGTAGCGGCCATGATAATGGCACCACCAAAGTTACGGTTGCCACCGACCAGGGTCACCTTACCGAAGGTTCCCTTGAAGCTATGTTCGGGCCGTGGCTTGATGACATCATGCAGGATTTGGTCAGTTAATTTTTCCATAAAAACACTTCCTAAATGATTTCGATTTTGTAATCTACACTTTAATGGTATCATTATTTTAGCAAATTAAATAATTGGAGGAACTAGAAAATGACAGACTGGTTAAAAGCGGCACAGAGTCAGGAGAAAGATTACCTGAATGATTTAACGGCCTTAATGAAGATCCCGAGTGTCCGGGACGATTCGGCGGCCACCGATGAATACCCCCTCGGCCCCCGGCCGGCGCAGGCCCTGGCTGCCTTTTTGGAGATGGCAGAGCAGGACGGTTTCCGGACTAAAAACATCGACAACGTGGTCGGCTATGCTGAATGGGGTGAGGGCGACGAAACCCTGGCTATCTTGGCCCACCTGGATGTCATGCCGGCTGGTAAGGGGTGGGACACTGATCCGTTCGACCCGGTAATCAAGGATGGCAACCTCTATGGTCGTGGTGCCTCCGATGATAAGGGCCCTGGGATGGCGGCCTACTACGCCCTGAAGTACCTCAAGGACCAGGGAGTAACCTTCAACAAGCGGGTACGGTTCATTGTCGGGACCGACGAGGAGAGTAATTGGACCGGGATGCACCGTTACTTCGAGGTCGAACCAGCACCAACGCTGGGCTTCTCACCCGATGCTGAGTTCCCGGTTATCAACGGTGAGAAGGGGCAGGTTTCACTGAAGATCGGGGCACCCGCCACTAATGGTGACCAGTATGTCCTGGAGAGCTTCCACTCCGGCCTGCGCTTCAATATGGTGCCGCGCGAGGCCGTTGCCCTGATCACGGTTCCGGACCGCAATGAGATGACGGCAGCCTTCGCCCAGTTCGTCGACGATAACCCGATCACCGGGACGGCCGAAGAAACTGCCGATGGGCTACGGCTGACGGTGATTGGTAAGGCGGCCCACGGGATGGAACCAGAACAGGGGATCAATGCCGGGACCTACCTAGCCAAGTTCCTCGATCAGTATGACTTTGCGGGTGGTGCCAAGAGCTTCATTCACTTCCTGGCCAAATACCTCCACCTCGATACCCGGATGGCCGGCTTTGATGGGGCCTTCACTGATCCGGTGATGGGTGAACTGACGATGAACGCCGGTATCCTGAACTTTGATCAGGAAAAGGGTGCTGACATCGACATGAACTTCCGTTTTCCTAAGGGGATCACACCTGACGAGCTGGAAGTCAACGTCAAGCAGGTCACTGACCAGTTGGGGATGACGGTGGCGCAGGGGCCTTCCCAGAAGCCGCACTATGTTGACCCAGATGACCCAATCGTTAAGACCCTGATGCAGGCCTACATCGACCTGACCGGTGACACCGAAGCAAAGCCCGAGGTGGTCGGTGGGGGAACCTATGGCCGGCTGATGGAGCGAGGGGTTGCCTTTGGGGCCCTGATGCCGCAGACACCAAACACCATGCACCAGGCCAATGAATTCCAGCCGGTGGATGACCTGATCAAGTCGATGGCCATCTACATGGAGGCCATCAATAATTTAGTGACCGATTAGTGCACATCTGTGCAAGAGTGGTAAAATAGGGATGTAGCGATAGTAGTTTTTGGAGGTGTTTTTATGAGTTATCAAAAGATCCTAGTCGGAATTGATGGTTCGAAGCAATCAGACATGGCCTTTAACAAGGCGGTCGAGGTTGCCCTGCAAAACAATGCCCAGCTCAACCTGTTGAGTGTCATCAATGGTGAGCGGTACCCAAGCACGGGCCCGAGTGGCTACGGCTTTGTTGACCACAGCATCTATGAGTCCGCCGTAGAAGAGATGAAGAAGCGGCTCGGTGCTTACCAGACGAAGGCAGAACACGCCGGTGTCAAGGACGTTAAGACCGACGTCGTCATCGGTAACGCCAAGCTGGAACTGGCTGAGCACTACCCAAGTGAACACGACATCGACCTGATTGTTATCGGGGCCACCGGTTTGAACGTGGTTGGTCGGTTGATTGTCGGGTCAACCGCCGCCTACACGATTCGTGAAGCACCTTGTGACGTCACGGTGGTTAAGACCGATATGAAGAACAAGAAGCTGGACATTAAGAAGGACAGTTATCCAGAAATTTAATCAGGTGATAAATCCGAGAGGCCATTAGCCTCCCGGATTTTTGTTTTCAAAGGAAACCATGGCAAAATAAATAAAAGCTAGTATAATCATGGGTGTCAGGTAACAAAATACCATTACTATGACGATGGGAGTAAATAAATAGATGCAATTACGACTCAAGTATTTAATCAGTGGAGTGGTGGTCCTCCTGCTCATCCTCTTGGGCGGGATCTGTGTTCACCAGCACACCCACTTTAATCGAAACACTAGCATCAATGGCGTGCCAGTAGGGGGACTGACCGCCCAGCAGGCTTATACGAAGGTCAAGAACACCAAGCGGGCCAATAAGGTCTATTTGAATGGTCGGTTGATAAGCCAGGGGAATGCAACCCCATCTGGGATCACCAGTAAGGATCGGGGGAAGTTCGACCGGGCGCTCAAGAAGCAGGCAACCTTCTTCCCGTCCAGCAAGCGCCAGAACATTGCCATCTGGACCCCGGAGTCGAAGGGTGATCCCCAGCTTTTAGCAAGCAAGATGGTTGCTGTCAACCGTCTCCAGCAGATGAACCGGGGACGTCGGGCACCAGTTGATGCCTATGCCGTTTTGGAACATGGCAAGGTCAAACTGGTCGCCGCCAAGGCCGGAACCCAGTATGACCAGGATGCCCTGATGAAGCAGTTTGATAACCAGGCAGCCAACGGGACCATCCGGTTGACGACCCAGCGTAAGCAGCCGTTGTCGACGCAAAGCAGTACGGTCCAAAACGAGAAGAAACAGCTCCAGAAGCTGGTTGGCCGGAGCGTCCAATACAAGGTAGAAAACAAGACCTACCACTTTACCACGGCGGATGTGATCAGCAAGGCAACCTACCGGGATGGTAAGTATCACTTTGACACTAGTAAGGTCAGTGCGAAGATCAACCAGATCAACAAGTCCCAGGCAACCCTGGGCCGGGCCTTCAAGTTCAAGACCCATGATGGCAAGGTGATTACCACCAATCGCAAGGGGACCTATGGTTGGAAGATTAGTGACCAACGTGCTGGTCAGACCCTGGCCCAGGCTCTGGCGGATGGCAAAAAGGAGGTCCGTGCCGACCACGACATCTACGGGATCGGTTACACGACCCGGGGAACCGGCTACGGGGTTACCAGTAATGATGGGATCGGTGGCACCTACGCCGAGCTATCCATTGCCGACCAGCATGCCTGGTTCTACCGTGATGGCAAGTGTGTCTTTGACGCCGATGTCGTAACGGGAGCCAACACGCCGGAAGAGGAAACGCCAAAGGGTGTCTGGTACATTATGTACCAACAGTCACCATCAATCCTGCGTGGGAAGAACAGTGATGGTTCCGACTACGCCAGCAAGGTTCAGTACTGGTCACAGTTTACCAACAGTGGTTGTGGTTTCCACGACGCTAGCTGGCGGAAGAACTGGTCAAAGACCGCCTACCTGAACGGTAATAACGTGGCCACCGGTGGTTCACATGGTTGTGCCAACATGCATCCGAGTGACGCCGGAACGGCCTATCACGCCCTCCAGGTTGGTGAACCAGTAATCGTATACTAAAATTAGTCGAAGATAAAACAAGCCTCAGACGTTGGTCTGGGGCTTTTCTTTTGGGGCAGTGAACTACTCGGCCATCAATGACCGAGCTTCTGGGAACATGGCGTAGTATTTGGGATGTTACACCTGTATTCAGGAGACCCAACTTACGGAACGCCACTCTTTTACCATGGCTAGTTCCTAGCCCATGGCGTTTAATCCTTGATGCAAGATATTAATTGCCGCATTAACATCCCGGTCGTGGTGGGTGCCGCAGTTTGGGCATGTCCATTCACGAATATTAAGTGGCTTAGGGCCACTATGGTAACCACAGTGGCTACAAATTTGACTAGTATAGTTTGGCTTAACCACCACTAAGCGTTTACCATACCAGGCACACTTATATGCCAACATGATCCGAAACTGATACCAACTAGCGTTCGCAATGGCCCTAGCTAGACAATGGTTCTTCTGAAGATTTTTGGCTTTCAAATCTTCAATAACGATTACGTCATACTGCTTAACCAAGGCCGTCGTTAATTTATGCAAATAATCTTTTCTTTGGTTCGCTATCTTGGTTTGATAGCGAGCCTTTTGTTGTCGCGCTCGTTGCCAGTTTTTATAATCATCTAATTCCGTCTTCACTGTTTTGTGGTTATGGTTCCATTGACGGACGGCAACCGTCGCTTGATGTTTCCGTTTGGCATACTTACTTTGCCAGGTAACTACCTGTTTCTCATACCACTTAGCGTTATAAGTTTCATACTTAATACCATCAGAACTAACGGCTAGATCGGTGATCCCAACATCAATCCCGACCGTTTTCCCTGTTTTATTTAATTGCTTAGGAGGCTCAACCGCCACTTGTAATGATAGATAGTAGCGCCCAGTTGGCGTAAAGCTAACTGTATAGCACTTAATTTTGCTATTAGCTAGTACTGCTGTTTTACTGGTCCGGATACTACCAAGCTTGGGCAATCTTACCCGCCGCTTAGCAAGTACCCGACAAACTGACCGCCCTGTATAAGCCTGCCGAATAGCATGACGCGATTTGAAGTGTGGATAGCCGCCCTGGTGCCTAAAGAGCATCTTAAAGGCCTGGGCGAGGTTATGATTAACCACGAGAAAACTAGTTGAATCACTAGTCTTAAGAAATGGATATTCCTGCTTGAGTCTTTTCAGGAGATAATTCATGCCATATTCATTGACAAAGTGACTGCTGGGATTGTTTTGATAACGTTCCTTCGCCATCGCTAGCATTTGGTTCCAAACAAAGCGATCGTTACCAAACATCTGCCATAATTGTTCCCTCTGCTGAGCATTGGGATATAGACGGAGCTTAACGCCCTTGATAATCTGCACCATCTTCACCACGATTCCTTTATCAGCGGTCGGTTAACATAGCTAATTAGTATTTGCGCACTAATCTTTCTGTTAAGCATATTATATCATATTGCAAAACATACGTTCGAGCAAAAGCCAAAAAATAGGCAATTCATCATGTCCTTAAAAGAACGTGTTTCCTTGCCTGTTTTCAAAAATGCCATTCTCCCGTTTTCTCGTACTTAATTATTAGGGACACGAAAACGGAGGGATGATAATGAAGAAACCAATCTTAATCAGTGTGGTGGCTATCTTGGCGATAGCCAATCCGGGAGTGACCGTGACGGCTAGTTCGCTGGGCAGTCCGGTTCAGGAGGCCACCCACGCGATCATCAGCCAGCAGCCAGTCGACGAGCAGGCCGTCCAGGAGGAAGGTGCCGAATATGCGGCGGCGTTTTTAACCGCTTTCCGCCAGCTCAGTGTCGATTATCAGCAGGCCTTCGCACAGGGTGTGGCTGATGGACAACAGGGCCATCAACAGTCGATTACGGGGGTCGTGGCCCAGACGGCCTACCAACGCGGGTGGGCACGTGGTCAGCAGTTGCGCAAGGTAGGTGGAGCAGATACCTCCCCGGCAGAGCCGCCGGTGTCCACCGATGATTCAGGAACGACGCCCCCTGATGAGGGGGTGGTCGATAGCCCGGCCCCGGACCAAGAAGAGTATGGGGCGGTGGCGCCGACGAACGCGCAGCGGGCCTTCATCAACCGTCTGGCGCCGGCCGCCCGGCAGGTGGGGGCCGCGTATGACCTGTACCCGTCGGTGATCATCGCGCAAGCCGCCCTGGAGAGCAATTGGGGGACCAGCCGGCTCGGCCGGGCGCCCTTTCATAATTTATTTGGGGTGAAGGGTTACTTTGCCGGGCAGACCACCAGGCAGTCGACCAGTGAATACCATGGGGGCCGTCAGCTCATGGTAGTCGACAACTTCCGCCGCTACCAGAGTGACTACGCAGCCCTACGTGACTATGCCGAGACTCTCCAGGCACCGCTCTACCGTGGCGTCCATCGACAGGCGGCAGCCACCTATCGCCAGGCTACCCATGCCCTGCAGGGACGGTATGCGACTGATCCGCAATATGAGCAGAAACTCAACCGCCTGATTGACGGTTACCGGTTGACGCGCTATGATCGCCGACCGCATCACGCGGAGACAGGCCACCAGGCACCGGTCAGGGTAAAGCTGGCCACCGTGCAGCCATCCCGGCGGCCACACCCGGTGAAATCAGGGCACCAGCACCAGGACCACCACCGCTTGGCGCCGGTCATCTCGGTCATCAGTGGCCTGGGATCGGCGGGATTGGTGGAGCTTGGGCGGCGCTTGTTTTTAAAATGAAAAAAGACCGAGAAGTTAATCTCAGTCCTTGCTTAGCGGATGGAAGCCAACCGGTCATCGATCATGCCGAGGACGGTTTCCACGTTCTTTGGATCTTCCAGGTCGTAGGTTTCCAGGTCAATCTTCATCTTGGGACTAGCATCGTAGTCCTTGTACCATTGCTTGTAGGCACTCCACATCTTGTAGTAGTAGTCCTTGAGTTCGGGATTATCGTCGATCTGTTCGTAGTCGCGACCCCGCTTCTTGATCCGGTAGAGGATCGTTTCAAAATCGGTTTCGGAATAAACCATGAGATCTGGTGCCTTCTTTGGCAGCTGCTGGAGGTCCTTCATCATGTTATCGAGCAGGTTGAGGTAGACCTCGAGCTCGGTATCCGTGATGTTCCCCTCAGCGTTGTTCTCACGGGTGAACAGGGCGTCCTCGTAGATGGAGCGGTCGAGGACGTTGTTGTCATCGGACAGCGCCTGCTTGATCATTGAGAACCGCTTGTTCAAGAAGTAAATCTGAAGCAGGAAACCGTACTGCTTCGGATTCTTATAGTACAGTGGCAAGACAGGATTGTCGCCGACTGGTTCAAAAAATGCTTTAGTGTTGAGGTGTTCGGCGATCTTGCCCGTCAGGGTGGTTTTGCCGACACCAATCATTCCTGCTGTAATTATCACCATGATGGCCCCTCTTTACTTTTAATAACACAAAAACCATCTTACTACAAAATGTTGTGGATTCCTATGGTAAATTTTGCTAGATTTAGTAGGAAGATGGTTTATCGAATCGTTTAAAATTAATTAAAATCCGGTCGGACCGGCTTCGCAAGCGGTCACGAGGGAAAGATAAAAATGAGGGGAAGATATGATGGAACAGATGACAGCGCGCATGGTTCGCGAACAATTAGCTTTAGCCAAACAGGACGGTTACCTGATCGAGGTCCATAACCTACCGGACGATGACTATTTTAACGTTGGCTTCGTGGTGGGAATCGATCCGACCTTTTGCCTGTTGATTAGCATCGACTGGGACGGGAAGATCAACGGCCTGATCGTTATCCGAATCAGCAGCATTCAGGCGGTGGTCAAGGGAACCGACTACCTGACGACGGTCTCTGAAAAAACCAAGGTGGCGCATCGCTACCACTACTTTGACGTCTGGCAGGTGCAGAAGTTCCTCGACGACCATCCGGCCATGACCAGTGGCAACCTGTTGGGGAACGCCCTTAAGGACTCCTACGCGCATCACCTGCCAGTCGTGGTGGGGACGCAAAAATACAAGGGTAATGACGACTTTGTCGGGAAAATCGTCCAGCTTGACCACATCCAGCTGGTCCTTCACTACTTTAATGAGCACGACCTGTCGTCACTGTGGGAGTACCGGGTCCTCCTCGCCCAAGTGGACTATCTGCGTTTTCGGGGAACCCAGATGGCTACCAGCCAGCAGATCTTTCAGGATATTTTCCCGGAAGAATAATTGCAACGCCTCCCGAATTAATATAAAGTTAAAGTAGTAAACAAAGATGGTGGGGTCAACATGAGTAAAAAAGTAACAATTCGCGACATTGCCCGGCTCGCTGGCGTCTCGGTAACGACGGTGTCACAGATTCTGAACGGCAAAGGGGAGCGCTTTAGTAAGAGGACGCAGGATAAGATCTACAAGCTGCGGGACGAATATGGCTACGTGCCCGACTTCAATGCTCGCAGCCTGATCCTGCGTCGGTCATCGAGCATGATTGGGGTCCTGGTACCCAATATTTCCAGCCCTTTCTTTGGGACCTTTGTTGAGGGGGTCCAGCAGGTTGCCCAGCACGAGCGGATGATCCCACTGATCTTCAGTGCCAACCGGGATGCCGAGTTGGAACGGAACTACCTCTCCCAGATGCTGGAGCGATCGATTGACGGGTTGATCATCGCTAGTGCGACCATGACCACTGAGACGATCGATAAGCTCATTGGGGCCCGGGACGTTCCCTACATCCTCTTTGACCAGAACTACGCCCAAGAGGGAACCCGGGTGCTGACCGATGACTACCACGGTGGGGAACTAGCGGCCCAACATTTAGCCGATCTTGGTCACCGTAAGATTGCGATTCTGGAGCCTAACGAGCTGAGTGAAAACTTCACCCAGCGGCTGACCGGCTTTCTGGATCGGTTGAATAAGAATGGCATCCCCCTCGACGTGGATCATTATGTGTTCAAGGCCCCGTTGAGCCGCCAGGGTGGTTATAATATTGCTGAGGCGGTTAGCCAAAGTGACGCTACCGCGGCCTTTGCCGGCAACGATGACATGGCAATTGGCCTGATGCGGGGACTGAGCGAGCGGGGCGTCAAGGTGCCAGACCAAATTTCTGTGATCGGATATGATAACATCTACCTCGATGAGTATGTTTCCCCACAGCTGACGACGATTAGCCAGCCGATCACGGATCTAGGGATTGGGGCCGCCAAGATGTTGTTGAATAAGATTCACTCTGACCAGGAGCAAGAACAGATTCAGCGCTTCCCGGTTAAACTGATTCAACGGGAGAGTACGACGAAGGTCCACCAGTCACGATAAAAGGAGCTGTTAAGAATGAGTAACAAGGTAACGGTTGTTGGAAGTTTGAATGTTGACACAACGCTGCGGATCAAGCGGATGCCGCTGCCGGGCGAGACCCTGGCGGCTGCCGACAAGACCAGTGCTGCCGGCGGCAAGGGTGCCAACCAGGCGGTCGCCGCAGCCCGGTCTGGAGCTCAAACGGCCTTTGTTGGCCAGGTCGGGACGGATAACGGCGGTGAGATGATGATCAAGGACCTGCAGGACAATGGTATCGATACGACCGGTATTCGGGAAAACGACCAGGTCGGAACCGGCTCAGCGGCCATCCTGCTGGACGAGGACGGTCAGAACAGCATCCTGGTCTACGGGGGTGCCAACCAGCAGCTGAGTGTTGATGACGTTGCCGCTGCCAAACAGCAGATCGCAGCGGCGGACTTCGTGATTGCTCAGTTTGAGACGCCTCAGGAAGCGACCCTAAAGGCCTTCCAGATCGCCAAGGAGAATGGGGTCAAGACGATCCTGAACCCAGCGCCGGCCCACCAGATCGATCCGGCCCTCCTAAAGCTGACTGACCTGATCATTCCAAACGAGACGGAGAGTGCCTCCCTGACCGGAATCATTGTCACCGATGAGACCTCGATGTTGATGTCAGCAGCCAAATATGCCCAGATGGGGGTTCGCAACCTGATCATCACGGTCGGGGCCAAGGGGGCCTTCTACTGCACCCAGGACGGTTACAACTTCGTGCCGGCCTTCAAGGTCAACGCCGTGGATACCACCGCAGCCGGGGACACCTTTATTGGTTCCCTGTCTTCACAGCTGAAGCCAGATATGAGCAATATCGAAAAGGCCTTGGTTTACGCACAGCGGGCTAGCTCCCTGGCGGTTCAAAAGATGGGGGCTCTGCCATCCATCCCGACGCATGATGAGATCATCGCCGCCAGTCAGCAGTAATTAAGCGAATTATCTGAATGAATTCGGGATCACAGCCGTTTGAGTTGTGATCCCTTTTCAAGTCTAGTAAACTAAATGGAAAAAACGAGGTAAGGCAATTGAAAGCAGAATACCTGATTAAAATAGTTCTTCCCACCTTTATCATCTTCGCGGTCCTGGTCTGGTTGACGACTGCCCACATCATTTCGGGCTGGCTGATGTACCTCCTCTGGGTCCTGGGCTTTGTCTGCGCCAACCTGTGGGTAACCCGGGTGACAGCCAAACGGAGCTACCACCGGCTGAAGAAGCAGCGGGAGGAGGAAGCCAAGCAGCGTAAAAATGAGTAAACTTACCAATCTTTTCAACCTTTTTTACCGGGCCGGCATCATGCTGATTCTCTTCTTCTTGATTCAGCTGCCGCCGGTGGCGATCAACATCGCCAATCGTTATCCCAACAACCTCGGCTTAACGCTCCTGTTGTTGGCCATCTTCTTGATGATCTTTGCCTTCATCATTGGCTGGGCCCGGCGCCTTTATCGGCAGTATGACCAGTTGGGACAGGGGCACCTGCGGCCGGGATTAGTGGTGGGGGGATATCTCACCCTGCTGATCGGGACGATGTTTTTCGGTCAGTTGAACGTGCTGCTCTTTCACCAGACCCAGACCGCCAATAACGCTGCCGTTGCGCAGATGCTCAATCATAACCAGCTGGCCACCATTGCCTTTGTCATCTCGGCCTGCACATTGACGCCGGTGGCTGAGGAGCTGATCTTTCGGGGGGTGCTGACCAACCTCTTTTTTAAGCCGGATTCGTTCTGGCCCAAGGTGGTCTTGTCGGGGGTAGTCTTCTCCTGCGCCCACCTCAGCACCAACGTGGTTAGCTTCTGTACCTACGGCTTCATGGGGATGGTCCTGGCCTATGTTTACCGTCGCTCCGGTTCCCTGAAGAACTCAATCGCCCTCCACGCCCTTAACAATATCGTGGCGATGGCGATGCTCCTGAAAATTTAAAATAGGCCTTGTAATCGCTTCCATGAGATGGTATATTAAAGACGTGGAAGGAAAGAAGAAAAAGAGGACATGATTCGTCATGGCACCTCCCACTAGTTCAAAGCGCCGAAGGAAGTTATGGAGTAGGCTAGAAGCAACGTAAGTGTGACCAGAAGCATCGGTTAAAGTTTTGAGTTCGTTTAAGTTCTGTAATAAGGTCACCAGGGTGCACTTTGGCAGTGGTTATATAAATGCGACTTTGCGGAAGTTTAGAATCAAAGAAAATGGTAATGTAATTAGTTCCAGTGCAAAGTGGCAAGATTCCTTCCGTGAGTTATTGAAGGACACAGGCAATGCGCCTGTGTCCTTTTCTGTTATAATGTTCCTGAGGTGATTAAATGTTTCTATCAACGGAAGCCTTTCCCCAGGCCCACCGGATTCTGGGGATCGTCAACGCGACGAGCCACCTAATGTTGCCGAGCGAAGAAATCGACGCCTTTGAATCGATGGATCAGCTGTTCAGCGATGTGGAGGCCAAGCTCAAGTCGCGGGCGGAGAGTAAGGGTGCCGATGGGGTGGTGAATGTCCGCTTTACTACGAACGTCGCCAACGTCCAGGTGGCACCAAAGTTCCTGGTGGTAACTGGTTATGGAACCATGATCCAATTGATCAATAAAAAAAGATGAAGTGACGCTGCTGAAAGCATCACTTCATCTTTTCTTTTTGGTTGGCCTTGAGTTCCCGGATTTCAGCGGCGAGTTCCCGGTTGGTCTTCTCGACCTGGTCGAGTTTGTCGAGAATCTTTTGCATTCGGTCATCCGCGTGGTCGTGAATGAAGAGGTTAGTGAGGGAACTGGTCAACATCCCGACAATCCCAATCCCAACGATCATCAGGAAGATTGCGGCAAGTTTACCGATGAAGGTGTGTGGGGAGATGTCCCCGTAACCGATCGTGGTTGCCGTGGCGATGGCCCACCACAGTGACCGGCCGTAGGGAACGTGTTCACTTACCGAATACATCGAGGCGGCAATGACTAGAATGCAGATACTGGTGTAGATGATGTAGATCAAACCGTTGGTGTGGAGGAGGCGATTCAGTTTCCCGGTTAGTCCGATCAGCCGCAGCAGACGGAAAATTTGGAAGAACCGCGCCAGCCGACCTAGCCGGAAGATGTTGAATGCTGGCGAGACGGGGATGATCGAGAGCAGGTCAAAAATGTTGTCTTTGAAGAATTTCTTTTTATCCTTGGCGAGTGCCAGCCGACCAAAGTAGTCAATCGTAAAGACGACCAGGAGGACGTTGTTGAGTAACTCCGGGTAGCCGGTGTTCAGGTTGATGACGCCACCGAAGTCCAAGATAATCAGGAAGATCGAGACAAGGGCGAGGACGGCCATCACAATGTCATATAGCTTGGTTTTGTTCAAATTATTCACGATCTTTTCATTGTTTTTATATCAATTATATCAGATCCGGGTGGGGAACTCGGGGGAAGTTAGTTAAAACAAAAGGCGTCAGGGTTAGGCGTTTGATTTGCAGAGCATCCCTATACCGTTACGCCTTAAGTTAGTAGTTAATTTATCCGTTGAGAGTTACTAGTTTGGCGAGGCAACGCTTATAGATCATATGTATTTCAGCACATATTAGCATTCTAAACGTTTAAATATTGATCAATGCTTCAGTTATGCCAAAAATTCAATAGGCTGCACCCCTTGCTCTTTACGCTTCGCATTGACGATTTCACGCAATTGAATGGCTACCTGTGGGGCATTCTTGATGTAGGGGAGGGTAACACTTTCCCCAGTGTCATAGGTCACGAAGATCCGCCCACCGCTAATCAAATTGACTGTGGATGAGATATTACGCACTCGGTACAGATCAATCATCGTGTGTTGCTGGTTGATCACCCCATGCTGGTACTCTAACGTGCTGTCATGGAGGTGATATTGAACCATCGCAATCGTGATGGCCACCCAGATGCTTGGAAACCACCCAAGGACCCAACTCCACAGCAGTGATGGAACCAGGCCACGCCAGTCCTTCTCAAATGTCATAATGGTTGCCTCCGCGTTATTGCTGATTAGGATTGGTTACGTTTACTTTGAATTTAGCGGGCTGCTGAGTTGATACTAATGGTGCAAAATGCAGTTCAACTTCGCCAAGTTTATCAATTCCAAATCCGGTTACTACGTCTGCCTCTTTACCAGCGGCCACCGAGTCAAGAGTGGTGCCGTTAATAGGGTAGCTTTTTAGCTTAGTGTTGTCCGGACCATAAACCGCTAAATCAGTTCCAATTGGTAAGGCTTGATTGGAATTATTCTTAACGTGGTAAGTAACCTTAATAACGTGTTGCGGGTTATCATCAGCGAATTCGTTCCGTTCATCAGTTACTTCTACCGAATTTAGTGTGTAGGTAATCTGACCAGCCTTTACTGTGTCACCAACTTTATGAAATTCGGCATGCTTTTTAGCACTACTTGAGTGGTTAGTAGAAGTACTCTTATTTGAAGTCGTTCCACAAGCAGATAGTGACAAAGCAAGTAAGACGGCTGTGCTAGTAATAATGATCTTTGAAGCCTTCATAATTATTTTCCTTCCTGTATATTCGCCTTCCTTATTCATTGTTAGTAACTTAATTTTACCGTGTCGATCTGTTGCTGGATAGCTTGACTAGACTGAATTAGTAATTGTTTATTCATCTTTAGAATTATCTAAAAATAGCTAAGCTAAAATATTCAGGCGGGAGCTAACCGTTAATCATTAGAAACTAGTATTTCGGCAAGGTGTCAGAACAAGATTTAGGAAGTTATTGCTGATTAGTACCCGAATAGGTGCATAATAGAACTGTAAGTGTTTAATATTGGGGGGATTTCGGAATGAAAAGGATAGGTCTATTTTGTGTCACCGTCCTAGCAGGGCTTAGTCTTGCCGGGTGTAGTAATCTGGCGTCATAATCGCACAAGACGACTAGTAGTAGCTCATCTACTAAGGTAGTTAAACACCATAGGAACCATAAGAAAGCAGCCCAAGAGAGCAATAAGGCCACCCAGTCCTCGTCTGATAGTAGCAGTCAGGCACCGGCCAATAGTAATGCTACTAGTCAACAGGGCAATGGCAATCAGCAAGCTACCGCTCAATCTAACGACGGTGGTCAGCAACAAGGTCAGGATAATCAGCAAGGCAGTATTAATAATGCAGATCAAGCACTAGCTGCTGCTCGTGCTAAGTATGGCGATGGTAACGGCAATTACCACTGGACAATAATGTATGATGCAGACACCGGTCAGCCAGCCCGTAACGCTGATGGTTCTTATTTCGTTAAAGCTATTGACCCGACTCAAGGGACAATGACGGGTACCGCTCAAAGCGTCAACGTTTACCCAGATGGTTCAATGACTAATAACTAAACATCAATCGAGGGGATGGGCCTAATAATGGTTCGTCCTTTTGCGTTCAAGTGAACTACTCGGCCATCAATGACCGAGCTTCTGGGAACATGGCGTAGTATTTAGGATATTACACCTGTATTCAGGATACCTAACTTACAGAACGCCACTATCTTACCATGGCTAGTCCCTAGCCAACGGCCTTTAATCCTTGATGCAGAATATTAACTGCCGCATTAATATCCCGGTCGTGATGGGTACCACAACATGGACATGTCCGTTCACGAATGTTGAGTGGTTTAGGACCACTATGGTAACCACAGTGACTACAAATCTGACTAGTGTAATTTGGTTTAACTACCACCAAACGTTTACCATACCAAGCACACTTATATGTCAACATGGTCCGAAACTGGTACCAGCTGGCATTCGCAATGGCCTTAGCTAGACAATGATTTTTCTGAAGATTCTTGGCTTTCAAATCTTCAATGACAATTACGTCGTACTGCCTAACCAAGGTCGTTGTCAATTTATGCAAATAATCTTTTCTTTAGTTTACTATCTTGGCTTGGTAGCGGGCCTTCTGTTGTCGCGCTCGTTGCCAGTTCTGGTACTCACTTAGTTCTTTCTTTACGGTCTTATGATTATGATTCCATTGACGGACGGCAACCATCGCTTGACGTTTCCGTTTGGCATACTTACTTTGCCACTTTGTTGCTTGTTTCTCAGCCCATCTAGCGTTAAAGGTGCCGTACTTAATCCCATCAGAACTAACGGCTAGATTGGTGAGCCCCACATCAATCCCGACCGCTTTGCCTGTCTTGTTTAAGTGTTCAGGAGCCTCAACTGCAACTTGTAGTGATAAATAGTAGCGTCCAGTTGGCGTAAGGCAAACCGTATAGCACTTGATTTTGCCATTAGCTAATCGGGTTGTTTTGCTGGTTCGAATGCTGCCCAGCTTCGGTAACTTAACTCGTCGCTTTGCAAGCACTCGACAAACTGACCGCCCCGTGTAAGCCTGCCGAATAGTACGACGCGATTTGAAGCGTGGATAGTCGCCCTGATGCCTAAATAACATCTTAAAGGCTTGGGCGAGGTTATGATTAACCACGAGAAAACTGGTTGAATCACTAGTTCTAAGGAATGGATATTCCTGCTTAAGTCTCTTCAGGAGATAATTCATACCGTATTCATTGACAAAGTGACTACTAGGATTGTTTTGATAACGTTCCTTCGCCATTGCCAACATCTGATTCCAAATAAAGCGATCGTTGCCAAACATTTGTCGCAATTGTTCTCTCTGCTGAGCATTGGGATATAGACGGAGCTTAACGCCCTTGATAATCTGCACCATCTTCACCACGATTCCCTTATTAGCGGACGGTTAACATAGCTAATTAGTATTTGCGCACTAATCTTTCTGTTAAGCATATTATATCATATTGTAAAACGTACGTTCGGGTAAAAATTCAAAAAGTAGGCAATTCATCACGTCCTTAAAAGAACGTGTTTCCTTGCCCAATTTCAAAAAGCCCGCTATCCTAAATCGGATAGCGGGGTGAAAAGTTCAACGAGTAATGGTGAGTTAGTTCTGACAAAGTTTATCATATAATTGTTTCAAATTTAAGCACATTATGCTGCCATCAAGAGAACGGCTTTAGCTTAACAGGATGGTCCGCGCTAGGAAAAAGGCTCAACCGTTTGTCATAGTTTTTTAGATAAAATAAAAAGCCCAGTAGAAACATCTACCGGACTTATGTTATGCCCCAAACAGGATTCGAACCTGTACATGGAAACCCATACAACGACCTGAACGTTGCGCGTCTGCCAATTCCGCCACTGGGGCATCTCTGTTGTTAAGTTAAGTTGTTTTGTTATCTCTCAACCAGACAACATAAATTATTATATCCAATTTCCGGAGAAATGCAACCCTTTTTCGAAAATTAATTCAAAAAAATTTAAAACCACAGTGTGACGGCGATTAGGGCGATTACCAGGGCAAAGATAACCATGTAGGAACGGTTTGGATTACCAAAGGTTTCTCGCTTTAACCGGAAGTTGGTCTCCATAAATGCGTACACCAGAATTAGATAGAGGATCACCCCGAGCCCGATCCAGAACTCGTGGGGGAAGGTCAGGATGAGCTTAATGATGGAAACGGTCAGCAGGACAAAGAAACAGAGACGGCCAAAGATCAGCCAGTCGGTCACGTGTTTTTCCTTCTTGGCCTTATCGCCGGCGAGGTTGACGATAATCAGAAATGTGGTAGTGAAGATCGCAATTGCTTGTAACATTGGCGAGCCCTCCTTTCTTCCTAATTTTAGCATTCCCTTTTGCCTGACACCAGCAGACTTTTGACTTGAAAAAGATTCTTAAAAAGTGTAAAGTAGCATGTATTGCAAACGAACATATAATGAGGTGAATTTTAGTGGCTGATTTCGAAATTGGTGACGTTGTAAAGGGCAAGAAGTTCGGCCCAATGGAGCACGACTTCTCCGGTGTTGTTGAAAAAGTCTACACTAATTCAATTATGATTTCGATCCAGGACTTTGATCCCGCTGATAAGAGTGGGGTTAACGAACTGAACGGCCGGGCCGTGATTCGCCAGAAGGACGCGAAGATGATCAAGGCCGTTCCTCGTGAGGACAAGGATGACGACGAGGCCGCCGATGATAAGGAAAAGAAGACGGCTAAGAAGTCAAGCAAGTCAACTAAATCAACTAAGTCAACCAAGGCCAAGACGACGGCTAAGAAAAAAACTCAGAAAAAATCTTCAAAAAAGGCTGACAAATAGTTAAGAAAGTTATATACTAGCTTAGTAAGTTAATTGAGCTAGTTTATGCGGGTATAGTTTAGTGGTAAAACACAACCTTCCCAAGGTTGCGTCGCGAGTTCGATTCTCGTTACCCGCTTCGGTCAGGCAGGAGTTATTGCTCCTGCCTTTTTTGTATTCAAAAAAGCGTCCAGCAATCAGCTAGACGCTTTTCAACTATTATTAAAGCTCGATACTGTCGAGCACCTTCTTCATGGCGGTCGCCGAATGCTTCATCTTGGCGAGTTCGTCAGCGGTGAGCGGGTATTCGATGACCTGGCCGATTCCCTGGCTGTTGATAACCGCGGGTGAACCCAGGTAAATATCGTTGATCCCGTACTGACCATCTAACGGTGCGGAGATTGGCAGGACCACGTTTCGGTTTTCGATGATGGCGCTGGTGATGTAGGCGAGGCACTTAGCAACCCCGTAGAAGGTCGCACCCTTGTTACCGATGATCCGGCCCCCAGCCTTATGGACATCGTCTTCGATCTGCTCCTTGTCTTGGGGACTAAGCTGGACCCGTTCGACGAGGGGCTTACCATTGATGGTGATCTCATTGAAAGCGGCAAAGGAGGTGTCGCCATGCTCACCCAGGATCTGGGCGTCGACGGCATTGACGGAGAGGTGGAGCCGGTGGCTGAGCAAGATCCGCAGTCGCATCGAATCCAACGAGGTTCCAGTACCAATGACCCGTTCTTTCGGGAAACCGCTGAATCGCTGGGTGAGGGTAGTCAGGATGTCGACGGGGTTGCTGGAGATGACGAAGACTCCCTGAAAACCGGCGGCGACGATCGGGTCGACGATCGACTTCAGGATAGCAGCGTTCTTGTTGACCAGGTCCAAGCGGGATTCACCGGGCTTCCGGGCAACCCCGGCCGTGATTACCACCACGTCGGCGTTATTTGCGTCCGCATAGCTACCAGCGACCACCCGAACGGGGCTGGTCAGTGGGGTGATGTCAGCGAGGTCGATGGCGTCCCCGGTGGCCTTCTGCTGGTTCCGGTCAACGATGACCAGCTCGTCGATCTCGTGGGTTGATTGGAGCAGTGAGAAGGCAAAGGCCGAGCCGACCGCCCCGTCCCCGACGAGGACAACCTTATGTGTGTATTCATCAAGCATTGTGATTAGCTTCCTTTCCTAATTCAACTTGGGCGGCCCAGTGGTTGATCGGGCCAAACCGATGCCCAACCGTTAGTGGGTGGGCAATGGCGGTATAGACCGCGTCCTTGGCCCGCCGCACCGCACTGGCGACATCCTGGCCCTTGGCGAGCTCAGCGGCGATGACCGCTGAGAAGGTGTCCCCAGTACCGTTGAGTCGGCTGGTTTTGATGTATGGCTTGGACATCCAGAAATGATCCCCGTCTTCTAAGAGGACCAGGTCGTCGACGGTATGCTGGGCCGTATCGCTATGGGCACCCTTGACGACAACGTTCTTGGCCCCCATTTCCTGGAGGCGACGGGCAGCCGTGAGCTGGTCCTGGCGGTTGCTGATGGTCAATTCAGCCAGCTTCTGGGCCTCATAGAAGTTCGGGGTGATCACCGTGGCCAGGGGGATGATCCGTTCGCGGAAGCGCTCGTAGGCTGACCGGGCTAACAGCATTGCCCCATGCTTGGTGATGATGACCGGGTCAACCACCAGGGGGCCAAAGCTTTGGTCATCGTAGTTATCCACCACGACGTCGATCACGTCGTCGTTGGCTAACATTCCCGTCTTGGCGGCCCCAATCGTGAAGTCGCGTGCCAATTGGTGAAACTGCTCGGCAATGAATTCCTTGGGCATTACCTGCTGAGCGGTGATATCATACGAGTTACCGGCAACGGCGGCCGTCAAAATGCCATGGCCGTAAACCCCATCGGCGAAGAAGGCGTGGAGGTCGGCTGGCATCCCGGCGCTGCCGTCGGAATCGTGCCCGGCAATGGTCAGGGCTTGGATATTTTGTTGTGTCATTCACATCATCCTTTCACCATTTCTTAATACTTCGATTTTAGCATATAATTGTACCAGCGAGGTCGGCCAACGATTTTCCTTGTAATTGGATTAGATTTTGTTATAATAAAACAGTGTTGAAGCCAATAATCGAGGAGTAGTAGTTACCGCGTGCTTTACAGCGATCCTATGATGGTGTGAGTTAGGAATGTACCGGTTATGAAGGCGTGCCTCGTAGGCATAGTTTAATAATAAAGAGTGGAATTCTAATTCAATTAGAGTGGTACCGCGGGAAATTAACTCGTCTCTAGTAAGCTGACTGGCTTATTGGGGACGTTTTTTAGTAATAAGGAGGAATATTATGGACGAAAAGCAAAAAGTTGCAACCGCGCTTGCACAGGCACTTCCAGAGATGGACATTGCCGACATCGCAGACAAGATTGAACGGCCAAAGGATGCCAAGAATGGGGACTACGCCTTCCCAACGTTCTTCCTGGCCAAGACCCTGCATAAGGCTCCCCAGATGATTGCCAGTGAACTGGTGGAGAAGGTTGACCAACAGGGCTTCGACAAGGTTGTTGTGGCCGGCCCGTACATCAACTTCTTCCTCGACAAGGCCGGCGTTGGTTCCGACGTCTTGAAGGAAATCTTGAACGATCCTGAACACTACGGTGACCTGGACCTTGGTCACCAGGCCAACGTCACGATCGACTACTCATCACCAAACATTGCCAAGCCAATGGGGATGGGGCACCTGCGTTCAACCATGATTGGTGAAGCTGTTGCCCGGATCATGGAGAAGGTTAACTACAACCTGATCCGGATCGACTATCTTGGTGACTGGGGTACCCAGTTCGGGAAGATGATGGCGGCCTACAAGATGTGGGGTGACGAGCCAGACGTCCAGAAGGGCCTGAAGGAAGACCCGATCGACACCCTGGTTAAGCTCTACGTCCGGATCAACACCGAGGCCGATGAACACCCTGAGTACACTGAGGCCGGTCGGGCATGGTTTGCCAAGCTAGAACACGGTGACGAAGAAGCCTGGAAGCTGTGGCACTGGTTCCGGGAGATGTCCCTGCAGCGGTTCCAACGGGTTTACAACATGCTGAACGTCCACTTCGACTCCTTCAATGGTGAGGCCTTCAGTGCTCAGAAGATGGACGAACCAATTCAACTGCTCAAGGACAAGGGCCTGCTCAAAGAAAGCCGGGGCGCCCAGATTGTGGACCTCGACAAGTACAAGCTGCCACCATTGCTGATCATCAAGTCCAACGGGACGACGACCTACATCACCCGTGACCTGGCCACGGCCCTCTTCCGGAAGCGGATGTACGGTCACGCCAAGTCTCTCTACGTCGTGGGGGCGGACCAGGAGACCTACTTCCGTCAATTACGGATGGCCCTGAAGGAAATGGGCTTCAACTGGTGGGACCAAATCACCCACATCTCATTCGGGCTGATGAACCTGAACGGGAAGAAGATGTCCACGCGGAAGGGTAACGTGGTTTCACTGGAAGACGTCCTGAACGACTCCATTGACCTGGCCCGGAAGCAGATTGCCGAGAAGAACCCTGACCTGAAGAACGCCGATGAGGTTGCTAAGCAGGTTGGTGTCGGCGCCGTAATCTTCCATGACTTGAAGAACTACCGGCGGAATGCGGTTAACTTCAAGCTGGAAGACGTTGTTAAGTTCGAAGGGGAAACCGGTCCATACGTTCAATACGCTCGTGCCCGGGCCGAGAGTATCCTGCGGAAGGGCGGTATCCGTGACTTCAGCAACGTTGACCTGACCAAGGTTGGCGATTCTGCATGGGACCTGATCAGCTTCCTGGGTCAATACAGCGAAGCCATCAAGCGGGCCGCCCTGAATTACGACCCATCCGTGGTTGCCAAGTACGCCCTGGAACTGGCCAAGAAGTTCAACCAGTACTATGCCCACACCCGGATCCTGGATGAGGACGAGGGTCAGCAGGCCCGGTTGGCCCTGACCCAGGCCGTCAGCAACGTCCTGAAGTCCGCATTGAACCTGCTGGACGTCCAGGCACCAGATGAAATGTAATAATTTGTCAGCCTAAATAAACAAGCGGGGCTAGTGAGAACGTATCTCACTAGCCCCGCTTTTAAGCTTTAAATTAGTTGGCGTAGACAGCTCGCTTCAGGACGCCGACGTAGGGGAGGTTACGGTAGAGGTTATCATAGTCCAATCCGTAGCCGACCAGGAACTCGTTGGGTGTGGTGAAGCCAATGTAATCCCCCTCGATCTCGACCTCGCGCCGGGCCGGCTTGTCGAGGAGGGCACAGATGGCAACACTCTTCGCCCCCCGGTCCTTGAGTAGTTGGACCAGGTACTTGAGGGTGCGGCCGGTGTCAATGATGTCTTCCATGATGATAACATCGCGGCCAGCAACGTCGGACTTGAGGTCCTGAACGAGCTTGACCTGGCCGGTGGAATTGGCCCCGTCATAGCTGGAGACGTCCACCAGGTCGACGTTGAGCTTGAAGTTTAGCCGCTTCAGCATGTCACTGGTGAAGATCATCGCCCCGGTCAAAACCGAGACCACCAGTGGATCCCGGTCCTGGTATTTATGGGTAAGGTCCGTGGCCAGTTCGTCCAACCGGTGGTCGATCTGTTCCTGACTGTAGAGTACCGCTTCGATATCGTTGTTCATGTAAATTCTCCTCTTCCCCTTTAATTTCTCAAAAGGCAATTTGGTAATCAATAGTCAGATTTTAACACATTCACGGCCCAAAATTAAGCCATAAATTGATTCTTTTTGAATTTCACGTTAATAATGTTCGGATTTAGGCGTAGGATGGACTGGCCGGTGGAAAGGTAAACTTTAGTTAAAGCCCACTGAAATCCATGGCGTGGTCCGGGTTATATGCTAAAATGACAGACAGTCAATTAATGAACGGGAGAATGAAAATGAAGCGAGAACCACAGAAGAGACCCTTTAAAGAACAGGTGGTGGCGTGGTTGAAGACGACTGGGGCCCGGATTTGGGCCGCGGTCAAGCGCGCTGGGCGACGGCTCAAGGCCTGGGTGAAGCAATTCTGGTATCGTTACCAGCTGACCCGGTGGATCATTGTTATCTGCCTCAGCCTTTTCCTGATCATGAGTATCCACCTGACCTTTGTCGCTAAGACGGCCGACGTGAAGAACCTGAAGAACCGGTTGGAGCGGACGACGGTGATCTATGACCGCAATAAGCAGTCGGCCGGCAGTCTGTACGCGCAGAAGGGGACCTATGTTGACCTGGACCAGATCTCGAAGAACGTTCCCAACGCGGTCCTATCGACCGAGGACCGGAATTTCTACAAGGAACACGGTTTCTCGATCAAGGGGCTGGGTCGGGCAGGCTTCCTGCTGGTGAAGAACAAGCTCCTTCACCGGAACTACATCTCCGGTGGGGGGAGTACCATCACCCAGCAGCTGGTCAAGAATGCCTTCCTGACCCAGCAACAGACCTTCTCACGAAAGGCCCGGGAGATCTTCATCGCTGTCGAGGTTGAGAACCAGTACAGTAAGAACGAGATCCTGACAATGTACCTCAACAATGCCTACTTCGGTCACGGGGTCTGGGGGGTCCAGGATGCTGCCAAACGCTACTTTAATGAGAACGCCAGCGAGCTGACGGTCCCCCAGGCTGCAACCCTGGCCGGGATGCTGACCTCGCCGGGGATCTATGATCCAATCGACCATCCGGACGCCACCAAGCAGCGGCGGAACCTGGTTCTCCAGCTGATGGTTGAGAATCATAAGCTTACCCAGGCCCAAGCCAACCAGTATAAGCAGGCCCCTCTGGCCACGAGCAATGGCTATGCGCCGAACGATACCTATAAGTATCCATACTTCTTCGACGCGGTGATTGCTGAGGCCGAGAGTAAGTACGGGATCTCCGAGAAAGACATCATGAATAATGGCTACAAGATCTATACGACCCTTGACCAGGACCAGCAACGATCAATGCAGCAGACCTATGACGATGATGACAACTTCCCGGCCAATACCGCGGATGGCACCAAGGTTCAGTCAGCCTCACTGGCAATGGATCCGAAGACTGGTGGGGTAACCGCGGTTGTCGGCGGCCGGGGGAAGCACGTCTTCCGGGGCTTCAACCGGGCTACCCAGATGCGGCGGCAACCAGGATCAACGATCAAGCCGATCGTTGTCTACACGCCAGCCCTGGAGCATGGCTACTTCTATGATTCAACCCTGCAGGACAAGAAACAATCTTACGGAACAAACCACTATACGCCGAAGAACTACGACGACACCTATAGTGGGACGGTCCCGATGTACAAGGCCCTGTATGAAAGCCTGAACGCCCCGGCGGTCTGGTTGCTCAATAAGATTGGCGTCAATCAGGGTTATGCAATGGCCGAGAAGTTTGACCTGCCGGTGGAGAAGAGCGACAAGAACCTGGCCTTGGCCCTCGGGGGGATGACCAAGGGGGTCTCCGTCCAACAGATGGCCCGGGCCTACGCCACCTTCGACAATGAAGGGCAGATGCCGAGTGCCCACTACATCACCAAGATCGAAGATGCCTCCGGGCGGGTGATCGCCCAGAATAAGGGGAACAAGACCAAGCACGTCATCTCGGCCAAGACGGCTCGGGAGATGACCAGCATGATGATCGGGGTCTACGCCCACGGAACCGGGGCCAGTGCCAAGCCGGCAGGGTACACCCTAGCCGGTAAAACCGGGACGACCAACTCTGGTATCAAGGGGGCCGAGGACGGTGACCGCGATAAATGGATGATCGGTTACACCCCGGACGTGGTGGTGGCCACCTGGGAAGGCTATGATGATACCAACGCTGACCACGCCCTGGCCGACATCACCGACCGGAACATCAATGTCTTGTTCAAGAACGAGATGACCGGGATCCTGGAAAACACGCCCGGGACCAAGTTTACGGTCAAGGACGCCCAGGAACGGGCCCAGAGCAACACCAGCAAGTCCGGCGGTGGTTGGAAGGCCCTCTTCGATAATGACGGGGACCTGCTCAACCAGTTCAACCAGTCGGTCGACAACTTTGGCAACAAGGCTAGTCAGTGGTGGAATGGCGTGAAATCGCTGTTTTGATTACCGGCCTAAACATGATACAATTTAGAGAGATTCAATAAAAAGGGGATTATCATTTATGGTTGTAAATATCTACGACACGGCTAACGAAATGAGTCGGCAATTAGTTGAAACGCAGGAATATCAAAACCTGAAGAAGGCCTTCGATGCCCTGAAGGCGGACGAAGATGCCTTTACTTCCTTCAAGAAGTTCCAACAGATGCAGGTTGAGGCCCAAAAGAAGCAGATGCAGGGCCAAAAGCCAAGCGATGACGAGATCAAGGCCATCCAAACCATTGCCCAAGAGATCAGTGGCAAGAAGGCGGTTCAGGACCTGATGAACCAGGAACGTCAGGTTGACCAAATGCTGCAACAAGTCAACAAGACGATCACGGCACCACTGCAGAGCCTCTACAGTGAGATCATGCCAGACGACGCCGCAAACAAGTAATCTTAATAATTAGGGCCAGACAGGTGGTAGTTTGCCACTGCCTGGCCCTTTTAGAATAAAATGTGAAGAAGCGGTAAACATTTCCTTGTCGAGGCTGGACCGGACAGGGAAGTGTGGTATATTGGATGGGTGAAGTTTTCGAATAAATCTAATTTAAGGGATGTGTTTTTTTGAAATCCAAAAAATTATTAGCGATTGTTGCGGGGGTTGCCCTGATGATGCCCCTGGCCGCCTGTGGCAATAAGGCGGTGGCGACGACCAGCGGTGGTAAGATCACCGAGAGTGAGTACTACAGCAGTATGAAGGCCACCAGCAACGGTAAGCAGGTCCTTCAGCAGATGATCCTGGACAAGGTTCTGCAGAAGGAATACGGTAAGCAGGTTTCCGACAAGCAGGTCAATGCCGAATACAACAGCTATAAGTCACAGTACGGTTCCCAATTCAGCGCGGTCCTTCAACAGAATGGTCTGACGGAGAAGTCTTTAAAGCAGCAGATCCGGTCCAACCTCCTGCTGCAGGCGGCCGTTCGTGACTACTCCCACATCACCAACAAGCAGATCAACAAGCAATGGAAGAAGTACCAGCCGAAGGTTCAGACGGCTGAGATTCTGGTCGGGAGTAAGTCCGAGGCCGAGGACATCATCAGTCAACTGAATGATTCCAACAATGCCTACAAGACCTTCAAGAAGCTGGCCAAGTCCAAGTCGACCGACAGCTCTAACAAGGACGAAGGTGGGAAGGTCCCAGCCTTCGATAACACCGATACCCAACTGGATTCCGCCTACAAGAAGGCCGCCTTTAACTTGAAGACTGGTGAGTACACCAAGACGCCGGTTAAGACGGATGACGGTTACCAGGTCATCTACATGATTGAACACCCGGCCAAGGGGAAGAAGAGTCAACACATCAACGACCTACGGAACCAGATTGTTCAGGAGAACATGAACAACAGTGCCTTCCTGCACAAGGTTGTGGCCAACGTCCTGAAGAAGGGGAACGTCTCCATCAAGGATAACGATGAAAAGAACATCCTGGACGACTACCTCAACTCCAACAGTACGACCAACGGCAACCTGGGAAAGACCAACCCAACCACAGCGTCTAACTCCAGCAAGTAACCTAAAAAGCAAAAATTGCCAAGCCCACGCGTAACGCGGTGCTTGGCAATTTTTTGTTACTTGTGGTTGTCCAACCGATCCATGATCTTCTGGATCCGGGCCAGACGAGGGGCATTCTTGAACTGCCACTTGTCAACGCCCTTGTTGACGCCGTCGATGAATTCGTTCACCCCGGTCATGGTCCGTTGCAGCTGCTGGATGTTGCCCTGCAGTACGGTGACCTGGTCCCGAAGCTTGCGGAACTGGGCGATCATTTCTCTGATGTCATTCAGCATTATTGATCATCTTCCATCTGGTCCTTGATGGCTTGCTGGATCTCCCGGTACTTTTCGTCATTGTAGTTGCCAGAGTTATCTTTGAAGATCATCTTGAAGTCATCATCGTCGCTGTAACGCGGGATGAGGTGAATATGGGAGTGGAAGACGGACTGGTAGGCGACCTTACCGTTGTTGTTGACCACGTTCATCCCCTTGATGGCCGGGTTAGACTTCTTGATGGCCCGGGCGATTTTTGGCAGCCGGGAAAAAACGGCGGCAGCGAGGTCCTCATCGTAGGCGAAGAGGTCGGGAACGTGCTTCTTCGGGACGACCAGGGTGTGGCCCGGGGTGCCCTGTGAGATGTCTAAAAAGGCCTTGACCACGTCGTCCTCGTAGACGGTGTAGCTCGGGATCTCACCAGCGATAATTTTACAAAAGATACAATCAGTCATGATGTACCCCCTCCTTTGCTTTTATTACCCTCTAGTATAACTTAAAATGCGTCTTTCTTCACCGCGGAAAGGGGAATCTGGTATGTTATAATTAAATGCTGAAGAAAATTTGATTGAAAAGAAGGGATCGCGACAACAATGGCACTTGAGATTAAGAACCTGGTCGGGGGCTACTCCCAGCTCCCCGTGTTAAAGGACGTCAGTCTGGATGTCCAACCCGGTGAACTGGTCGGCCTGATCGGGCTGAACGGGGCCGGAAAGTCGACGACGCTTAACCACGTGATCGGTATCCTGCGGCCATTTTCCGGCGAGATCACGCTGAACGGCCTTAATATTAAGGATGAGCCGGAGAAGTACAAGCAACAGATCGCCTACGTTCCCGAGACGCCGATCCTCTACGATGAGCTAACGTTGAAGGAACACCTGGAACTGACAATGGACGCCTATGGCCTGGATCATGATCAGGCCTGGCAGCGGGCCCACCAGCTTCTCAAAACCTTCCGGCTCGACAACAAGCTGGACTGGTTCCCGGCTAACTTCTCCAAGGGGATGAAGCAGAAAGTGATGATCTGCTGTGCCTTCATGACCGATGCCAAGTTATTGATTGTCGACGAGCCTTTCTATGGCCTGGACCCGTTGGCGGTCCACGACTTGTTGGATTTGATTGAACAGAAGAAGCAGGCTGGGGTGGCGGTCCTGATGTCGACCCACGTCCTCGACACCGCCCAGCGCTACTGTGACCGTTTCGTCTTGTTGGCCGATGGTAAGGTCCGGGCCCGCGGTACCCTGGACGAGTTGCGTAAGCTCGGTGACCGGCCGGACGAGTCGCTGGACGAAATCTACCTCCACTTAGCAAGGGATGGTCAGCATGAATAATCTATTTAATAAACGCCGCCAGCGTCACTTCATGTTGTTGCTGAAGTACTGGCGATTGGTATTCAACGACCACTTCGTCATCGCCCTCTTCTTCCTGTTCGGTGCCCTGGCATATGGCTATGCCCAGTGGTTACCCCAATTAGGACCGCACCTCTGGTGGAGCCGTTGGTTGCTGGTGGCCTGGTTCACGATCTTGGCCCAGGTCGGGCGCCTCGCTACCCTGGTGGAACGGCCGGATCCAGTCTTCCTCCTGCCCCAGGTCGGTCATATGCAGGGCTATCTGCGGCAGGCGGGGCGTTATAGCCTGACCCTGGCTGAGTTGATGACCTTGGCGGGGGCTTTCGTCGCCCTACCCTTTGCCCTGACCACCGAACACCTGACGACAGTGGCCATCGTGGCCGTCTTCCTAGCGGCGGTCCTGGCCAAGGCCAGTTGGCTGCAGTTGGCCCAGGGAATGGTCAGCCAGCAGTGGGTCCGTCAGCGGCGGTGGCTGCGCTGGGCTCAGTGGGGGCTGCCCCTGGTTGTTGCCCTGGTTACCTGGCTGGCCAGTCCGCTGGCCGGGGCAATCCTCGGTGTTATCATCGTGGCGGTGACGACCTTCCTCTTCAGCCCAGTCAAGTTGACGATTGACTGGCGGACAGCGGTGAAGACGGAGGAGGACCGGATGTACAGCGTCTACCGCTTCTTCAACCTCTTCACCGACGTGCCGAAGGTCCAGGGCAACGTCAAACGGCGGAACTGGGCCAACGGGCTGATCCGGATGCTGACGGTTCCGGGACATCCCTGGTCCTACCTTTATGCGCGCGGCCTGTTGCGCAACACCGACATCAGTGGGATCATCATCCGCCTGACCCTGTTGGCAATGGTGGTGGTCTTTTTGGTGCCGATCACCTGGCTTAACAGCGTCCTGGCGGTCCTATTCATCTACCTGATTGCGACCCAGCTGATGCCGCTGTTCGACCAGTTCGACGGTAACGTCTTTACCCACCTCTATCCGGTGCCCTTTACCCAGCGGCAGGCGGACTTTTCGCGCCTGTTGGTCCGGGTGACCATCCTGGTGGCCCTGTTGATCGTCGTGGCCAGCCTTGGCATGGCAATCAACTGGCGGCAGTTCGGACTCAACCTGGTCCTGGCCGTTATCGAAGTCATATTGTTGACCCGGTTATACTTCCGGGCCCGAATCAAGAAATTAAGTGAGGAAAGTTAAACTATGCGTGTTAAACATAAAAAGTGGGCCGATCCACTGATTGCGGCCCACCCAGAAATGATGGTTACCAATGCTGCCGACTGGAAGGGAAAGTGGCAGCAACGTTTTACTAAGCAGCAGCCAATCCACCTGGAAGTCGGCATGGGAAAGGGCCAGTTCATCATCGGGATGGCCAAGGCTCACCCAGAATTCAACTTCATTGGCCTGGAGATTCAGCGGACGGTGGCGGCGATCGCCCTGAAGAAGGCCCTGGCTGAGGAAAACCTGCCGAACCTGCAGTTGATCTGCGGGGACGGGGAGGACCTCGACACCTTCTTTGAACCCCACGAGATCGACCGGATGTACCTGAACTTCTCTGACCCCTGGCCGAAGAAGCGTCACGCTAAGCGGCGGTTGACCTACAAGACCTTCCTGGCCAACTATCAGGAGATCCTGAAAGACCAGGGGGCCATCGAGCTCAAGACCGATAACATGGGCTTCTTCGAGTTCTCCCTGCAGAGCATGAATAACTTCGGGATGTACTTCGACGGGGTCTGGCTCGACCTCCACAACAGTGCGGAAAACGAGCACAACGTTGAGACCGAGTACGAGCAGAAGTTCGCGGCCAAGGGCCAGCCAATCTACAAGCTGACGGCGCATTTCGCATAATGAAAAAGTGGCTGACGAGGAATAGGGCTATAATGCCCTCTAAGTATACAGATGGAATAGAAAATTCATCTTAATACTTGGAGGGTATTTTTCTATGACTAGGAAAGCAAAATATAGTGCAGAAGAAAAACTATCGATATTAAACGAATTAAGTCATTCTAGTGTGAAAGAAGTTACTAGAAAATACTCAATTGGTGAACGAACTATTTTGCATTGGCAACTGCTTTATAAGTACCAAGGAATTGACGGATTACGGTCTAGTCATCACAATTGTAGCTACTCAAAGGATTTCAAACAGGATTTAGTTCAACGGTACCAGAAATCAGCAGATTCCCTTGAAATGTTCGCAATTAAAAATGGTTTGAAGTCAGAAACACAATTATCAAATTGGATTATCCAGTATAATGGATCAAAACTAAAGGCTAATACGCCAAGAAAGCGAGATTCAATTATGCCAGGACGGAAAACTACTTTTGAAGAACGATTATCGATAATTGAGGAACTGATTAAACATGATATTGACTACAACTGGGCAGTAGATAAGTACCATGTTAGTTACCAACAAGTCTATGGTTGGTATCAAAAATACCGTAAAAGTGGTAATGACCCGCAATCACTTCGTGATCGGCGGGGTAAAGCCAAGCCGAAGGAAGCATGGACGGAAGTTGATCGACTAAAAGCTGAAAATCG
>DXAA01000010.1 GCA_019117285.1 Candidatus Limosilactobacillus intestinigallinarum
ACATCTGCCACAGTTGTTCCCTTTGCTGAGCATTGGGATATAGGCGGAGTTTAATGCCTTTTATAATCTGCACCATTTCTACCACCATTCCTTCATCAGCGGTCAGTCAACAAAGTTAATTAACATCTAAAAACTAATCGTTCTGTTAAGTATATTATATCATATCTCAAAACATACGTTCGATTAAAAGCTAAAAAAGGCGGCAATTCATCACGTCCTTAAAAGAACGTGTTTCCTTGCCTGTTTTCAAAAAAGCTGTGCACTTCAGTTTGCTACTGAGGTGGACAGCTTTTCTGTAAGTTCGGCCTGTTGATTGTTAGCGTTGTTATTATCGTTAGTATTAGTCTGCGGGTTCTGGGTATACAACTTCCTAACGGCTGCAACGTCGGCTGGCTGGATCGTATAGAAGGAACCGGCTGGTTGCATGACCGAGGTACCATTGTTGTGTTGGAGGCCAATCGCATGCCCCAATTCATGTTCCGCAGTGTTGATCACCCGCTGCTGAGAATAGCCGTAGCTGGGGTCGAGTAGGTAGCCAGCATTGAGCTGCACATCTGCGTGGGTGATATATCCGGTCAGCGCATTGGTTGTTGAGTTGGTCAGTCCGGCGGCGTTATCGTTATTTTCATTAATGGCCGTGATCGTGATGTCGGCCTTGGATTTGTCGTTAATCTGTTGGAAGGTAAAGGCCCCGGTGCGGTTCCACTGGCTGATAGCCGATTCTGCGGCGTTCCGCAGGATTGGGCTGCTGAGGTCAACATAGACCGTTGCCGTGGGTTGGGGCCACCGCGCTCCCGTTGTCGCATCACTATGACTGGAATCGACCCGCTGGGTGGCTTCTGGTGCCTTTCTGCCGGTGAGCTTGTTGAGGCCATTGTAGGTGACTACCTGGACATCATGGATAGCAACGTTGGCATATTGCTGAAAGAACGGACTATTCTGATAGAACCAGATCAGAGCCCCGAAGGCAAGCAGATAAATTAATGGCAAGAATAGGTGTTTGCGGATTCCGACCACCTCCTAATAATTGAAAGTTTATTATATTGTACCCATTCTTGTCCATAAAAGTGATGATTTAATAATTATTTTGTTGAGATTTAATGAATCTATTATGAAATAATTCACAAGGCGGGGTGGGATGCGGTAAAATAAAGTTAAGAATGGGGGAGGGAGTACAATGGCACATGTTTTTAAAGTCCACGTCGTTTTGAGTTGGGGTGAGCAGCGCGACTACCTGGTTGCTAATGATGTGGAGCCGGGTTTGGAGCATCGCCTGGCTACCCGTAAAAATTGGCAAGAGGTGATGCGGGGAGCATTGATCAACGTACCAGTAGCACCGTACCTCCCCAGTGGCGAGCCGTTACCACCGATTGCAACGGCTAAGGTAATCGACATAACGGCAGTTCCGGCCGCGGCGACCCCAAAGGACTTACAGCGGACCCGAAGTCAATTTATTATGGCGGCGGTTTGGCAAAATCAGGATGCTGAGACCAACTACAATTACTTGCACCATGATTATGTTCCGGCCTCCCAGGAACAGATTAAGGCCGATATCGATTATTGGTGCAACGGAACCGATCCGACGGCGGTTGTGGCGAAGACCAAGTTCCGGATTGACGCCCAAAAAAAGAAATTAAAAAAAGAATTGGCAAAAAGGGTTGACTAATTCCGGATTATTCTGTATAGTAATGACTGTTGTATGAGACAACGTCATTGGGAATTGGCCAAGCGGTAAGGCGCAGGACTCTGAATCCTGGATCACTGGTTCGAACCCAGTATTCCCAACTTAATTTGGAAAGTCGCAATTCAATTATTTGTTGGATTGCGACTTTTTGTTTTAACCGGTCGCTTTTGTTACAATGGTGGTTAGAACGAGGAGAAAGAGAAATGGCAAGTAATTCTGATTCGATTTATTATGTTTTAACAAAGATTAAGCGGCATCCGGAGTTGATTGTGATGCAAAGGGCACGTTACACTAACACAATCATGATCGCGATTGATGACCGCCTAAAGATCGCTGATGCAGGGTTCTATTTTCCTGAGCTGTCATTGATGGTTAACCGGCTCTCGAATGATTTCGTGGCTAAAAATGAGGACCTGTTGGATGACTACTTTGCCAAGACCAACAGTAAGCAGCCGATTTATCACGATGTCTGGGTGACGACCTCCCATTTGCCGGCCAAACGAGCCTACCTGTTAGAATTATCCTATGAATAAACGGAATTTCAAAAAACTTTTAAATTACGATTGACACTATCGACGGTATAACGTATAATTCTTCTTGTACGTTATATGACATTGCCCGCTGGTCAAATTGGTTAAGACGTCGCCCTCTCAAGGCGGAGTTACGGGTTCGATCCCCGTGCGGGTGATAGCATCGCTCTCATGTCAGCTTAAGTGCTGGTATGAGAGCTTTTCTTTTGCCATGAATCGATGAAGGGCTCTTAAAAATCATTGTGATTCGTGTTAAACTTTTGAAAGTAATTGATTAATTTTAGGATAAGTATTGGTGTTTTAAATTATGCGAGTTAAGAATCTATTTATCATTGTGGCAATCATCGCTGCGGTTTGGTTGGTTATCCGCTACTTTTATCAGGTAAGAAACCTTCGTCGTGGTTACAACCGCGTAAGTGGGGGCCGGGTCTTCTTAAACTGGTTCTTGGCGATCGTCTTGGTCGTCAGTCTGGTTGGCGTTGGAATGACCTCATTTGCTGCTCACCGAACGGAAGGGGTAACACCAAGTAAGACTAGTACCAAGTCCGTATCACCAGCTAAGTCAAATAGTGATAACGATAATGATGAAGTAGTGCTGAAATTTAAGAAGTCTGCACGCCTAGATGAAAACGGGGAGGCAAGGGTCAAATTCCTGATTTCACCGCAGACAAAGGTGGTCATCAGGGGGCACCGCAGTGGCGAAGTCTTTACGACTTTCAAGTCCGGCAAGGGAAGCCGGTCGGTCACGCGTTCGTTTACCTTTGATGTTGCCGGTGACTATGACATCACCGCCCAACGTGGGAAACACAAGGTTGTCAAGCACCTGAAGGTTAAGGGACAGGCCCTAGATGACTCATCATCCAGCATGAGTGTCAGTTCGTCCAGCGAGACACAGTTATCGAGCAGTAGCTCCGCCAGTTCATCGAGTGTTGTTGAATCGCAGAGCAGCAGTAGTACGGACAGCAGTAGTAGTACTACTACTGGTAGTAACGGCGGTAGCGCCACCCGAAGTAGTCATGTCTACCGGGGAAACGGTTATGGTAGTAGTCATCGCTACTACGGTGGTGCCGGTAGCAGTGCCACCGACAGTACGACTGCCAGCAGTGAGAATACGACGGCCGATGGTGGAACCGTCACCGAACAACCATAATAATCGCAAGTGCCCGCAGGTATGGAGAACATACTTGCTGGCACTTTTTTGGTTTAAATTTTTGCCGATCAGTAGTAAAATAATCAATCGTTATGTACCTAACTATTCTAAGGAAGTGATATTGTGACCGTTACGGACGAGGAGTTTTTTAAGCACTGGGCTGGTCTGGTGAAGGATATCAACAGCACCATTCAGTGTACTGCCCAGCCATCCAACTTTCGGGGGCAAGGCCGGATCATCGGCCTGATCGCCCACCACGAGGGCTGCTCGCAGCGTGAACTGGCGACCCTGGCGGGAGTCAAGCCGGGGTCGTTGACCGAGGTTCTGGAACGCCTGGAGCGCAATGCGTACGTGATTCGTCGCCGTGACGACCGGGATCGTCGGATCATCCGGGTCGACCTGACCGATCGGGGACGGTGCTTTCATGCCGAGCTGACTGCCCAGCGGGCCGCCTTTGTCCACTACCTGCTTAAAAACGTCAGCCCCCAGGAACGTCAACAGTTCGTTCGGGTGGTCGATAAGATTCGGACCCAGCTCCACGAATACGATGGTGGGTCATTCATGAAAAAAGCGGAAAGGGATGAAGATAATTGATTAAGATTGCCAAAAAGAACCTGGTCTGGTGGGCGACCACCCTGGCCGTGCTCTTCTTACTGGTGCAGGTTGCCTGTGACCTCTATTTGCCGACGATTACCTCTGACCTGGTTGATAAGGGGATTATGCAGCAGAACATGCACTTTATCTGGCGTGAAGGTGGTCTGATGTTGCTGGTGGCGGGGATCGGTTTGGTGGCCGCGGCCGGCAACGTCTACTTTGCCGCCACTCAGTCCATGCAGGTGGGGGAGAAACTTCGCCGCCAGGTCTTCAGCAAGGTGCTGCGTTTCTCCAGCAAGGAGGTCAACACTTTTGGGGATTCATCATTGATCACCCGGTCGACCAACGACATCGTGCAGATCCAGAACGTGATGGTCCAGGTCCTGCGAATGATGCTTCAGTCACCGATCATGCTGGTAGCAACCTGCGTACTCGCCTACGTGCGGGAACCACGGTTGACCCGGGTTTTCCTGATCAGCCTGCCGATTTTGGCGGTGGTCGTGATCGCGGTGATGTACTTTGCGGTGCCACTCTTTAAGAGCATTCAGAAGAAGACCGATAAGATCAACCTGGTCTTCCGGGAGGGACTGACCGGGGTGCGGGTCATCCGGGCCTTTCGGCAGGAACAGCGCGAGCAGGACCGCTTCAAGGCGGCCAACGAGGACTACACCCAGACCGGGATCAAGGCCTTTACCCTGGTCTCCTTCCTCTTCCCGGTGATGACGCTGATCCTAAGCCTGACCAACGTCGGGATCATTTTGCTGGGGAGTCACCTGATCGCCAACATGACGATGCAGGTGGGGAACCTGATCGCCTTCATGACCTACGCCACCCAGATCATGATCAGTTTCATGATGCTGTCGATGGTCTTCGTCTTTGTTCCCCGGGCTTCGGCTTCGGCCAGCCGGGTCAACGCGGTTCTGGAGATGCCGATCAGTGTGGCCGATTTGCCGGCGGACCAGCAGGCTAAGCTCGATCCAACGCATCCGGCGGCCCTCAGCTTTGACCACGTCGACTTCCGTTACGATGGGGCAGAAAAGCTCGCCCTCCAGGACCTTAACTTCAAGGTCCAGGCCGGTCAGACCCTGGCGATCATCGGGGGGACCGGTTCGGGTAAGTCCACCCTGGTCAACCTGATCCCCCGCCTCTTCAATATCGAAAGTGGCCAGATCAAGGTCGACGGTCAACCGATTGAGCGCCTCAGTCAGCATGATCTTCACCAGGTGATCTCGATTACCCAGCAGAAGGCGGTCCTCTTCACCGGGACCATCCGTTCCAACCTGCAGTTTGGTAATCCGACGGCCACTGATGATCAGATGTGGCACGCCCTGACGATCGCCCAGGCAGCCGACTTCGTCAAGGAGGCGGGCGGCCTGGATGCGGTTGTCGAACAAGATGGGGGCAACTTCTCCGGTGGTCAACGCCAGCGGCTGGCAATCGCCCGGACAATCATCAAGCCGGCCTCCATCTACATCTTCGACGATTCATTCTCGGCCCTCGACTTCAAGACGGATGCCGAGCTGCGGCTGGCCCTGCGCCACGATAAGCAGGTCCAACAGGCCGTGACGGTGATCGTCGCCCAGCGGGTCTCCACCGTGGCCGATGCGGACCTGATTATCGTGCTCGATGATGGGAAGGTTGTTGGCCAGGGGACCCATGCCGAGTTGAAGGCTCACAACAAGACCTACCAGCAGATCGTTAACTCACAGATTCAGAAGGGGGATGAGGAACGTGCGGCGCGCACCAGCCAAGACTAGGAAACCCAAACACTTCTGGCCGACCACCAAGCGCCTAATCGACTACCTGCGGCCATGGAAGGCCGGGGTCATCTTCTCGATCTTCCTGGCGATTGTCTCGGTTATCCTCTCCATCATCGCGCCAAAGATCCTGGGGGAGGCAACCACGATTATCTACAACGGGGTGATGAAGGGCTATGCGGCGATTAAGGCTGGGCACCACCTGGCCAGTCTACCGATCGATTTTCACCGGATCATGATCATCGGGGTCACGGTCATCCTCCTCTATGTCTTCTCCGGGCTCTTCAGCTTTGCCCAACAGATCATCATGACCCGGATCTCCCAGCGGGTGGTCTACAACCTGCGTCAGGACCTGGAGGAGAAGATGGGCCGGGTCCCGGTCAGCTTCTACGATACCCACAGTAACGGGGATATCATGAGTCGGATGGTCAACGACATGGATAATATTGCCGGGACCCTCCAGCAGAGCTTCATTCAGATCATCACCAGTGTGATTACCTTCGTCGGGGTATTGATCCTGATGATCACGATCAGCTGGAAGCTAACCCTGGTGGCCCTGGTCACCATTCCGCTGAGCCTGGCGGTCGTCGCTTTCGTGGCTCCGACGGCCCAACGCCTCTTCAGTCGCCAGCAGGCTGAGCTGGGGAAGATCAACGGCCAGGTCGAAGAAACCTATGCTGGGCATACGATCGTTCGGACCTTCAATAAGGAGGCCGATGAGGAGCGCCAGTTTGCCGAGAAGAACCATAATTATTATCGGGCTGCCTGGAAGGCCCAGTTCTTCTCCATCCTGATCTTTCCCCTGATGAACTTCATTCGGAACCTTGGTTACCTGATGGTGGCCGTTGTGGGGGCCATCCAGGTCATCCACGGCCAGATTACCCTTGGTAACGTCCAGGCCTTCCTCCAGTACACCAACCAGTTCTCCCAGCCGATCACCCAGATTGCCAACCTGAGCAGCACCATCCAGCAGACGGTGGCCTCTGCCGAGCGGATCTTTGCCGTCCTGGATGCGCCCGAAATGAGCACGGAACGGGTTCCAGACAAGCCCCTGACCACGCAACCGGTGCCGAAGATTGCCTTCAAGGACGTCAAATTCAGCTACCAGCCGAATGAGCCCCTGATCGAGGACTTCAATCTGGCGGCCCCGGCCGGGCACATGGTGGCAATCGTCGGACCAACGGGGGCCGGGAAGACCACCATCATCAACCTGCTGGAACGGTTCTATGAGATCCAGGGTGGTCACATCTACCTCGACGGTCACGACACCCGGTCGATGACCCGTCACGAGCTGCGGCAACACATCGGGATGGTCCTCCAGGATACCTGGCTGTTCACCGGTACGATCATGGATAATATCCGCTTCGGCCGTGAAGACGCCAGCGATGAGGAGGTCTATCAAGCGGCCAAGATGGCTTACGCCGACAGCTTCATCCGGGAGCTGCCGGACGGCTATCAGACGGTCCTGAACGAGTCGGCCTCCAACATCTCCCAGGGCCAGCGCCAGTTATTGACGATCGCCCGGGCCTTCCTGGCTAACCCCGAGATCCTGATTCTCGACGAGGCCACCAGTTCGGTTGATACTCGGACGGAGGCCCTGATTCAGAGTGCCATGAACGCCCTCCAGAAGGGACGGACCAGCTTTGTGGTTGCCCACCGCCTGTCGACGATCCGTAACGCCGAGCAGATCATCGTAGTCAACCACGGCCACATCATCGAGACCGGGAACCACGACCAGCTGATGCGGGCCAATGGCTTCTATGCTGACCTGTACAACAGCCAGTTCATGGGTCAGCCAATCTAAATTCATCAAGTCGTCCAATTGGGGCGGCTTTTTTAGCTTTAAAATTGTAAAATGAAAGGGAAATTTTAAAGGAGTGCAGACAGATGGAACGATATCAAGCAACAATCAAGCAGCTGAACGCGATGGTCGATGATGGGGTAGTGCCGGGGATGACCTACCTGATCTTCGATGGCAGACGAGAGTGGACGGCGACCCGCGGGTGGGCCGCGTTGAAACCTAGCCGGGAGAAGCTGCGTCCCGGGATGGTGTATGACCTGGCCTCGCTGACCAAGGTGGTCGGGACGGTACCGGTGGTGGCAATGCTACTTCAGGAGGGGCGCTTGCACCTGGATGACCCCGTCCAGCAGTACCTGCCGGAATTCGGCGATCCACGGCCGACGATCCGCAACCTGCTGACCCACACCTCCGGGATCCACGGCTACATTCCCCACCGCAACGAACTACCCGCCGACCAGCTGGTGACCGCCTTTCTCACCCAACAGACGGTTGACAGTACCCTAAATCGGCAGATTCGCTACGCCGACGTCAACTACCTCTACCTTGGCTGGATCGTCGAACGCGTCTGTGGCCAGCCGGTTCAGGAGGTGATCACCCAGCGGGTACTGAAGCCACTGGGGATGACCACGGCGACCTTTAATCCCAATCCGGCTGATGCGGTCCCAACCGAGCTTCAGACAAAGCGGGGACTGATCCGTGGTCAGGTTCACGACCCCAAGGGCTACATCCTGGGGGCGCGGTGTGGCTGTGCCGGCCTGTTTGCTGGGCTCAGCGACCTAGCGACCTTCAGCCGCCAGCTGATCGAGAACCGGCTGGGCGGCCTGCTCAACACAGAGCTGGTCGATGCGATGTTTGTCGACCAGACCAGGATCCCCGGGCCCCACAGCCGGTCCCTGGGCTGGAAGCTCCTTCATGATCGTGGTGATGGGCACCTCCTGATCAGTCACACTGGCTTCACCGGGACCTGGCTGATCCTGGATCGCCAAACTGACCAGGGCTTCATCGTTCTTTCCAACCGGGTCCACCCGACCGCGGCCAATCAGGAATACCTGGACCGGCGTGACCAGCTCTACGCTACCTACCTGCGTGAGAAGGCTGAATAAAAAGTTTGTGAAATTATTATTCAACTTTCATGCATATGGCAGGCACGAAATATGCAACCAACCCCGGCATAATGCATAAAATGAGGGGGCCGATTGAAATTGATACAGCGGCCTGCATAACTACACAAAATATCGCTAAATAGGCATTTGACAACGGTTACAAACGTGTTATGATGTATTACGTAATCAAGTGAATCTCTTAAAGGAGTGATTGTATATGCAAAGTCCAATTCATGTAACATCTGAAATTGGAAAGCTGAAGACAGTTATGCTTCACCGACCAGGGCACGAAATCGAAAACGTTTACCCTGACATCCTTCACCGGATGCTTGTCGATGACATCCCATACCTGCCAATTGCACAAGAAGAACACGATTACTTTGCTGACACGCTGCGCAAGCAAGGAATTGAAGTATTATACTTCGCCAAGTTAGCTGCAGAAGCTCTGCAAGATAGTCAAGTTAAGGACAAGTTCCTGGAACAAATGCTGGCAGAATCCGGCTACGCAGCTGGTGCTGTTCACGATGCATTGAAGGAATACTTGTTAAGCATGGATACCCAAGCAATGGTTGACAAGATCATCGCCGGTGTTCGTAAGGACGAGATCGATGTTAAGTTTGTTTCACTTGCTGAAATGGCTGAAGACAAGGACTACCCATTCTTCATGGATCCAATGCCAAACGCCTACTTCACTCGTGACCCACAAGCTTCCATTGGTGACGGTATTACCATCAACCACATGACCTTCAAGGCTCGTCAACGTGAATCTCTCTTCACTGAATACATCATCAAGTACAACCCACGTTTCGCAAACAAGGGCGTACATGTATGGCGTGATCGTTACCACGACACCCGGATCGAAGGTGGGGACGAATTGGTACTTAGTGACCACGTATTCGCCATCGGTATTTCACAACGGACGTCAGCAGATGCCATCATGGACATCGCACGGAACCTCTTCAAGGATTCCAACTACGATACGGTTATTGCTATTCACATTCCACACAACCACGCAATGATGCACCTTGACACTGTCTTTACGATGATCAACTACAACCAATTTACTGTTCACCCGCAAATCTTGGATGAAAACGGTAAGGTTGACACTTACATCCTGCACCCAGGCAAGGACGGCGAGATCGAAATTAAGCACCGGACCGACTTACAACACGTTCTGGAAGAAGCGCTTAACGAACCAGAAATCGACCTGATTCCTACTGGTAACGGTGACCCAATCGTCGCACCACGTGAACAATGGAATGATGGTTCCAACACCTTGACCATTGCGCCAGGTGAAGTTGTAACCTATGACCGGAACTATGTATCAAATGATTTGCTGCGTAAGCACGGAATTCTCGTTCATGAGGTTCGGTCAAGCGAATTGTCTCGTGGTCGTGGTGGTCCACGTTGCATGTCCTGCCCACTTGTTCGTGAAGATCTTAAGAAGTAATTTAGCTAAATAAAAGCAGCAAACATTATCCACTTGACTCATAGACAATCACGAGGAAAGGGTATAATTTTGCTGCTTTTTCTAGTATTATTTAGTTGTAACCACTTTATTGAGAGGGACCGCGAATGGATCGAAAAGCGAGAAGGAAATTTATTGAGCAACTAGTCAACGATCGCAAGATTGAGACCCAGGACGAGTTGTTACAGCTCCTTACAGAGGCCGGAGTTGAGACAACCCAGGCAACCATTTCTCGTGACATTCATGCGCTTAACATTGTTAAGGCAAATGATGGCAAGGGACATACTTACTATGTTCAGTTGCATCTGGCTCCCGAGCACGACTTCAACCGCCTTTATCAGGGAATTCATGATAATGTCCGGACGATTGAGACCGTGCAGTTCATCAACGTCGTCAAGACGGCCCTGAACTCGAGCTACGCAACGATCCTAGCGGGGATGTTTGATGAGCTTGATATTCCGGAAGTTGTCGGAACAATCGCGGGGAATGACACTCTGATCATTATTAGCAAGGATAATGCAGATGCCAAACTGGTCTATAATCTGATTACGAAACACATTAATGCACGTATCGTGTAGAAACGAGGGGATATTAATGGATACTGAGAAAAAAGGTATCGGTAAGGGCGAATTAATTGCCCTGATTGTTAGTTCATGTATTGGTACTGGGATATTTGGGATCACTAGTGATGTCTCAGCTGCCGCTGCACCAGGTCCAGCATTGCTCGCCTGGGTATTTGCAGGTTTAGGTTTCTTGATGTTAGTTCTTTGTCTGAATAACTTATCTGAAAAGCGGCCAGATCTTGAAGCCGGGATTTTCTCTTATGCCGGCGCTGGCTTCGGACCAATGGGTGAGTTCATCTCTGGTTGGTCCTACTGGCTTTCAGCATGGTTGGGTAACATTGCCTTTGCCACGATGCTGATGGCTTCACTGGGGACTTTCTTCCCCGTATTTAAGGGTGGTCAGAACGTTCCGTCAATCATTGTAGCTATTATTTTCTGCTGGTTATTGACCATTCTGGTTAACAATGGTGTTGAAACGGCCTCATTTGTTAACATGATCGGGACGATCTGCAAGGTTCTGCCACTGATTATCTTCATCATCATCATGATTGTCAGCTTCAAGGGCGGCATGTTCACTGCCGACTTCTGGGGCCGGGTTGCTAACAACGCCTCGAAGGGTACGACCACTGGCTCTACTTGGAGTCAGATGAAGGGGACCCTGATGACCCTGATCTGGGTATTTATCGGTGTTGAAGGTGCCTCTGTCATGGGTCACCGTGCTAAGTCACGGAAGGATGCTCAAGAAGCAACCCTGGTTAGTTACGGTCTCTTGGTATTAGCTTACGTATTGATCTCCATCCTGCCTTACGGTGTTCTGACCCGGGCTCAATTGGCCGGCATGGGTCAACCAGCCATCGGTCATGTTCTTCAAATGACTGTTGGTAACTGGGGCTCCATCCTGATCAACGTTGGTCTGATCATCTCCACCATTGTTTCCTGGTTGTCATGGACCATGCTGCCAGCCGAAACGACGATGCTGGTTGCCGAAGATAAGGCAATGCCAAAGCTCTGGGGTGACACCAACGCCAAGAACGCCCCAACGGCTTCTCTGATGATCACCGGTGTATTGCAAACGATCTTCCTGTTCTCCCTGCTGTTCACGCAAAAGGCTTATGAATTTGCTTACTCCCTTTGTGCCGCAGCCATCCTGTTCTCTTACCTCTTCGTTGGTCTTTACCAAATGAAGTACAGTAAGGAAAACGGTGAATGGGGTCAGTTCACAATTGGTCTGCTCTCCGCTGCCTTCATGTTTGCATGCATGTTTTTAGCTGGTTGGCAAGAAGTTCTGCTGGTTTCCATCAGTTTCATTCCTGGTTTCTACATCTACTACCTGGCATGCAAGGAAAACAACCACAAGATGTCTGCTGCTGAAAAGTGGGTCATGACGTTGATTCTGGTATTGTCCGTTGTTGCCATCTGGCTTGTTGCTAATGGAACGATTGCTATTAGCTAATTAAGCGAGTAGAATAACAATTAAATATTTAATGAATTGAGGTGATTAAGGTGAAGGACAAGAAATTAAACTTGTTTCTCTTAATCACCTTAATTATTGGAACAATTATCGGTGGGGGGATCTTTAACAGCCCCACCGATTTAATCTTAAAGGCTAATCCACTGGCCGCGGTTCTGGCCTGGTTGCTTGGTGGTTTTGGGGTGCTGATGCTAACCCTGGTCTTCTATGAGCTATCGGTTCATAAGCCGGAGCTAACTGGGGGAATCTATACCTATGCCAAGCAGGGCTTTGGTAACTATGCTGGTTTCAACTCCTTCTGGGGATACTGGATCGGCTCGATCTTCGGTAACATTGCCTTCATCACGCTCTTCTTCAAGACCGTGAATAGCATGTTAGGCAGCCACCAGCTGTCTCCGTTAGGTTGCTTCATCGGTGGCAGCATTATCATCTGGCTGTACGCCTTGATTGCCTGGCGGGGAATCAAGGGGGCCAGCATTCTAAACGCCGTAATCACAATTGCCAAGATCCTGCCCCTGTTATTGGTGGTAGTGGTTGGAATTGGGATCTTTCACTGGGGTACCTTCGCCGTACCGCACTGGACGACGATCCTGGCGTCCACCCACCAACCAGTCGCATTATCACACCAGTTGGGGGCCGCGATGAGTACGATTGTCTGGTGCTTCGTTGGTATCGAGGCAGCGGTTTCCATGTCACGGCGGGCTAAGAAACCGGCCGACGTGGGAGTGGCCACGGTGATCAGCTTCGTGATTGTCCTGGCCCTCTACATCGTGATCTCCGTGGTCCCGATGGGGATCCTGCCAGCCGACAAGCTGGCCAAGTCCGCGGTGCCCCTGGCCACCGTCCTAGAGGCAACACCGATTGGGATGGTTGGCGCTGACATCATCAAGATTGGCCTCTTGATCTCGCTGCTCGGGGCCCTCCTGAGTTGGTACATGATTGGCCCAGAGATCGCCTATGTTACCAGCATGGATCACGATATGCCACGGCCGTTTTCGTTGGTCAACAAGCATGACATTCCCGGATTTTCGTTGGTTGTCTACACCCTGTTGATGCAGGTCTTCCTGCTGGTTCTTCTGGTGCCGCAGCTCCAGAAGGCGTACACGATTGCCTACACCCTGGCAGCGGCGATGACCCTGGTGGCCTACCTTCTCTCAGCCCTGTATGGCCTCAAGGTGGCCTTCGGTGAGGGGCAGGGCCTCTTCTTCAAGTTGGTAGCGCTCTTGGCCAGTGTCTACTCGGTCTACACGCTCTTCGCTTCGGGAATTGAGTACGTCTTTGCCAGTGCCCTGATCTTTGCCCTGGGGATTCCGCTCTTTATCAAGTCGGCGGACCACCTCAACCGTCGCGAACGGGTGGCGATGATCGTCATTGCCCTCCTCGGGATACTGGCGCTGCTCCTCATCCTGGCCGGTAAGATTAAGTTTTAAACCATTTATAAAAAAGGCTGTCACAAGACTCATGGGAGTTTTGCGACAGCCTTTTACTTTACAGATTTAGTTTGCGTTTGAGCTGGGCCATTTGGCGGACGATGATCGTCTCCGTCATCGTGATGATGCTGACTAACAGGATCGAGTAGTGGTTAGGCAGGATGATGAGGGCGAGAATGAATACCCAGGAGACCCAGTTCCAGATGCGTTCCAGACGCAGAATTCGTTGGAGACGGCGTCGGCTGGCGGCCTGGGGATGATGCTGGGCAACAAACTGAAGAAACAGGTACAAACGGACCTCATAGAAGCTCTCTGCCAAAAAGATCAGGGTCAACCCAAAGCTTAGTAGTGATTCCACAGGCTCCTCCTTAGAAGGTCGGTTCGATCTTGAGGGCTTCCTGACGGCTGAAATCAGCGGCGGGGTACTTATTCTTCAGGGCCCGCAGAAGCAGGGTTTTGGCGATCTCGCCATTGCGGGTCAGGATCGGCCCGTGGAAGTAGGAACAGTAGGTGGACTTGTAGATAGCGCCCTCGGTGTGGTCCTCACCGTTGTTACCGTGGCCGGTGACGACCATCCCCAACGGTTTCTCATCCTTACCGATGAAGGTCCGCCCGTTGTGATTCTCAAAGCCATGGTATTCCTGACCAGTCTCTGGATTCTTGATGGTGATATCACCGATGAATCGATTGTTATCCTGGCTGAGGGTGTAGTGGTCGAGGATCCCGAGCCCCGGGATCTTCTCACCGTTGGCACCGATGTAGTAGTGGCCCAGTAGTTGGTAGCCACCACAGATGGCCAGCATGGGTTTGTTGTCGTTGATGAACTTTGCAATGCCGGTCTTCTTGTTAGGCAGGTCACGGGAGACAACGAGTTGTTCGTAGTCCTGACCACCACCGAAGAGGGCCAGGTCAAAGTCATCGGGGTTGAATTGGTTATCGATACTGATGACCTCCACGGCGATATCAGCATCCATCTGCTTAGCGTAGTAGCGCAGGGCAATGATGTTACCAACGTCACTGTAAGTATTGAGCAGGTCGCCATAGAGGTGGGCGAGCCGAAGATGATACTTAGCCATTAGTCCATTCCACCTTTCTTGATGTATTCCTTTTCAGCCAGGAGCTTGCGCAGTTGCAACATGGCCGTGTAACTGGCCAGAATGTAGACGTGCTTGGTTGGCATCTGCTTGATCTTGTCGACAACCTTGGCCAGGTCCGGTTCATGCCAGACGTTGTCGATCCCCGCCATCGTCAGCCGGGTCGTGATGTCCTTGTAGCGCTCACCACCGGTCATGTATTGGGGAATCTGGTGGGTCGCCAGTTTTTCAAAGTCACCATCCCAGATCCAACTGGTGTCAATCCCGTCGGCATAGTTGGCGTTGAGGAGGAAGGCAAAGCTGAATGGCTGGGGATCAGTCTCAATCATGTCGAGGACCTGGTTGAGGCCAACCGGGTTCTTGACCAGGATGATCGTGACCTGTTTGCCATCGACGTTGATGATCTCCTGACGACCAAAGACCCGCTCGTCGGATTCGAAAGCATGCTTGATCTGTTCAGGGGCAACCCCCATGAAACGGCCCAGGGAGTAAGCGGCCAGGGCATTGTAGATGTTGTAGAGACCGCCGATCCCGATTGTGTACTGGTGGCCATCGATCTCGAAGGTCGAGTTAGTTGGCGTGAGCTTATCGAGCTTGGTGACACTGTAGGTCAGCTGCGGGCGCTTAAAGCCACAGTGCGGGCAGAAGTAGTCACCCAACCCGGCATAGGTTCGCATGTGATACTGGAGGATGTGCTGGCACTTTGGGCAAAGCAGCCCGTCGGTGTTGGCCGGGGCATTGAAGGCCGGTCGGTGCTCATGGTTGAAACCGTAGTAGATGATCGGGTTGGGCAGGTCCTTACTATGGAAGAGTTGTTCGTCGCCGTTGGCAATGATCGTTGCCTTGGGGGCCAGCTTAACCCCGCGGAGGATCTTCTTATAGGTGGTGTAGATCTCCCCGTAACGGTCCATCTGGTCACGGAAGATGTTGGTGAACACGAAGGCCTTAGGGGTGATGTAACGACAGACGATCGGCACGTTAGCCTCGTCGACCTCAAGGACTGCCAGCCCCTTCTTCTTGGCCCGGGGGGCAGTGATGAAGGTCGTCACAATTCCCTGCTCCATGTTCGAACCGGTGGGATTGGTGAGCACCTGGTCGTACTTTTCCCGCAGGACCCGGACACTCAGCGCCGTGGTCAGGGTCTTACCGTTGGTTCCGGTGATGATGACCAGGTCATACTTTTTACTGAAAGACTGGAGAATATTAGGGTCGAGCTTAAGCGTGAGTTTACCGGGGAGGGAGCTTCCGCCATGCATGAAGGTGTGGAGGAACCAGTAACTGGACCGGCCAGCAAACTCAGCAAATGAACTTCGAATTGACATCGAGACAATTCCTTTCTTAATGAGATTAAATACCGTTTAATTTTAAGCTTTACAGGAGTAAAAAGAAAGTTATTCGGCCAAAATACTTTTCCCTGAACGAGGGGCCGGGGATGGTTAGTATTTAAAAGCATCCCGATTTTGGATATAATGAAGAGTACTATGCAATAAAGGAGTATCCATCGTGGCACAGCTATTTTTTAAGTATGGAGCAATGAACTCGGGTAAGTCGATCGATATCCTGAAGGTTGCCCACAACTACGAGGAGCAGGGCAAGCCAGTGGTCCTGATGACCAGTGGGATTGATGACCGGTCGGGCCAGGGCGTGATCGCCAGCCGGATTGGCCTCAAGCGGCGGGTGACCCCAGTCATGGATGACACTGACATCTATGCATATGTCAAGGGCATCGACCACCCAGTCTACTGTGTACTGATTGACGAAGCCCAGTTCCTGAAGAAACACCACGTCCTCCAGCTGATCAAGATCGTGGATGAACTCAACATCCCCGTGATGACGTTTGGGTTGAAGAACGACTTCAAGAACGAGCTGTTCGAGGGCTCCAAGTACTTGTTGATCTATGCTGACAAGATTGAAGAGATGAAGACCATCTGCTGGTTCTGCCCCCACAAGGCGACGATGAACCTGCGTATTCACGATGGCAAACCGGTCTATGAGGGTGAGCAGGTGCAGATCGGGGGGAATGAATCCTACTATCCCGTTTGCCGCAAACACTACTTTCACCCCTTACTAGACCAAGGACAGGAGGAATAAGTTTTTATGGAAATGAAGGACATCTTCGATAAGTTGCAGGCGGTGGCCGACCGCTACGACGAATTGAACGAACTGATCAGTGACCCGGCCGTGATTGCCGACTCCCAGCGCTTCATGAAGCTCTCCAAGGAGGAGGGGAGTCTGCGGGAGACCGTTGAGAAGTACGACGAATACAAGAAGGTCACCCAGACGATTGCTGACGACGAGGAAATGCTTCGTGAGACCGACGACCCCGACCTGACGGCGCTGACCAAGGATGAATTAAGCGACGCCAAGGATCAGCAGGCCAAGCTGGAGAAGGAGCTGGAGGTGCTCCTGATCCCGAAGGACCCGAACGATGATAAGAACATCATCATGGAGATCCGCGGGGCAGCTGGTGGTGACGAGGCCAGCCTCTTTGCTGCCGACCTCTACAACATGTACCTCCACTACGCCGAACGCCAGGGCTGGAAGGTCGAGGTGGTCGACAAGAACGAGACCGAGGTTGGGGGCTTCAAGGAAATTGCCCTGATGATCACCGGGGACAAGGTCTACTCCAAGCTGAAGTTTGAGAACGGGGCCCACCGGGTCCAGCGGGTCCCGGTCACGGAATCCGCCGGCCGGGTTCACACCTCTACCGCCACGGTTGGGGTGATGCCTGAGGCCGAGGACGTCGATGTGGAGCTGGACCCAAAGGACATCCGGGTCGACGTTTACCGGTCCAGTGGTGCCGGTGGTCAGCACGTCAACAAGACGTCATCGGCGGTCCGGATGACCCACCTGCCGACCGGAATCGTGGTTGCCATGCAGGATGAGCGGTCCCAGCAGCAGAACCGGGCCAAGGCCATGCGGATCCTGAAGTCCCGGGTCTACGACTACTACCAGCAGAAGGAACAGAGTGCCTACGACCAGAAGCGGAAGGACGCCATTGGGACCGGGGACCGTTCTGAACGGATCCGGACTTACAACTACCCGCAAAACCGGGTCACGGATCACCGGATCGGTTTGACCCTCAATAAATTGGATAAGATCATGGCCGGTGACCTCGATGAGATCATCGAGGCCCTGATCGTGGCTGACCAGACCAAGAAGCTGGAACAACTGCGCAATGAATAGCAACGCGCAGACCTACTTTGCGGTTCAACGTTGGGCCAAGGAGCAGCTGGCGGGGACGGATGTCGATCCAGAAGCGCCCCAGTTCTTGCTGCAGATGCGGCATGGTTGGGATGCTACCCACCTGCTCCTCCATAATCGGGATCGGGTGCCAGCAGAGGAATTAGCCTGGTTTCATCAGGCAGTCCAACGGTTGCTAGCCCATGAGCCGGCCCAATACATTGCTGGTCAGGCACCGTTCTACGGACGGACCTTTGCCGTCAATTCGGCGGTCCTGATTCCGGAGGCGGAAACGGCCGAACTGGTTGAGTGGGTGTTAGCCAAGCTGCCCGATCGGCCCCTAAAAGTCTTGGACCTGGGAACCGGCAGCGGGGTGATCGGGATCACGTTGGCCCTGGAACGTCCCCACTGGCAGGTGACCCTGAGTGACGTTTCACCGGCGGCCTTAACGGTGGCGCGCCAGAACGTCCGTCGCTTTGGTTTGAACCTGTCGGTAGTCGAAAGTGACCTCTTTAACGGACTGGCCGGTCAACAATTTGACCTGATTGTGACCAATCCGCCCTACATTGATCCGGCGGCCACCGGCTTGATGGACACGGCGGTGCTGAAGTATGAACCAGACTTGGCCCTGTTTGCCGATGAGGCCGGCCTCGGCTTCTATCACCGGCTCTTTACCCAGGCCGGGGATCACCTGAGCGCGGCCGGGCAGCTGTTTGGTGAGACCGGCTTTGACCAGGAGCAATCGATTCAGGAGTTGCTCCACCGTTGTGACCGCCACGCAAGAATTGAGACCCGCCATGATGTGGCAGATAAGATGAGGATGATACACGTATGGGATTTTTCAGGCGCAGGAGGAAATTAGCGAGAATGGATACCAAGATTTTTCAATTGAGTGAGATTGACCAGGCGGCCGCCGCCATCAAGGCCGGCCAACTGGTGGCTTTTCCGACCGAGACCGTCTATGGGCTTGGTGCCGACGCAACGAATGAGGATGCCGTCAAGAACGTTTACCTGGCTAAGGGCCGGCCGAGTGACAATCCATTGATTGTCCACGTCAACTCGGTGGCCATGGTGGAACAATACGCGGCCGAGATTCCGGACAACGCCCGTAAGCTGATGAAGGCGTTTTGGCCGGGGTCACTGACGATCATCTTGAAGATCAAGAAGCACGTCCTGTCCAAGACGGTCACCGGGGGACTGAAGACGGTGGCTTTCCGTTTCCCAGACTGTCAGCCGACCCTCGACCTGATTGCCAAGGCCGGTGTGCCGATGGTTGGTCCATCGGCCAACACGTCCGGTAAGCCAAGTCCGACGACGGCCCAACACGTCTACCATGACCTGCACGGCAAGATTGCCGGGATCCTGGATAACGGCCCAACCCGGGTCGGCGTTGAATCGACGGTCCTGGACATGTCTACGGACCAGCCAGTAATCCTGCGGCCGGGTGCGGTCACCAAGAAGGATATTGAGCGGGTGATCGGTTCGATCGATGTTAACCACCACAAGGTTGGCAAGAATGAGACCCCTAAGGCTCCGGGGATGAAGTACAAGCACTACGCCCCGAATGCCCAGGTCTACATCGTTGATGGGGGCACCGATTGGGCTGACGTGGTCAAGTGGATTCAGGCGCAACCCTTTGACGTTGGTATGATGGCCGAGGAAAAGATCCTCCAGCAGGCGACCCTGCCGATGAATGCAGTTCAGTTCTCGTTAGGAACCGGGATCCAGGACGCCAGTGCCCGCCTGTTTGATGGTCTGCGGCAGTTTGATGACCAGCCAAACGTCAAGGCGATCGTTACCGAAGCCTTCCCCGCTCAGGGACTCGGTGGGGCCTACATGAACCGCCTCAATAAGTCCGCCGGTGGGGTGCATTTTGACCCGTCGATGGTCAAATAAATGGCGGTAAATTAACGGCTTGAATAATTGTGAGAAGTTAGACAAAGAGGCTTTGTCACTTCTCATTTTTTTTGGTAGAATAGAGAAGAAATTCAAAGGAGTGTATTAGGCATGGGCAAGTTTGAAGTTATTGATCACCCACTGATTCAGCACAAGTTGACGATGATTCGGGACAAGAACGTTGGGACCAAGTTCTTCCGGGAAACGGTTAAGGAAATCTCAACTCTGATGGCCTACGAGGTGGCTCGTGACATGCCACTCAAGGATGTTGAGGTTGAGACCCCGATCGCCAAGACTACCAAGAAGGAATTGGCTGGTAAGAAGGTTGCCATTATTCCAATCCTGCGTGCCGGCCTGGGGATGGTTGATGGAATGACCGACCTGATTCCAGCAGCGAAGATTGGGTTCATTGGGATGTACCGTGACGAAGAGACCCTGAAGCCGCACGAGTACTTCGTCAAGCTGCCAAATGACATCACGGAACGGCAACTGTTCATCGTTGACCCGATGTTAGCTACTGGTGGTTCGGCAATGATGGCGATTGAAGCCTTGAAGAAGCGGGGCTGCCAAGAGAAGAACATGAAGTTCGCCTGCCTGGTTGCCGCACCAGAAGGGGTCAAGGCCGTTCGGGAAGCCTACCCAGACGTTGACATTTACGCTGCCGGCCTTGATGACCACCTCAACAGCGATGGTTACATTGTTCCTGGCCTGGGTGATGCCGGGGACCGGCTCTTCGGTACTAAGTAGTCACCGACCAATGATTAAAAAGTGTTTACGAAGATCATAAGATTTCCGTAAACACTTTTTTATTTGGCAGATGATAGTAAAATAGCCACAAATAATTCGTAAGGGAATGTCCAAATTGTTGAATCTATCCTGGCTGCGCAGCAAGCGATGGCTGTTGGTGGGATTACTTATCCTCGGTGTCATTAGCGTGGCCTTTACAATGAATAACCAGCGTTTCTACCGGCGCCCGATCGCCAGGGTGGTCAAGGTGACGGCGGTGGGCCGACCACGGCGGACCAGTGACCAGTTCAAAAACGTTGACCACCAGTACGACCAGCGGATCGTGGCCGTGATGGAAAACGGGGCCAACCGGGGTCGGCAGGTACTGCTCAGTAACACCTACAGTGACTCCCGACCGATGGACCAGCGTTACCGGGTCGGTAACCAGGTCTTTTTAAGCCAGGTGCGGCATCACGGTCACCAGCTTACGGCCAACATCACCGGCTATAAGCGGGACACGGTCCTGGTGACGGTGGCCTGGCTGGTAATCTTCATCCTCCTGGTGACGATGGGGAAGGCGGGGGCCTGGGCCCTGACCAGCGTGATCGTCAACGCCCTCCTCTTCATCCTGGCGGTGACCCTCGACCTGCACAACAATGGTGAGCACATCATGGGGATCTTTAGCTTCCTCACGGTCGTCTTCGCCTTCGTCAGCCTCCTCCTGGTTCTGGGACCAAGCAAGAAGATGCTGGCCACCTTCAGTGCGACCGTGATTGGGACCTTCGCCGCACTCGGCGTCAGTCTCCTCGTCTTTTCCTGGACCCACCAGCGGGGCATCTACTATGAGTCGATGCAGTACGTCACCCAGGTGCCCCGGCCACTCTTTTTGGCCGAGACCCTACTGGGATCCCTGGGGGCGGTGATGGATGAGTCCAGTGACATTATCGCCACCCTGTTTGAGCTCAAACAGCTGGAGCCAACCGTCAGCCCGCGTCAGTTATTCATGTCCGGCCGGAACGTCGGTAAGTCGATCATGGGGCCACTGATCAACGTCCTCTTCCTGATTTTCATGGCCGATACCTTCACCTCCAGCCTGCTCTATATTAAAAACGGCAACTCCTGGGGATACACCTTCGCCATGAACATGAGCCTGGGGACTGTGCAGAGCCTGGTCTCCGGAATCGGGATTGTGCTGGCGGTTCCCCTGGTCAGTGCCTTTGGCGCATTATTATTAGGGAGGCGATCTTAGATGACCACGATTACTGCACTGGGCCTGGTCCTGATGGTCCTGATGATCTTAGTTGGCGGAAAGCAGGGCTGGACGGCCTTTTTAAGCCTGTTGCTCAACTTCGGTTTCCTCTACTTTGCCATGGTCCTGATCGCCTTTCATGTCCCACCGCTATTTGTCACGGTGGTGACCGGGGTGACGATTCTGGCGATCACCATCTTCATGGGGGAGGACGACCTGCGCACCACGGTGACGGCCTTCTATGCATCGCTGATCGTTATGGCCCTGCTGATTGCCTTCATCATCCTGATCGAGCACTGGGCCCTGGTCCAGGGCTTTGGTACCGAGGATAGCGACGACCTGGAGGGAATGTCGATTCTGATCGGAATCAGTTACCTGAAGGTCGCTGTGACGGTAACGGTCCTGAGCACGTTGGGGGCGATCGCTGAGGCCGCCATGGCGATCGCCTCGGGTCTGACCGAGGTCCTAGAGAACCACCCGGATATCAGCAACGCCCGCTTGATCAAGAGTGGGATGGCGATCGGTCGGCAGATCATCGGCACGACCTTCAACACCCTCTTCTTCGGGGTCTTCGGTGGCTTCTTGGCCCTCTTCATCTGGTTTGCGGGGCTGCATTATTCCCTGGGGACGATTATGAATAACAAGATCTTTGTGGCCGAGATGTTGGAAATCTTGATCTCCTTCATCGGTGTCCTGATCACGGTGCCGATGACCGCCTGGGTGATGACCAGGCGGCGCACCCACCTGGTTGACAGTCGCAATCAAAACAACTATGATAAACACAATTGAAAGAGAAACCTTTAATTGGGTCCCGTGAGGCCCTCAAGGTGCGTGATAACGGTGGATTAGGTGATTGATCCGGTAAAAAGCAGCCTCGGGGCCCCATGGTGCCCGTGGCTGCTTTTTATCTTTAAGGAGGGATACGATGGCACACCGTCAAGATGTTGTGCTTGATGTTGACGAGAAACCCAGCCCCGGTCAGTGGGTGGGGCTCTCGCTGCAACACATGTTTTCGATGTTTGGGTCAACCGTCCTGGTACCAATCCTGGTTGGCTTGAACCCAGGCATTGCCTTGTTTAGTTCCGGGGTAGGAACCCTAATCTACCTATTGATCACTAAGCATAAGATCCCAGCCTACATGGGGTCGAGCTTCTCATTTGTTGTTCCAATGATGGCCCTGATGAAGTCGACCGGTTACCCGGGAATCGCCCAGGGGACCATCGCGGTCGGCTGCGTTTATCTGATCGTGGCCCTGATCGTCAGCCGGATTGGTTCGGCCTGGATCGACCGGGTCCTGCCGCCGATTATCGTTGGCCCAATCGTGGTCGTGATCGGCCTTTCACTGGCCAGCACGGCGGCTAAGGATGCGACGATTAACACGGTCACCGGTCATTACGATCTGAAGTTTTTCGCGGTGGCGATGCTGACGATGATCATCACCATTGCTTTTAACATGTATTTCAAGGGCTTCTTGGGATTGATCCCGATTCTGATGGGGATCGTCTTTGGTTACATAATTGCCTGCCTGTTTGGGGTGGTGGACTTCAGCCCAGTCGTCCGGGCTCACTGGTTTAGCCTACCAGACTTCCAGGTGCCCTTTGTGACCTACCACCCACAGCTTTACTGGGGCGCGATCCTCAGCATGGCGCCGATTGCGTTCGTCACGATGACTGAGCACCTCGGTCACATCATGGTCCTAAACGAGCTGACGGAGCGGAACTACTTCAAAGACCCGGGACTCAATCATACTCTGGCCGGTGATGGGACGGCCTCCATCATTGCCGGGTTCGTCGGTGGGCCACCGGTAACCAGCTATGGCGAGAATATCGGGGTCCTGGCCATCACCCGGGTGCACTCCGTCTACGTAATTGCGGGGGCAGCCCTCTTTGCGGTCTTCTTCAGCTTTGTTGGTAAGCTGAGTGCCCTGATTGAGACAATTCCGTCACCGGTGATCGGGGGTATTTCCTTCTTACTCTTCGGGGTTATCGCTTCGAGTGGACTACGGGTAATGATCGAAAACCAGATCGACTTCAACGCTAAGCGGAACCTGATGATCTCCTCGGTCATCCTGGTAATTGGAATCGGTAATGCCTACCTTCAACTGGGTAAGTACCAGTTCTCTGGCCTGGCGGTGGCGGCTGTTTTGGGGATCATTTTGAACCTGGTTCTTCCCCAACAGGCCCTTAGCGAGCGCCGACACTAATTCTTAGCAATTTTTAATCGACATTTTGTTTGAATTGTCGGATCGGGCGAATAACCCGCTGAAACCAAGGGTGATCGTCATTATGACGCTTAGCAAGCTTTAATATTTTTTTGAATTTTCCCTTAAATGATGATATATTACTAGACGTAACTTGGGCTAGCTCGTTCTTCATGGCGACTTTTAACCAACTTACAAGCCAAATTATTGTTATAAGGAAAGAGGTGGAATATGAATGGGCGGTGATGCTTTAACTTTTAAGCTTTTCGGACTCACGTTCAATACAACGAACATTGTCTCTGGACTGATTATCTACGCAATCGTGTTCTTCACTCTTTACGGGATGTCACGAAAGATTCAGATGAAACCCACCGGCGCGCAAAACGTCTTTGAGTGGTTAGTTGACTTCACGAATGGAATTGTCCGGAGTCAGATGCCAGCAGCCGAGCAGGGGCGTTACAGTTTCTTTGCCTTCGTGCTGTTTGTCTTCATCTTCTTCGCCAACCAATTTGGGTTGATCTTCCAGTTCCATTGGAACGGGGCGGAAGTGCTTAGAAGTCCAACGGCGGATCCAGTTGTTACGCTGACCTTCTCACTGATGGTAATGGCCCTGGCACACTTTGCCGGTGTTGCCCACAACGGCCTTGGGGGTTACCTCAAGAACTACACCAAGCCATTTACCTTGATGTTGCCAGTCAACATTATTGAAGAGTTTGCGAACTTCTTGACGCTGGGTCTCCGTATCTTTGGTAACATTTTTGCTGGTGAACTGTTAATGAGTTTGATTGCCAATATGGCCTTCTCACACGGCGCCTTAACAATCATTCCGGGATTGCTTCTGGAATTGGCATGGCAAGGCTTCTCCGTATTTATCGGTTCAATCCAGGCTTATGTCTTTGTAACATTAACGACGGTTTATATTTCTCGGAAGGTTTCCGAATAATAATCTCTAAGGAGGAATTTTAAAATGGCATTAGGAGCAATTGCTGCAGGACTCGCGGCTATGGGTGCCGCTATCGGTGGTGGTATTGGTGATGGTATCTTAATCGGACACACTGTCGACAGTATCGCACGTCAACCAGAATTACAAAGTAGATTACAAGCAACGATGTTCATTGGTGTTGGTTTGATTGAAGCCATGCCTATCATCGCCATCGTTATTGGCTTCCTTGTTATGAACAAGTAATTATTAATCGCAATTTGATTTTTTTACGACAAGGAGGTGTCAATAGATGTTTGTGAACAGTGTGTTAGCTGAATCGAACAGTTTATACATTGGAGACCTTGTCTTCTACATCGTCACCTTCATTATCCTGATGCTGCTGGTCAAGCACTTTGCATGGGGACCAGTTACCGACATGATGAAGAAGCGGGCAGACAAGATTGCCAGCGATATCGACAACGCGGCGCGGTCACGGGAACATGCCGAAAAGATGGCTGCCAAGCGTCAGGCGGAACTGCAAAATTCACGTCAGGAAGCTGCAGACATTGTAAGCAATGCCAAGAAGTCGGCTGAAACACAACGAGCACAAATTGTTGAGGCAGCACAAAATGATGCTCAAGCCCTCAAACAACAGGCACAACAGGATGCGGATCAAGCACGTCGCGATGCGCTGAACGGTGCCAAGGATGACGTTGCAAACTTATCTATTGAGATTGCTTCCAAACTCATCCAAAAGGAATTAAAGGCAGACGATCAAAAGGAATTGATCGACTCCTACATCGAAGGGTTGGTAAATCATGAGTCTTGATAAGAAGACGGTTGCTGGGCGCTATGCCCGGGCACTGTTCGAATTGGTCGATGAAGACAATGAACTCGATCAAACTTATCAAGAATTGATTGCTTTGCGCCAAGTCTTTGAGGACAATGAGAGCTTGGAATCCGCCCTGGCGGGTGTCCAACTGTCACTCGATGAAAAGAAAGCATTAGTTCAGGATCTGCAAGAAGGGGCTTCCCAGTATGTTGCGAACCTGATTCAAATGCTTTTTGATTACGGCCGCATGGATTGCATGGTCGCAATTATTGATGAGTTTGAACGGCGGTATGACGCTAAGAATAAGCGGATGCATGCTGACGTTGTCACAGCGATCCAACTCGATAAACAACAACGGGATCAACTGAAGGCCAACCTGGCCAAGCGTTTTGGCGCTACCGAGGTTGTCTTGAACGAACAGATTGATCCAGAAATTTTAGGTGGGGTTATTGTCCATGCCGATCATAAGACCCTGGACGGTAGTCTCAGCTCAAAGATTAAGCAAATTCGTCGTTTACTAGTTAGATAAAATAGATCTTTTGTTAAAGAGGTGAGACCTTTATGAGCATTAAAACTGAGGAAATCAGTTCACTCATCAAGAAACAGCTTGCCAACTACCAAGACCAAGTTTCTGTTGAAGAGACTGGGACGGTTACCTACGTTGGTGATGGTGTTGCTCGTGCCGATGGCTTGGAAAACGCCATGGCCGGTGAGTTGCTCGAATTTAGCAACGGTGTTTACGGAATGGCCCAAAACCTCGAAAGTAACGATGTTGGTATCGTTATTTTAGGGGACTTCACGGGTATCCGTGAAGGTGACACCGTTAAACGGACGGGTCGAATCATGGAAGTACCCGTCGGTGATGCATTACTGGGACGGGTTGTTGATCCATTAGGCCGGCCAATCGATGGCCTGGGCGAGATCAAGACTGACAAGACACGTCCAATTGAACGGAAGGCTCCAGGGGTTATGGAGCGGAAGAGTGTTAGTGAACCACTGCAAACCGGGATCAAGGTTATCGACGCCCTGGTTCCAATTGGTCGTGGTCAGCGTGAGTTGATCATTGGTGACCGGAAGACCGGTAAGACCGCCATTGCATTGGACACAATTATCAACCAAAAGGACAAGGATGTTATCTGCATCTACGTCGCCATTGGTCAAAAGGAATCAACGGTTCGGGCCAACGTGGAAACCTTACGGAAGTTCGGTGCCATGGACTACACGATCGTTGTTTCTGCCAGTGCTTCTAACCCAGCCCCAATGCTTTACATCGCGCCATATGCCGGTGCCGCAATGGGTGAAGAGTTCATGTTCGGTGGCAAGGACGTTCTGATCGTCTACGATGACCTGTCCAAGCAGGCCGATGCCTACCGTGAACTTTCCTTGATTCTGCGTCGTCCTCCTGGCCGTGAAGCTTACCCTGGTGATATCTTCTACACCCACTCACGGTTGCTGGAACGGGCTGCCCGTCTGTCCGATGACCTCGGTGGTGGTTCCATGACCGCCCTGCCAATCATTCAGACCCAGGCCGGTGACGTTTCCGCATACATTCCAACCAACGTTATTTCCATCACCGATGGCCAGATCTTCCTGGACGCCGATGAATTCTACGCTGGTCAACGGCCAGCCATTGATGCCGGGACCTCTGTTTCCCGGGTCGGTGGTGACGCCCAGATCAAGGCCATGAAGAAGGTTGCCGGTACCCTGCGTCTGGATATCGCTTCCTACAACGAATTGGCATCATTCGCCCAATTCGGTTCTGACCTTGATGATGCGACCCAGGCCAAGTTGGCTCGTGGTCAGCGGACGATGGAAGTCTTGAAGCAAGGCTTGCACCAACCACAATCAGCAGCACAACAAGTTGTAACGCTGTACGCCCTGTCTCACGGTTTTATTGATAAGATTCCGTTGGATGACGTTCAACGCTACGAGAGTGAACTGGCTGCTTACATGCACGCTAACCACCAAGACCTTTATGACGACATCACGAAGACTGGTAAGCTGCCAGAAGGCGATAGCTTACAAAACGCGGTTGCTGACTTCTCCAAGTCATTCCAGACGAGTGACAGTCAGAAGAAGGCCGCTGCTAACAAGTAATTAATGATAGTTAGTCGAAAGGACGGTGAGATTTAGTGCCAGCTTCACTTGCTGCAGTTAAACATAAAATTGAATCTACGAAGAGTACTCGGCAAATCACGTCTGCGATGCAGATGGTTTCAACTGCTAAACTGAACCAAATTCAACACCATACCCAAACCTACGAAGTTTATGCTGAGAAGGTTAGACAAATGTTGGCTGATCTGGTTAAATCTCACAGCGCAACATCTGCTGCTTCGCAAGATGATGTTTACGCTGCACTATTCAAAAAGCGTCCGGTTAAGAAGACCGGGATCCTGGTAATTACCTCAGACCGGGGCCTTGTTGGTAGTTACAACAGTAATATCATCAAGGAGACCATGAGCCTGATGGCCAAGCACAACCTGACCAAGGATAATACCGTCTTCTTGACGATCGGAAAGACCGGAACGGAATTCTTCAAGAAGCGGGACATGAACATCGTGTACCAGTATTCTGGGGTCAGCGATGTGCCAATGTTCCGTGAGGTGCTGCCCATTGTTCGGACTGCGGTCCAGATGTACAATGACGGCGTCTTTGATGAACTGTACACGGTCCACAGTCACTATGTGAACCGGATTACGTCGCACGTAATGGTTCATGGCGCACTGCCAATCACCGAGAAGTCCCTGCTGAGTGAAGACGAGCTTGCCCAATTAGCGGCTAATGATCAGCAGGACAAGCCGGGGAACAGTGATGTCACGACCGCACACGTTTCGGCTGAATATGAATTTGAACCGTCAGATACGGCAATTGTTTCTGCACTGGTTGAGCAGTACGCGGAGAGCGCCTTGTACGGAGCAATTTTGGATGCCAAGACATCTGAACACTCCTCAAGTGCCAACGCCATGCGTTCTGCCACCGATAATGCTGATGACATTGTTTCAACATTGCAATTGCAGTATAACCGAGCACGGCAAGCAGCCATCACCACCGAAATTACTGAAATTACCGGTGGGATGACCGCACAAGAATAATTTCAAACGTAGGAGGAAACAACATGAGTACTGGTAAAGTTCTCCAAGTTATCGGACCAGTTGTCGATGTTGAGTTCCCCTTAGACGAAAAGCTTCCTGAAATTAACGATGCCCTGAAGATTAAGGAAAGTGATGACAAGGTTCTGACGACTGAAGTTGCCCTGGAATTGGGTGACGGGGTTGTCCGGACGATTGCCATGGACGGAACCGATGGTCTTCAACGGGGAATGGAAGTTGAAAACACTGGTGCCGCAATTAGTGTGCCAGTTGGTGACGATACTCTTGGTCGGGTATTTAACGTCTTAGGTGAACCAGTTGATAACGGACCGAAGTTTGGTCCAGATGCTAAGCGGATGCCAATCCACCGTGACGCACCTAAGTATGACGAATTGAACAACAACACGGAAATTCTGGAAACCGGGATCAAGGTTATTGACCTGCTGGCTCCATATGTCCGTGGTGGTAAGATTGGTCTCTTCGGTGGTGCCGGTGTTGGTAAGACCGTTTTGATTCAGGAATTGATTCACAACATTGCCCAAGGGCACAATGGTATTTCTGTCTTCACTGGGGTCGGTGAACGGACCCGTGAAGGTAACGATATGTACTACGAAATGAAGGCTTCCGGGGTTCTGGAAAAGACGGCCATGGTCTATGGTCAGATGAACGAACCACCAGGTGCCCGTATGCGGGTTGCCTTGACTGGTTTGACGATTGCGGAATACTTCCGTGATGTCAAGGGCCAGGATGTGCTGCTCTTCATCGATAACATTTTCCGGTTCACCCAGGCCGGGTCAGAAGTTTCTGCCCTGTTAGGGCGGATTCCTTCAGCCGTTGGTTACCAGCCAACCCTGGCTACTGAAATGGGTCAGCTGCAGGAACGGATCACTTCTACCAAGAAGGGTTCCATTACGTCGATTCAGGCCGTTTATGTTCCTGCCGATGACTACACCGACCCAGCTCCAGCCACGACTTTCGCCCACTTGGATGCGACTACCAACCTGGAACGTCGGCTGACGCAAATTGGTATTTACCCAGCCGTTGACCCACTGGCTTCAACCTCAACTGCCTTGACGCCGGAAATCGTTGGTAAGGAACACTATGAAGTTGCAACGCAGGTTCAACACGTTCTGCAACGGTACCACGAACTGCAAGATATCATCTCAATCCTGGGGATGGATGAACTGTCTGACGAAGAAAAGACGATTGTTGCTCGTGCCCGGCGGATTCAGAACTTCCTGTCACAAAGCTTCAGTGTTGCTTCACAATTTACCGGCCAACCTGGTAAGTACGTTCCATTGAAGGACACCATCAAGGGCTTCAAGGAGATTCTGGATGGTAAGTACGACGATCTGCCGGAAGAAGCATTCCGGTTGGTTGGACCAATCGAAGACGTTGTGGAAAAGGCAAAGAAATTACAGGCGGATTCTGACGAGAACAGCAAAGATTAGGAGGGGATAATTTATGGCTGACAGTAAGTTTAAGGTCACGATTATTACCCCTGACGGCACGGTTTACGACAATGATAACGCCACGATGGTCATCATGAACACTGCTGGTGGTCAGATGGGGATCATGGCTAATCACGTGCCCCTAATTGCCGCGCTGGAGATCAGCACCGTACGGATCAAGCACGATGAAGGTACTGCCGAAGTCGCGGCCGTTAACGGTGGGATCATCCAATTCGACGGTCACCAAGCCCTGATTGCTGCCGATAGTGCTGAAATGCCTGAGGAGATTGATATCCAACGGGCTGAAGAGGCCAAGAAGCGGTCTGAATCAGAGATTGAAAAGGCCAAACGCGAACATAATCAGGATGACTTGGCACGGGCGGAGGTTCACCTCAAGCGGGCGATCAATCGTCTGAACACTTCCAAGCTCACCAAGAAATAGCAAACTCGTCTGACGAGTTTCGTGACATAAGGGATTGCAACACGATCAGGTGCTGCAATCCCTTTGTTATTTTCGTTGTTGATAACGCCTGGATTGCCCTTATAATTGATGACAGAGGGGATCCAATTATTTTGATTAGGTTAAGTTTTCTTAATATGAGGGATCAGCCGATTATGATATGATAAAATACAAACGTTTGTGAGGAGGAACACGCTTGGAACTGACGGGAATTCACGCATTAATTGAGATTGTGGTCCAGTTGCTGTTTGTGTGGCTGGCTTTCAACGCTATTCAGGGCTTTCATGTGGAGCGCTATTTCAAACGGCCGCCTCGGACCCTACCGTTGGCCATTGTCCTGGCCGCGACTGCTGTCGGTTACCTGTGTGCGAGCTTTTTCCTGAATATCATCAGCGCAATCGGTAACTTGGTATATCTAGTTCGCTAGGAATTGAGGGAGTAAACGATGGAAAAATTGGTGATTAAGGGCGGCCGGCGACTTGCCGGTCGTGTCCATATTGAAGGCTCAAAAAACGCGGCCTTGCCGATCCAGGCAGCTAGCCTGCTGGCCACGGTGGGCAGCTTCCGGCTAACCAATGTGCCGCCGTTGTTGGACATCACAACCATGAACCGACTCCTGGAGTTTCTCAACGTGGCGGTGGTCTTTGACACGGCCGGGCACGAACTCCTGCTGGACACACAGAAGCCGGTTGCCGATGAGGCGCCATTTGAGTATGTTGATGAGATGCGGGCCTCCTTACTGGTGATGGGCCCCCTGCTGGCCCGAAACGGCCATGCCAAGGTGGCCCTGCCCGGGGGCTGCGCAATCGGCTCACGACTGATTGACCTCCACATCAAGGGGCTGACGGCCCTGGGAGCGCAGGTTAACCAACGTGACGGGTACATCGAAGCCCGTGCCGACCAATTGACGGGAGCGCGAATTTACCTTGATTTTCCCAGCGTGGGCGCGACTGAGGATCTGATGATGGCTGCCACCCGGGCCACCGGGATTACCACCATTGAAAATGCGGCCCGGGAGCCGGAAATCATCGAGCTGGCCAACTTCTTGAATAAGATGGGGGCCCGGGTTCACGGGGCCGGAACAACGGTGATCCGTATCCAGGGGGTCAACTTCCTCCATGGCTGTGAGTACCGGTTGATGCCGGATCGGATCGAGGCCGGGACCTTCATGATCGCCGCCGCTATTACCAACGGTGACGTGGTGGTGGCTGATACGATTGCGGAGCACAATGCTTCCCTGATTGCCAAGCTCGAGGAGATGGGGGTCACTGTTATTCGCCAGGATGATGGCATCCGGGTCCTGGGGACGGCGGTTCTGTTGCCGACCAACATCAGGACAATGCCTTATCCCGGTTTCCCGACCGACCTGCAGCCCCAGATCTCGGTTCTCCAGCTACTAGCCAATGGGGTCAGTACGCTTGATGAGCGAATCTTTGAGAAACGCTTTATGCACCTCGAGGAGCTACGGCGGATGAACGCCAAGTTCCAAATCAGCGGGCCGGTGGCGGTCCTGGATGGGCCGACTAAGTTCAGTGGGGCCGAGGTGACCGCCTCTGACTTACGGGCTGGAGCAGCCCTCGTCCTCGCCGGACTGGCGGCCTCGGGGATCACCCAGGTTCGTAACGTTACCGAAATTGACCGGGGCTACTACCATTTTCAGGAGAAGCTACACGCCCTCGGGGCAGCGATCGACCGGATCGATATTGCGGATAAGTTCAAGCTATCGCCGGGTCACCCAACCAACGAAACTAACCATGACTGAGCCGCAGTTTTTGGTGATATTATGGTATAATACGAACGATATTAACTAACATAAAAATCTTTCACGAGAAGGAGCAAGTAAATAATGGCACAAGATATTGGTATTGATTTAGGAACAGCCAACGTGCTGATCTATGTTCAGGGCAAGGGAATTGTCCTGAACGAACCTTCCGTTGTTGCAATTGACACCCAAACCAATAAGATTCTGGCGGTGGGCTCCGAAGCCTACCGGATGGTGGGGCGGACACCAAGCAACATCCGGGCTATCCGGCCACTGAAGAACGGGGTAATCTCCGACTTTGACGTTACGGAAGAGATGCTGGCCTACTTCATCGGTAAGCTGAGCGTTAAGGGCTTCATGTCCAAGCCTAACATCATGATCTGTGCACCAACTAACATCACTGAGATTGAACGTAAGGCCATCATCCAGGCTGCCGAACAGTCCGGTGGTGGGAAGGTCTACCTGGAATACGAGCCTAAGGTGGCGGCCATTGGTGCTGGCCTTGATATCTTCAAGCCACGCGGCAGCATGGTTATCGACATGGGTGGTGGGACCAGTGATATCGCGATCCTCTCCCTGGGTGACATCGTCTCCAGTCGGTCGATTCGGATGGCCGGTGATAAGCTGAATAACGACATTGCCGCCTACATCAAGGATAAGCATGGTCTGATTATCGGTGAGCACACCGCCGAAAACATCAAGATGAAGATCGGCACGGCGCTGAAGGTCGACAAGCCAGCCGAAATGGATGTCCGTGGTCGCGATGTGGCTAGTGGAATGCCAAAGCAAATCACGGTCAATGAAAACGAGATTGAAGAGGCCATCCATGATACCCTGGAGCAGATCCTGACGGCCACGGTCAACGTCCTGGAAACCGTACCGCCGGAACTGGCTAGTGACATCATTGACCGGGGAATTATGTTAACCGGTGGGACCGCCCTCTTGAAGGGGATTGATAAGCTCTTCAGCGACCGGCTGAAGGTTCCCGTTGTTGTTTCCCAAAGCCCGCTGGACAATGTGGCCAAGGGGGCCGGTGAGATGCTGGAACGGATGCAAAAGACGGATCGGAAGAAGTAATTGATGGTTCAGGTATTATGCAAAATGGTGCGGTGGTACCAACGCACGATCTCGGCGCGGCGACAGATTCGGGTCTGTCGTTATTACCCCAGCTGCTCCCAGTACATGCTTGAAGCCCTGGAGCGCTTTGGGCTGAAGGGGAGCCTGCTGGGGATCGCCCGGATCCTACGCTGCCAACCCTTTGCGCGCGGGGGGTATGACCCGGTACCTGACCATTTTACGTTTCGACGCAAATACTAAATAAAAGGTGAAATCGTGGCTAAAAAAGATAAAAAGATTGAAGTAAGTGTTAAGGATATTGAACGGCAGAATCAACCGGTTCAACAGATCTTCATTGGTGAACGGCTGATCGGTGAGGTGGTAACGGACAATGACCGCTTCAAGGCCCTGCTGACGGCGGATCAGAGCGAGTTTTTCGTTCATTCGCAGGAGGAAGGCCTGGAGATGGTTCTCCAGCAGTACCACCTGCACCAGCACTAATGCGGTACCGTTCTCTTTGAAAATAACTGAGTAAAGGAGTTAGGTAATGCAACGTTCGCAAAGTGATGAAGAAAGTCGGATTGACTGGGGGATCATTTTCTGTGTCCTCCTCCTGGCCCTGATCGGCCTGGCCTCAATCTACGTGGCGGCCGTTCACGACCGTCAGCAGACCAGTGTGGCCCGGCAGGTAATCACCCAGCTGGTATGGTATGCAATCGGGACGATCCTGATTGTGGTGATTATGCAGTTTGACTCGGAACAGCTTTGGAAGCTGGCCCCGATTGTCTACTGGTTGAGTATCTTCCTGATGTTTGCCATCCTGGTCTTCTATAGTCGCTCGTACTACGCCAGTACGGGGGCCAAAAGTTGGTTTGCTATTGGGCCATTTACCTTCCAGCCTTCGGAAATAATGAAACCGGCCTATATTTTGATGATGGGACGGGTGATCACCACCCATAACAACCGTTATAGCGTTCACACCGTTCAGTCTGACTGGCGGTTGATCGGAACGATGTTTCTCTGGTTGCTGCCGATTCTGATCTCCCTACACTTCCAGAATGACTTCGGGACGGCCCTGGTTTTCTTTGCTATCTTCTGTGGGATGGTCTTGGTCTCTGGGGTCACCTGGCGGATTATCGCCCCGGCCGCGATTGCCCTGGCGGTGGTCGGTGGTTCGGCCCTGGCCATGGTTACCTCTTCGATTGGTCGGCGGATCCTGGAGCACGTTGGCTTCCAGGCCTACCAGTTTGATCGGGTGGATACCTGGTTACACCCTGAACAGGATACGACCAACCAAGGTTACCAACTTTGGCAGAGTATCAAGGCGGTGGGGTCCGGTGGAATTACCGGGACCGGCTTCAACAACTCGAAGGTCTACGTACCGGTGCGGGAATCTGATATGATCTTCTCCGTTATCGGGGAGAACTTTGGCTTTATTGGTGGGGTGCTCCTCATCCTGATCTATTTGCTCTTAATTTATCTGATGATTCGTGTTACATTTGATACTAAGAATGAGTTTTATGCCTATATCTCAACTGGGGTCATCATGATGATCCTTTTCCACGTTTTTGAAAACATCGGGATGAACATCGGCTTGCTGCCGCTGACCGGGATCCCACTTCCTTTCATTAGCGCCGGGGGTTCCTCGTTGATTGGTAACCTGATTGGGATTGGGATGGTAATGTCGATGCGTTATCACCATCATTCTTACATGTTTAGTAACAAAAAAGAGTTTAGATAGTGGGGTATTAGATTATGGCTGCAAAGAACAACTACTTTTGGACCAAGAAGCTCGATAACGGGAACACCCGGGTGGGCCTGAATGACCAGGGTCGCGATGACCTGGGCCAGATTAGTTTTATCGACGTACCGGCGAAGGGCACGACCCTGGAAGACGGTGGCAAGTTTGTCTCCGTTGAGGCCGAAAAGGCCGTAACCGACCTGGACAGCCCGGTTGCCGGGACGATCGTGGCGGTCAATGACAAGATCGTTGATGATCCGGCCGGCCTGAGCTCAGCTGATGAAGGCCAAAACTGGATCGTCGAAGTTAAGTAATAAGACGACATAAAACAACCGCTGATGCAATTCAGCGGTTGTTTTTATGTTGGCTGAAGCGGCCAATTATGTTATACTTAAGATTCTAGGAATTACGGATTAAGTGAAAAATAATATATAAGGTGGTATTTCTAATGGCTAAGAAGTTACGAATTGCGCTGCTCTTCGGTGGCAACTCCTCTGAACACGACGTCTCCAAGCGTTCCGCTCACAACATCTACGATGCCCTCGACAAGGACAAGTACGATGTGAGCCTGTTCATGTTTACCAAGGACGGGATCCTGCTGAACAACGAGGCCTCGCAACGGATCTTCGACGGGGAACCCGAGGATCAGGTGGTCAAGGACGCCTATGCCAAGATGGACCTGACCCAGCCCCTGGCCCCGATCATGGCCTTGAACGAACTGAAGACGATTGACTTCTTCTATCCGGTTATCCACGGTAACCTGGGAGAAGATGGGACCATCCAGGGCCTCTTCAAGCTGCTGAACAAGCCTTACGTTGGTTCCAATATTGCAGCGAGTGCGATGGCCTTCGATAAGGACCTGACCAAGAAGATCCTGACCGAAGCCGGGATTCGGAACACCCCATACGTTCTACTGACGCCTGAGAACCGGGCCGACTACTCATGGGGGCAGATTGAGGAACGCCTCGGTGACCTGGTCTTCATCAAGCCGGCCAAGCAGGGGTCATCGGTGGGAATTCACCGGGTCACCAACGCTGATGAGTATGAGGCGGCCTTAGATGACGCCTTCAAGTACGACTTCAAGGTCCTGGCCGAGCAGGGGGTGGCTAACCCGCAGGAGGTCGAGATCTCCATTCTGGGTAATGAACACCCGATTGCCTCCAAGCTGGGGGCAGTGCGTGTTCCAGCTGGCGATCCGTTCTATGACTATGAGAACAAGTTCGTCGACGCCAGTGGGGTGGTCTTCGAGCTGCCGGTTAAGCTGCCCCAATACCTGACGGATGAGATTACCGATATGGCATTGAAGGCTTACAAGGCCCTTGGCATGAAGGGGATGGCCCGGATTGACTTCTTAGTTGACGAGAATAACGTGCCGTACCTGGGGGAACCGAATACCCTGCCAGGTTTCACTAACATCAGCCTCTACCCGCAGATGTGGGAGGTTTCCGGGATCAGCTACTCCGAACTGATCGACCGGTTAATCGAGTTAGGCCTGGAAGAATTTAAGCGTAACAGCCAGATTACCTACGATTTCAAGGAACTGGGAACTGAACGCGTCGGTAAGAAGAAATTCAATTAAAATTTTTTTGAAAGATATTGTTAAAAATAGGCGGTGATGCTAAGATAATTAGTGTTATTGCCTATTTTTATTTTTTTGGCTCTTTGTCAATCGGTAAGGATAAAGAGAACTTTGAGAATTAGACTAAGCTACTTTGGCTTTTGGTCTAGTTCTCTTTTTTGATAATTCACGAATCATGAGATTAGCGGTCTTCAACGAAACAAGAATC
>DXAA01000011.1 GCA_019117285.1 Candidatus Limosilactobacillus intestinigallinarum
TGACTTAATTCGTTTAATATCGATAGTTTTTCTTCTGCACTATATTTTGCTTTCCTAGTCATAGAAAAATACCCTCCAAGTATTAAGATGAATTTTCTATTTCATCTGTATACTTAGAGGGCATTATAGCCTGTTTCCCCGGCCGCCGTTTCTGTTATGGTTATTTCTTAATATAGTTCTTGAAGGCCTGGTAGTCCTGGTCAACTTGATCGACGTAGTGGAGGGCCCAGTCGGCTAGTCCCTGGTCGAGGGCCTTCTGGTGGCGCAGGTAGCCACGCAGCATCGGTGAGGTTGGGCTTTGGGCATGGGCCATGGCCAGGCAAAAGGCACAGGTCTGGCAGTACAGCTGGTAGCTGCTGAAGTCGAGCTTCTCGATCTTGATCGACTCCTTCATGTCCCGGAACTGCCGGATGTAGTAGCTCCGCTGACCAAACCTGGTGCTGGCCAGGAAGGGGTCAGAGGTGGACTGGAGGACACGCTGGGCCGTCACAATCCGCCGGCCCGCCTGAAGGCCATTGGCGATGGCCTGCTGAACCTGGAGCTGGAGCAGGTTGTATCGCAGGGGCATAGCCTCCTTGACCTGGAGGACCAGGTGGCTGCCGTCGATCCCGGTCAACAGAATCAGGTAGCAACGAGTCCCAAAACTCCCGACGCCAACGCTGTAACGAATGATGTCGGTGATGTGGAAGTTAGCCAGGTAGACCCGGATATCTTGACGGACGTTCTCCCGATACGTCTCGTAACCAGCAGCGACGGCCTGGTAGTCCGCATCGCTGAGGTGCTTAGCACGGGGCGGGTTGTCCCGGAAGACCAGCTGGCCGCGGTTGTTGATGGTCCCCATCTTGCGGATGATTTCCTCGGAATTACTGTGCTGGCTCTTCTTGATGATGTTTTGCAGGACCGCCTCCATCTGCTCTGGGGCGTCACCATCCCCGAGCTTGTGGATGTTTTCGATCATGTCATGGATTTCAAAGGAGTAGTAGAAGACCGCGGACAGGGGGAGCTTATTGGCACTCTTGATGGCGTGCCGGTAGGTCTTGGTGGTCAGTTCGAGCAGGTCATGGAGGTCGCTTTTCTTGAAGCCGTTCTCCTCGCCGGCCAGCTCAATGCTGACGAGGAGGCGCTTGAGGTCACTTTCCCAGTTACCGATCCGGGCTTCGTCGAAGTCGTTGAGGCCGAAGAGCAGCTTACGCTCGGGGGAAGCGTAGAAACCAAAGTTATTCACGTGGGCATCACCACAGATCACAACTGGCATCATGCTCTGGTGCTGCTTCTTGAGGTCGCGTTCCATCAACTCGGCCGTGCCCCGGAAGAAGGCAAAACGACTGGCAAGCATCCGCTGGTGGCGTAAGGGAAGCAGCTCGGGGATCATCTTGGCCTCGGTCTGTTTGATATCGGTGACCGGATCTCGGTGAACGGGGACGAAGGTACTCAGGTCCGCGCTGGTCACCTCTTTTTGCCGCTGCTTGCCAGCCTGCTCAAGCTCGGCCTTACTCTTGTTGATCTTAATCTTTTTTAAGTCAAAAATATCTAGTCGTTGTTTGTCCATGTTGCCGCTTCCTCTTCTGCTTAGATTTGCTGATTACCCTTCATTTTAATGAATTCTTTAAATTTGTAAATATTGCTTGTTGTTTATCTCACAATTCTGCCACAATTGTGTTAGAGAATGAATTCGAGGAGGAGATAACGTGATTATTACCGTGGAAAGACCGGTTGCCCAGCACCTACACGTCAACCCCCAGATGGTCAATGAGCTGAGCCTGACCATACCGGAAGCGTGGTCGGTCCGCATCTGTGGAGACTTCATGATTGTCATGAACAACCTGCTGGCATTGCCGGTGATTGTCCGCCATCCTCAGCGCTTCAATGATTCCCGTTCCTTTGTCACCGCCTTCAAGCAGGAGTTTCTGCAGCTGATGGAGCTAGCCCCGATCCCACACGCCAAGATTCGGATGATCCGCGATGCCCAGTTTCAGGACGTCCGTTTCACCAGTCAAATGGCCGCTACGGCCCCGCTGCACCTGCAGACCTACCAGAATATTCTAGCCGGCCCCACCTCCGTCATCGACTGGGACCGTCACCCGTCCAACGCTGAACTGGCCCTCCAGCTGGCTGACCAGACCGAACTGCAAGACCCCGATGCTGATGGTGGGGTGACGGTGATCGAGTTGTTTGAAAACTACGTGATGGAAAACTTTGCCCTACCGGCGCACCCAACCCTAAATGAGCATAACCGCAGCTACCGCTACCACAGCGGGTCACTCAATGATGTGATGAACGCGGTCGCGGTGGACGAGCGCCTGCTTGGCGACTACCGCCATTACTTGGAGAACCGGGGGAAGAGCGACCAGATCATCGACCGGGATCTCGACGTTGCGGATGACTACTTCAGCTTCTGTGATGGCTATGAAGAAACTATCCTCGACGACCTGACCCTGGTCTATAACTACCTAATCCATTATGAAGAGGCCACCCAGACCCACCTGAGTGCCACCCAACTTCGTGATAAGGGAATCGCCCTGCGGGAGCTCGGCCGTTTCCTGCGTTACCAGCGGCTTTTTTCCGCCGAGGATTTCGATCACTTTGTCCAGGCGATCGGGCAGGGGGTCAAGGATCTTGACCCGACGGAACGGAACTTCTACTTCCAACGCCTGCTGCGCAACGTTCAGGACCAGATGCAGGACCAACGGGACGCCTTGAACGGGGCCTATCGCTACAGTCGCCAGCGCTATCAGCTAACGGTGACCCTGGCGGACTATCAGCCGACTATGTGGCGCCGGTTGACCCTCAGCGGTGATACCCGCCTGGACACCCTCTGTTACCAGATCCTGGCGAGCTTCCGGGCCACCGGCAGCCACCTCTTTGCCCTCCAGGACGGCCAGCACAACTACCAATTGCCAATCTTTGCTAGCGGCCTTGGCGACCCGGAGAGTCTATTGACCCACTGGCTGGGTGAGTACCAGGCCGGTGACGAACTGACCCTATTCTACGATTTCGGCGATAGCTGGCGGTTCCAGATCAAGATTGACACGGTCACTACCCGATCCCGGCTGCGGACGGCGGGTGCGGCCAAGCTGTTGGCCGGCAGCGGTCGGGGGATCATTGACGACATCGGTGGGGTCAGTGGCCTGACCGACGTCGCTAAGGATGATCCGACCATCGACCGGCCTCTGAACGTCAACCAGGAGCAGACGGCCTGGCAAAAGCGTGTTGACCGCCTTAAGAAGAGTTATCGTTAGAACGTTGTTTTCTTCACAAGTCCGCGAAAAGGGTTACAATAAATATGTAAGTTCAATTAAGTGAGGCTGATAGACATGGAAACGCAAATTGATGATTTACCAAAGACAATGCGGGCCTGGGCCGTTACCACCCCGGGACCGATCGACGGTGACCGGGCGCCCCTGAAGATGGTGGAGAAGCCGGTACCAACCCCGGGCCGGGGGGAAGTCCTGGTCAAGGTGCTGACCTGTGGGGTCTGCCACACCGACCTCCACGTAACCGAGGGTGACCTGCCCGTCCACCAGGAACACGTCACTCCGGGCCACGAGATTGTCGGCCGGGTAGTTGCCCAGGGACCGGAGACCCAGCGCTTCAGCCTTGGCGAGCGGATTGGGATTCCGTGGTTCCGGCACGCTTGCGGAGTCTGCAAGTTCTGTCGGTCCGGACACGAGAACCTCTGTCCACACTCTGTCTACACCGGCTGGGATCATGACGGTGGCTATGCCGAATACGTGACGGTGCCGGAGGGCTTTGCCTACCGGATCCCAGAGAAGTTTGATTCCTTAGAGGCTGCCCCGCTGCTCTGTGCCGGAATTATTGGCTACCGGGCCTTTGAGCGGGCCAATGTACCGGCAGGTGGTCGGTTGGGTCTATATGGCTTTGGTGGCTCAGCCCACATCACGGCCCAGATCGCCATGGCCCAGGGGATCGAGGTCCACGTCTTTACCCGGGGGGCCGACGCCCGGAAGTTTGCCCTTCAATTGGGCTGTGCCTCAGCCCACGGGGCCTATGACCTCTCCGACGTGCCGTTGGACTCCTCAATCATCTTTGCCCCTGTTGGTGACATCGTGCTACCGGCGATGGCCAGCCTGATTCCAGGCGGGACCCTGGCCCTGGCCGGAATCCACATGACCGACGTGCCAGCTCTCAACTACCAGAAGCACCTCTTCCACGAGAAGACAATCACCAGTGTCGAGAGTAACACCCGGCGTGACGGCGAGGAGTTCTTAACCCTGGCCGACCGGCTGGACATCCACCCCGAGGTTCACGAGTACCCGTTTGAAAAGGCCGACGAGGCCCTGAAGTACGTTAAGCGGGGTGACATCAAGGGGGCCTGCGTTCTGCGGATTAGCCAGGACGATTAGTCGATGTTATACTAGAGCACATCCTAAATTGAAATGAGGAAAGAATATGGATTATCCACAATTAGACCTGGCCTCGGCACAGGGACCCAAAGCAATCATCAAGACCAACCAGGGGACGATTGAGGTCCAGCTCTTTGAGAAGCTGGCCCCCAAGACGGTTAAGAACTTCGTCGAGCTGGCCAAGCAGGGCTACTACGACGGGGTAACCTTCCACCGGGTCATTCCCGACTTCATGATCCAGGGTGGTGACCCGACCGGGACCGGCCGTGGTGGCGAGAGCAGCTACGGTCACCCGTTTGAGGATGAGTTTGCTGACCAGTTGTTTAACTTCAACGGCGCCCTCTCGATGGCCAACGCCGGCCCAAACACCAACGGTAGCCAGTTCTTCATTGTTTCCAACGAACACGTGCCGGCCAACATGATCGACCAGATGAAGATGGTTGGTTACCCGCAGGAAGTCATCGACCACTACCAGAAAGTCGGTGGGACGCCATGGCTTGATCACCGGCACACCGTTTTTGGCCAGGTGATTAAGGGGATGGATGTTGTCCAGAAGATCAGCAAGGTCGAGCGTGATCAGATGGACAAGCCCAAGGATGATGTTGTGATGGAAAAAGTTACGATTGAATAATTATGATCAATGGGACCGGGGAATGAAAATAATTTGCCCAGTCCCTTTATTTTTGATAAAAATTCATTAAAGCGGGGCGATTAAATATCGCGTCGGTCATTATAATGGGAGACAAGGAGATGAAGAGCAATGTCAATTTACGGGGACTACGAGCAGGTTTTGCCCCAGATCCTGGCGATGACGACCAAGCGGATCCAACAGTTGAACCAGCAAGTGCTTGCTGATCACCAGCCTAAATTGTATGAACACCTGATTGGCCGGGTGAAGACGTCGACCAGTATGGCAGAGAAGTGCCGGCGCAAGGGCTATCCGGTTACTACGCGGTCAGCACTGCGTGAATGCCGGGATGCGGTTGGCTTGCGAGTGGTCTGCAACTTCATCGATGATATCAACCGTTGCTTGACCCTGCTTCGCCAGGCTGACTGGTGGACGGTGGTCAAGGAAAAGGATTATATTACCAATGCCAAGCCTAACGGGTATCGAAGTTACCACCTGATCTTAGACGAGACGGCCCCTTACCAAGATCCGGATGGTCACCTACCAGGACACTTCTTTGTTGAAATCCAGCTGCGTACGATCGCAATGGATTCTTGGGCCAGTCTGGAACATGAGATGAAATATAAACACCACATTAAGGATCCCGAACGGATCGGCCGGGAGTTGAAGCATTGCGCCGACCAACTAGCATCCTGTGATGTTCAAATGCAGACAATTCGCCAATTGATTAACGAAAAATATTAGGAGGCTTGGGCGATGAAGATTCTAGTTGCAGAAGATGAAAAACAGTTGGCCCACGTCTTAGCGACCGCCCTCCGGACCAGTGGCTACCAGGTGGATGTTGTTGGTGACGGTCAGGCTGTTATCGACCATGTCAAACAGCACCCGTATGATGTCATCATTCTAGACATTATGATGCCAGTCAAGTCTGGGCTGACGGCCCTGAAGGAATTGCGTGCCAGCGGGGACCAGACCTACGTGATGATATTGACTGCCATGGGTGAGGAAGATGATAAGGTGAACGGCCTGGATGACGGTGCCGATGATTACCTGACCAAGCCGTTCTCCATCAAGGAGCTACTCGCCAGGTTACGGTCGCGGGAACGACGGGGGGCGCAGTTTGCCAGTCCAGAGCTGCAATTTGGTGACTTGATCCTCAACACCGGTGACCAATCATTGATCAGCCACAATTCAATCAGCCTGTCTAATAAGGAGAGCAGCCTCTTACGGTATCTGATTCTCAATGCCGGAAAGCAGATATCGACCACCGAATTGATCAACCACGTTTGGCCGAACGACCAGGCCGACGCCAAGGACGTCTGGATCACCATTTCTTACCTGCGCCAAAAGCTGCGGTCGATTTGCTCAACGGTCCGAATTGCTGGTGAGGAAGGCGGTTCCTTTCAACTTGAGCAGTCAGGGGTAGAGTCATGATTCAGAAGTTTCGCTACAAGTTCATTGCCATATCAACGCTGGCACTGGTTGTCGTGATCGTAACGATCATCGGCAGTATCTCGGCGTTGACCTACTACCATGCCCGCCGGGAGGTCGATGATGTCTTGACGATCCTGGTTGATAACGAGGGTCAGATCCCAGCGCACAGCCAGATTAAGAATTACGCCCAGCCCCAATTCAGTCGGGAGGGGCTGCACCAATATCGCTACTTCAGTGTCATTTTTGGTAAAAACAACCACGTTGCAGCGATTGAAGATGATCACATTACCAGTATCGACCCCCGGGATGCCCGGGTGATTACACAGCGGATCATGCAGAAGAAGCGTCAGAATGGTCAACTCAAGTATCATGGAATGGCGTATGCCTATAAGGTTCAGAAGAAGGGCCAGCAGACAACGATCGTGGTGCTTGACGAGTCCTTACTGATGGATCGGACCAGGGACCTCTTGCACAGTGGCCTGTTGCTCGGGGCCATCGTCTTAGTTCTGTATACCCTCATCTTGACTCTCTATTCCCGGCGGGCGATCCGACCGATCATCCAGGCTGAACAGCGACAGAAGCAGTTCATCACCAATGCCAGTCATGAGTTAAAAACCCCCTTGACCGTGATTGCCGCGAATACGGAGATGCAGGAGATGCTGAGTGGTGAGACCGAGTGGACTAAGAGCACCCACCAGCAGGTGCAACGCCTGACCCACTTGATCAACAACCTGGTGGCCCTGGCCCGGATGCAGGAACAACCACAAGTTGCAATGACCCCGGTCAACGTCAGCCACTTAGCCCAAAATGTCGGGAATGGCTTCAACAGTGTTCTGGAAGCAGCTGATAAGCAGTTTCTGATGACGATTGCACCCGATGTTGTCGTCAGGGCCGATCAGAATCGGCTGCGTGAGTTGCTTAATATCCTTCTGGATAACGCCAGTAAATACTGTGATCCACGGGGAATGGTTAAGCTGACGGTGCGGCCTGGAAAGTATGGTAAGACGGCGGTAATCACCGTGGCCAATTCTTATCAGGCCGGGAAAGACGTCGACTATCGCCGCTTTTTCGATCGATTCTACCGGGGGGATGAGTCGCACAGTAATCATGGTAAGAGTGGCTTTGGCATTGGCCTATCAATGGCTCAAGACATTGTGCATTCGATGAAGGGGAAGATCAGTGCCAAGTACAACCACGGGATGTTGGCGTTTGTCATCACCATGAAACTGGCTTCATAAGAAAAACCAGGTGAACTACAAAAAAGATCATCATTTAATAAAAGCCGGCCACGTTTGAGAGTTCAAGCGTAGCCGGCTCTTTCGTTAAGGGATTAATCAAGAAGTGGTGTGCCTGGTCAGCAGGTCCCAGAGTTCCTGCTTGCGGGGCGTCAACTCCTCTGTCTCCCGCATCGTCACGGACAGGTGGAAGATCGGCAGGTCAGGCCCGTTGACCTGGACCTGTTTGACCCCGTCGCCGGGCTCGATGGCGAGGCTGGTCAGGAAGGTGATGCCGAGGTTTTCACTGACCATTGCCTTGATGACGTGGATGTCGGCGGTCCGGTAGAGAATGTGGGGACGGAAGTGGGCCCGCCGACACATCTGCTTGAAGGCCTGGTCGTGGAAAAACTCGGTGTCGGGGATGATGAACTGCTCATCCTTCAGGGCGGCGAAATCTACCGTCGCCTGCTTGGCCAGGGGATGGTCGGTGCCGACAACTACCTGGAAGGGGAAACGGGCCAGCTCCTGGGCTTTCAGCCGGGCCTCCTTGAGGGGGGTCAGGGAACCGAGCAGGGCCATGTCGAGCTTGCCATCTTGGAGCATCTTCAACAGCTCCTTGGAGCCGTGCTCGTAGGTTTCCAGCGCCGGCATTAACTGGTGGCGCATCAGGCGAGGCGTCAGCGGCGGGAAGTAGTAGTTGCCGATGATCGGCGGCAGGCCAAAACGGATCTTGGTGGAGTTGGCCCGGGCAATCTCCAGGTGGGCGACCCGGAGCTCGTTTAAAATCAGGTCGACGTGGTTGGCGAACTGACGGCCGGTCGTGGTGACCCGCAGCTCCCGGTGGACATGGTCGCGGACGAAGAAGGTGGTATCAAAGTCACGCTCCAGGCGTTGGATAGCCATGGTAATTGTGGGCTGGCTGACCCCAAAGTGCTGGGCCACCTTGGAAAAATTTTGATCTTTTATCAACTGCTGGAAATATTCTAAATCTTTGATCTTCATTTAAATCCCTTCATACCGGTAATCTAATTGGTGCGCATCAAGTTTATTTATATCATAGCACGAATTTGACTATAAAATAATCCGGTCGCTATGATGGGGACAATTAAACGAAAAGGAAGACGATTATTAATGAATAAGGCAATGGCAATCTTAAATGATCCCTTCAAGAACAAGGGGACCGCATTTACGATGGAAGAACGGGAACAACTGGGACTGATGGGAGCCCTGCCACCGCGCGTCAAGACCCTTGAGGAGCAGGCGAGTGAAACCTACGCCCTCTTTGAAACCAAGTCGAGTAACATCGAGAAGCGCCACTTCCTGATGGAGGTCTTCAACACCAACCGGACCCTCTTCTTCTACCTGATGGGCCAACACATCACCGAATTCATGCCGATCGTGTATGACCCGGTGATCGCCGAATCGATCGAAAACTACAACGAACGTTACCAACGGCCACAGGACGCCGTCTACCTCTCTGTTAAGCATCCGGAACGGATCAAGGAGAGCCTGGCCAACGTCAGCGGTGACCGGGACATCCGCTTGATCGTGGTTACCGACGCCCAGGGGATCCTCGGTATCGGTGACTGGGGGGTTGACGGGGTCGACATCGCGGTCGGCAAGCTGATGGTCTACACGGCCGCCGCCGGGATCAACCCGGCCCAGGTCCTGCCGGTTTCCATCGATGCCGGGACCGATAACCAACAGCTGTTGGACGACCCGAACTACCTCGGTGAACGACACCACCGGATCAGCGGCCAGGAATACTTCGACTTCATCGACCGCTTTGTCAGTGAGGTTGAAAAGCTCTACCCGAAGAGCCTGCTCCACTTTGAGGACTTCGGTCGGGGGACCGCGGCCCGGATCCTCGACAAGTACCAGGATAAGATCCTGACCTTCAACGACGACATCCAGGGGACCGGGATCATTGCCCTCGCCGGAGTCCTCGGTGCCATGAACATCTCCAAGGAGAAGCTGGTCGACCAGACCTTCCTGACCTTTGGTGCTGGGACCGCCGGCATGGGGATCGCCAAGATGCTCTACGACGAACTGGTTCGCCAGGGCCTGAGCCCCGAAGACGCTAAGAAGCACTTCTACCTGGTCGACAAGCAGGGCCTGCTCTTCGATGATACCGAAGGCCTGACCGACAAGCAGAAGCCATTCACTCGCCAGCGGAGCGAATTTGCCAACGCCGACGAGCTGACCAACCTGCTGGCCGTGGTCAAGGCGGTGCACCCAACCGTGATGATCGGGACCTCCACCCAGCCGGGCACCTTCGACGAGGCCGTGGTCAAGGAGATGGCCGCCCACACCAAGCGGCCAGTGATCTTCCCACTGTCCAACCCAACCAAGCTGGCCGAGGCCAAGGCTGAAGATCTCTTGAAGTGGACCGATGGCCGGGCCCTCGTGGCAACTGGGATCCCGGTTGACGACATCACCTACCAGGGCGTGACCTACCAGATCGGTCAGGCCAACAACGCCCTGATCTATCCTGGGGTTGGCTTCGGTGCCCTGGCCGTTCAGGCAAGCAAACTGAACGACACCATGTTGGCCGCCGCTGCCCACGCCCTGTCTGGCTTGGTCGACCCCGACCAACCAGGTGCCGCCGTCCTGCCACCAGTGGCCAAGCTGGCTGAATTCTCCCAGCGGGTTGCCCAAAAGGTTGCCCAATCCGCCATTGATCAAGGCTTGACTGACATGACCGATGCCAAACAGGCGGTAGCCGCTGCCAAGTGGGAGGCTAAGTACTAATAAGTGCGTCCGGCTGGGCAAAAGCACCTGGTTCAGTCTAAAAAGTTTGTGATTCTGATCTTAAAATCAAAAATTCTCAAGAAATTTATTTAATAAAATCTTGAGAATTTTTTATTTGCTTGATTGTGAAAAAAATTACAGGCAATGAATGGAAACGCCTTAACCGCGGCCCACTATTCAATCGTCATAAGTGAAATTTATGGAATACTTAAGGTTTGACTATGTCGGGGGCGACGGGTTAGGATAGTGGTGTAATGATGTGTAACATTTCACAAATGATAACTTTTGATTACACTATTGGAGGCGTCAAAAATGACAGAATACCGTACTGAAGAAGACACCCTGGGTCCCGTTAAGATTCCCGCTGATGCACTGTGGGGACCACAGACGGAACGTAGCCGGAACAACTTCCCAACTGGTCAATACATGCCACTGGCCATCATCCGGGCACTGCTGAACATCAAGAAGGCCGCTGCCCAGGCTAACATGGAAACTAAGGCCATCTCTGATGAGAAGGGTAACCTGATCGTCAAGGCTATCGACGAACTGCTGGCCCTGAGTGACGAAGACCTCCGTAAGGACTTCCCACTGAAGGTTTACCAGACCGGTTCTGGTACCCAGACTAACATGAACACGAACGAGGTTGTTGCCCACAAGGCCCACCAACTCAACCCAGATGTTGAAATTCTGCCAAACGACGATGTTAACAAGGGCCAAAGTTCCAACGATACCTTCCCAACGGCCATGAACGTGGTGGCCCTGGAAGCCGTTAACAAGCTGAAGCCAGCCGTTCAACACCTGATCGATGAGCTGAAGATCAAGCAGGACAAGTACTGGAAGACGGTCAAGGTTGGCCGGACCCACCTGCAAGATGCCGTGCCGTTGACGTTTGGTCAGGAGGTTTCCGGTTACGTTGCCGCCCTCGAACACGACCTGGACTACATCAAGACCCTGGAACCAACCTTAGACGAATTGGCCATCGGTGGAACGGCCGTTGGTACTGGCCTGAACGCCGCTGAGGGGATGCCAGAGAAGATCGCCGAAAAGCTCTCCGCAGTTTACGGCCTGAACCTGACCGCCAAGAGCAACAAGTTCTACGGCCTGGCTAACCACTCCGGCTTAAACGTTGTCCACGGGGCCCTGAAGACCCTGGCTGCTGACATGTTTAAGATCGCCCAGGACATCCGTTTCCTTGCTTCTGGTCCCCGGGCTGGTTACGACGAATTAAACATCCCAGCGAACGAACCTGGTTCATCCATCATGCCTGGTAAGGTTAACCCAACCCAGGCCGAGGCCGTGACGATGGCCGCACTCCGGGTCTTCGGTAACGACACCGTAGTTACGATGGCTTCATCCCAAGGTAACTTCGAGATGAACGTCTACAAGCCAGTCATGATCGACGCCTTCCTCGAATCCGCCGACCTGCTGACCGGGACGATCACTGGCTTCACGGACCGTTGCGTCAAGGGCCTGACCGTCAACGAAAAGCGGATGGCGGAACTGGTTGACAACTCCCTGATGACGGTTACGGCACTGTCACCACACATCGGTTACCACGACAGCGCCAAGATTGCCCAGGCCGCAGACAAGGCCGGCAGCACGCTGAAGGAAGCCGCTCTGAAGTCTGGCAAGGTCACGGAAGAACAATACGATGAGTGGATGGACATGCTGAAGATGACCAACGCTGATCGCAAGGACAAGTAATTAAACGGCAACAGGGGCAGGCGAGGATCGGCTGCCTCTTTGCCTGGTTAAACACACGAAAAGGAGCGCATTATAATGGCAGAAAAGTTTCAACCATTATCCGTAAGCAAGCTGGCGGACAGCTACGACGCCGTCATCATCGGTTCCGGTGGTACCGGCCTGTCCGCGGCCATCCAGGCCCATGAGCTGGGTCTGAAGGTGGCCGTCTTTGAAAAGGAAGCCGAACTGGGTGGGAACACCAACCGGGCTTCCTCCGGGATGAATGCTGCCGAGACCAACGTACAACTGCAGCACGGGGTCATCGACAACGTGGCCGACTTCTACCACGAAACATACAAGGATGGTGGCCGCCTGAACGATAAGGACATGCTGGGTTACTTTGTCTACCACACGGCACCGGCAATCGACTGGCTGGCCGATCACGGCATCAAGCTGGATGACATCACGGTGACCGGGGGGATGTCCAAGAAGCGGACTCACCGGCCAGCCAGCATGGCCCCAATTGGTGGCTTCCTGGTCAAGAGTCTGTTAGACGTCGTTGCCAAGGAAGACATCCCGGTCTTCAACAAGACCAAGGTCACTAGCCTGGTTCAAGACGAAAACGGCAAGATCGACGGGGTCAAGGTCAACGCCAACGGTCTGATCAAGACGATTGGTGCCAAGGCGGTCATCCTGGCCACCGGTGGTTTCGGGGCTTCCAAGGAATACATCGAACGGTTCCGTCCCGACCTTAAGGACTACAAGACCACGAACCAGCCGGGTGCCACCGGTGACGGCCTCAAGCTGGCCGAAAACGTCGGTGCCGAGCTGATGCAGATGAACCTGGTCCAGGTGCACCCAACGGTTCAGCAGGATCACCCCCACGTCTACCTGATCGGTGAGGCGGTTCGTGGTGAGGGTGCCATCCTGGTCAACGCCCAGGGGAAGCGGTTCGTCAACGAGCTCAACACTCGGAAGATCGTTTCCAACAGCATCACGGCTTTGCCGGAACACAGTGCCTACCTGATCTTTGACCAGGGCATCCGTGACCGGGCCAAGGCCATCGAGTTCTACGACAAGACTGGTCTGGTGGTTCACGGTGACACCATCGAAGACCTCGCCAAGAAGCTGAAGATGGACCCAGACACGCTGGCCCAGACAGTGGCAACCTGGAACAAAGCCGTGGAAGACCACCACGATGCCGAGTTTGGCCGGACCACCGGGATGGACCGGGGAATCAGCAAGCCTGGTTTCTTCGCCATCCACATCGCCCCAGCCATCCACTACACGATGGGTGGGATCCACATCACACCGAAGACCCAAGTACTCGACGGTAACGGTGATGTGATCAAGGGTCTGTTCGCAGCCGGTGAAGTTGCCGGGGGACTCCACGGTAACAACCGGGTCGGCGGAAACTCCATTGCCGAAACAGTGGTCTTTGGTCGTCAGGCTGGGCAACAGGTCACCCTGTACGTTCGCAAGCAAAAGTAATTGGCATTAACGGTCGGGGGTTCCGGCCGACGTGCCTTGCAATTATTATCAACGATGAGACATAAGAGGAATTATTGAAAGATGAAAAAATTAGAACACGTTAACTACCGTGGCTTCATCTTGCCAGTCGTCGTGGGATTGATCCTCTGGCTGATGGCGCCAATCAAACCGGCCGCGGTACCGGTTGCCGGCTGGCACATGTTCGCCCTGTTTGTGGGGACGATCATTGCCTGCATCACCCGGCCGTTGCCCATCGGTGGGGTTTCAATTGTCGCTTTTGCCTTAACCGTTCTGACCAAGACGGTACCAATGGACAAGGCAATTGTCGGCTTCGGGAACGCCTCTATCTGGATGATCGCGATGGCCTTCTTCATCGCCCGGGGGTTCATCAAGACCGGTCTCGGCCGGCGGATCGCCCTCAACTTTGTGAAGGCCTTCGGTAAGCGGACCCTGGGTCTGGCCTACTCCCTGATCGGGGTTGACCTGATCCTAGCCCCAGCCACGCCAAGTAACACGGCCCGTGCCGGTGGGGTCCTGTACCCAATCATCAAGTCCCTGTCCCAGTCCTTTGGTTCCGACCCGAAGAACGGGACCCAGCGCAAGATCGGTTCCTTCCTGATCTTCGCCGAATACCATGGTGACATGATCACCGCGGCCATGTTCATGACCGCGATGGCCGCCAACCCGCTGGTCCAAACCTTAGCTAAGGGATGCGGCGTCAACATTACCTGGGGTGGCTGGTTCCTGGCCGCCCTGGTCCCGGGGATCATCTCATTGATCATCGTTCCATGGTTGATCTACAAGATGTACCCGCCGGAGATCAAGGAAACGCCGAACGCCAAGCAATCGGCGGAAAAACAGCTTACCGAGATGGGCCCAATGAGTGTGGCCGAAAAGATCATGGCCGTTATCTTTGTCCTGGCCCTGATCCTGTGGATGACTGGGAGCTTCATCGGCATCGACGCCACCCTGGCCGCCTTCATCGCCCTGGCCCTCTTACTGCTGACCGGGGTTCTGAGCTGACAGGATGTCCTTCACGAGACTGGTGCCTGGAACACCCTGACCTGGTTCTCCGTCCTGGTTATGATGGCCGGTTCCCTGACCAGCCTGGGCTTCATCCCCTGGCTGAGTAAGGCGATCAGCAGTTCCCTGCACGGGATGAACTGGGTCCTCGTCCTGATCATCCTGATCGTCTTCTACTTCTACAGTCACTACCTGTTCGCCAGTTCAACGGCTCACGTTACGGCGATGTACAGTGCCCTGTTAGCCGTTGCCATCTCTGCAAGTGTGCCACCAATGCTGGCGGCCCTCCTGCTTGGGTTCTTCGGTAACCTGATGGCTTCCACGACCCACTACGCCTCTGGTCCGGCGCCAGTTCTCTTCGGTTCTGGCTACGTTCCGCAGTCTAAGTGGTGGACGCTGAACTTTGTCCTGGGGATCTTCTACCTGGTCGTTTGGATCGGGATCGGTAGTCTCTGGATGAAGCTGATCGGTATGTGGTAATTAAATCAACGAGTCTGACTAGCAATTTGCTAATCAGGCTCTTTTTGTTTTCTCCCGTGAAGAATTGCTATAATAAACTATTGTAAGTAAAATCTGCCCGATGGAGGAAAACAAATGAACACGCGTGATCTACAGTATTTTGTCGCCCTGGTTAAGTACAAGAACTACACCCAGGTGGCCAAGCAATTCCAGGTATCCCAGCCCACGATCACCCAGGCGATCCAGCGGCTTGAACGCGAATTTGGTGCGCCCCTGGTCCGCAAAGACCGGGTCCACCGCGACGAGATGATCACCCGTAGTGGACGCCTGCTCTACGCCAACGCCCAGCTGATCAACGAGAAGATTGAGCTAACCCACAAGGAGATCCGCCGGGCCAACCAGAAACAGATCCGCTTTGGGATGCCGCCAATCATCGGCAAACTCTACATCTCTAAGATCGTCAGCGAGTTCTCCAAAGATCTCCTGTCGCGGCTCAAGATTACCTCGGTCGGCTCCCACGAGCTGCTGAACCAGGTCCGCAACGGCAAGATCGACATCGCCCTGCTGGGGTCGACCGCGCCGATCAACGAACCCGGGGTGTTTGCTGACCTGATCTCAACCCGGCGTTTTGGGGTGATCGTCAGTACGACCAACCCGCTGGCCAAGCGCGACCGGGTCAGCTTCAAAGAGCTGGCGGACGAGCGCTTCATCAGCTTCGACCAGCAATACGTTCACCAGGCCGCTTTTCGGGCGTACTGTACCTATGCCCAAATCAACCCGACCGTGGCAATGTATCGGATTCCCAACATCTCCTGGATCAAGGAGCTGGTGCGTCAGGACATCGGGATCAGCCTGATGGCCAAGGACGCCGTAGCCAACGAGCCGGGGATCAAGTTCGTTGAGATCACCGATCCCCTGCCGGAACGCTTCTACATCTCGGTGGCCACCCGGGAGGGCTACGTGCTGAGTGCCGATGAGCAGGACTTCCTTGATCGGCTTCGCAAGCTCCACGTTAAAAACTAGTGCTGGATATTGACAGGGGTCGTATAATGATTAGTGATATTTTGGCAAATTTGATTAATTGATTTTGGGGGACATTGAGAGTCATGAGCAAAGATGATGAACTCATGTCGGCGTTCGAGCCGGCGCGGCACCTATCCGCAAAACACCACATGGCAATTCCATGGCAGGACTTCTTCACCAACGATAATTTCACGCCGGCCAGTGAGGCCAACCTGGTCGAACGGGCGGCCATCGTCGGCCGGATCGGCCTGATGATGCTTTCCTACGGGACCGGGGCCTGGCGGGTGCGGGACTCGATGAACATCGTGGCCCGAAAACTCAAGATGACCTGCACGGTTGACATCGGCCTGGTGTCCCTCGAGTATACCTGTATGGATGCCCACCACAGCTACACCCAGGCGGTCTCACTGCCCAGCACCGGGGTCAACACGACCAAGCTCTCCAAGATGGAGCGCTTCATCGATGAGTTCAACGACCATGGTGACGAGATGACGATCGGCGAGATCCACGCCCACCTGGAAAAGATCGCCCACTCCAAGGGCAATTACGCCCCATACCAGGTGGGGCTGGCGGCGGCCTTGGCCTGCAGTGCCTTCGTTTTCCTGCTCGGTGGGGGACCGATCGAGATGATCTGCAGCTTCATCGGTGCCGGTTTGGGTAACTTCGTCCGGCGGAAGCTGATTGACCGCCACATCACCCTCTTCGCCTGCATCGCCGTGGCGGTGGCGGTGGCCTGCCTGACCTACCTGTTATCGCTGAGCCTGCTCCAGCTCTGCCTCCACGTCAGCTCGCGGCACGAGGCCGGCTACATCGGGGCGATGCTCTTCATCATTCCGGGATTCCCGTTCATCACCAGTGGCCTGGACATCTCCAAGTTAGACATGCGGTCCGGTCTGGAGCGGATGGCCTACGCGATTGCCATCATCATGGTGGCGACCCTGGTGGGCTGGATCGTGGCCCTGGCGGTGAACCTGCGGCCGGAGAACTTTGCCACCCTGCCGCTGTCGACCATGGCGATGCTGCTGCTGCGGATCCCGGCCAGCTTCTGCGGGGTCTTCGGCTTCTCAATCATGTTCAATAGTACCCCACGGATGGCGGCGATTGCGGGCCTGATCGGGGCGGTGGCCAACACCACCCGGCTGGAATTGGTTGACCTGACGATGATTCCGGCGGGGGCCGCGGCCTTCATCGGTGCCCTGGTGGCCGGTCTGCTGGCGGCGGTTGCCAAGCGCAAGGTCCGCTTCCCCCAGATTTCGATCACGGTCCCATCGATCGTTATCATGGTACCGGGACTCTACCTCTACCGGGGGATGTACAACCTCGGGCTGACCTCGATCAGCGTCGGTGCCCTCTGGATCACCAAGGCCCTGCTGATCGTTGTCTTCCTACCACTCGGCTTGATTGCGGCCCGGATTCTGACCGATACCAAGTGGCGCCACAACGGCTGACGGGGGTGAGTGGATGATCATTAAGTATCCCGCTGACCTCCTGGCCCAGGTTAAGGCGGCCACCGCGGGGCGGCGCCTGACTGGGTTTACCCCGGGGCAGGGTCCCCGTCATCCGGAGCTAATGCTGATCGGTGAGGCTCCCGGCCGGCACGAGGAGCAGGTCAACATCCCCTTCTCCGGGGCGTCGGGCCAGGAGCTGATGAAGCTGGTCGAGTCGATCGGCTACTCCCGGCAGACGGTCTACATCACCAGTGTTGTCCGCCAGCGCCCGTACTCGATCAAGCGGGTCCGGGACAAAAAGACCGGGGCGATGGTGGAGAAGCGGCCAAACCGGACGCCAACCAAGGGTGAGGTCCGGGCCTTCGCGCCGCTTTTTGACTGGGAGCTACACTACGTTGATCCCCAGGTACTGGTCCCGTTGGGAAACACCGCCCTCCAGCGCCTCCTTGGGTCCCAGGCCAACATCGGCCAGCTGCATCGCCACTTGCTAACCGCCCCAATCCAGGAGGCCGATCCGGCGGGGAAGGGCTACCGGATGAGCCAACGTTCGTACCAGATCTTTCCGATGTACCACCCGGCGGCGATCCTCTATGCTCGCCGCCTTCAGCCCACGGTGGAGGATGACTGGCAGCGCCTCGGCCGGTTCATGCAGAAATTGCATAATCAGAAAAACAAATAAAGTAATATACTTTTGGCCGTTTTCTCGATATAATAGAAACATAGGTTTTGAAACTTCTTGCTTGCAAGGAGTTTTTTTAGTTCTAAAGGAGGATGAGTCTGTGCTAAAAAATCAACGTCGGACAATTGTGACCGGAGCCCTGCTGCTCTCCAACATCATGGCCGGAATGGACGGGACGATCGTCAACACCGCCCTGCCGGCGATTACCAGTGACCTCCACGCCCTGCAGTACATGGGCTGGATCGTGGCCACCTTCCTGCTGGGGATGGCGGTGGCCACGCCCCTGTGGAGTAAGTTCGGGGAGCATAAGGGAAACAAGGTGGCCTATATCAGCGCCACGACGATGTTCATGGTCGGGGCCATCTTCCAGGGCCTAGCGCCCAACATCCTCTGGTTTATCATCGCTCGGACGGTGATGGGGATCGGCGCCGGGGGGATGAACACCATCCCCTTCATCGTCTTCGCGGAGATCTACCAGAACCTGCGAAAACGAGCCGAGGTATTAGGTATCTCCAGCGCCTGCTTCGGGACGGCCTCGATCATCGGCCCGCTGCTCGGGGGCTGGCTGGTTGACACCTGGAGCTGGCACTGGGTCTTCTACGTCAACGTCCCGATTGCAATCGTGGCGATCACCATTATCTCGATTTTCTACCGGAACTCGGGGCAGCAGGCGGCCGGGAAGCCGGTCGACTACCTCGGCGCCACCCTGCTGGTGACCAGCCTGACCACGATCCTGGTGGCCGTTCAGCTGATCGGCTCGGTTGCCTGGTGGGTGGTCCTGATCCTCTTCCTGATCGGTGTGGGCCTGCTCTACTGGATGGCCAGGGTTGACAACCAGGCGGCCGACCCGATTGTCCCGAGTCGACTCTTCAAGAACCGTGAGCTGGTGATTGACTTCTCCCTGTTCGTGATCATCTGGGGTTCCTTCATCGCCTTCATCACCTACATTCCGATGTGGGCCCAGGGCCTGCTGGGGTTGAGCGCCCTCCTCGGGGGGATGACCCAGATCCCCGGGGCGGTTACCAACTTCATCGGCTCCGAACTGGTGCCGTTTCTCCAGGACCGCTGGGGGAAGTACTGGATCGTCACTTGTGGGGCCGCCTCGATCTTTATCGCCTTCCTTGGCATCTGGATCGCCGGTGAGGACGCGCCCTTCTGGCTCCTGCTGACGATGGGGGCCTTCGAGGGGATGGGGGTTGGTCTGGTCTTCAACATCCTGCAGATCAGTGTCCAGACCGATGCCGAACTGCGTGACGTCCCAATCGCTACCTCGATGGGCTACCTCCTGCGGATCCTCAGTCAGACCCTGATGGCGGCGGCCTACGGGGTCATCCTCAACAACCAGCTGTTCAAGGGGGTCCAGCATTCTCACGGCATCACGATGACCATGCTGAACAAACTGTCGAACGCCGAGACAGCTGGGTCGCTGCCCAAGGCCCTGGTACCGACGATGCGCAACATCCTCTACAACGGTTACCGCGACATCATCATTGCGGCGATCATCCTGATCGTTGTCTCGCTGCTGATCGTGGTCCCACTGGGTTGGAAACACCACCTGGCGGCCCAGCAACGCGGCTAATACAAAAAAACGGAAAGCTACCTCATGGTGGGGTAACTTTCCGTTATTTTTTGTCTGCGGGATGCTGGCGGTGCCACGCGGCAATCTGGGCCATCCGGGCCTTGAAGCGGGGCTCAAAGCCCTGGTCGCCAGGGTGGTAGAAGTGACTGCCGGCCAGCTCCGGCGGCATCGTAGTCATGGTGGTCAGCTTGTCCTTGGTATCGTGCGCGTACTGGTAGCCCTGGCCGTAGTGGAGGTCTTTCATTAGCTTGGTCGGGGCGTTGCGGATTTGGAGCGGCACGGGAAGGTTGCCGGTCTTCTTGATCGCCGCGTGGGCCTCTTGGCGGGCCTGGTAGGCAGCGTTAGACTTGGGTGCAATCGCCAGGTAGATTACGCACTCGGTCAGGTGGACATCACACTCCGGCATCCCCAAAAATTGGCAGGCCTGGAAGGTGTTGATCGCCACGCGGAGGGCGTTGGTGTCCGCCAGGCCGATGTCTTCACTGGCGAAGCGGACCAGCCGACGGGCGATGTAGAGCGGGTCCTCGCCACCGTCGATCATCCGTGAGCACCAGTAGACCGCCGCATCGACGTCGCTGTTGCGCATCGATTTATGGAGGGCCGAGATAATGTTGTAGTGCTCCTCACCGTGTTTGTCGTAGCGTAGGGACTTAGTGTTGACCAGCTGGTCGAGGTCATTGCCAGTGATGGTGACTTCCTTGCCCGACCGCTGCCCGTTGAGCACCGCCATCTCTAGGGTGTTGAGGGCGATCCGGGCGTCTCCGTTGGCAAACTGGGCGATGGTGTGAAGCTCGTCGGCACTGCAATGAATGGTCAGGCTCGGGAAACCGGCGGGGTGTTTGAGGGCCCGGCGGAGGACCTGCTCGATGTCTTCAGTGGTCAACGCCTTGAGGACGAAGACCCGGCAGCGGCTGAGCAGGGCGGCGTTGATCTCAAACGAGGGGTTCTCGGTGGTTGCCCCGATCAGGGTGATACTGCCGCGCTCGACGAAGGGAAGAAAGGCGTCCTGTTGAGCCTTGTTGAAGCGGTGGATCTCGTCGATGAAGCAGATGGTCCGTTCCCCGTACTCCCGGTTCTGTTCAGCTTTCTCCATGATCTTACGAATGTCGCGGATGCTGGAAGTTACCGCGCTGAAGGTGATGAAGTGGGCCTTAGTCTGGTGGGCGATGATCTCTGCCAGGGTGGTCTTGCCGATGCCGGGTGGTCCCCAGAAAATCATGGATGAGATCTGGTCGTTTTCAATGATGTCACGCAGGACTTTTCCCGGCCCGAGTAGGTGGCGTTGGCCGACAAACTCGTCGATGGTGGTCGGCCGGACTCGGTTGGCCAGGGGGGTGTTGTCGGCGTTGTCCTGAGCAAACAGTGACTCTTGGTGCATACTAAAAATCTCCTTTGCCCATATTCTAAACTAAATCTTAACAAAATTGTATTATGAAGCGTGTTACGATAAGGATAAAGAGGTTAAAGGGGCGGAAAAAATGGAAAGACTCAAACGGTTCCGGGGCGGACTCGCCGGCCGGCTGGTGAACAACTTAAGCAACAGTTTTCGTGACCTACACCGGTGTGGTGACCACCGCTCCAACAAGGCCACCTTCATTGAGATGGGGATCCAACTCAGCGGCTTCAAGCACGCCCTCGCCGAACCCGCCGCATATGACGAGCTGATCCGGACGGCCCGGCAGACCAACGCCCAGCGTTATGACCTGCCGCAGGTGACCTTCAACGTCAAGCTCCGCCAGCTGAAGCACTACCGGATTCCGGTCTACGTCCTCAACGAGCGCGGCTTCAATCAGCGGGTGATCGTCTACCTGGCCGGCGGGGCCTACATCCAGCCCGCTGATAAGACCCACTGGCAGTACCTGAACCGGCTGGCCCAGGCGACCGGGGCCCGGATCTACATTCCAATCTACTCCCTGGCCCCCCAGCACAACTTCCGGGCGGCCTACCAGGAGATCGCCCAGCTCTACGGCGCCCTCTACCAACAGGCCCCAGCGAGTGACATCACCCTGATGGGGGACTCGGCGGGGGCCGGATTGGCGCTGGGCTTCAGTGAGTACCTCGGTCAACGGGGTCTGCCCCAGCCGGGCCACCTGATCCTGATCTCGCCCTGGTTGGACCTGGATCTGACCAATCCGGTGATCGCTCGTTATGAACAGGATGATGTCACCCTGTCCTGCTACGGCCTGCGCCGGATTGCGGACCTGTGGGCGGGGGACACCAACCACCGCGACTACCGGTTGAGCCCGCTGAACGGTGATCTTGACCAGCTCCGCGACGTCCACGTCTACGCCGGCACCAAGGAGATCATGTACCCGGATGCCGCCCGGCTGGTGGAAAAGCTCAAGGCGAGCCGGATTCCGGTTCACTTCACGGTGGGGCGGGGGATGTTTCACATCTACCCCCTCTACCCGGTGCCCGAGGCCAACACCGTGATGAAACAAGTTGTTAAGATTGTGAATAGTTAGGATGGAGTGATTACTTTGACAAAGGTAGCAGTAGTATTTGCCCCCGGTTGTGAGGAAGTTGAAGGATTATCGATCGTCGACGTGCTGCGGCGCATGGGAATTGAAACAACCATGGTCGGCCTGGAAGGGATCAAGGTTCCCGGGGCCCACGGGATTGAACTAACCTGTGACCAGACCCTCAATGACCACCTGCTGGACTACGACCTCGTCGCCTTCCCCGGCGGCCGGGGCGGGGCCGAAAAGCTTCGTGATAACGAGCGGCTGGCGGACCTGATGCGGAAGCGGAACCAGCAGGGCAAGTGGGACGCCGCCATGTGTGCGGCCCCGATCGCCCTGGCCAAGTATGGCCTGCTGGACGGGCGGGACTACACCTGCTTCCCAGGAATCAACGAAGAGGTTGACCGCCTGGCCAAGGACGCCCACTTTAAGGAGACGATCACCGTGGTCGACGTCGCCGGTAAGGTGGTCACCAGCCGCGGCCCGGCTACGGCCCTGGCCTTTGCCTACCAGATTGCTGAGGTGCTCGGCTACGACACCAAGCAGATCAAGCACGAGATGCTTTACGATTACCTGATGGATCAACGTTAAGAGATACGAAAAGGAGCGGCACGTTTAAGAAAAGCGTGCCGCTCCTTTTGTGTACTGTGGGATTGCATTTATTTATTAACGATGTACTTGACCAGGTCCCCCTTGAGGGCCGCGATGGCGTTGGTGGCCACGATCTTGCCCATGGCGTCCCGGGCCTCCACGGAGGCGTTACCGATGTGCGGCGTCAGGATGACGTTGTCGAGAGTCTTGAACTCGTCATCAACCTCAGGTTCCTTCTCGTAGACGTCGAGGGCGGCCCCGGCGATCTCCTTGTTGATGAGGGCCTTCAGGACGGCTTCCTCGTTGATGACCGGTCCCCGGGCACAGTTGATCAAAACGGCCGACTTCTTCATCATCTTCAGCTGGGCTGCATCGATCATGTGGTGGGTTGCATCGGTCAGCGGACAGTGGAGGGTGACCACGTCAGCGCGCTTAAGTAGCTCGTCTAATGGTACGTATTCGGCGGCGCAGGCCGCTTCAACTGCTGGAGCGGCCTGGTGCCGTTGGGTGTAGATGATCTTCATGTTGAAGGCGTGCATCCGCTTAGCAACCGCGCTCCCGATGCTGCCAAGGCCGACGATCCCGAGGGTCTTACCGGCCAGCTCATGGCCGAGGAAGAAGAGCGGGGCCCAGCCATCGAAGCCGATCGACCGCATCCGTTGGTCCCCCTCGACGATCCGCCGCATCAGGGCGATCATCAGGCCACAGGCAACTTCGGCGGTTGCCGTGGATGAGACGAATGGAGTGTTGGTGACGTCGATTCCCTTACTCCGGGCGTACTTGACGTCGATGTTGTTGAAGCCAGCTCCAAAGTTGGCAATCAGCTTGAGCTGCGGAGCGGCATCGATGACCTCAGCATCGACCTGGGTTGACAGGGGGGTGATCAGGACCTGGCAGTCCCCAACGTGCTTAAGGAGCTCGTCCTTAGTGATCAGGCCGTCACCATCATAGACCTTGTAATCCAGCCCAGCAGAATCAAGTAGCTTGGTCGCGATGGTTGGTAATTTTGCGGAAAGATATACAGTAGCCATATTCTCGCCTTCCTATATTAAATCAAAAAGTAAACGCTTTCCACCGATTATTATAGGTTAAGTCGATTTGTTATTCAAATCAACGGCCACACTAAAACAAGCCAGCACAACTAGGCAGTTGCCGCTGGCTTGTTCAATGAAACTAGTTCTTATTCAACCAGAAGAAGAAGAGGTGCCGGTTCTGCGCATCGACCCGCTGGTTGACGACACTGACCAGGATCAGCATGGTGGCAATCAGGGAGTTCTTCTTGCGGTAGGCGATGTAACGGGGGTACCAGACGGAGGCGTACTTGTCCTTGTAGTGCCGCAGCCCCTGGAAGCCGTAGAGGTGGTAGCCGTATTCATAGATGAAGTGGGCTGCCTTCTCCTCGATAAAGCTGAACTGGTACTCACCAACGTTGGAGAGGGGAGCCATCCCGAGGTCGAAGTAGGTGTAGCCATTCTCCTGGCCGTACTGGTACATGCTGATAAAGATCTTGTCCATGATTCCGGATGGGGCGTCCTTACTGTGCCGCATCAGGTCGATGGTCAGGATCTCCTTGCCACCGGTCGGCATGAAGGTGGCAAAGGCGACCATCTTGCCGTCCTTATCACGAACAACTCCGACGGGCGCTTGGTTGATGTAGTAGGGGTCAAAGAAGCCCAGCGAGAAGCCCTTCTCGACCTGGTTGCCCAGCCAACTGTCCGAAACCCGCTTCAGTTCGGCCAGCTGGTCGGCGGAAAACGGTGGCTGCTCGACGGTGAAGGTGTAACCCTCCCGGTCGAACTTGTGCATCAGAGCCCGCTGGGACCGCTGCTTCTTGCCGGCCAGGGTGAAGTCGGCCAACTTGACCAGACCGGTCTCCCCGGTCTTGATGAAGTCGAAGCCAAACTCGTGCAGAAGGAGGGTGACCTCACTAGAGACCTCGTAGAAGACCAGCTGGTAATCATACTTGTCCGCCGTCCGGATGAACTGGCGGAAGGCCGGGCGCCAGACGGCCTGGTTGCCGACCGGGTCCCCCATGACCACGAGCCGGTCATTCTTCTTGCGGTACATGAAGAAGAGTTGGTCGTGTTTGTCTTCCTGATAGTAGTAGATTGCCTTGTCCCGCAGGAAGGCGAGGTGACTGGTGGAAGAGCCGCCAAACTCATCAATCACGCCCCGCACCCGGTCGGCATCGAAACTGTGAACCGCGGCGAAGGGGTCACGACCGGCGGTGAAGTAACGCAGGATCAAGAACATTAGGATCAGGCCGAGAAACAGCCCGATCAGTCCGGAGAACCAGACGCTCTCACCGGGGAAGAAGAGAAAGTCGGGGATGTGGTGCTTGCTGATATACTGCGGCGCGTTGATCACCCCAACGATGACGTAGAGGATGAAACTGCCGGCGAAGATGGTCCCGTCGATCATGAACTTACCAACGGAGTACTGGAGCTTCTCTCGGTAGAGGACGTGCCGGGACATCAGTACGAGGAGTAGGACGATGACCAGGTAGATGGTCAGACTCAGTGTCCCCAGGTTCCAGATGGTGTTACCGATTCCGATCAACAGTAGGATCAGGGTCGGCCAGTACGCCTTCTTGATTTTAGCCTGCAAGCCCCGGGCACAGGCCAGCATGGCGACCGCGAAGAGAATCGTGGTCATCTGGTGCAGGAAGAAGAAGGTGTAGGGGTAGAGACGCTGGATGATCTTGTTCTGGCTGGTCAGGTCCGGAACCGAGGCGGTCAGCAGCATCAGGATGCCGGAGATGTACATGAAGGCGGTGATCAGGAAGTAGGCCGTCTTCCGCAGCATCATCAATGGCAGGCCATCGAAGAACTCGTTGACCTGCTGGGCCAGGTTGTGGAGGAACATAACGGCCGCCAGGATCAGCGGCACGATGTAGTAGAAGATTCGGAAGAGCAGCAGCCAGATGATGATGGTCGTCTGGGGAACCCCCAGCAGGGATAGCTCGAAGATCATCATGACGTCGAAGGACCCCAACGCCCCGGGAATCATGGAGAGGACCCCGAGAACCTGGGCAACGACGTAGAGGGGCAGGACACTGATCAAGTTGTCCTGGACCCCGAGACACCAGCCAACCAGTAGGAAGAAGAGGGCCACGAAGAGCCACTCAAAGGTCGAGCTGGTGACGATGAAGGCCTCCAACTTCGGAGTGACGTCCTTGAAGACGTTGCTGTTGTAGACCTGGGTGACGAAGAAGACGATCGGGAAGTAGAGCCCCCCGCCGACCAACCAGATGGCATACTGGTTGAAGTGGCCACCATCGTGGAAGCCAAACATGATGATCAGGGCGATCCAGCAGAGGACCGACAGCCCGGACAAGAGGAAGATGGCGATCTTCGAGATGGCCAGCAGGATCTCCTTCTTGCTGGCGTTCTTCCGGTAGAAGTAGGCCCGCAGCGATGACCCGAGCAGGCCCCCAAAGCCCGCAATGTTGGTCAAGGTGTTGGTGATCCACCCGCAGCGGATGATGTAGGATCGCTTAAATTTCCCGGGTAATAATCGGGTCACCGCAAAGTCGTAACCGAGCATTGGGATGACGGCGATGCAACCGGCGACCATCAACAGGAGAATTTTCTCCCAGCTGAGCTCGGTCAGGCCGATCCCAACCTTGTGCCAGTCGACGGTCTTGAAAAAGCTGCCGAGGGCGTGGACCACGAACACGAGGACCGAGGTCACGAACAGCAGCTTGATGATCCGTGAATATTTTTCCCACCAGGATTCAAAACGCATACCTAGTGCTTTCATTAGTAAAACTCCTCTCTAAACAACTAATATAATTATTATAAGCTATTTACCGGACCGTCGGGAGGGGCAAAGGCAAATTAGTGGTTGACGACCGGATTAATTTCACGTATACTCTTAGATGTTGTCAAATGGTCCGTTGGTCTAGTTGGTTTAGGACGCATCCCTGTCACGGATGAGATCACGAGTTCGAGTCTCGTACGGACCGTCGTTACGAAGTTGAGTCAGCCGACTCAACTTTTTTTGTACAGAAATTTTGGGAGGTAAACAATGGAAGCAAGTTGGCAGTACACCGGTACGGAGCCGGTCAAGATCAAGAAGTTCCTGCAGTCGTTGGGGATGGGGCACCGCCTCTTCAACGACATCAAGAAGGGGCAGGGGGAGTTTCTGGTTGACCACCGTCCGGTCCGGCCGACTACCAAGATCCTGCCCAACCAGCCGCTGACGATCAAAGTTAATCCCGAGCCGGCCGATCCAACGGTGACGGTCAGTCATGATCCCCTGCAGGTCGTTTACGAGGATGATAACTGGCTGGTCATTGATAAGCCGGTCGGGGTGGCCTCAATCCCCGGTCCCAGTGTGACCGACGGGACGATCCTGAACCGGGTCACCGGCTACCTGATTGACCGGCAGTCACCCGACCAGCGGCCCCACCTGATCACCCGGCTCGACCGTGACACAGGGGGCCTCCTGCTGGTGGCAAAACATCACGTAGCTTCAAGCATGATCAGCCAGCAGGTTCAGCAGCACCAGATGGTAAAGGAGTACACGGCTTTGGTCAGCGGTAACTTCACTGATGACCACGGCACGATTGACCAGCCGATCGCCCGGGTGGTCGGCCAGGTCCGGCGGGTAGTGGCCAAGGATGGCCAGCCGGCACTGACCGAGTACTGGGTTGAGGACCAGGGCGACGGTTGGGCTCGCGTCCGGGTTCGTCTCCACACCGGTCGGACCCACCAGATCCGGGTCCACTTCGCTGCCATCGGCCATCCCCTGCTCGGTGACGCCCTCTATGGTGGGGACACCAGCCGGGTTAACCACCAACTGCTCCACGCCAGCCACCTGGCCTTTCTAGATCCCTTCAGTCGGCGCCAGCTCAGTTTTACCTCACCGCTGCCGGCCGCCTTTAACGAAATTATGAAATAATAAAAACGGCGTCATCGCTTGGATGGCGTCGTTTTGACGTTTAAATGCTATTTTAGCAGGGCCTGAACCATCTTGGCTTGGAACTCCTGCTCGGCCTGCTGGGAGACAGCCCGGATCTGGGCGGCTGTCATGTGCGGGTTCTTGGCCATGGCGGCTTGGACCCGACCGGTAACGTAGCTTTGCCCCTGCTGGCGAGCCGCAGCCATGGCCTGCTGACCGGCCGGCGACTTGGCCTTAGCCCGCAGTTGCTGGGCCTGCTTGGTGGTCAGCAGGACGTAGGTCCGGGGGTATTCCAGGGTATTGGTCCGCTTGACCAGGGTACCGTCCATCCCGGACCAGGCGTAGAGCGTCTTATAGAAGTCGTTCTTGAAGCGCCAGCGGGTCGTAGTGGTCACGAGGCGGGGATTACCGGCCTGCTTCCACTTGACCTGACTGTGGGTGTATTCATTGGCCTGGGTGTGACTTGGCTTCGCCTGGGCTGGCGTGGCCTTGTAGATGTAGACGTCGTCCTTGCCGCTGGTGCCGACCGGCTGGTAGAGGGCCAGCGGCATCTTGGCGTTGACCGGGTAGATCCGGCGACTGGTGGTCGTGGTGACCTGGTGCATGCCGAAGTGGTGGCTGTAGTTCAGGGTCATCAGGGCCGTTGAGGCGACGAAGATCAGACCGGTGATGGTGGCCAGAACGATCCGTGAAGCCTTGCTGTGGGTGAACATGATACTGAGGAAGAAGCAGATCGCCCCGAGAAAGGTTAAGACAATAACCATTAGTTGGCACCTCCCTTATCGTTGAGGATGTCTTCGCTGTCGATCCGCGGGTGAATCCCGTTGCCTGACGTGACGAAGAAGGTCAGAATCAACCCCAGGAAGGCGAAGGCAATGGCGAACCAGAAGGCGGCATGGTAGCCCATCAGGGTGGCGTCGAACATCTTGGCCTTGTACTGGAGTGGTGACTGGGTCAACAGGGCGTGACCCGGCTTGTGACTGTTGGTGATGTTGGTCAGCACTGAGATCATGATCGCGGTCCCGACGGAAGTGGCCACCTGCCGGATGGTGTTGTTGACCGCGGTCCCGTGGGAAATCAGGTTGTACGGCAGGGAGTTCATTCCGGCGGTCGTGACCGGCATCATGACCATTGAGATCCCAAACATCCGCACCGCGTAGAGGAAGACGATGTCGATGGTTGGGGTGTCCCGGGTGATGAAGGCAAAGGGCAGGGTGCCGACACAGAGGATGAACATCCCGGTGACGGCCAGCCGCTTGGCCCCGTAACGGTCAAAGAGGTTCCCGGTGATCGGGCTCATCAGTCCCATGAAGATTGCCCCGAAGAGTAGGGTCAGCCCAGAATGGAAGGCCGACATCCCGTGGATGATCTGCAGGTAGAGCGGGATAACCAGCTCGACCCCGACCATTGCCATCATGACGATGGAGCTGAGGGCCGTGGCGAGGGTAAATTCACCACTCTCAAAGACCTTGAATTCCAGGAAGGGTTCGTCGAGCTTGCCCTGGCGCCAGACCAGGATGGCGACCAGGATCGCCCCGACGATGATCGTGGTGATGACCACCGGATTGGTCCAACCCTTGTCTCCGACGCTGGAGAACCCGTAGAGCATGCTACCGAAACCAAGCGTCGAGATGACGACTGATAGCCAATCGAGGTGCGGGCGCCGGTTGGGAATGACGTTCTTGACGAAGACGAAGCTGGCCAGGATGACCACGGCGGCGATCGGGACGATCATCCCGAAGAGCCAGCGCCAGCTGAAATTATCGATGACCCATCCGGACAGGGTCGGGCCGATCGCTGGGGCCAGTCCGATGACCAGGCCGTTGATCCCCATGGCGGCCCCCCGCTTCTCGGGTGGGTAGATGGTCAGCATGATGTTTTGCATCAGCGGCATGTTGACCCCCACGCCGACCGCCTGGATGAGTCGTCCGGCGAGCAGGACGGCAAAGGATGGGGCCAGCCAGGACATGATGGTCCCCAACTCAAAGGTCGACATCGCCAGGATGAACAGCAAGCGCGTATTGAAGCGGCTGCTCAGGTAGGCGCTGACCGGGATCATGATCCCGTTGACCATCAGGAAACCGGTAGTTAGCCATTGAACCGTGGATGTGCTGATGTTAAAGGCATTCATTAATGCGGGGAAAGCGGTCGAGAGGATCGTCTGGTTTAAAATCGTACAAAAAGCCCCGATCAATAGGACCAGGACCATTAGGCTACGATTATAGGGTTTACCAGTGATATCAACCGCTTGTGCATCGTGATTCACAAATAAAGACCTCTTTTCGTAAAAATTAGCAATGTGAAAAATATAGTACAATTCGTTATCTTTGTCAAATAATTTGACAAAGCACTCGGATTAAATAATAATAAGACCCGATAAAAGATGGAGGGAGTATCATATGGACGCACTGGGAAAACAATTCCGCGAAATCTTCAAGAGTGACGACATCAAGATTGGCATGACCGAGCTGGCCAAGGTAACCGGGGTGTCGCCGAGTCAGCTGCGTTACTGGGAGCGCAAGGGTTTCATCCACTCTCAGCAGGACCAGCAGAACAAGAACCACCACTTCAGCCTGATGACGGCTTACCAGGTCCGGACGATCAAGTTCTATCTCGACCAGGGTTACACCCTGCAGGTTGCCGTCCAAAAGGAACGCGAGCGTCGGGCCCTGGGGAAGGTCTTTCGCCACTTCATCACCGACCGAATCCAGTCAATCGACCAGGACGATGATGGGGATGGTCTGGTCATGCTGGGACAACTTGACGATGACCCGACCAAGGAGGTCTATGCCCGAGTCGACCGGGATGGCAAGACGACCCTGCACCTCCGGCCGGCTCAGGATGATTAGTTAACCTGACCGGATTATTGTGGTATGGTGTAATTGAGCAATTATTTTTAATATGAAAGGGACGAGTCTTGTGAGTGAAGAAGGATTACATTATTCTGACCTGAGTGCCGAAGCCCAGGAACATGCCTTGAAGTCGTTTATCAACTACTACATCAAGCAGTATCGGCAGGGCAGTCTGGAAATTATGGGAGCCAAGGTTTCCAACGGGGTCATGGCGACGATCAACGAAACCCTCAATCTGAACAAGTTCATGGACCACAGTGAATTGGTTGCCGAGAGCTACCGGCTGTCCAAGAGCGCCTACGTCGAGATCATGAAGCAGCTCACCGACGTGCTCTACCAAGAGGATGGCGAGCCGGTCGTGAACTGGGAGGTTGCCTGGGAGGACCAGGAAGAACAACTGCCGAGTGAAGACTAACTTAAATATTTTGCTAAGACCGCGGACGCGTTTCGCGGTCTTTTTTGTTGTCCTGCTTTTCTGACTTGTGGTAAAATAAGTGTAGTTTTACGTACGGATAAAATTAACCCAAAATAAGAAAACTGAATAAGTATTAGCCGTCCTTGCCAACCCGCAAGCGGTTCTTTTGGCTTACTTATTTTCCGTTAGTATAGTCACGCTAAATAAAATTAAAAAGGAAAGAAAGGTATTATGGCAAAGTTAAAGATCAAGAATAATGAAGTTGCCTTTTACGCCATGGGTGGCCTTGGCGAAATCGGTAAGAACATGTACTGTGTCCAGTTCCAGGATGAAATCATCATCATTGACTGTGGGGTTCTCTTCCCGGAAGATGAACTCCTCGGGGTTGATTACGTCATCCAGAACTACGACTACCTGGTTGAAAACAAGGATAAGATCAAGGGGATCTTCATCACTCACGGTCATGAAGACCACATCGGTGGGTTACCCTTCTTCCTCCAGAAGGTGAATGTGCCAATCTACGCGACCCCATTCGCTATGTCCCTGATCAAAGGGAAACTGGATGAAAAGCACCTCTTGCGCAGTGCCGAACTGCATGAAATTGACGAGTTTGATGAGGTCCACTTCAAGAAGCTCTGGGTCAGCTTCTTCCGGACTACCCACTCCATCCCCGACACAATCGGGGTGGCGGTCCACACACCACAAGGAACAATCGTTCAGACCGGGGACTTCAAGTTTGACCTGACCCCGGTTGGCCACCTGCCAGGTCCGAACCTTCAGCAGATGGCCAAGTTGGGGTCTGATGGGGTCCTCCTGCTGACCTCCGACAGTACGAACGCCGAACGACCGCAGTTTACTAAGTCGGAGCGATGGGTTGACATCCATATTCGCCGGATCTTTGAACGGATCAAGGGGCGGATCATCTTCGCCTCCTTTGCCTCCAACGTCTACCGGCTGCGTGAGGCTTCCGATGCGGCCATCGCCCAGGGGCGGAAGATTGCTGTCTTCGGGCGGAGTATGGAGAACGCCATTGCCGCGGGGCAGGAGCTCGGTTACCTGAATATTCCTGAGGATTCGCTGATTGACCAGAACGAGATCAATAACTACCCACCGGAGAAAGTCCTGATTATGTGTACTGGATCTCAGGGTGAACCAATGGCGGCCCTCAGTCGGATCGCCAACGGGACCCACCGGCAGATCTCGATTCAGCCCGGCGACACGGTGGTCTTCTCCAGTAACCCAATTCCAGGGAACACCACCAGCGTCAATGCCCTGATCAACAAGCTCGAAGAGGATGGGGCCGCGGTGATCCACGGTTACGTCAATAACATCCACACCTCCGGCCACGGTGGCCAGATCGATGAAGAATTCATGCTGCGGTTGATGCGGCCAAAGTTCTTCGCGCCGGTCCACGGTGAATACCGGATGCAAAAGATTCACACCAAGCTGGCTCAGATGACGGGGGTACCAAAGGAGAACTGCTTCATCCTTGAGAATGGGGATGTCCTGGCCCTGACCAAGGACTCATGTCGGCTGGCCGATCACATCGACAGTGTCTCGGACGTCTACATCGACGGCCGGGATGCCGGTGATACGGTTGGTAACCCTGAAATTCGCGAACGACGTCTGCTCTCCGAGGAAGGGGTCGTCACTGCCATCGCTGTGGTTGACCTTAAGGATTACCAGATTGTGGCCGGGCCCGATATCGTTTCCCGAGGTTTCGTCTACATGCACGAATCACAGGAGTTGATTAAGGCCGCCAACCACGAGGTTTTCTGGGCAATCTTGAATACCTTCAAGAATCACAAGGTGGTCGACCAGCGGGCCCTGAACCGGACAATTGTCAGCCGGTTGCAGAAGCTGCTCTTTGACCGGACGGGTCGGAAGCCGGTGATCATCCCAATGATTACGATTCTGAACGGTGATAACCGGGCCGAAAATCATCACTACCGTCGTTCCAACCGGAAGGGCGAGCAGCATGAAGGAAAGAGGAGCCGCCAGGGTAATAACAACCATGGTAGCAACAATAATCATGGTGGTAACCACCAACACCGGTCCCGTAACCACCATAACAACAAGAAAACTGAAAAGGCACCGGTTGCTAGCAAGTAACCGCTAAGCAGAAGGTCTGTGATCGTAATTTAACGGTCACAGACCTTTTTTGGTTAAACAAGGGCCATTTTTCTGGTATCATCAAGGGTAGCAATTATTACTTTATAACTATTTGAAGAGAGGAAGGTATTCCAGATGTCTGGAAGTGATTACCTAAAGATTTGGTACCGTGTGCAAATCGGTGCCACCCTATTAATTCTTGCGATGATGATGATTCGTAACTATGAATTTAACCGTCACCGGGTCGCTACCCTGCTCCTGGCCACGGTCATTATCCTCGCGATCGCCTTGGTGGTGGAACTGTGGGAGCAGTTGCCGTCGGCTATCAAACGCGTTAACGCCTGGCTACAAGCCCTGACCCAGCCCTTGATTCTAATTCTGGCCTGGGATGTTATTACCCGGGAAATAATTGTGCTCCTGCACCTGCCATCCCGGGGGGTAGTTACGCTGATGATTGCTTACTATTTCATCATGTTTGCCCCCTTTGCCAGTGTGATCGGTAGTCAATTGAATTTTAGTATTGAGCGGTTTATCTTCGCCTTTTGGATGGTGCCGGTGGTCTTTCTGCCCCTGATGGCCCTGCCGACCGACCTGATCGATAACCACTTTCTGCTGCTGGCCCTGTCGACCGGGGCAGTAGGCACGGTTGCCTACTTTATCCTGATGACAACGGCGATGCGGGCTTGGAAACTGTCCTGGCCGGGACTGCGGCCGCACTGGAGTGGGGACTTCAACTGGTGGATCCTGCTCGGGCTGGTGGTCGTTGACATCCTCTTCACCGGCCTCAACATCGGTGAGTGGCCAAACTTCCACCTGGCCAGCTGGCACCTGACGATGTCGGCCTTTGAGGCGGGGGTGATGGAGGAGACCCTCTTTCGCTTTGCCGTTCTTGGCATTCTCTTCTATGCTTGGCGAAACGTTAAGCAACGCCTGCCACTGGCGATTTTCACCAGTGCCTTGCTGTTCGGCCTGGCCCACCTGTCCAACGCCATGCTTCAACATTGGGACATGACGGTCCTGCAGGCGGTCAGTGCCTTCGCCCTGGGTCTCTTCTTCGCCGTGGTCTATGTCTATACGGGTCAGCTTTGGTTGCCGATGGTGATGCATGGTCTGCTGGATTGGACGAGCTTCATCGTCACCGGCTCCGATTTGATGAAGGGGTCCACGACCTGGGCCGACTGGGTCAGCGTGATTTTGGAACTGGTCGTCTTTACGGGCATCACGGCCTGGATGATGTTCGGTCAGCGACGGAAGGTCATGGAGCGTCATGTTGCCCGCTTGACCGGTGAGGACCAGCACTTTGGTTTTATGGTTCGTTACTAATTGGCAATATTAAAACAAAAAATAACCATCTCCGTTAAAACTAACGTGAGATGGTTATTTCGTGTTTAAAAGCTCTTAGGCAATGTGCCGGTGCAGGTAGTCGGCCAGTAGCGACAGGGAGTAGCAGACAATGAAGTAGAGCACTGCCAGAGCCACGAACATTGGAATGATGTAGTTGGTGTTCTGCCCGTAGATGATCTGGGCATGGTACATCAATTCCGGTAGGACGATGATAGTGGCTAGTGAGGTATCCTTGACCAGCGAGATGAACTGACTGACCAGGGCCGGCGTCATGTTCTTAATCGCCTGCGGCAAGACAATGATCCGCAGGGCCTGCCAGCGGGTCAGCCCGTTGGCCAGGGCCCCCTCCGTCTGCCCCTTGTCGATCGAGTTGATCCCCGATCGAACAATCTCGGCGACCATGGCCGACTCGAAGATTGACATCGCCATGATGGCGGCCGGGATGATCTCCGGCTTGATGCCGATATTTGGCAGGCCAAAGTAGGTGAAGAAGATGATCAGCAGGAGGGGCAGATTCCGGATGATGTCGATGATGAAACCGACGATTGCGGAGACGTACTTGATCTTCGCGTAGCGGATGATCCCCAGCAGGGTACCAGCAATGAAACTAATTACGATTGACGCCACGGAAATCTCAATGGTGATCCACAACCCCTGCAAGAGGAAGCGGACGTTGATCCAGGAATAAGCATCAATAAAGTTTTGCATATCAAGTCACCTCCTAGGCCAGTTTCTTTTCCAGATGTCGCATGTAGTAACTGAGCGGCAGCGTGATGATCAGGTACATGATACCGACGATGAAGTAGGTCGGGATCGTCTGCAGGGTGTCGTTAGCGATCAGGTTTCCCTGGTACATCAGGTCAAAGCCAGCCACGAAGGCCAGGACGGACGAGTTCTTGACCAAGTTGATGAACTGGTTGCCCAGCGGCGGGATGACAACCCGGAAGGCCTGGGGCAGGATGATGTAGCGCATCGCTTGGTGGTAGGTCATCCCGTTGGAGAGGGCCCCCTCCAGTTGGCCACCCTCGACGGAGTTAATCCCGGCCCGGACGGTCTCCGCAATAAAGGCGGAGGTGTAGAGAGTCAGGCCGATCGTCCCGGCGGTGAAGCCGTTGATCTTAGCGATGTACATCGGGATAATCAAGAAGAAGGCCATCGTGATGACCAGCAGGGGAATGTTCCGAAAGACTTCGACATATACCTTGCCGATGACATGCAGGACCCGGTTCTGTGAGATTTCGAGGAGCGCAAAGAGCGTTCCGATGATCATGCTGCCGACCAGGGCGATGATACTACAGAGGATGGTGTTCCAGAGGCCCATCAGCAGCGGCTGCCATTGTGTTGCAATTAAGTGTGCCATTAGCGTTTCATCTCCTGATAATTAAAGCCTTTGACGTTACCGAACCACTTGAGGAGGAGACGGTTATAGGTGCCATCCTTCTCGACTTCCTTCAGAGCCCAGTTCAGCTTGTTACGGAAGCGTTCCTGATTCTTGTTGACGGCGATTCCGTAGGGCTCCTTGGTGAAGTTGCCCCCGACGACCTCGTAGCCGGGATTCTCGGCGGCCATCCCATAAAGGATCCCGTTATCCGTGGTCAGGGCGTCACCCTGCTTGGACTTGAGGGCCGTCATCGCCTGGGCATAGTCAGAGAGCTGGAGTACCCGAGCCTTGGGCGCGTACTTAGCAACGTTCTTGACCGAGTTGGACCCGGAGACCCCCAGGACCACTTTACCGGGTTGGTTCAGGTCATTGATGTTCTTGATTGGGCTACCCTTCTTGACCAGTAAGGACTGACCGGCGTCAAAGTAGGAATGGGTGAAGTCAACCTGCTTCTCCCGTTCCGGCGTGATCGTCATGGTAGCCATGATAGCGTCGATGTTACCGTTCTTTAGCAGCGGTACCCGGGTCCCACTGGTGACGGGAACAAAGACGCACTTGCCCTTGGGGCCGAGGATCTTCTTGGTCATTGCCTTGGCCAGGTCGATCTCGAAGCCCTCCAGCTTCCCGGTTCGGATGTTTTCTAGCCCAAACAGGCGGGTATCGGACTTGACCCCCCAAGTGATCTGCTTGCTCTGTTCATCGCGGGCCAGCACATCCTGCTTGGCCACGGATTGCCCGCAGGCCGACAGGGTCAATAGCATTACTGCCAACAGGGTGCCTAGTCCTAATAAGTGCCATAATCTTTTCATGACGAGGCCTCCCTTAGATGATGTGTCCGCTGATCTTACTCATGAACTCCTGGGCCCGCTTGGTGGTTGGCTGTTGGCCAAAGAACTTATCGGTCGTGTCATCCTCAAGAATCTGGCCATCCGCCATAAAGATGACCCGGTCGGCCACGGCCCGGGCAAAGCTCATTTCGTGAGTGACAACCAGCATTGTCATGTTGGAGTTCTCGGCGATATCCTTCATGACGTCGAGGACATCATCAATCATCTCAGGGTCCAGGGCACTGGTTGGTTCGTCGAAAAGTAGGCACTTTGGCTTCATCGCTAGACTGCGGGCGATCGCAATCCGCTGCTTCTGGCCCCCGGAGAGCTGGGCGGGCATGCTATCCGCCTTGCTGGCCAGGCCGACCTTATCCAGGAGTTTCATCGCCAGTTCCCGGTTTTCATCCTCTGGTCGTTTGAGGACGATCCGTGGGGCGAGCATAATGTTCTCAATAACGGACTTATTATTGTAGAGATTGAAGTGCTGGAAGACCATCCCGACCTCGCGCCGGATCTTATTGATGTTGGTCTTCTTGTCCGACAGGTCGTAGCCGTTGACGATCAGCTGGCCGGACTGAATCGGGTCGAGCCCGTTGATGGTTCGGATCAAAGTACTCTTCCCAGAACCGGATGGGCCGATCAGGACAACCGTCTCCCCGCTATCAATTGTGAGGTTGATGTTTTTCAGTGCATGAAACTTACCATAATATTTTTCCACATTATGGAATTCAATCATTGACATAGGTATACTCCCCAATCCATATAAACTTAATTATGACCTCAACATGGACACAATCCACTTAATTATAGTTCTCTATGAAGGGGGCGTCAAAAGCAAATTTCAAGCATAATTCCATAAAAAGTCTGATTGATAGGACTTTTGTTTTAGGATAACCAAAATAATTATTTACAAACCGCAGATAAGTAGTAACATAGGGAGTGTAATTTAACGAAGACGAGCGTGTCATGCTTTCATCGTTAAATGAGAACATAGAGAGGGGTATACTAATGTTCGAAATTAAACCAAAGAAGTTCAAGCGAATCCTCGTTGGGGTTGATGACGCACCGGATGCCCGGGCCGCTTTTTCCTACGCGGTTGACAAGGCTAAACGTGATGGTTCGGAAATCGGGATCGTTTCTATCCTGGAGACGGGCCACGTTAGCGTCTACCAAATTTTAGATAAGGACTATGTCCACAGCAGTGAAGACGAGCTGCGTAAGCGGATCAACGAATACGTTCAAGCGGCTATTGATTACGGTGTTGATCCAAAGAAGATCACGGCCATTGTCGACCATGGTGAGCGGCCAGCCGAACGGATCTGCAACCACGTTATCCCAGCCTTCCAGCCAGACCTGCTGGTAGTTGGCTCCATCGGTAAGTGGGGTAACCGGAAGGCCGTTGGTTCCCAGGCTTCCTACATGACTCGTCATGCTGGGACCTCCGTCTTCGTTATCCGGACGACGGCAGTTGAAACATACGAATAATATCACGCTTGTATTTAGTATTGCGTTGTCCTGATTGAGGACAACATGAAAGAGGCTGAGTTAATGCTCAGCCTCTTTTTCCATGCTTAGGCAAATTTGAATGTTTCTAAGCTAGCAATGAATAGCATTATAAAACGCTTGTAACTTAATACTTTGATGTTATAATGGTTCTAAACTAGAGAAGAGAAGGCGAAACTATGCCAAAGAAGAAAATGTCATTGGCCCAGAAGGTCAACGTCTTACGGGCGAGTGTCATGGGCGCCAATGACGGGATTATCTCTGTTGCCGGGATTGTCATTGGGGTGGCCGCGGCGACAAGTAATCCTTATTCCATTTTAATTTCTGGCCTGTCAGGTAGTCTGGCCGGAACAATTTCGATGTGCATGGGGGAGTACGTTTCGGTCTCTACCCAGAAGGATTCCCAGAAGATGGCCCTGATCAGTGAGCGCCAGCGGCTGCAAGACCAGTACCAGCAGGAATTCGCTTACGTTCAAAAGCAGTATGAGAAACAGGACATCGATCCCAAGCTAGCCAAGCAGGCTACCAAGGAACTGATGGACAAGGATGCCCTGTCGACCGTAGTTCAGGAGCGCTACGGTTTTAACCCCAAGGAGTTCACCAGTCCCTACGCGGCGGCGATTGCCTCCTTTATCTCGTTTCCGACCGGTTCAATCCTGCCGATGGTGGCGGTGACGATGGCGCCGGAACACGTCCGGATCTTTGCAACTATGATTGCCGTTTTGATCGCCCTGCTGATCACCGGGTACTTTGCGGCGGTACTGAGCAAGGCCGACCGGGTCAAGTCAATGTTACGGAACGCCACGGCGGGCCTGTTGACGATGTGTGTGACCTATCTGATTGGGCAACTGTTTGCCCGCTAAAGGAGATGAGTGTTCATGGCGAAAATTAAACGGAAGAAGCAAACAATGGAAGAAAAGCTGAACACGCTCCGGGCGGGGGTTCTCGGCTCTAACGATGGGATCCTGACGGTTGTTGGGGTTCTGGTTTCCGTGGCGGCGGCCACGACCGACCGGTTCACGATTTTCATCGCCGGTCTGTCCGACCTGCTGGCCTGTGCCTTCTCAATGGCCTGCGGGGAATACGCCTCCGTTTCCACTCAGCGGGATACCGAGGAGTCGGCGGTCAGCACCGAGGAGCGCCTGCTCAAGACCGACTTTGCGGGTGAGTTAGCCACAGTCAAGCAGTACTACGTTGCTAAGGGAGTTACCCCAGCAACCTCCCTGGCGATTGCCAAGGATCTGTTGAGCAAGAAGCCCCTGGAGACGATGGTGCGGGTCAAGTACGACATCGAGTTGGGGCACTTCCTGAGCCCATGGGATGCCGCCTTCTCGTCCCTCTTTAGTGCAGCAGCTGGGGGACTCTTCCCGCTGATGGCGATGACCTTTGCGCCGAACGCCTACAAGTGGTATGCGGTGATCCTGGCAGTGATTCTGACCAGTGCGTTGACCGGGTTTATCAGTTCCAAGCTGGGGAACGGTCTGGTCAAGGTGGCCGTCATTCGGAACATCATCATTGGGCTGATCACGATCACGATCCACTACGGTGTTGGTAAGCTCTTCTAAATTTAATGAGTAATATGAACTGCGTGCAAAAAGAGGCGGGCAATTCATCACGTCCTTAAAAGAACGTGTTTTCTTGCCCGCTTTCAAAAAATGCGGTTGACGAAGATTCGTCAGCCGCATTTTGGTGTTTCATGACTTAGTGCCGATGTTTGTAGCCGCCCGACTTAATGACGTTTTCCTCATCGACGGGGGTATTGAAGAGCTCCTCATCCTTTCCCCGGGAGCACTCCGCCTGAAGGGTGATGTGGCAGATGCCGTACTTGTGGCGGAGGATGTCCTCAACCTGGCGGTAGATCCCCTCTACCTGACTGAGGGGGAGGTTCTGGCAGTTGAGGTGGGCGGAGAAGATGATCCGGTGCTCATCGATCATCCAGGCGTGGACGTGGTGAACATCGACAACACCGGGCACCTGCTTGATGTCCTTGGCGATATTGTCGTAGTCCAGGTCGGGGGATGACTGCATCAGGATCTTGATGGTCTGGACAATGATCGGCCAGGACTCGTAGGCGATGTAGAGGGCTACGGCGATGGTCAGGGCCGGGTCAAGCCAGGGCACGTTGACGAAGGTCAGGATCAGTCCACCGATGATGACGGCAACCGAGGAAAGGGCGTCACTGAGCACGTGGAGGTAGGTGGCCTTGACATTTAGACTGTCGTGGCTGCCGGCGTGAAGCAGCAGGGCGGAGGCCAGGTTGGCCACCAGACCGACGATCGCCACGGTCAGCATAATCCCCCCATTGATGTGTTGGGGATGATCTAGCCGTTGGATGGCTTCGCCGATCAGGAAGATAGCGATGATGACCAGTAGGAGACTGTTGGTCAGTGCCGAGAGGATCTCCGCCCGCCGGTAACCATAGGTTCGTTCCCGGGTCTCGGGATGGCTGCCGATGTGTTGGGCGAAGTAGCCGAGGACGATTGAGAACGAATCTCCCATGTTGTGGAAGGCGTCAGAGAGCAGGGCCAGACTGCCTGAGACCAGGCCCCCAATGATTTCAACAACCGTAATTAAAACGTTCAGTAGGGTAACCGCTAAGAAGCGTTTACCAGTGATCTTTTCTTCCATAATAAAATGGTCGCTCCTTAAATAATATGAATTGCAATTTTTAACCCGATCGCATTATAATAACTAAATGTTATTAACAGAAAAGTTAGGGCTTCCAAACTACCCTTCCATGATATGCTATAATAATGGTATGTTCAATATTTGACGAGGAGTATTATTTTTCGTGACCGTTCGAAGGCCAGAAATTCTTATTAGAGGTGAATTGATGTTGACTCCAATGAAGGAAGACTACCTGAAAATTATTTTTGAGCTGGGCGGCAGTCACAAAAAGGTATCCAATAAGGAGATCTCACTGGGCCTGGGCATCGCGGCCGGGTCCGTTACCGAGATGATTTCCAAGCTAGCCGACGAAGGGCTGGTGGTTCACGAACCGTACTCGGGAATCTCATTGACGGACAAGGGGCAGCGCTATGCGGCCGAACTGGTCCGTAAGCACCGGCTCTGGGAGACCTTCCTGGTGGATAAGCTTCACTACAACTTCGCTGACGTTCACCCGGAGGCTGAGGTCCTTGAACACCAGACCAGTGATCGGCTGGCCACGGCGTTGGATGACTTCCTTGGTCATCCCCAGAACTGTCCCCACGGTGGGGTCATTCCGGCGGCCAATGGGCACTTCCCGGATGTCAGTCACCGACTGCTGGCGGATGCCGCGGATGGTGAGGAGGTCGAATTGGAACGGTTCCTGGATAACCACGAGCTGTTGACCTACCTCGAGGAACTCAACCTGCGTCCCCAGGATAGGGTCAAGGTCGTCCGGCACGAGCCGTTTGAGGGTCCAATCGTGATCACCAAGGACGGGGACGACAAGCAAGTCAGCGTCTCCTATAAAGCGGCCCACAACATTTTCATTAAATAACCAGGAAAGCGGTCATGGAAAATGATCGCTTTTTTACTAGGGCCATGTTAAAATTAAATTTGTAGTTTTTAAGTGCGGCTGGCTCGATTTGTTTCATCTATAAGTAAAGCGATCTTCCATCTTCACCAATGATTATTACAAATACAGCGTGCCGATGAGCACAGGAGGATTCATACGAATGGAACAAGGAACAGTTAAATGGTTTAACAACGACAAGGGCTATGGCTTCATCAACCGGGAGAGCGGCGACGACGTGTTTGTTCACTTCTCTGCCATCCAAGGCGACGGCTTCAAGAGTCTAGACGAGGGTCAACACGTGACCTTCGATGTTGAAGAGGGCGACCGGGGCCTTCAAGCGGTCAACGTTGTTAAGGATTAACGACTAAATCTGATGGGTGCTGCTGACAATGCAAATTGTTAGTGGTACCTTTTTTAGTAGAGTCAATTGCACAAAGGAAGTGGACAGATGCTAACGAAGAAACGGCGCCGGCTGGCCCTGCGGACGTGCTCACTGGCCGGGCGGATTCTCATCGAGAATGGTTCCAACATGGAGCGGGTCAACGATACCCTCCACCGGATGGCGCACACGGCTGGCCTCCAGGACTTTCAAGCCTTCACGACGGTGACCGGGATCGTGCTCGGCGCCAACAACATGCCCAATGCAATGGTGATGAACATCCGTCGGCGTAAGAATGATCTGAGCAAGGTGACCGCGGTCAACGAAATTTCCCGGGAAATGTCCCAGGGCCTGATCACCCTCCCTGAGGCCTATGCCCAGTTGCAGTGGGTTGATCGTCAGGGCCCGTACAAGTACCAGAACCTGGTTGAGGCCCTGGCCGCTGCCGTCTTAAGCATGGCGTTGATGATCGTTTTCACCGGCGATTACCAAGACTCCTGGGCCGGATTTGTCGACGGTGGGATCAGCTACGCGGTTTTCTCCTACGTGATCCGTAAGTTCAAGATCCAGTACCTGGGCGAGTTCTGCTCGTCCCTGGTGATCGGCTTCCTGGCGGTCCTGATGGTCAAACTCGGCTGGGCCCACAGCATCAACGACATCATCATCGGGGCCGTAATGCCACTGGTCCCGGGAATCCCATTGACCAACGCGGCCCGCGACCTGGTGTCGGGCAACCTAATCTCGGGACCAACCCGGGGGATTGAGGCTATCCTGACGGCGGTCTCGATCGGTAGCGCCATTGTCATTGTTCTGCATTTCGCTTAGGGGGTGGAAGAATGCATTATTGGTTGAACCTGGCACTGCAGTTTTTCCTCTCCTACATCTCGACAGTCTGCTTCGGCATCCTTCTCCATATCCCGCCGCGTGCCTACAACGTGGCCGGGATTATCGGTGGGGGCTCTTGGGTCATCTATTGGGTCATGTATTACCAGCATGGGATCGGCCTGGCCTTTGGCAACCTCTTTGCCGCCGTTTTGATTGCTCTGTGCAGCCGCTGGGCGGCCCAGCACAAGAAGATGCCGGCAATTGTCTTCGAGGTCCCCGCCCTGGTTCCCTTTGTTCCCGGTGGCCAGGCCTACAAGATGGTTCGTAATTTTGCTATCGGCAACTACCACCTGGTCACCGTCTACTTCTACCAGGTGGTAGTTATCGTCGGTGCAATCACCCTGGGCTTTGGACTGGGTGAACTGCTGAACCGGATCATTCACTACCGTCGCTGGAAAATTGTGAAAAAGAACCGTTGACGGCGGGGCAGTGTGGTATACTCAGTTAATGTTATCAATATCAAAATAGGAGATTTATTAATGTTTATCGAACGCGATCATCACCGGTGGTGGCGATTTGCCATCTCTGGTGGTGCCTTTATCATTTTAATGCTGCTCATCAAGTTTAACTCGTCGGTGGTCACCATGATTGATGCCGTCCTGCAATCCTTATTCACCGGGCAACGAATCGAGAATGTGGGCTGGTTCCACGCCCTGATGACCCTCCTGTCGTTCCTGGCAAGCCCGAAGATGGACCTGCTCTGGGTGCTTATCATTGCCGCCCTACTCTGGTACAAGCGCTACCAGATTCCGGCGCTGTGGGCCCTGGGGACGCTCGTCGGTGGGGATGTTCTCGGCGAGATCTTTAAGCACATCGTCAAGCGGGCCCGGCCGGCGCAACACCTGGCCGCCGATGATGGCTACAGCTTTCCGAGTGGTCACACCCTAGGGATCTTCCTGGTGGCGGCCATCCTGCTGCTGATCGTAATTCCACTGATCAGAAAGCACTCGACCCGGACGATCTGCCAACTGTTGATCGTCTTCGTGGTCTTCTTCCTGGCGGTCTCCCGGGTTTACCTGTATGCCCACTGGCCGTTCGACACGATTAGTGCGATGCTCTTGGCCTATGCCTGGCTTCAGGTAGCCGAATGGCTTTACGTGGTCTGGGCACCACGCCTACGCAGGATTCCGTTCCTGTCGACTTCTGAAATCTAGTTATTACCGCCGTGTCTCGTACACGGCTTTTTATTTAGGAGGGAAAACAATGCCAGCAATCAAACTTAATATGGCGACTTCCGATGACAGCGCGGACATCGCCCAGATTTTGGCCGATCCACTGGTTCGCCAGCGGGCCCACCTGCTGGTCGTCCCCGATCCAACCGCGGTGGCCATGCTGATGCACAGCGTCCACCTGCTGACGATCCGTTGCGATGACCGGGTGGTAGGAATCATCACCCTCGACCGGGTTAATGCGGACTGTTGGGAACTGGGCTACCTGCTGAATCGGGCCGACTGGGGTCAGGGGATCATGACGATGGCGGTGGGGTACCTCCTTGACCGTCTGAAGCCGGGAACCCGGCTGAGGGCCATCGTGGACGATGACAATGTTGCCTCCCAACGGGTCCTAGCCAAGAACGGGTTCAGTCAAGTACGTAATGATGGCGAGCAGGGGACGTGGTGCTTTAAAAAGGGCTTGCGTTAGTCAAATATTAGAGTATAATTAGAAAACAATGAAGAGGTTGCATTCCTTATCAGTATTCTGCAATAGGTGAATGAGCACCGGACGGCGGATGAAAGGGAGGAATGCCGAAACGAATGGCGGCTTATTCTGCCATCCTGTTGGGCCATGGCTGAACAAGTCATGGACTGTCGCAAAAAATGCGGGGCGCTTCCGGATAAGATTTACCGTGGTTATTACCAGGTCTTCTGATGGGCGTTCCGTTGGAAGACTTTTTATTTACTATTGGAGGAATGAGTTATATGGCAGAAACAAGTCACAGTGACAGCGCTGGCGGCCACATTAAACGGTCACTGAAGACGCGTCACCTTTCAATGATCGCCCTCGGTGGGACGATCGGGACGGGGCTTTTCATCACCAGTGGTGAGGCGATCTCGACCGCCGGACCTGGTGGGGCCCTCGTTGCCTATGTTGTGATGGGGATGATGGTCTACTTCCTGATGACCAGCCTCGGTGAGATGGCGACCTACATGCCACTGACCGGGTCCTTCTCCGCTTACGCCACCAAGTTCATCGATCCCGCCCTGGGTTTTGCCATGGGGTGGAACTACTGGTTAAACTGGGCTGTCACCATCCCCGTGGAGGCGACGACGGCCGGCATCATCATGAACTACTGGCTGCCGTCGGTTCCCCAGTGGATCTTCAGTGTCACCGTCCTGGCCCTGATCTTCTTGATCAACTATCTCTCCGTGCGTTCCTATGGTGAGACGGAGTACTGGTTGGCCCTGGTCAAGATCGTCACCGTGGTTGTCTTCCTGATCGTCGGGGTGGCCATCATCCTTGGAATCATGGGTGGTCACGCCGTGGGGGTCAGCAACTTCCACTACAAGAAGGCGCCGTTCGTCGGTGGGATCCCAGCCATCATCAGTATCTTCCTGATCGCCGGATTCTCCTTCCAGGGGACGGAGTTGGTCGGGATCACGGCCGGTGAAGCGGCTACCCCTGAGGTTTCGGTCTCTAAGGCCATTCACTCAACCTTCTGGCGGATCCTGATCTTCTACATCTGCACGATCTTTGTGATTGCATGCATCCTGCCATACACTGATAAGAACCTGTTGAACCAGGATGTCTCCAACATCACGATGAGTCCGTTCACCATCGTCTTCAAGCGGGCTGGCCTGGCCGTCGCCGCCAGCGTGATGAACGCGGTTATCCTGACGGCGGTTGTTTCGTCTGCTAACTCCGGACTCTACGCCTCGACACGGATGCTCTTCTCCCAGGCACGGGAGGGGTACGCATGGCGCTTCTTCGGCTACGTCAACAAGCGGGGAATTCCAATCTACGCCCTGTTGGGGACAATGCTGGTTTCCTGCCTGATCTACCTGACCCAATTCATCGGGCCCCAGGCATATAACTACCTGATCAGTGCCTCCGGGTTGTGCGGGTTCATTGCCTGGCTCGGGATCGCCGCCTCACACTGGCGGTTCCGGCGGGCTTACGTCAGTCAGGGACGGGACCTCAATGATCTGAAGTACAAGTCATCCTTCTTCCCATTTGGCCCGATCTTTGCCTTCATCCTTTGCTTTATCGTGATCTGTGGGCAAAACGTCGACGCCTTCATCAAGTGGGACTGGCAGAACATCGCCATCTCTTACATGAGTGTGCCGATCTTCCTGATCCTGTTCATCTACTACAAGCTGCGTTACAAGACCCACATTATCCCACTGGACAAGGTGGATCTGTCACCAAGTACCAAAGGTGAGAAGTACGTGGCACCAGATGATGAGGATAAATAATTATTAACCACAAAATATGGTCACTTTCGGGTGGCCATTTTGTTTTTTAGTGATAGAATTGTATTCGTGTGTTTTTAAAGACTCTAATTAAGAAAGGGAACGTTATTAATGATTGCTTTAGCCGGAACAATTGGTGCTGGGAAGACCAGCCTGACGCAACTCTTAGCCAACCATCTGAACAGCCAGGCCTTCTACGAGTCGGTTGAGGGCAACAAGATCCTGCCGCTCTTCTACAAGGACCCGAAGAAGTACGGTTTCCTTCTTCAGATCTACTTCCTGAATAAACGGCTGGACGAGATCAAGGCCTCCTATGGCAACGACCTGAATGTCCTGGACCGGTCAATCTTCGAGGATGCCCTCCTCTTTAAGCTGAATGCCGACATGGGGCGAGCCACTGAGACCGAGTCAGACATCTACTCCTCCCTCCTAAACAACATGATGGAGGAACTGCCGGACCAGGTTCATCAGAAGGCCCCAAACCTGTTGATCACCATTCAGGTTTCGTTCGATACCATGCTGAAGCGGATCAAGAAGCGGGGGCGGTCATACGAACAGATCGCTAACGATCCATCCCTGTACAGTTACTACAAGAACCTGAACGAGCGTTACGTCGACTGGTACCAGCAGTACGACGAGAGTCCGAAGATGCTGATCGACGGGGACAAGTACGACTTTGTTGAGGATGACCGGGCCGCTCAGCAGGTACTGAAGATGATCGATGCCAAGCTGGAAGAATTAAATCTCAAGTAGGCCTTGACGGAATAGTGAGATAATGTTATATTGATTAAGCTGATTTGTTTCAGTTTAATCGTTTCGGAGGATTAGCTCAGTTGGGAGAGCATCTGCCTTACAAGCAGAGGGTCACAGGTTCGAGCCCTGTATCCTCCATATGCGGATGTGGCGGAATTGGCAGACGCGCAAGATTTAGGATCTTGTATCTTTTGATGTAAGGGTTCAAGTCCCTTCATCCGCATACGGCTTTTGAACTTTTTAGAAAAAGCTGTTGACAAATTACCGTTTATCATGTATAGTTTATAACTGTTGATACGGAATGTGTCAAAACTTAATATGCGGAAGTAGTTCAGTGGTAGAACATCACCTTGCCATGGTGGGGGTCGCGGGTTCGAATCCCGTCTTCCGCTCTTATGCACCCATAGCGCAATTGGATAGAGTGTCTGACTACGAATCAGAAGGTTGAAGGTTCGACTCCTTCTGGGTGCATCATTAAAGCGTGACAGTTATCTCGTTGAGATGGGTGTGGCGCTTCTTTTTTTCGGAAATTAGCTCAGCTTGGTAGAGCGCTGCGTTCGGGACGCAGAGGTCGCAAGTTCGAATCTTGTATTTCCGACTACTAAAAAGCCCGTTGTAGCAATCATTGCTGCAATGGGCTTTTAATTTTACTGCAAGAGGGTAGGTAGACGATGCACAACTTGATTTATCTAAATGACCTTGCCGGCACCGCGTTGGATCCTTACGTGCGGCTCAACGAGGCCCAACTCTCGCATGCCATGAAGCCGGGCATGTTCATTGCCGAGAGTCCCAAGGTGATCGAACGGGCGCTGCGTGCGGGCTATCGGCCGGCGTCTCTTTTGATGGAGGAACGGGCCCTGGAGCGTGACTTGGCAGACCTGGATCACGAGATGGCCGCCAACAACACTCAGGGGCTAGGACAAACCCTCATCTACGTGATCAGCAGTACCCTGATTCGCCAGCTGTCCGGCTACAACATGCTGCGGGGGGCGCTGGCCGCGATGTACCGGGCGGAGCGGCCCAGCCTGGCTGATTTTCTGGCGACCCTGCCGGGTGATCACCCACGAGTCGCGGTCCTGGAACGGGTGGTTAATCCCGCCAACGTCGGGGCAATCTTCCGATCTGCCGCGGCCCTGGGCATCGATGGGGTGGTTGTGACGAGTGACTCCGCCGATCCCCTCTATCGGCGGTCCTCGCGGGTAGCGATGGGAACCGTCTTCCAGGTACCGTGGACTTATGTTGACGCCAAGGTCTGGCAGGAAGCAGGAATCGGTCTTCTTCATCAGCTGGGCTACCAAACGGCGGCGATGGCCCTGCGCCATGACACCGTCAGCATTGACGATCCACAATTATCGCGGGTGGAAAAATTGGCCATCATTCTCGGTGCGGAGGGCCCCGGCCTGATGGAACGGACGATTGCCCAGAGCGACTTTACGATCAAGATCCCAATGGCTCCCGGTGTCGATTCACTAAACGTCGCCGCAGCCTCGGCCCTGGCCTTCTGGGAGCTAGGGAATCGCAATGACAGTTAACGTTAGAATTTGCTCCAGTTTGAAAGTGAATTCTGCCCAACAGCTATCCGCCGTATTTAGTATCGATAACGAAAAAGCGAGCATCATCAGCTGGTAATTGGCCAAACTGATGATGCTCGTTTGTGTTGTGAACCTTAAAATTGGGGCTATCCCCGGACGGACTGACCGCCATCGACGATCAGTTCGGCCCCGTTGACGTACTTGGCCTCGTCACTGGCCAGGAAGAGGACCGGGTAGGCCACGTCCTCGGGATCACCGAGGTGGCCGAGCGGAATTCCGTCGATCAGTGAGTCCAGCAATTGCTTATTGAGGGTGAAGGCCTGCATCATTGGAGTAACGATCCAGCCAGGCAGGACGGAGTTGACCCGGATGTTATACTTGCCGAGGTCGCGAGCGGCCCCCTTGGTGAATGCCCGTGAGGCCCCCTTCGAAGCGGTGTACGGGGACGCTCCGGCGATCCCCTGGACACTGGCGAGGGAGGAGATGTTGATGATTGAGCCGCCGCCGTTCTTCTTCATTACGGGAACGACGTGCTTCATTCCCAGGAAGTGGGCCATGGCGTTGGTATCCATGAACCGGTGCCAGTCGGCAACTGTGGAGTCGGTCAGCCCGGACGTCTTATCGGTAACCCCGATCCCGGCATTGTTGACCAGGATGTCAATCTTGCCGAACTTATCGACTCCCTTGCTGATGGCATCGGCCCATTGGTCTTCCTGCGTGACGTCTAACTTCAGTGGCAGGATCACGTCACCATACTGTTCACGCAGGTTGTCCGCGTGCTGGTTGAGGAGTTTAGTATTGACGTCAGTTGCAATTACCTTCGCACCCTCTTTAACGAAGAGGGCCGTTTCGGCTGCCCCTTGGCCACTCGCTGCTCCAGTGATCAATGCTACTTTATCAATCAGTCGTTTTGACATATATAAGATCTCCCTTGATATGGTTTAAAACGTTATTTACATGATAGCAACAAATGCCGGTGATGGGTACTTAAATTTAAGTTACTTGTATATTAAAAGTAGTTTAAAATTATCGAAATAACCATGAGCCATAATAGTTGCTTGCCTTATTCAAATGATCCATCATTGTTATAGCTGTTAAGCGAGGGGAGAGAGAGTGATGAAACGCCTTTTATTTTTAGTAAGTACATTGTTGGCCCTCAGCGGAGCCGGTGCACCGGTCCAGGCGGCTGACGTTTCTTCCATTAATAACCAGTCGGCAGTCTTCAGTAATGATGACGGGCAATCAACTACCTTGGATGATTCCACCCAAGCCAATCGGGCGGCGGCCAAGAGTCTGCGGATCCCATCGCGGACCCCAACGCCGACCGAGGGCTACCGGTGGCCAACCCGCAGTCTGAAGATCTATATGGCAACCCAGGATAAGCCTCTTCAGCAGGCTTTCCGGGACGCGGTACGGGCCTGGAATAAGACGGGGGCCGTCCACATTAAGTGGTGTCACGATGAGGACCGCGCTGATATCATTGCCCGCGATGGTTCCTTGTCCAGCACGGCGCCAACGCCGACCGTGGGCTATACCTCCGCCCAGCTGGGTTCGACCAGTACCGAGTATAATCCTGACACCCACGCCCTCATTCAGGCCAAGTCGACCCTGGACCCCAATCAATTGGACTATACCAGCCGCCACTTTCGGACGGCGGTTGCCGAACATGAGTTGGGCCATTCCCTGGGCCTGGCCCACGCCCCAGAGTATATGCATAGTGTCATGATTCCACGAAATGTCCGGACCGGGATCACCAAGGAAGACCGGACGACAATCCGGCTGCTCTATGGTCTTGATCGGTGACCGAATTGTGAGTGCTTCACAATCCTGTTACTTTTAGTTAGTGATATAATTTAATTTTTATAATTGGTTTGCCTGGGCGAATTCTAGTAATAACGCTGCCATTGCCAATTTAATCGTGAGTGGTCCGCTTTCATTGTGAATTTTTTTGTGAAATAGCCTTTAAAAAATGAGCTTGTTCTGCTATCATAATAATTGTGAAAAATATAACATGTCTTTGAGAAGGAGATCTTACCTTATGAAAGCTGCTGTTATTAATGATCCAGTAGATGGATACGTTACTGTTAAGGATGTTAAGCTTCGTGACCTCAAGCCAGGCGAAGCTTTAGTTGACATGGAATACTGTGGTCTTTGCCACACCGACCTTCACTGTGCTGCCGGTGACTTCGGTAAGAAGCCAGGCCGGATTATCGGTCACGAAGGTGTCGGCCGTGTATCCAAGGTTGCCCCTGGTGTTACCTCATTGAAGGTTGGGGACCGGGTATCAATCGCTTGGTTCTTCAAGGGCTGTGGCCACTGTGAATACTGCCTGACTGGTCGTGAAACTCTTTGCCGGAACGTCCTGAACGCTGGTTACACTGCTGATGGTGCCATGGCACAACAATGCATCGTCCCAGCTGACTACGCCGTTAAGGTTCCAGAAGGCTTGGACCCCGTTGAAGCTACCTCACTGACCTGTGCCGGTGTTACGATGTACAAGGCACTGAAGGTTGCCGACATCAAGCCTGGTCAATGGGTATCAATCGTTGGTGCTGGTGGTCTTGGTAACCTCGGTATCCAATTTGCTCACAACGTCTTCGGTGCCCACGTTATCGCCGTTGATGGTAACGAAGACAAGCTGAAGGCTGCTAAGGAAAACGGTGCTGAAATCTGCATCAACCGTCACGATAACAACGTTGACGAACAGATCCAAGAAAAGGTCGGCGGTGTTCACGCTGCAGTTGTTACTGCTGTTACGACTGCTGCCTTCGACCAAGCCGTTAACTCCCTTCGTCCAGATGGCCGCTTAGTTGCCGTTGCCCTTCCACAAGGTGACATGAAACTGAACATTGCCAAGACGGTTCTGGATGGGATTATCGTTGCCGGTTCCCTGGTTGGTACCCGTCAAGACCTGGCAGAATGCTTCCAATTCGGTGCTGAAGGTAAGGTTCACCCAATCGTTCACACTCGTAAGCTTTCTGAAATCAACGACATGATTCAAGAACTCAAGGACAACAAGGTTGTTGGCCGGAACGTTGTTGACTTCAGTCTTGAAGACTAGTTAAATTCGATTTAATAATATCCTAGAACTACAAGGAATCTCGTTATTTCTTGTAGTTCTTTTCGTTTAGGGCGTTATTCGGGCAGAATTTAGCAAAATATGGTAAAATAATGGTCAAGATTAGTCAGATGATGGAGGGCGATGAAATGGAGAACCGAAGTATTTCGGACGTTATTGAAGCATATCTCAAAGAGATCTTTGGCAACGATACCCAGATCGAGATTCGTCGTTCTGAAATTGCTGATCATTTTAACGTTGTTCCATCACAAATTAACTATGTGATTAAGACCCGATTCACCATTCAGAATGGCTACCTTGTTCAGAGTAAACGGGGCGGTGGTGGCTATATCCGCATCGAGCGGGTTAATTTACTTGGCGACGTGGATGTGCTAAACTCACTGGTCCAGGCAATTGGTGACTCAATTCGCGAACGGGACGCGTTTGCGATTATTCAAACGCTTTATAATGAAAAGGTGATTTCACAACGTGAGGGTGACCTGATGCTGGTGGCACTATCGAAACAGACTTTAGCAGTTGATGATACCAATATGGAGAATAAACTTCGCGCACGGATTTTAGTTTCATTTCTTAATCGATTACGGTATGAAAGTTAGAGGATGATGCAGATGGATAACATGTTTACACCTAGCGCCAAGCACGTTTTAGCGATTGCTCATGAGCAGGCAAAGTACTTTAAGCACCAGGCCGTGGGGACCGAACACCTCCTGCTGGCCCTGTCGATGGATAAAGACGGCATTGCCAACAAGATCTTTGAGCAGTTCTCAATCACGAGCGATGATATTCGCGAAGAGATTGAACGGCTGATCGGCTACGGGACGATGGATGACCTTGGCCCGGCCGATTATCTGCCATACTCACCAAAGGCCAAACAGGTTCTGGCACTGGCGGGGCGTGAAGCTCAACAGATGCATGCCTTGAAGATTGGGACCGAGCACTTGCTCCTAGCCCTGATTGCCGATGAAGGGGTTCTTTCATCCCGAATCCTGTACAGCCTAGACGTTTTGCCACGTCAGGTTCGCAAGGTTACCCTCCGGCGGCTCGGCATCTCTGAAAGTCAGGTTCGGCGACAGGCCGGCCAGAATAACAACAATGCCCAGACGGCCGGAACCCCGACCCTGGATAAGTTGGCCCGGGATATGACCCAGTTAGCGCGGACCAAGCGGCTTGATCCGGTTGTCGGTCGGGACAAGGAAATTAAACGCGTTGTCCAGATCTTGAGCCGCCGGACGAAGAATAACCCCGTCCTGATCGGGGAGCCGGGGGTCGGGAAGACGGCGATTGTCGAAGGCCTGGCCCAACGGATGATTGCTGGGACCGTTCCCGAGGAACTGGCCAACAAGCGCCTGATGGTCCTCGATATGGGGTCCCTGGTGGCCGGCACCAAGTACCGTGGTGAGTTCGAGAACCGGCTGAAGAAGGTTATCGAGGAGATTCAAAACGACGGTCACGTCATCCTCTTCATTGATGAACTCCACACCCTGATCGGGGCTGGTGGTGCCGAGGGGGCTATCGATGCTTCAAACATTCTGAAACCGGCCCTGGCCCGGGGGGAACTGCAGACGATCGGGGCTACCACCCTGGACGAGTACCAAAAGTACATTGAATCCGATGCGGCCCTGGAGCGGCGGTTCGCCACCGTACAGGTCGATGAGCCAACGCCGGAGGCCACCCTGCAGATTCTAAAGGGGTTGCGGCCCAAGTATGAAGAACACCACCATGCCAAGATCACGGATGATGCCCTGGAACAAGCGGTTAAGCTCTCCGACCGTTACATCTCTGACCGGTTCTTGCCAGACAAGGCCATCGATCTGATGGATGAGTCAGCAGCGATGGTCCGGATTGATGCCGAGGAGAAACGGGACCGCCAGCCGTCCTTGCAGAGTAAGTTGGACGACCTGCGCACGGCCAAGGAGACGGCGATTGAGAACCAGAACTTCGACCGGGCAGCTCAGCTCCGCCAGGATGAGCTGACCTTGAAGGCCGAACTGAATCGCCAGCAGCAGAAGATGGCCTCACGGACGGCGGCTAAGGGTGACTACCGGCTCAAGGTTACCGGTGAAGACGTCGCCAAGGTGGTTGCCGAATGGACCGGGGTCCCGTTGACCCAGCTGAAGAAGAGCGAGAGTGAACGCCTGGTCAACCTCGAACGGGTTCTCCACCGGCGGGTCATCGGCCAGGAAGAGGCCGTCAGTGCCGTGGCTAAGGCCATCCGGCGGGCCCGCAGTGGGCTGAAGGATCCTAACCGGCCGATTGGCTCCTTCATGTTCCTCGGACCAACCGGGGTTGGGAAGACTGAGCTGGCCAAGGCCCTGGCCGAGGCAATGTTTGGTTCCGAAGACAACATGATTCGAATTGACATGTCCGAATATATGGAGAAGTACAGTACCAGCCGGTTGATTGGAGCGGCCCCGGGCTACGTCGGCTACGATGAAGGAGGCCAGTTGACCGAGAAGGTTCGTCAACACCCGTACTCGGTTGTTCTGCTGGATGAGGCCGAGAAGGCCCACCCGGACGTCTTCAACCTGCTTCTTCAGGTCTTAGACGACGGTTACCTGACCGATGCCAAGGGCCGCAAGGTTGACTTTCGGAACACGATTATCATTATGACCTCCAACCTAGGGGCTACCCAGCTCCAGGACGAGAAGGAGGTCGGCTTTGGGGCCAAGGACCTAAGTCACGACTACAATGCTATGGCGGCCGCCATCAAGCAGCAGTTGAAACTGCACTTCCGGCCAGAGTTCCTCAACCGGATCGACGAGACGATTATTTTCCACTCCCTCAACAAGAAGGAGCTGCACCAGATCGTCAAGTTGATGGCTGGTGACCTGAGCACGCGGATTGCCGAGCAGGGGATCAACCTGAAGATCACCCCGGCTGCCATTGACGAGATTGCCAAAATTGGGTACAATCCGGCATATGGTGCCCGGCCACTGCGGCGGGCCCTCCAGGACCACGTTGAGGATAGCCTCAGTACGGCCCTACTGGACGGGCAGATCAAGGTTGGCGATGACGTCACCATTGGCGCCCACCGCGGTCAGCTGACGATGAAGATCAAGAATTCAAACACGGCCAAGCCCATCTTGGTCAAGATGAATAAGTAACGCTTTAGGAGCTGTCTTCACGATGAAGCAGCTCCTAATTTGCGTGAATTTGTGAATCCGTTGTCAAAAAACGCTGACTGGTAATATAATATTGATAAATGTGGATTTTTTAGGAGGATGTCAATGCAATGAAACGAACGGAGCAGCTTGAAAAGACGCGGGCCGCGATTCTGCGGACGGCGACGCGGCTCTTCTTACAAAAGGGGTTTGCCCAAACGTCAACCCGGGATATTGCCAAGGAGATCGGGATCACCCAGCCGGCCCTATACCACCACTTCAGCGATAAAGAGGTACTCTTCTTAAACGTGATGACAAACTTTTCCGGTAAGGTTCGTCAGGATATCAATAAGGTCCTGCGCAAGCACAAACTATCGCCAGAGGACCAGCTCTTTGAAATCGTGAAGGTCCTGAAGAAACACCACCCAATCAGCATCTATGACCAGTACAATCAGGCCATGCAACTCCTTTCCAAGAGTGCCCAGCGGAAGTTCAACATGATCTTTGTGATGGATTACCTGGTACCAATTGGCGAGTACTTCAAGCAGCCTGAGGTTGGTCTCCGGGCGGATCTCCTGCCCAAGGAAGCGGCGGAACTCTTCCTGGCGAGCCTGACTCCTGTCTTTGGAACCTACCAAGTGATCGGTGGACACGCCATCAACAGTGACCAACGGACCAAGTTAATCATTGATTGCATTATCAATGGCCTGAAACGGACGCCGAAGCAGGAAATTATTTAATCCTTGACAATTAAATATATTGAGCTTATACTACAATAGTATGTAATTTGTGAGTTCATTTGGGCCTGGTGATCTATTGTCCATCGGGTCCTGCAATAAAACCAAAGACAGTTGCTAACTGTTTTTGGATTTTTTTTGCCCAAAAGTTGCTTTTGATGGTAATTGTAATCAAAATGTAACATTTGAAAATGGCTCACCCAACAAATTAGAGAGGTGAACAGTTTGGCCGGACATTTAGTAAAATACGGTAAGCACCGTACCCGTCGTAGTTACTCCCGGATTAAAGAAGTTCTCGAGTTGCCTAACCTGATTGAGATCCAGACTAATTCCTACAATTGGTTCATGGACAAAGGGTTGCGGGAAATGTTTGATGACATTATGCCAATTGATGACTTCCAAGGTAAGCTTTCCCTGGAATTCGTTGACTATCAACTTTTAGAACCTAAGTACACTGTTGATGAAGCACGTGAACACGATGCAAATTACTCAGCACCACTACACGTTACTTTACGGTTGACCAACCACGAAACTGGTGAGATCAAGTCGCAGGATGTTTTCTTCGGTGACTTCCCACTGATGACTGATCAAGGGACCTTCATTATTAACGGGGCCGAGCGGGTTATTGTTTCTCAATTAGTCCGTTCCCCTGGTGTCTACTATAATGAAGAAACCGACAAAAATGGTCGGCCAAGCTACGGTGCCACCTTCATTCCAAACCGTGGTGCCTGGTTGGAATACGAAACCGACGCTAAGAACGTTTCCTATGTCCGGATTGACCGGACCCGGAAGCTGCCAATGACCGAACTGGTTCGGGCACTGGGCTTCGGTTCTGATGACGAAATCATTGATATGTTCGGCGGTGACAGTGAGACCTTGTCTTTGACCTTGGACAAGGATGTTCACAAGAACGCCGAAGACTCCCGGGTTGAAGAAGCCCTGAAGGATATTTATGAACGGCTGCGTCCAGGTGAACCAAAGACCGCTGACTCAGCCCGGAACCTGCTGACGGCCCGCTTCTTCGATCCTAAGCGTTACGACATGGCACCGGTTGGCCGTTACAAGACCAACAAGAAGCTGATGCTCAAGTACCGCCTGCTCGGCAACACCCTGGCCGAAACCCTGGCTGACCCTGACACTGGTGAAGTGTTGGCTCAAAAGGGTGACACGGTTACCAAGGAAGTCCTCAAGAAGCTGGAACCTTACCTGGACCGTGACGACTTCAAGATGGTTACCTACACGCCATCCGACGAAGCCGTGGTTACCGATCCAGTTAAGCTCCAGAAGATCCTGGTTTACTCCAAGAAGGATCCAGAACGGGTTGTGCCGATCATCGGTAACGGCCACATTCCGTTGGAATACAAGCACATCGAACCAGCTGATATCCTGGCTTCCCTGAACTACTTCTTCAACCTGCAAGAAGGAATCGGCTCAACCGATGATATCGACCACTTGGGTAACCGGCGGATTCGTTCCGTGGGTGAATTGTTGCAGAACCAATTCCGGATCGGTTTGGCCCGGATGGAACGGGTGGTTCGTGAACGGATGTCAATTCAAGATCCTGACACCGTCACTCCACAACAGCTGATCAATATTCGGCCGGTGGTTGCCTCCATCAAGGAATTCTTCGGTTCTTCCCAGCTGTCTCAATTCATGGACCAAACCAACCCACTGGGTGAACTGACCCACAAGCGGCGTCTGTCTGCCTTAGGTCCTGGTGGTTTAACGCGTGACCGGGCCGGTTATGAAGTCCGGGACGTGCACTACACCCACTACGGCCGGATGTGCCCAATTGAAACGCCTGAAGGACCAAACATTGGTCTGATTAACAGTCTTTCCTCATACGCCCGGGTTAACAAGTATGGCTTCATTGAAACGCCATACCGGCGGGTTTCCTGGAAGACCCACAAGGTTACGGACAAGATCGACTACCTGACGGCCGACGAAGAAGATAACTTTGTGATTGCCCAAGCCAACTCACCACTGAATGACGATGGTTCATTCGTTGATGATGAGGTCATGGCTCGTGACAAGGATGAATACGTTGAAACTAGTGTTGAGAACGTCGACTACATGGACGTTTCACCAAAACAAGTTGTCTCCGTCGCTTCCGCATGTATTCCATTCCTTGAAAACGATGACTCCAACCGTGCCCTGATGGGTGCCAACATGCAGCGGCAAGCTGTTCCGTTGCTCAACCCACACGCACCGCTGGTAAGTACTGGGATCGACTACAAGGCTGCGCATGACTCTGGGGTAGCCATGATTGCCAAGAAGGCCGGGACCGTGGAATACGTCGACGCCCGTGAAGTCCGGGTTCGTGAGGATGACGGCACGCTTGATACTTACAAGCTGATGAAGTTCCGTCGTTCCAACGGTGGTAAGAACTACAACCAACGGCCAATCGTCAAGGTCGGTGAACACGTCGATGCCGACGATGTCCTGGCCGATGGTCCATCAATGGAACAAGGTGAACTGGCCCTTGGTCAAAACCCATTGATCGCCTTCATGACTTGGCAGGGTTACAACTTCGAAGATGCCATTGCCATCAACGAACGTCTGGTTAAGGACGATGTCTACACGTCCATTCACATTGAATCCTACGAGTCTGAAGCGCGGGAAACTAAGCTAGGGCCTGAAGAAATGACGCGGGAAATTCCAAACGTCGGTGACGACGCCCTGAAGGACCTCGATGAAAACGGGATCGTCCGGGTCGGTGCCGAAGTTCATGATGGCGATATCTTGGTTGGTAAGGTTACGCCAAAGGGAATGACCGAACTGTCTGCCGAGGAACGGCTCCTGCACGCCATCTTCGGTGAAAAGTCCCGTGAAGTCCGTGACACCTCACTGCGGGTTCCTCACGGTGGTGGCGGAATTATTCAGGACGTCAAGGTCTTCACCCGTGAAAACGGGGACGAACTGTCACCAGGTGTTAACACCATGGTTCGGGTCTACATTGCCCAAAAGCGGAAGATCCAGGTTGGTGACAAGATGTCCGGTCGTCACGGTAACAAAGGGACGGTTTCCATTGTTATCCCTGAAGAAGATATGCCGTACATGCCAGATGGGACGCCAATCGACATCATGCTGAGTCCAATGGGTGTGCCAAGTCGTATGAACATCGGTCAGCTGCTTGAATTGCACCTGGGGATGGCTGCTAAGCGGCTTGGTATCCACATGGCAACGCCAGTCTTCGATGGGGCTTCCGACAAGGACGTCTGGGACGCCGTTCGGGAATCTGGTTTCCCAGAAGACGGGAAGACGATCCTCTATGATGGTCGGACCGGTGAACCATTCGAAAACCGGATCGCCGTTGGTTCCATGCACTACCTGAAGCTGGCCCACATGGTTGATGATAAGATTCACGCCCGGTCAACTGGTCCTTACTCACTGGTTACCCAACAGCCACTGGGTGGTAAGGCACAATTCGGTGGTCAGCGGTTCGGTGAAATGGAGGTTTGGGCCCTCGAAGCTTACGGTGCGGCCTACACCCTGCAGGAAATCCTGACCTACAAGTCCGATGATACGGTTGGTCGTGTCCGGACCTACGATGCCATCATCAATGGTCAACCAATTCCAAAGCCAGGTGTCCCAGAATCATTCCGGGTTCTGGTTAAGGAACTCCAGGCCCTGGGTCTTGACATGAAGGTCCTCGATGGTAACCATCAGGAAGTTCAATTAAAGAACATGGATGAAGATGACTCCGAAGTTGTCAGTGTTGACGCCCTGGCCAAGTACGCCGAGCAGCACAACACCGACAATGATAAGAAGAAAGAATCGGCTTCGAAGACCCCATCTGCATCAACGACTGAAGATAAAACTAAGCAAGATTAATCGTTCTTCAACTGAGATTTACTGAAATAAGGAGGAACATCCTTTGATTGATGTCAATAAATTTGAAAGCATGCAGATCGGTCTGGCATCTCCAGATAAGATCCGTAGCTGGTCTTACGGTGAAGTAAAGAAGCCGGAAACGATCAACTATCGGACTCTGAAGCCGGAAAAGCAGGGCCTGTTTGACGAACGAATCTTTGGCCCAACTAAGGACTACGAGTGTGCTTGTGGTAAGTACAAGCGGATTCGTTACAAGGGTCGGATTTGTGACCGCTGTGGGGTTGAAGTTACCAGTTCCAAGGTTCGTCGTGAACGGATGGGCCACATTGAACTGGCCGCTCCGGTTTCCCACATCTGGTACTTTAAGGGAATCCCAAGCCGGATGGGCCTGGTCCTGGACATGAGCCCACGGTCCCTGGAAGAAGTTATCTACTTTGCTTCCTACGTAGTGCTTGATCCTGGTGACACCCCACTGGAGAAGAAGCAACTGCTCTCCGAAGCCGAATACCGTGACAAGAAGGCCGAATTTGGTAACCGGTTCACCGCTGAGATGGGTGCCGCAGCCATCAAGAAGCTGCTCGCCGATGTGGACCTGGAGAAGGAAGCCAAGGAACTCAAGGAAGAGTTGAAGGAAGCCACTGGTCAAAAGCGGACCCGGGCCATCCGGCGACTGGACATCCTGGAAGCCTTCATCAAGTCTGGTAACAAGCCAGAATGGATGGTCATGGATGTTATTCCGGTTATGCCACCGGACCTGCGTCCAATGGTTCAACTGGAAGGTGGCCGGTTTGCCACCTCTGACCTAAACGACCTCTACCGGCGGGTCATCAACCGGAACAACCGGTTGAAGCGGCTGCTCAAGCTGCAAGCCCCTGGGATCATCGTGCAAAACGAAAAGCGGATGCTGCAGGAAGCTGTTGACGCTCTGATCGATAACGGTCGGCGGGGTCGTCCGGTTGCCGGTCCGGGTAACCGTCCGCTGAAGTCCCTGTCCCACCTGCTCAAGGGTAAGCAAGGGCGGTTCCGTCAAAACCTGCTTGGTAAGCGGGTCGACTACTCTGGTCGTTCCGTTATCGATGTTGGTCCATCCCTGAAGATGAACCAGATGGGTCTGCCAGTACCAATGGCCCTCGAGTTGTTCAAGCCATTTATCATGCACGAACTGGTTAAGCGGGGCCTGTCCGCCAACGTCAAGGCGGCCAAGCGGAAGATCGACCGGCGTGATGACGATGTCTTCGACGTATTGGAAGACGTTATCAAGGAACACCCAGTATTGCTGAACCGGGCACCTACCTTGCACCGGCTTGGTATCCAAGCCTTCGAACCAATCCTGGTTTCCGGGAAGTCCATGCGGCTGCACCCACTGGTATGTACCGCCTACAACGCCGACTTCGATGGTGACCAGATGGCCATCCACGTGCCGTTGTCTGACGAGGCTCAGGCTGAAGCCCGCTTGCTGATGCTGGCTGCCCACCACATTCTGAGTCCACGTGACGGTGAACCAATCGTGTCACCATCCCAGGATATGGTTATCGGTAACTACTACATGACCACTGAAGACAAGGGTCGTGAAGGCGAAGGAATGATCTTTAAGGACACCGACGAAGCTGAAATGGCCTACAAGAACGGTTACGTTTCCCTGCAGACCCGGGTCGGTGTTCAGGTATCATCATTCCCTGACAAGCCATTCACCGACGAACAACGGGGTCGGATCATGGTAACCTCCGTTGGTAAGCTCCTCTTCAACCGGATCATGCCAAAGGACTTTGCCTACATCAACGAACCAACCGATGCCAACATTCATGAAGGGGTTGACGACAAGTTCTTCCTTGAACCTGGCGAAGACATCCATGAATACCTCGAAAACGCACCACTGGTTCCACCATTCAAGAAGGGCTTCCTGTCCGACCTGATTGCCGAAGTTTACAAGCAGTACAAAGTTACCAAGACCTCCCAGTTCCTGGACCGGATCAAGGACCTTGGTTACTACGAATCCACGATTTCTGGTCTGACTACCGCCATGTCCGATATTCATGACCTGCCAGAAAAGCCAGAGATCATTAAGAACGCTCGTAAGCAGGTGGCCCTGATCACCAAGCAGTTCCGTCGTGGCCTGATCACGGACGACGAACGGTACGAGCGGGTTATCGCTGCCTGGAACGACGCCAAGGATGAGGTTCAAAACAAGCTGATTGAGCACATGGATATCCACAACCCAATCAACATGATGTCCGACTCCGGTGCGCGTGGTAACATTTCTAACTTCACCCAGCTGGCCGGGATGCGTGGCCTGATGGCTTCACCAAACGGTAAGATTATGGAGCTGCCAGTCCTGTCCAACTTCTACGAAGGGCTGTCTGTCCTGGAAATGTTCCTGTCCTCACACGGTGCTCGTAAGGGGATGACTGATACCGCCCTGAAGACCGCTAACTCAGGTTACCTGACCCGGCGGCTGGTTGATGTTGCTCAAGACGTCGTTGTTCGTGAAAAGGACTGTGGTACTGACCGTGGTCTGGAAGTTACTGCCATCACCAACGGTAACGAAATGATCGAACCACTGTACGACCGGATCATGGGTCGTTACACCATGAAATCCGTCTTCGACCCGAAGACCGGCGAGAAGATCGTTGGCAAGAACGTCCTGATCGACGAAGACATGGCCCAGAAGATCGTTGACGCTGGGGTCAAGAAGGTTACGATTCGTTCCGCCTTCACTTGCAACACCGAACACGGTGTCTGCGAACGTTGCTACGGCCGGAACGCCGCTACTGGTGACCGGGTCGAAGCCGGTGAAGCTGTCGGGACCGTTGCCGCTCAATCAATCGGTGAACCAGGTACTCAGCTGACCTTGCGGAACTTCCACACTGGTGGTGTTGCCGGCAACGACGATATCACCCAAGGTCTCCCTCGTGTGCAAGAAATTGTGGAAGCCCGGAACCCTAAAGGTCGGGCAACGATCAGTGAGGTTACCGGTGAGGTTGTCTCCATCGAAGAGAACCCGGCTGAACGGACCAAGGATGTTACCGTTAAGGGTGAAACCGACACCCGGACCTACACTCTGCCAATCACGGCCCGGATGCGGGTGGCTGAAGGTGACTTCATTCACCGTGGGACGGCCCTCAACGAAGGTTCCATCGACCCGAAGGAACTGATTCGGGTTCGCGACGTCCTGTCCACCGAAACTTACCTGCTGGCTCAGGTTCAGGGTGTTTACCGGATGCAGGGGATTGACCTGCTTGATAAGCACGTTGAAATTATGATCCGTCAGATGATGCGGAAGGTCCGGGTCATGGATCCTGGTGACACCGATCTCCTGCCAGGTCAACTGATGGACATCGGTCAATTCCGTGAAGCCAACAAGCCAACCCTGTACGCTGGTGGAATCCCGGCAACCGCTCGTCCGGTGATCCTCGGGATTACCAAGGCGGCCCTCGAAACCAACAGTTTCCTGTCCGCGGCTTCCTTCCAAGAGACGACCCGGGTACTTACCGACGCTGCTATTCGTGGTAAGAACGACCCACTGGTTGGTCTGAAGGAAAATGTTATCATTGGTAAGATCATTCCAGCCGGGACTGGGATGCCAACCTACCGGAACATTAAGCCAAAGGAAGTCAGTGTTGCTGCTTACTCCATCAAGGACCTTGAGGCCAAGATGAAAGAGGAAGACAAGCAAAACTAGGCTTGTGGATAAGTGATAAGTAAAAGAAGAGAGGCTGGTAAATGCACTTACCGGCCTCTCTTTTGTTGTGAACGAGGTGGTTATTTGACCAAAAAATATCAAATTGAAATCCCGGAAACGGCCCTCGACCAGACCGACTTTCAACCCGGCGACCGTTTGGCCCTGAGCGTCAATCATAAGCAGATCGATGTTCGTCCCGCCCGGGTGATCGACCAATTGCCGCAGATTGCCTTCTGGTGGTATGCTCTGCCGGCCGCGGTGGTCACCCTGGTCTTCTATGCCTTTTTCCGAGAACGGAATGCGGTGCACCCGATCCCACTGACGGGGAGTGACTACTCTTTGGCTAACGGGGCGATGTTTTTGGGGGTGATCTCGGGCCTGGTGATCTTTATCACCACCTTCATTGTGGAAAAGGTGCGCAAAACCGGACCGACGAAGGACTTCTACTGGCGCAGTCTACCGCCACTGGCGATTGCCTGTGGATTAATCATGGTCTTCTCCTTCTCGGCCTTCTTCTGGCTGCTCGGCCAGATGTTTACCAACGCTAGCTTCGACCTCTACACGACGACGGTCTTTGCCTTCGTGATTTTCGCCGCGGTCAACTACGTGATGATCAACCTGGCGATGACCCTGACCTCCGGGGTGGTCACCAACCTGTTGACAATCATGATCATCGGCGGGATGCTCTTCTCGATGCTGACCAACTCCTCGCGGGACTGGTGGAAGCACAACTTCAGCTTCCTGGGGACCGCGGAGAACTCCGCCAGCCTCCAGTTCAACGTTACCCTAATCTTCTCGGGGCTGTTGATGCTGACCCTGGTTGACTACCTATTTGTTAACCTGCAGAAGCGTTACCGGGGACGGCGGGTGCTGACCCTGCGCTGGCTGTTGTACATGCTGTCGGCCTGCATCGCCTCGATCGGTCTCTTCCCCAACGACCCCCAGTTCCATGTCCTACATGACCGGGTGTCGATGTGGCTGGTCTACATCATGTTGATCCTGATCGTGCTGATTCGCTGGATCCTGCCGGAGGTAACCCGGCAGTTTCTGACCCTCTCCTACATCATGGGGGCATTGATGGGGCTGGAGTACATCGTTTTCAAGCTCAGCGACTACCTGTCACTGACGGCCTTTGAATTGCTAGAGTTTGGTCTGGCCTTCTCCTGGCTACTATTGCTCTTGCAGAACATTGAGAACCTGGCCCGTTTTGGGCACAACCTCTTCCTGGTGCAGATCAAGCCGGTCGAGAATAAAAATGAATAAGAAATGAATTGGTCACGGCCCGCTGCCGTGGCCTTTTTTAGTAGGTAGACAAGATGATCAGGGTGGCCAGACAGAGGGCCGGCAGAAAGGGAAGGCGTTTCTGCTGGCTGTGGAAAAAGGCAATGAGGGTAAGCAGGGAGGCCAGTAGGATGACCAGGGCGGTGGCTTCAACCCCAAAGGTCAGAAGGAGGATGGCGATGAAGAGGACATCCCCGCCGCCGAGCCAGTACCAGCGGGCGGCTGTGATGGTCAACAGGCCGGTCATCGCCAGGGCAGTGACGACACCGGTTAGGCTGAACCCCCAGCCGGGGATGAGGAGGGGGAGGAGAAGAAGACCGACCAGGCTGAGTGGGTACAGGTATTGGTGGAAGTAGTCACAGCTGGCGATGAAGATGAGAATCTGGATGACCAGGACCACCAAGAGACTGTGGAAAAGTCCGGGGCCGGCCAGCCGCCAGGCAAAGAATCCACCGATTAATTCACAGAGGGGGTCGTAGGCGGTGATGCGTTGTCGACAGAAGTGGCAGTGTCCGCCCTGGATGACCCAACCGAGGATGGGGACCAGTTGCCACCAGGTGAGGGGATGGTGGCAATGGTCGCAGTAGGACCGCGGTGGCGACCAGGGGGATTGACCAACGCCGGACCGCTGGGCAGCGAGGGTGGTAAATGAGGCGAAACAGATGGTGAGAATTGTGACAAATGACTTGGCAAACATGGTAAAAACCTCCTATAATAAACAAACGTGGGTTATGGCGTTTGACGCCAAAAGAAATCCGGCGATCGCGTTGACATTCATTTGGGGACGTGATAGTCTATTTAAGGTGCTTTTTTAGCAACGGAGTGTCTGTCGTTGGGCAGACTTTTGCGTCAACGAAGGCACGACAATCTAATAACCATCCAGCAATTTTTTTATTCATCAAAAAGAACCACCTGGATGTGTGGACTTAAAACAAGGAAGGGGAAAAATTATGCCAACCATTAATCAATTGGTACGTAAGGGCCGTAAGAGCCACAAGGGCAAGTCAAAGTCACCAGCTCTTGGCTATGTTTACAACACGTTTAAGAAGGAAGAAGTTAAGGTGCCAGCTCCACAAAAGCGTGGGGTTGCTACCCGTGTTGGTACCATGACTCCTAAGAAGCCAAACTCAGCGCTGCGGAAGTACGCCCGTGTACGTCTTTCCAACCTGATCGAAGTTACTGCTTACATTCCTGGTATTGGTCACAACCTCCAAGAACACTCAGTTGTTTTGATTCGTGGTGGTCGTGTTAAGGACTTGCCAGGGGTTCGTTACCACATCATCCGTGGTACCCTTGATACTGCCGGTGTTGAAGGCCGGATGCAATCACGGTCCAAGTACGGTACTAAGAAGCCTAAGAAGTAATTTTAAGGAGGAGTTAAGTAATGCCACGTAAAGGACATGTACAAAAGCGTGAAATTTTACCAGATCCAGTGTACAACTCAAAGCTGGTTACGAGCTTAATCGACCGTCTGATGGTTGATGGTAAGCGTGGGACTGCTACGAAGATTTTGTACGCAGCCTTCGACCAAATTAAGGAAGAAACTGGTAACGATCCAGTTGAAGTTTTCCAACAAGCTATGGAAAACGTTATGCCTGTTCTTGAAGTTAAGGCTCGTCGTGTTGGTGGTTCTAACTACCAAGTTCCGATCGAAGTTCGTCCAGAACGGCGGACCACGTTGGGCCTTCGTTGGATTGTTCAATACGCACGGCTGCGTGGGGAACACACCATGGTTGAACGGCTTTCCCGTGAAATCATCGATGCTTCCAACAACACCGGTGCTTCAGTTAAGAAGCGTGAAGACACTCACCGGATGGCAGAAGCTAACCGGGCCTTTGCACACTACCGCTGGTAATCATCGGCAATTGAAACCAGTTGCCTGACTGGTTACAATAAAGGGGTGACGTAGTTGATTGATAACCGTCATCCCTTTTTCTAAAAATGACGATTATAAGATATTATCTTTCGGAAGGAGATACACTTTAAGATGGCTAACAAACGTGAATATCCACTTGCTAAGACGCGTAACATCGGTATCATGGCCCACATCGATGCCGGTAAGACGACTGCCACTGAGCGGATTCTTTACTACACCGGTAAGATTCACAAGATTGGTGAAACTCACGATGGTGCTTCACAAATGGACTGGATGGATGAGGAAAAGGAACGTGGTATCACCATCACGTCCGCTGCCACCACGGCCGTTTGGAAGGACCACCGGATCAACATCATCGATACCCCAGGACACGTGGACTTCACTGTCGAAGTTGAACGTGCATTGCGGGTGCTTGATGGTGCCGTAACGGTCCTGGATGCCCAAGCCGGGGTTGAACCACAGACCGAAACGGTTTGGCGCCAAGCCGACCAATTCAACGTTCCCCGGATCGTCTTCGCTAACAAGATGGACAAGGTTGGGGCTAACTTTGACTACTCTGTTCAAACGATCAAGGACCGTCTGAACGTTACCCCACTGCCAATCCAAATGCCAATTGGTGCTGAAGACACCTTCTCCGGGGTTGTTGACCTGGTTAAGATGGTTGCCTACGTTTACGACGAAGATAAGCTGGGTACCAACTGGGATACTGTTGATATTCCAGATGACATGAAGGACGAAGCGCAAAAGCGTCACGAAGCCATGATCGAAACGCTGGCGGACATCGACGACAACATCATGGAAAAGTACCTTGAGGGTGAAGACATCTCCGTCGATGAAATCAAGGCTGCTATCCGTAAGGGGACCCTGGAAGAAAAGCTCTTCCCAGTACTTGCTGGTTCTGCCTACAAGGATAAGGGTATCCAGATGATGCTTGATGCCGTTATCGACTACCTGCCATCACCACTGGATGTTAAGCCATTCGTTGCCCACGACGCTGATGGGAACGAAGTTGAACTGACTGCCGGTGATGACAAGCCATTCGCTGCCCTGGCCTTCAAGATTGCCACTGACCCATTTGTTGGTCGTCTGACCTTCTTACGTGTTTACACCGGTTCCCTGCAATCCGGTTCATACGTTCTGAACGCCACTAAGGACAAGCGTGAACGTATCGGTCGTCTGCTGCAAATGCACTCTAACCAACAACACGAAATTCCAGAAGTATTCTCTGGTGATATTGCCGCTGCCATCGGTCTGAAGAACACCACGACTGGTGACTCCCTGACCGACCCTGATCACCCACTGCAACTTGAATCAATGGACTTCCCTGACCCAGTTATTCAGGTTTCCGTTGAACCAAAGTCCAAGGCTGACCAAGACAAGATGGACAAGGGTCTGCAAAAGCTGGCTGAAGAAGACCCAACCTTCAAGGCTGAAACTAACCCTGAAACTGGTGAAACCCTGATCGCCGGGATGGGTGAATTGCACCTGGACATCATTGTTGAACGTCTGCGTCGTGAATTCCACGCCGAAGTTAAGGTTGGTAAGCCACAAGTATCCTACCGTGAAGCATTTACCAAGAAGGCAAGCGCCCAAGGTAAGTTCGTTCGTCAGTCTGGTGGTAAAGGTCAATACGGTGATGTATGGATCGAATTCACGCCACTCAAGGAAGGGGAAGGCTTCGAATTCGAAGACGCCATCGTTGGTGGTGTTGTTCCTCGTGAATTCATCCCTGCCGTTGAACAAGGTCTGAAGGAAGCTATGCAAAATGGTGTCCTGGCCGGTTACCCACTGGTTGACATGCACGCTAAGCTCTACGATGGTAGTTACCACGAAGTCGACTCTAGTGAAGCAGCCTTCAAGGTTGCCGCATCCCTCGCACTGAAGAATGCTGCTAAGAAGGCGGACCCAGTTATCCTTGAACCAATCATGAAGGTTGACATCGTTGTCCCACAAGACAACATGGGTGACGTCATGGGTCAAGTAACTGCTCGTCGTGGGACCATTGATGGGATGGAAGAACGTGGTAACGCTCAACTGATCCACTCATTCGTTCCACTGTCAGAAATGTTCGGTTACGCTACTGCCCTGCGTTCTGCTACCCAGGGTCGTGGTACCTTCACGATGACCTTCGACCACTACTCAGCTGTTCCTAAGTCAGTTCAAGAAGACATCATCAAGAAGAGCGGCAAGGGCAACGACTAATTCGCTGTCATGACTAAATAAAGAAGATCGGTTTTTAACCGGTCTTTTTTGTTTTTAAATTTATCCATTTACCCAGTGAAAGCGGTACACGAATTATAGGAGCGGTATTCTGTGGTATACACAGTACTTTAACGAATAATGGCGGCACTTGAAATCAATATCCTTCGTGTTATAGTGTAAATACGAATTATCAAGAGCAACCATCACGTGATCGTTAGCGATTAATGGGCGATCACCTTAGATCGGTTGCGAGGAGGAAGAAGAATGGATGAAAAAGCACACTTGTTGATTGGCCCGGATGAGAAGGTGCCGACGGGCGAGGCGGTCCTGTTAGGACTGCAGCACGTCCTGGCGATGGATGTCTACGTCCCACCGATTATCCTGGCCGGCCTGCTGGCAATGGGGGCGGTGGACTCGACCGGCCTCCTGCAGGCCACCTTCCTGGCTGCTGGCATCGGCACGATCCTGCAAACGGCCTGGTTCATGAAGATGCCGGTTTCCCAAGGGCCGTCGTTTGTTCCGCTGACGGCAGCCGCTGGGGTGGTCATGGCCAGCGGTGGGGTCCACGGTGGCGGGATGGCTACCCTGATGGGCTCCTTACTGGTCGGGGCGATCCTGCTGATCCTGCTCGGCCTAAGCGGGGTCTTCCAGAAGATCATCAACCGGTTGGTTCCCGCGGTCGTCGGTGGCACAATCATCACCTGCGTGGGGCTCTCCCTGATCCCGTCGGCCCTGAACGACAATATCTTCGAGGCCAAGGGGAACGTCTACCAGAACATGGAGCTGGCGGCGGTTACCGCGGCGATCCTGCTGGTCTGTGTGGCCATCAGCATCCGTTTTCCCCGTGTCCAGAAGCTCTTTAAGACCGGGTCGATCGTCATTGCACTCCTGGTCGGTACGGCCATGAGTGCGACGATGGGCCGCTTCGACGCCAGCTCAGTGGCCGCGGCCCCGTGGTTCAGCCTGCCGCAGCGGACCGCCTTCCACTGGGGAATGCACTTTAACATGACGGCGATTCTGACCTTCATCATCATCTACGCGATCCTGACCACGGAGACGACCGGGACCTGGTTTGCGATGGGGGCGGTGACCAACCACACCATCACCAAGGATCAGTGGAACCATGGGATTGTCGGCGAGGGACTGAGCTGCCTGGTGGCCACCATCACCGGGACGACGCCGGTCACCGGTTACTCGACCAACGCTGGGATCATCTCGATCACCGGAGTGGCCAGCAAGCGGGTCTTCATCGCCGCCGGGGGCTGGTTCATCATCCTCGGCTTCTGCACGAAACTGTCGGCCTTCCTGGCAGCCATTCCGGCACCGGTCATCGGCGGGGTCTTCGCCATCATCACGGTGACGATCATGCTGAACGGGTTGAACGTTATTCGTCACTTGCCAACGGTGGAGAGCGACCTCTACATCATCGGTCTGCCAATCGTGATCACGATCGCCCTGGTCCTGATTCCCAAGAAGATTGTCAGTGCCGCTCCGCAGATGGTTCAGTACCTCCTGGGTTCCCCGATCGCCATTGCGGCTCTACTGGCAATCATCCTCAACCTAGTGATGCCCAAACGCGCCCGGCTCTAATTTATATAGAAGAAAAAGATCGTCAACGGTGGAATTCGTTCATCGTTGACGATCTTTTTAAAATTTTGAAGAAGATCTGGTTGAAATTTGGAAACGATTTTATTTTACAGAAAGATTTCAATCAAAATAAATTGCTTTAAACACTTGATATGACAACGATTCTTTAGTATTATGGATAGGTGCTTGAGCGTTGGCGGGTAGATTTGCCCTACCCCCATGGGAGTTTAAGCTGCGAAGCGTTGATGCGGAAGGTTGCGACACACCCGGCCGCTTTGCCACAGGATGTGGCGGTAATTTCCGCGGAGCTAGTCAAATTTTAAATCTGACGAAGGAGGGAACATAATGGCAAAACAAAAGATTCGTATTCGGTTAAAGGCTTATGAACACCGCATTCTCGACCAATCTGCTGACAAGATTGTTGATACCGCTAAGCGGACAGGTGCTCAAATCTCAGGTCCGATCCCGTTACCAACTGAACGGACTATCTACACGGTTATCCGTTCACCACACAAGTTCAAGAAGTCTCGGGAACAATTTGAAATGCGGACCCACAAGCGTTTGATCGACATCATCGACCCAACCCCAAAGACGGTTGACGCACTGATGAAGCTCGACCTGCCAAGTGGTGTTGACATCGAAATCAAGTTGTAATTATTTTTACTTTATTAAAAACGAAAAACATTAAATTGGAGGTGTACTCATGGCCAAAGGAATCTTAGGTAAAAAGGTTGGTATGACTCAAGTCTTCACTGACAACGGTGAATTGGTACCAGTTACTGTTATTGACGTAACGCCAAACGTTGTTATGCAAATCAAGACCGTTGAAAACGATGGTTACAACGCCGTTCAACTCGGTTTTGACGACAAGCGCGAAATCTTGAGCAACAAGCCTGAACAAGGTCATGCAGCAAAAGCAAATACGACCCCTAAGCGCTTCATCGGTGAAATCCGTGACGCTGAATTAGGGGATGACATCAAGGTTGGAGACGAAGTTAAGGCTGACGTCTTCTCTGAAGGTGAAACCGTCGACGTTACGGGTGTTACCAAGGGTCATGGTTACCAAGGTAACATTCACAAGGACAACCAATCACGTGGTCCGATGGCTCACGGTTCTCGTTACCACCGTCGTCCAGGTTCTCTGGGTGCAATCATTAACCGGGTATTCAAGGGTATGAAGCTCCCAGGCCGGATGGGTAACAAGACTGTTACGATGCAACACTTACAAGTTGTTAAGGTTGACCTCGACAACAACGTATTACTGATCAAGGGTAACGTTCCTGGCGCTAACAAGTCATACGTTACGATTAAGAACTCTGTGAAGGCTAACACCAAGAAGAGCCTGAGCAAGCAACACAACAAATAATAAGAAAGGAGGAAGTAAATAATGACTAGCGTTAATTTGTACAAGCAAGATGGTAGTCAAAACGGCACCATTGAACTGAACGCAGCGGTATTTGGTGTTGAACCAAACCAAAACGCTGAATTTGATGCGATCCTGCGTCAACGTGCTTCATTGCGTCAAGGTACTCACGCTGTTAAGAATCGTTCAGCAGTTAGCGGTGGTGGTAAGAAGCCATGGCGTCAAAAGGGTACTGGTCGTGCTCGTCAAGGTTCAATCCGTTCACCACAATTCCGTGGCGGTGGTATTGTCTTTGGCCCTACTCCACGTTCCTACAAGTACAGCCTTCCTCGTAAGGTTCGTCAACTGGCTATCAAGTCAGCTCTTTCCCAAAAGGTTCTGGACGACAACTTAGTAGTTGTTGACTCCCTGAGCTTCGACGCACCTAAGACGAAGGACTTTGCAGCTGCCTTAGACAGCTTGAAGGTTGCCGAAAAGGCACTGATCGTTGTTACTGACGATGACAAGAATGCTGCTTTATCTGCTCGCAACCTGGCTAACGCAACCGTTGTTACGCCAGCTGGTGTTAACATCTTAAACGTTGTTGACGCTCAAAAGGTTGTTATCACTAAGTCAGCTCTTTCTCAAGTAGAGGAGGTGCTCGCATAATGGAAGCACGCGAAATTATTTTACGTCCAGTTGTCACTGAAGCTTCAATGGCCGGCATGGACGACAAGCGTTACACGTTCGATGTTGATTTACGAGCAACCAAGACCCAAGTTAAGAACGCTGTTGAAGAAATCTTCGGCGTTAAGGTTGTTAAGGTAAACATCATGAACGTTAAGGGTAAGAAGAAGCGTCAAGGCCGTTACGTTGGTTACACTAAGCGCCGTCGTAAGGCAATCGTTACGCTCTCTGCCGATTCTGATGAAATTAAGCTGTTCAACGACAACAGTGAAAACTAATCATTAAAAAAAGGAGGAAAACACAGTGGGAATTCGTAAGTACAAACCTACTACTAACGGTCGCCGGAACATGAACGGTTACGACTTCGCGGACATCACGAAGAACACCCCTGAAAAGTCATTGCTGGCACCATTGAAGAGTACTGCTGGTCGTAACAGTTACGGTCACATTACTGTTCGTCACCGTGGTGGTGGAGTTAAGCGTCAATACCGGATCATTGACTTCAAGCGGATCAAGGATGATGTTCCTGCAACTGTTAAGGCCATTGAATACGACCCTAACCGGACTGCTAACATCGCTCTGCTTGGTTACGCTGATGGTACTAAGTCATACATCATTGCTCCTAAGGGCTTGAAGGTTGGTATGACTGTTCAATCTGGTCCAGATGCTGATATCAAGGTTGGTAATGCTCTTCCATTGAAGAACATTCCAGTTGGTACTGTTATTCACAACATTGAATTAAAGCCAGGTAAGGGTGGCCAACTCGCCCGTTCAGCTGGTGCATCTGCACAACTGCTTGGTAAGGAAGAAAAGTACGTCTTGGTTCGTCTTTCATCCGGTGAAGTTCGGATGGTCCTTGCTACCTGCCGTGCCACGATTGGTACTGTTGGTAACGATGAACACGCCCTGTTAATCAAGGGTAAGGCTGGTCGTACTCGTTACGCAGGTCAACGTCCACACGTTCGTGGTTCCGTAATGAACCCTAACGATCACCCACATGGTGGTGGTGAAGGTAAGCAACCTGTTGGTTTACCATCACCTCTGTCTCCATGGGGTAAGAAGACCGTTGGTAAGAAGACCCGTTCACACAAGGCTCGTTCAAACAAGTTCATTGTTCGTGGTCGGAAGCGCGGTCCACATACTCGTTAATTTACGTTTTATTACCCGAGAGGAGGTACACTAAATGGGTCGTAGTTTGAAGAAGGGACCTTTCGCTGACGCTTCATTATTGAAGAAGGTCGAAGCTCAAAAAGATTCCGAAAAGAAGACTGTCATCAAGACATGGTCACGTCGTTCAACCATTTTCCCAAGCTTTATTGGCTACACTTTTGCTGTTTACGATGGTCGGAAGCACGTACCAGTTTACGTTCAAGAAGACATGGTTGGCCACAAGTTAGGTGAATTCGTACCAACGCGGACTTTCCATGGTCACGCTACCGATGACAAGAAGACTGGTAAGTAAGGAGGGTGAATTAATAAATGGCTGAAAACATTACATCCGCTAAGGCAACTGCCAAGATGGTTCGGGTTGCTCCCCGTAAGGCTCGTCTTGTGTTAGATGCAATTCGCGGCAAGAGTGTTGCTGAAGCATTTGCTATTCTGAAGTTCACCAGCCGCGGTGCCGCTTCAGATGTTGAAAAAGTATTAAAATCTGCTGTTGCAAACGCTGAAAACAACTTTGACTTAGATCGTGCATCTTTGGTTGTTAGCGAAGCTTATGCGAACGAAGGACCAACCTTAAAGCGGTTCCGTCCACGTGCAAAGGGTTCTGCTTCACCAATTAACAAGCGGACTAGTCACATCACAGTGGTTGTTACAGAACGATAGGAGGAATGAATAGTGGGTCAAAAGATCAATCCTAATGGTTTTCGTGTCGGAGTCATTCGCGATTGGACTGCAAAGTGGTACGCTGACAAGAACTTTGCCGACTATCTGAACGAAGACCTTCGGATCCGTAAGTACATTGAAAAGCGACTTGCTGATGCCTCTGTATCAACCGTTGAAATTGAACGTGCCGCTAACCGCGTCAACGTTTCAATTCACACTGCCAAGCCAGGTATGGTTATTGGTAAGGGTGGTTCAGAAGTTGAAGCACTTCGTAAGGAATTAAACAAGTTAACTGGCAAGCGTGTCCACATCAACATCGTGGAAATCAAGAAGCCAGACTTGGATGCACACCTGGTTGGTGAAAGCATTGCTCGTCAACTGGAAGCTCGTATTGCTTTCCGTCGTGCAATGCGTGGAGCAATGCAACGTGCAATGCGTGCCGGTGCTAAGGGTATCAAGACCCAAGTTGCTGGTCGTCTGAACGGTGCTGACATGTCTCGGGTTGAATCATACTCAGACGGTACTGTTCCGCTTCACACACTCCGTGCAGACATTGATTACTCTTGGGATGAAGCTAACACGACTTACGGTGTCCTTGGTGTTAAGACCTGGATCTACCGTGGTGAAGTTCTTCCTGCCAAGAAGAATGAAAATGACGATGAACAAGGAGGGAAGTAAAACATGCTAGTACCAAAGCGAGTAAAGCACCGTAAGGTTCAACGTGGTCACATGCGTGGTGAAGCCAAGGGTGGCAAGACGGTTACCTTTGGTGACTACGGTTTGCAAGCCCTTGATTCTCACTGGATCAGCAACCGCCAAATCGAAGCTGCCCGTATCGCTATGACCCGTTACATGAAGCGTGGTGGGAAGGTTTGGATCAAGATCTTCCCTCAACTTTCCTACACCAGCAAAGGTGTTGGTGTCCGGATGGGTAATGGTAAAGGTGCTCCAGAAGGCTGGGTTGCCCCAGTTAAGCGCGGCAAGGTTATGTTCGAAGTAGGGGGCGTTTCTGAAGAAGTCGCTCGTGAAGCTTTGCGTCTTGCCGGTCACAAGTTGCCAGTTCGCACTAAGATCGTACAACGTGAGGAAGTAGGTGGACAATCTAATGAAAAGTAAAGATTACGTACAAGAACTGAATGGATTAACCACTGACAAGCTACTTGACCGTGAGAAGGAATTGAAGGAACAATTGTTTAACTTACGTTTCCAATTAGCAACCGGCCAATTGGAAAACACTGCAAGTCTGAAGCAAGTACGTAAGGACATTGCACGGGTTAAGACAGTTCTTCGTCAACAACAATTAAACAAATAAGAATACGAAAAGGAGGATTAGCGCATGAGTGAAGCACGTAATGCACGTAAGGTTTACCAAGGCCGCGTTGTTTCTGACAAGATGGACAAGACCATCACTGTCGTAGTTGACACTTACAAGAGTGCCCCTGTCTACGGCAAGCGTGTACGTTACTCAAAGAAGTACTACGCACACGATGAAAACAACGAAGCTAAGACCGGCGACACTGTACAAATCATGGAAACTCGGCCACTGTCAGCCAAGAAGCGTTTCCGTCTTGTAAAGATTGTCGAAAAGGCTGCTACCCTTTAATTAGCAGATAACTCTTAAATTCGTATTCTAATTCTTATTTGTAAATGGAAGGAGGACCTAACCGTGATTCAACAGGAAAGTCGGTTGAAAGTCGCTGATAACTCCGGTGCGCGCGAAATCTTAGTTATCAAGATTTTGGGTGGTTCCCGAGTTAAGACTGGTAATATTGGTGACATTATTGTTGCTACTGTAAAGCAGGCAACACCAGGTGGCGTTGTTAAGAAGGGTGACGTTGTTAAGGCCGTTGTCGTACGGACTAAGCATGGTCTGCACCGTAAGGATGGTTCATACATCAAGTTTGATGAAAACGCTGCTGTTTTGATTAACAATGATAAGAGCCCTAAGGGTACCCGTATTTTTGGCCCAATCGCTCGTGAGCTCCGTGGTGATGACTTCATGAAGATCGTCTCACTCGCTCCAGAAGTTCTGTAAGATTTAACCAAGAATAAGGAGGTGCACAATCAACATGTTCATTAAGACAGGTGACAAAGTTCGCGTTATCGCCGGTAAGGACAAGGGCAAGGAAGGTAGCGTTAAGAAGATCTTAGCTGCTGAAAACCGCGTTGTCGTTGAAGGCATTAACAAGATCAAGAAACATCAAAAGCCAAACAACGCTAACCCAAACGGTGGTGTTATCGATACTGAAGCCCCAATCAACGCTTCAAACGTAATGCTGATTGATCCTTCAACTAACGAACCAACCCGTGTCGGTTACAAGTTTGTTGATGGTAAGAAGGTTCGCGTTGCCAAGAAGTCAGGCAAGACCCTCGACTAATATTTGAAGAAAGGAGGAATAACGACTAATGGAAAACCGTTTGAAAGCTAAATACGAAAGCGAAATTCGCCCAGCTTTAATTGAAAAGTTCAACTACTCTTCAGTTATGCAAGCCCCAAAGATTGACAAGATTGTTTTGAACATGGGTGTTGGTGATGCTACTACCAACTCAAAGAACCTGGATGAAGCTGTTGAAGAACTTAGCCTTATCGCTGGTCAAAAGCCACTGATTACCAAGGCTAAGAAGTCTATCGCCGGCTTCCGTCTTCGTGAAGGTATGGCAATTGGTGCCAAGGTTACCCTGCGTGGTGAACGGATGTACGATTTCTTGGACAAGTTAATCAACGTTGCTCTGCCACGGGTTCGTGACTTCCACGGTGTAAGCAACAAGGCCTTCGATGGTCGTGGTAACTACACTCTCGGTATTCGTGAACAATTAATTTTCCCAGAAATTGATTACGACAAGGTAAATCGTGTTCGTGGTTTGGATGTTGTAATCGTAACGACTGCTCAAAGTGATGAAGAATCACACGAATTACTTGCCAAGCTCGGCATGCCATTTGCTAAATAAAGGAGGTTCCACAAATTGGCTAAAAAATCAATGATTGCTAAGTGCAACCGTCCCGCTAAGTTCTCAAGTCGTGAATACACACGTTGTGCTCGTTGTGGACGTCCGCACTCAGTTTACCGTAAATTCCACCTATGCCGGATTTGCTTACGAGAACTTGCCCACAAGGGACAAATTCCTGGTTTGAAGAAGGCTAGCTGGTAAACAAATCACCGACAAAAGGAGGAAAACATCGATGTCTATGAGTGATCCAATTGCAGATTTCTTAACTCGCATTCGTAACGCTAACATGGCTCAACACGAATCAGTTGAGGCTCCTGCATCAAAGATGAAGAAGGACATCGCTGAAATCTTGAAGAACGAAGGTTTCATTCGCGATGTTGAATATGTTGACGATAACAAGCAAGGCATCATCCGTGTATTCTTGAAGTACGGGAACGACGGTCAACGCGTTATTTCCGGCTTGAAGCGGATCTCAAAGCCTGGTTTACGCTCATACGTTAAGGCTGATGCTGTGCCAAAGGTTCTTAACGGTTTAGGTATTGCCATTATCTCAACATCTGAGGGTGTTGTGACTGACAAGGTTGCTCGCGCCAAGAACATTGGTGGCGAAGTTATCGCCTACGTTTGGTAATATTAATAATTAGTTAGGAGGTGTACGCATGAGTCGTATTGGTTACAAGGAAATTGACCTGCCAAAGGGCGTTGAAGTATCACAAGATGGTAACGTGGTAACTGTTAAGGGTCCTAAGGGTACTTTATCTCGTGAAATCTCACCATTGATCAAGATGACCGTTGCCGACAACGTTGTTAAGTTTGATCGTGATGGCGATTCCAACAAGTTGAAGATGATCCACGGTACTACCCGGGCTAACGTTAACAACATGGTTGAAGGTGTTGTTGATGGTTACAAGAAGGTTCTGAAGCTCGTCGGTGTTGGTTACCGTGCACAATTCAAGGGCAATAAGCTGATCTTGACTGTTGGTTACTCCAACCCAGTTGAAATCGACAAGCCAGAAGATGTTGACATCAAGGTGCCAGACAACACCACGATCGAATTGAGCTCAATCAACAAGGAACACCTTGGTGATTTTGCTGCGCAAGTTCGTGCCGTTCGTTCACCTGAACCATACAAGGGTAAGGGTATTCGTTACGAAAACGAACACATCATCCGTAAGGAAGGTAAGACTGGTAAGTAATCTGATTAGGTTATTCTATCAGCAATTTATAATTAACATAAAATATTCAATAAGAGGTGACTATTGTGATTTCTAAACCAGATAAGAACAAGATCCGTCAACGCCGTCACATGCGCGTTCGCGGTAAGATTTCTGGTACTGCGGAGCGCCCACGCTTAAGTGTTTACCGTTCAAACAAAAACATTTACGCTCAATTAATTGATGACGTAAAGGGTGTGACGCTCGCTAGTGCCTCCACAATGGACAGTGAAGTTAGTGGCAAGACGAAGACTGAGCAAGCTAGTGGTGTTGGTGCCCTGATCGCCAAGCGCGCGGTTGCCAAGAACATCAGCAATGTTGTCTTCGATCGTGGTGGGTACCTCTACCACGGCCGTGTTGAAGCCTTAGCTGACGCTGCTCGTGAAAACGGACTTAAATTCTAAAGAGAAGGAGGAATAACCTGCAATGACATCATCAGAATTCATTGATCCAGCAAAGTTGGACTTAGACGATCAAGTTGTTGCCATCAACCGGATTACCAAGGTTGTTAAGGGTGGTCGCCGGATGCGTTTTGCTGCCTTAGTAATCGTTGGTGATCGTAAGGGTCACGTTGGTTTCGGTACTGGTAAGGCTCAAGAAGTTCCGGAAGCTATCCGGAAGGCCCAAGCTGCTGCTGAAAAGAACCTGATCACTGTGCCAATCGTTGGTACGACCATTCCACACGAAGTTATCGGTGTATACGGCGGTGGCAAGATCATGTTGAAGCCAGCCGTTGAAGGTTCCGGGGTTGCTGCCGGTGGTGCGGTACGTAACGTTATGGACCTTGCTGGTGTAGCTGATGTTACTTCAAAGCGTCTTGGTTCCAACACTCCTGTTAACGTTGTTCGTGCAACGTTTGAAGGTTTGAAGCAATTGAAGAGTGCTGAAGAAGTTGCCAAGCTTCGTGGCGTTTCAGTTGACCACTTGGCAGAATAAGGAGGGCACTAATTATGGCTAAAGTTAAAGTTACCTTAATCCACAGTGTTGCCCACCGCGAACCAACCCAACGTAAGACCGTTAAGGCATTGGGCCTGGGCAAGATCGGCAGTTCTAACATTCTGCCAGACAACGCTGCAACACGTGGCCAAATTTTCAAGGTTGCACACTTAGTTTCTATCGAAGAAGTTAAGTAATTACAATTAAATAATAAGGAGGTGCCTACTAAATGAAGTTAAATGAATTGAAGCCTGCAGAAGGTTCTCGTTCAAAGCGTCTTCGTAAGGGTCGTGGCCTTTCATCTGGTCATGGTTTTACTTCCGGACGTGGTACGAAGGGTCAAAAGGCTCATGGTAAGACTCGTCTGGGCTTTGAAGGGGGCCAAATGCCACTCTACCGGCAAATCCCAAAGCGTGGTTTCACCAACATTAACCGCAAGGAATACGCTATTGTTAACTTGACTGCATTGAACAAGTTCGATGACGGTACTGAAGTTACTCCACAAGTTCTGATGGAAAGTGGCTTAGTCAAGAACTTGAAGAGCGGTGTTAAGGTTCTTGGTAGTGGTAAGCTTGAGAAGAAGTTAACTGTTAAGGCTAACAAGTTTTCCGCTTCCGCAGTTTCTGCTATTGAAGCTGCCGGCGGTAAAACTGAGGTGATGTAATTTGTTCAAAGCCGTCAAGAATGCATTCGGGGTCAAGGATATTCGAAAGAAGATCCTGTTTACCCTGTTTGTATTGATTGTTTACCGAATTGGGGCGGCTATCACTGTTCCTGGAGTTAATGCTGCTGCACTGCAGGAGATTTCCTCGACCGGGTTAGCATCGATCCTCAATACTTTTAGTGGTGGTGGCCTGGAAAACTACTCATTGTTTGCAATGGGGGTTTCACCATACATCACTGCTCAAATTGTTGTTCAACTGCTGCAGATGGACATTGTTCCGCGGTTTGTTGAATGGAGTAAGCAGGGTGAAGTTGGACGGCGAAAGTTGAATCAAGCGACTCGGTGGCTGACGATCGTACTGGGGTTCATCCAGTCGATCGGGATCACTGCCGGGTTTAACGCCTTGAGTTCAATCCACTTGGTTAATCACCCGGGGGTTCAGACCTATCTGACAATCGGGTTGATCTTAACCGCTGGTACAATGTTTGCTACTTGGATGGGTGATATGATCACGGAACGCGGCCTCGGTAACGGGGTTTCCGTTATCATCTTTGCCGGGATTGTTGCACAGATGCCGGGTGGAATTCGGCAACTCTGGGATGATCAAATTGCGGGTGAAACTGGTTCTGGCCTTTGGATGGGGATCGGCTTCATCGCCTTAGTAGTTATTGCATTAGTTATTATTGTGGCGTTCGTCACCTGGGTCCAACAGGCCGAGCGGCGGTTGCCAATTCAATATACTCGTCGGACAACCACTTCACCATCAAGTAGTTATCTACCATTAAAGATTAACGTTTCTGGAGTTATTCCAGTTATCTTCGCGGGGTCCTTCATTTCGACGCCACAGACCATCCTGATGGCGTTCCAGCAGAACCACGGTGGGGATACCTGGTACCAAGTTTTGTCAACGATCTTTAACATGCAGTCTGGTCCGGGGATTACCCTCTACATTCTGTTGATTGTTGTCTTTACCTTTTTCTACGCCTTTGTTCAGGTTAATCCCGAAAAGCTGGCCGAAAACTTGCAGAAGCAAGGCAGTTACATTTCCGGTGTTCGTCCTGGAAAGGGAACGCAGGAATATGTTTCGTCACTGTTAATGCGTTTGAGCACGGTTGGTTCACTGTTCCTGGGGTTGATTTCCTTAATCCCATTGGTTGCAAGTAATGTTTGGAACCTCAGCCAGTCAATCGGTCTTGGTGGTACTAGTTTACTAATCATTGTCCAAATTGCATTGGATCTGGTTCGGCAATTGAACGGTTTAACAATGAAGCGTGAATACATCGGATTTATTCGCGAACCTGAAGGAGGAAATGGTAAATGAGTATGAATCTTGTTTTAATGGGTTTGCCTGGTGCCGGTAAGGGTACCCAAGCTCAGAAGATTGTGGAAGACTTCGATATTCCTCACATCTCAACCGGTGATATTTTCCGGGCGGCGATCAAAAATGAAACGCCGATGGGGCTCGAAGCCAAGAAGTACATCGATAAAGGTGAACTTGTTCCAGACGAAGTCACTAATGGTATCGTTAAGGAACGGTTAGCTCAAGACGACACCAAGAACGGCTTCATGCTTGATGGTTTTCCTCGTAATCTTAACCAAGCAGCTGCCTTGGATAAGATGTTAGCTGAGAGTGACCGTCACTTAGATGCAGTCATCAACATCCACGTTGAACCGGATGTATTGGTTGAACGTCTGAGTGGCCGGTTCATCTGTCGCAACTGTGGTGCAACTTACCACAAGGTTTACAACCCAACCAAGGTTGAAGGCACTTGTGATGTTTGTGGCGGCCACGAATTCTACCAACGTGACGATGACAAGCCGGCAACGGTTAAGAATCGTCTTGATGTTAACATCAAATTGAATACACCACTGGTAGATTACTACCAAAAGCAAGGCGTTTTGCACACGATCGATGGTCAACAGGACATCGACAAGGTTTACGACGACGTCAAGAAAGTGCTTAATAACCTTTAATTTGGGTTATGCCTTGCGAAGTACGGCTAGTTATGCTAAACTAGGCAAGGTTTATCTAGCTGACAGTGGGAAGTGACCGCACTTTCCACCGTTTTTACGTAATTTTCTTGATTAGGCAAGGAGGAACCATTCCGTGGCAAAAGCCGATGTGATTGAAGTAGAAGGTAAAGTTACTGAGACTTTGCCTAATGCGATGTTTAAAGTTGAACTGGAAAACGGAGCTGAGATCTTGGCCCACGTTTCCGGTAAGATTCGGATGCACTACATCAAGATCTTACCTGGTGACCGGGTTAAGGTTGAAATGTCCCCTTATGACCTGACCAAGGGTCGGATCACGTTCCGGTTTAAGTAGTAGTTAACAGGAACTCTCTAGGAGGATTTAATAATGAAAGTAAGACCATCAGTCAAGCGGATGTGCGAGCACTGCAAGATCGTTAAGCGTCATGGACGTGTTATGGTTATTTGCTCTGCAAACCCTAAGCACAAGCAGCGTCAAGGTAAGTAATAAAATTAATTAAGAACGGAGGTGCAATAAATGGCTCGTATTGCAGGTGTCGATTTACCTCGTGACAAGCGTATCGTAATCGGCTTAACTTATATTTACGGTATTGGTGATTCTCGTGCAAAGAAGATCCTTGAAAATGCCGGTGTTTCAGAAGACATTCGTGTTCGTGATTTGACTCCAGATCAAGAAGAAAAGATCCGTGCACAAGTCGACCAAATCCAAGTGGAAGGTGACTTGCGTCGTGAAGTTTCCATGAACATCAAGCGGCTCCAAGAAATTGGTTCATACCGTGGTATGCGTCACCGTCGTGGTTTGCCTGTTCGTGGTCAACACACGAAGAACAACGCCCGGACTCGTAAGGGTAAGGCCGTTACCATCGCAAACAAGAAGAAGTAATTAGATTTTATTAAAAAAGGAGGTTAGTACTAGATATGGCAACCAAAAAGGGTACGCGTAAGCGTCGTGCAAAAAAGAATGTTGAAACTGGTGTTGCCCACATTCACTCAACATTCAACAACACTTTGATCATGATCACTGATGTTCAAGGTAACGCTGTTGCTTGGTCATCAGCCGGTGTTTTAGGCTTCAAGGGTAGTCGTAAGTCTACGCCATTCGCTGCTCAGATGGCTTCTGAAGCCGCTGCTAAGCAAGCTATGGAACACGGTATGAAGACCGTTGAAGTTGAAGTTAAGGGTCCAGGTTCCGGTCGCGAATCTGCCATCCGTGCTCTTCAAGCAACTGGTTTGGAAGTTACCGCTATTCGTGATGTAACTCCAGTTCCACACAATGGTTCTCGTCCTCCAAAGCGTCGTCGTGTTTAATTGACATTGTTGGTACTTACCAACGATTGCCTTTTCGTCTCAAATGCGAACCACGTTTTGAAAGGGGTACAGGGATAGAATGATCGAATTTGAAAAGCCAAACATTCACAAAGTTGAAGAGACTGATAACTACGGCAAGTTTGTTGTAGAACCACTTGAACGCGGTTATGGAACTACTCTTGGTAATTCATTAAGACGTGTACTGCTGGCCTCACTTCCGGGTGCAGCGATCACCAGTATGCAAATTGATGGGGTCTTGCATGAATTCAGCACCGTTGAAGGTGTTACTGAAGATGTAACCCAAATTATCTTAAATCTTAAGAAGGTTTCCTTGAAGATCAACTCCGAAGATCAAAAGGATCTCGAACTTGATGTCAAGGGCCCAGCCGAAGTAACCGCTGCGGACATCCAGGGTGATGGGGAAGTTACCATCTTGAACCCTGACCTGCACATTGCAACTGTTGCTGATGGTGCGGAATTACACATTAAGATGACAGCTGATAAAGGTCGCGGTTACCTTTCTGCTAACGATAATAAGGCCCGGATGGAAGATCTTGCCATCGGTGTATTACCAATTGACTCCATCTATACCCCAATTGAACGTGTAAACTACACTGTCGAAAATGCACGTGTTGGTCAACGCAACGACTACGATAAGTTGACTTTGGATGTTTGGACTGACGGTTCATTAACACCTACCGAAGCGGTTAGCTTGGGGGCTAAGATTTTGACCGAACACCTGGCAATGTTTGTGGATCTGACTGAGGAAGCACAAAATGCTCAAGTAATGGTTGAAAAGGAAGAAACCCACAAGGAAAAGATGCTTGAAATGACGATTGAGGAACTGGACCTCTCTGTACGTTCCTACAACTGCCTCAAGCGTGCCGGCATCAACACCGTGAAGGAATTGACTGATCGGACGGTTTCGGACATGATGAAGGTTCGGAATTTAGGACAGAAGTCATTAGAAGAAATTAAGCTTAAGTTAAATGATCTCGGTGTTTCATTCCGCCAAGATGATTAATTAACACCAATTGCAAAGGAGGGAACCACTTCATGAGTTACCGTAAATTAGGACGTACAAGTTCACAACGTAAAGCTTTATTACGTGATTTAACTACTGATTTAATTGTTAATGGTCAAATTACCACTACCGAAGCACGGGCTAAGGAAGTTCGTAAGACTGCTGATAAGATGATCACGCTTGCTAAGCATGGTGATCTTGCATCCCGGCGTAAGGCTGCTGCTTACCTTCGGAACGTCGTTGCTGACGTTAAGGAAGATGGCGACAACATTCGGATTCAATCTGCTCTTCAACACCTGTTTGAAGAACTTGCTCCAAAGTATGCTGACCGTCAAGGTGGTTACACGCGGATTCTGAAGACGATGCCTCGTCGTGGTGACGGCGCACCAATGGTTATTTTGGAATTCGTTGACTAATATCTTGTCGACCAATAACTAAATACGTAATAAAGAATCACTATCATCGGTGGTATAGAGCGTTACGATGGTGGGAACACTCCCTAGTCTAGCTCGAAGGCAGAAACCCTGCGCGCCCCGGTGGTAAGTGATTTTTTAGTTTAAATACCTTTTGATAGCGGGGGTTCACTGTTAAAATAGTGATATTAATGAAGTGAGGAGGAACGCGTGGTGGATGCAGTTACACTGACCAACGTTCAATTTCAATATCCTAATACTGACCGGCCGATTCTAGATGACGTCAGTCTCCGCTTCAAAATGGGCGAGTGGACGACGATCATCGGTCACAACGGGAGTGGGAAGAGCACTCTGGCCCGGTTGATTGATGGCCTCCTGGTACCCAAACAGGGGCAGATTATGGTCTGTGGTCTGCCGGTGACTGAGGAGAACATGGTCCAGGTACATCAGCGGGTCGGAATTGTCTTCCAGAATCCCGATAACCAGTTTGTCGGCGCGACCGTGGCTGATGACGTGGCTTTTGGCCTGGAGAATCGCCAGGTTCCACCAGCCGAGATGGGTCCCCGGATTCGCCAGGCCCTGACGGCGGTCGGTATGGAAAAACTGGCGGACGCCGAGCCGGCAATGCTGTCCGGGGGACAGAAACAACGGGTAGCGATCGCCGGTATCCTGGCTCTTAAACCCCAGGTAATCATCCTGGATGAAGCCACCAGTATGCTGGACCCGGCAGGCCGCCAGCTGGTCTTGGACCTTCTTCAGCGTCTGCGGGCCCAACAGCACTACACGATCATCTCGATCACCCACGATCCGGTTGAGATGACGATCGCTGATCGGGTGGTAGTTCTGGACGGAGGAAGGATCGTCCGGCAAGGGCCAACGGCGACGGTCCTCCAGGATGTCGCCTTGCTGCAACGTATCGGTGTCGGCGTCCCCGCCGGTCAGGCCCTTCGTCAGGCCTTGGTCGACCGTGGGGTACCTGTCCCTGCGCGTTACTTCACGGAAAAAGAGATGGTGGAATGGTTATGCCAGCAATTGTAATTAAAAACGTCAGCTTTAACTACTCATCCCTGGCCAAACGTCCGGCCCTCGACAACGTCAGCCTGCAGATTGCGGCCGGCAGCTTTGTCGGCATTGTTGGCCATACCGGAAGTGGTAAGTCAACCCTGGTGTCCCTGATTGATGGCTTAGGCCGACCGACCAGTGGCCAGATCCAGGTGGGCGACGTCACGGTTAACGCCCAATCTTCGATGACGGATCTGGCTAAGCTGCGCCAGCATGTCGGCTACGTCTTTCAGTTCCCTGAGCAGCAGCTCTTCGCCGAGACGGTTGGCCAGGATATCGCCTTTGGGCCGACCAATCTCGGTTGGTCAGCCGACCGGGTCCAAGCAGCGGTCCAGGAGGCCCTCAAGCTAGTTGACCTGCCCGCGGCATTTGCGGACCGGTCCCCCTTTGCCCTTTCCGGTGGGCAGATGCGCCGGGTGGCGATCGCGGGGGTCCTCGCCATGCACCCGGCCATCCTGATCCTGGATGAGCCGACCGCGGGGCTCGACGCGGCGGCGACCCACCGCCTGATGGCCAATATTGCCAGGCTCCATGCGGCCGGGACCACCATCCTCCTGATTACCCACCAGATGGACCAGGTGGCCCAGTACGCTGATCAGGTGGTGGTGATGAATCGGGGACAGCTGGTGAAGAGTGAGTCACCGTGGGAGATCTTTGCCGATCCGGCTTTCCTGGCGGCTAACCACCTCAACGTTCCGCCCGCCGTGGCGATGTCTCACCAACTGCGTGACGCCGGGGTATCGATTGACCCAGCCCTGAGCATCGCTAGCCTGGCGGACCAGCTGGCGGTCAAGTTAGGGGGGGAGTCCGGTGAATAATAAGATTGTCTTTGGGAGCTATGTCCCTGTCGACTCGCCCCTCCACCGCCTTGATCCCCGGATGAAGCTGCTGATGTGCGTGTGGTACGTTGTCCTGGTCTTCTTTGCTAACAGCTGGGGGACCAGTCTCTGGCTGCTGGCCGGCCTTCTGGTGGCGATGGTGTTGAGTCACGTCAGCTTCCACCAGTACTGGCAGGGGTTACGGCCACTGGCCTGGGTGATCGTCTTCACGGTTGTCTTCCAGGTACTATTCTCGAGCGGTGGCCGACTCTATTGGCACTGGGGGATCATGTCGATCACCCACGACGGGTTGGTGAATGCCTTGATCATCTTTTACCGGTTCATGGTCATCATTACCGCCTCAACGGTCCTGACGGCGACGACCCCGACCCTGCGGATTGCCGACGGGCTGGACTGGTTCATGCGGCCATTGAAGGTCCTACGGGTGCCGGTCAATCAGATCACGCTGATGCTGTCGATTGCCCTACGCTTCATCCCGACGATCATGGATGAGGCGGGGAAGATCACCAATGCTCAGCGATCCCGGGGGATGAACTTCCACCAGGGGAACCTGGTGCAGCGGGTCAAGCACCTCATTCCGGTCCTGATCCCACTGTTCGTCAACTCCTTCAAACGGGCCGAGGACCTGGCCACGGCCATGGAGGCCCGGGGATACGACCCCGATAGCCCCCGGACCCACTTTCGGCAGCTCCATTGGCAGGGACGTGACACCATAACTCTTGTGGTGATGGTCCTGGTAACCATCATCCTATTCTTGATCAGAGGAGGATTATTGTAACCTTGTATCGCTATAAAATAACCTTTGCCTACGATGGCACCAACTTCTCCGGCTTCCAGATCCAGCCCCACAAGCGGACGGTGGAGCAGGTGTTAAAGAACGCCGTCAACAAGCTTGCCAAGCACCCAGCCCCGGCCATTCCGGTGATCGGGTCGGGCCGGACCGACGCCGGGGTCCACGCCCTCAACCAGGTGGCCCACTTCGATATTCCTTACCACCTGAGCAACGATTCGATGCGGAAGGCCCTAAACAGCATTTTGCCGCTCGATATCTTGGTGAAGAAGGCCGAGGAGGTCGGCCCTGACTTTCACGCCCGCTACAGTGCCCACCGCAAGACCTACCGCTACCGCGTCGACCAAGGGGAGTTTGTCAACCCCTTCAAACGCAACTACACGGCCCACTTCAAGTACCCGCTCGACCTGACGAGGATGAGGGAGGCTGCCAAAGATTTCATTGGTGAGCACGATTTCACCTCTTTTGTGGCCTCGGGGAGTCAGGCCAAGAGCAACGTCCGGACGGTGGAGAAGATTAGGATCTACCGCGACGAGCACGACAACGAAGTGATCTTCGAGTTTACCGGGAACGGCTTCCTCTACAACCAGATCCGGATCATGGTCGCCTTCCTGCTCGAGGTTGGCAGCAAGCAGCGGCCGGTCAGCGACGTCAAGCGGGTCCTGGCTGCCAAGGACCGGACCCAGGCCCGGATGACCGCCCCGGCCAGCGGTTTGTACCTTGTATCGGTGGATTATGGAAAATGATTGACGCCAGGGGCAGAAGAAGGTATACTAGCACTTGGTATTTCTTTTCCATCTAATAACTCGGTACACTATTATATGTAAAAGAAAAACAAAATTGGAGGACTTAATCGTGAGAACGACATACATCGCAAAACCTGGTGAAGTTGATCGCAAGTGGTACGTTGTCGATGCTAAGGATGTCCCAATGGGTCGTCTGGCCACCGTCGTCGCATCAATCCTGCGTGGTAAGAACAAGCCAACATTTACTCCACACGTTGATACTGGTGACAATGTTATTGTTATCAACGCTGCGCAAGTTAAGTTAACTGGTAAGAAGGCATCTAAGAAGATGTACTACCGTCACTCAAACTACCCTGGTGGTTTGAAGGCACGGACTGCCGGTGACTTCCGTGCTAAGGAACCAGAGAAGCTGTTGGAAACTGCCATCAAGGGTATGCTTCCACACAACTCCCTCGGTCACAAGATGGGCTTGAAGCTGCATGTTTACGCTGGTGAAGACCACAGTCATGCTGCTCAAAAGCCAGAAGCATTGGACATTACGAACTTAATCTAAGGAGGGAATGGAATTGGCTCAACAAGTACAATACAGTGGTACTGGTCGGCGTAAGGACGCAACCGCACGTGTTCGCTTAGTACCAGGTTCAGGTAAGATTACGATGAACGGCAAGGCAATTGAAGACTACATTCCATTTGCCAACTTACGTGCTATCGTCAACCAACCATTCGATGTTACCAAGACTAACGGTCAATACGACGTTATCGCTAACATCAATGGTGGTGGATTCTCCGGTCAAGCCGGCGCTGTCCGTCACGGTATCGCCCGTGCACTGCTCAGCGTTGACCCTGACTTCCGTGACGCCCTCAAGAAGGCCGGTCTTTTGACTCGTGACCCTCGGATGAAGGAACGTCGTAAGCCAGGTCTGAAGAAGGCTCGTAAGGCTGCTCAATTCAGTAAGCGTTAATATTCGATTATCGCTTCAATATCAAAAGCATCAGCTCTTTGGCTGGTGCTTTTTTTCTTTTCAGCTTATACGCGAACACCGGCAGAATTGCTTTTAACGCCTGATAACTGCTTATTGCTTTACACCTGAAAGCGCTTCAACTATAATTAAGGTGTTGATGGAAATTGGATATTGAGGAGGTAATCTCTCATGACAAAGAAAGTTGCAATCGTTACCGGTGGTAGTCAAGGGATCGGGAAGGCCATTGCCGAGCGCCTCGTTCACGATGGCTTCGCCGTTGCCCTGGTCGCCCTGGAGAAGGACAAGCTGGAAGCAACTGCTAAGGAACTTGAGGACAAGGGCGGTGAAGCATTACCGATCGTAGCCGATGTCTCCGATCGTGACGCCGTCTTTGCCGCAGTTGATAAGACTGTCGACCACTTTGGCGATCTTAACGTCATGGTTAACAATGCTGGCCTGGGCCCAACGACCCCGATCGACACGATCACACCAGAACAGTTCAGCAAGGTCTACGGTGTCAACGTCGGTGGGGTTCTCTGGGGAATCCAGGCTGCCCACAAGGCGTTCAAGAAGCTGGGTCATGGCGGTAAGATCATCAACGCCACCTCGCAGGCCGGAGTGGTTGGTAACCCGAACCTGGCCCTCTACTCTGGCACCAAGTTTGCCATCCGGGGAATCACCCAGGTAACGGCACGTGATCTTGCCGATGAAGGGATTACCGTCAATGCTTACGCACCAGGAATCGTTAAGACGCCGATGATGTTTGACATTGCCCACCAGGTGGGGAAGAACGCCGGCAAGAGCGACGAATGGGGAATGCAGACCTTTGCCAAGAACATCGCCCTGAAGCGACTCTCTGAACCAGAGGACGTTGCCAATGCGGTTGGTTTCTTGGCCGGACCGGACTCCAACTACATTACTGGTCAGACCATCATCGTCGATGGTGGGATGCAGTTCCACTAGAATAAAGCTAACAAGGACTCAGCCGGGTGTATTTCGGCTGAGTTCTTATTTTTGTTTAAAAATTAGCGCCAAAGTGGGTTAACTTTGCTACAATTAAGAGCTAGTAGGATAAAGGAGGCCCATTTTTTGGCAAAACGTAGAAAAACAAGGAAGCGTCGGTCAACGACTAAGACGACGGTATGGATATTGGCAATCATCGTGATCTTCTTGGGGGTGTATGCCGGACACCACTTCTACCGGATCTGGAACCAACAGCGGATTGAGCAGCAGGCGCGGGAACGGGATCGTCAAGCCAAGGAGCTCTTTATCAAACAGGTGGCTCCTGAGGCCCAGGCGATGCAGAACACCTACCACGTTTACGCCTCAATCACGATTGCCCAGGCAATCCTAGAGTCGCAGTGGGGGACCAGTAAGCTAGCCTCACAGTACCACAACCTTTTCGGGATCAAGGGAACCGGTCCCAACTCCCGGGAGCTGACCACCAAGGAGTATATCAACGGCAAATGGATCGTGACCAAGGGTCGTTTCCGGGTTTACGACAGCTGGAGCGATTCGATCAAGGACCACACCCGGCTGATGCTGCGGGGGACGGATACCAACCAGCAGAACTACGACCGGGTGGTCAAAGCCAGCAATTATGAGGAGGCAGCCAAGGCCCTTCAGGATTCTGGTTACGCCACCGATCCAGACTACGCACAGAAATTAATTTCGGTAATCAAGACTTATAAGTTATATAATTATGATAAGTAGTAAAAAAGGGGAGTAACGACGATGCGAGAACTAGAGGAAAAAATTGAAAAATATGGAACGGTATTGCCGGGGAATGTTCTTAAGGTAGATGCCTTTCTGAACCACCAGGTTGACCCAGAACTGATGTTGCACGTGGGGCAGGAATTTGCCAAGCTCTTTGCTGATGAAGGGATCACCAAGGTTTGGACGGTTGAATCATCCGGAATTGCCCCAGCGGTGATGACTGGACTGGCATTGAAGGTACCGGTGATCTTCGCCCGCAAGCACAAGAGTCTGACCTTGAACCAAAACATGTACGTGGCTGACGTATACTCATACACTAAGAAGACGACTAACCGCATTTCAATCTCCAAGAAGTACGTCGCACCGGATGACAAGGTCCTGATGATCGATGACTTCCTGGCAAATGGTCAGGCGGTCGAGGGGATGTTGGAGATTGCCGACCAGGCCGGAGTCCAGGTTGCCGGAGCCGGGATCGTGATCGAAAAGAGTTTCCAGCCAGGGGCCAAGGAACTCAAGGACCGGGGGATTCGGCTGGAATCCCTGGCCCGGATCAAGTCCCTGAAGGACAACCAGATTGAATTCATGCCCGACTAGGTAGCGAAAGGAGCTTAATGATGAAGAGGAATGCTTTTTATCCGGGGAGTACCCTGGGAATCATTGCCATCAACCGTAACGGCGGTGCCCTGATTGCGGCCGCCAAGAAGGCGGGATTCAACGTCCTGGTTTACGTGGATCACGCCCAACCGGCAATCACCAAGATGGCTGATGAGACCATCATCGGGGCCTATAATGACAAGATCAAGCTGGCCCAGTTTGGTGAATCCTGTGACGCCATCATCTACCAGACACCAAACGTCGATGCCCGAGTCCTGCACTATCTGGGGCAGTACGCCGCCATTCCGCAGGGGACCAATGGACTGGAAATCATCCAGGACCGGTTGATGGAGCGGGCCTTCCTTGACCAGGTCAACATCAATATCGCTCCCTACGTCACGGTAGTCAGCCTGGACGACGTCTACCAGTCGATTGATTCAATCGGTTATCCGGCATTACTGAAGCCGATCCAGCGGGGTCTGGGTGAGCAATCGATGATCATCAAACGTCAGTCCGACATTGTCCGGGCGGCCGACTTCATCGAGACCGGGACCTACCTGTTGGAATCCTGGATTGACCACACGAACGAGTACACGATGACCGCGGCTACCGATGGGGTGGACACCGAAATCTTCCCCCTGGCCAAGCTGCACTTCACGGCTGATCGTCAGTTGGTCTCCGTTGCCGCTCCGGCGACAGTCAATGATGACCTGCTGGCCGAGATGCAACGGATTGTGAAGAGCGTGGCGGGCTCCCTCGAATACTGTGGGGTCTTCTCGGTTAACTTCTACGTCACCGGAACCGGGACCCTCTACGTCAAGAACATTGAGTTGGGTTTGACCTCGATTGCCAACGTCTATGACACGACGACCAACGTTGACCAGTATGAGGAACAGGTCCGGGCAGCCGTGGGGATGCCCCTCCACCAGGTTCAGTCCCTGCAGATTGGACTGTTAATGGTGGTGCGCAAGTACCAGCAACTGGCCATTCAGCGGCAATGGTTGTTGAAGAATAACTGGCAATTCCGCTTCTTCAACGATCAGGACGGTGACGACCAAAGCATCCTCGGCTTTGTCTGGGTCACAGGCAGTGACAACCTGATCGATCTGGAGAATCAGGTTGATGATACTGAGGTCTGGAAGGAACCGGTCAGTGAAGATCAGGAAGATCATCAAGAATAAACGAAAAGGAGCAATTTCGATTGTGAAACTGCTCCTTTTCGTTTACTTGTTTTTCCTGAAATGTGGTCGATAGATATGGTAGAGGAAGACGGCCAAAACCAGGGTGAGGACGTCCGAACAGGCCTGAGCTGCCAGAATCCCGGTGTAGCCGAAGAAGTGGGTCAAGAGGACGATAACGATGGCGAAGATCAGCCCCTGCCGGCTAAACGAGAGCCAGAAGGCGGGGACGGCCTTACCCATCGACTGGAAGGTGGTGGTCAGGACCATCACGATCCCGGCGATGGTCGTCGAGGAGGCCAGCCAGCGCAGCATCCCGGTCCCCTCGCGGACGATGACCGGATCATGCATGAACAGGCGGATGATCTGCGGGGCCAGGACCATCATCAGGACGGTCAGGACGATCGCCAGCCCGGCGACCACGGCCAGGTCGAACCTAAGCGTCTCCTTGAAGCGGCGTTCGTCGCGGGCCCCGTAGGTGTAGCCGATCAGCGGCTGGGCCCCGAAGGCAAAGCCGACCATCACCATGACGATGATCGTGTTGACCTTCATGGCGATCCCCATCGCGGCGACGCTGTTGGCCCCGTAGGCGATCAGGTAGCGGTTGGTGAGGGCGGTGGCGAAGGTCACCATGATGTTGGTGACCGAGGCGGGGATGCCGATCGCGTAGATCTCCCGTTGGAGCCGGCCGCTGATCCGGGTCTCGTGAATCGAGGTGGTCAGCTTCTTGCTCTTGGTCCGCAGGTAGTAGACCATCAGGACGTCGGCGATGACGTTGCTGACCACGGTGGCCAGGGCCGACCCGGCCGCCCCCAGCCCGCAGGTAAAGATGAAGATTGGGTTGAGGATGATGTTGATCCCGGTCCCGGTGACGCTGGCGATCATCGACTGGGGCGCCAACCCCTCGGTCCGCAGGATGTTGGTCGGCGAGAGACCGAAGATGATGAAGGTTGCCCCGGCAGCAATCACCAGGTAGTATTCGCGGGCGTACTTCCAGGTGGCCGGTGATGCCCCCAGCATGTGGAGGACGGGAGTCTGGAAGATGAACATCAGGGCGGTGACGACCAGGCCACAGGCGATGGACGCGTAGAAGCAGTAGCCGCTGACGTAGCGGGCGGTTTGGTCGCGGCGCTCACCGAAGAGGCGGGAGATCACCGAGCTACCACCAAGGCCGAAGATGTCCCCGATGGCGATCATCAGGGTGAAGATCGGCGCCTCCTGGGAGACCCCGGCGACCAGGTCGGGGTTCCCGGTCTTGGCGACGAAGAAGGTGTCGACCATGTTGTAGACGATCGTGACCGCCATGCTCATGACCACCGGGAGGGCCAGGATGAAGTAGGCACGCTTGATCGAGGTGTTTTCAAATAGCTTATCCACACAATTCCTCCTTAGATAGTGCTAAATTACAAAACAGGTTATTTTAGCACGGCCGCCGTTGCGCGGACAAGGCGGTCGGGGCAAATTGGCGATGCGTTTCGGCCCAAGGGAGCGGATTATTTGGTATAATATTAGCCGATGATTTTTTAAGAGAGGACGGTAACGGCGTGAATAACAGTCAAGAGCTTTTAGAAGGAATGAACGACAAGCAGGCCGAGGCGGTGGTAACCACCGAGGGACCCCTGCTGGTGATGGCCGGAGCGGGGTCCGGGAAGACCCGGGTCCTGACGCACCGGGTGGCCTACCTGATCGAGGAGAAGGGCGTCCTACCCTGGAACATCCTGGCAATCACCTTCACGAACAAGGCCGCTAAGGAAATGCAGGAGCGGGTCGGTAAGCTGCTCGGCGAGAGTGCTAACGACGTTTGGGTTTCGACCTTCCATGCCCTGTGTGTGCGGATCCTGCGTCGTGACATCGAGAAGATCGGCTACAACCGGGCCTTCACAATTGCCGACACCAGTGAGCAGCGGACGTTGATGAAGCGGATCTGTGGCGAGCTGAACATCGATACCAAGAAGTTCGACCCCCGCAGCATCCTCAGTGAGATTTCCAACGCCAAGAACGCCCTGTTGACGCCGGCGGAATACAGCGACAAGGCCAACAGCATGTTTGAAAACATGGTGGCCCGGGCCTACAAGCTCTACCAGCAGGAACTGGAGGCCAACCAGGCCCTGGACTTCGACGACCTGATCATGAAAACGATCGAGCTGTTTGAACAGGACCAGGAGACCCTGGAGTTCTACCAGAACAAGTTCCACTACATCCACGTCGACGAGTACCAGGACACCAACGATGCCCAGTATCGTCTGGTCAACCTACTGGCCCGTGGCTACCAGAACCTCTGCGTCGTCGGGGATGCTGACCAGAGTATCTATGGTTGGCGGGGTGCCAACATGAACAACATCTTGAACTTCGAGCACGATTATCCCCAGGCCAAGACGGTCATGCTGGAACAGAACTACCGGTCTACCCAGAACATCCTGGACGCGGCCAATGAGGTCATTGTTAACAACGTCAACCGGCGCAAGAAAAAGCTCTGGACCGAGAACGGTCAGGGGGAGAAGATCTCCTACTACCGGGCCCAGAGTGAGCACGACGAGGCCCAGTTCATCGTTGCCAAGATCAAGGAGGAACGAGAGAAGCATGGCTACCACTACAACGACTTTGCCATCCTCTACCGGACCAACGCCCAGTCCCGGGTGATTGAGGAAACCTTCCTGAAGAGCAGCGTGCCGTACACGATGGTCGGTGGTCACAAGTTCTACGACCGTAAGGAAATCCGGGATGTCCTGGCCTACCTAACCCTGATTGTCAACCCCCAGGACTCGATGAGCTTCACCCGGGTCGTCAACACGCCTAAGCGGGGAATCGGGATGACCAGTGTCGAGCATCTGCGGGAGTTTGCCAACGACAACCACTGGTCCCTCCTTCAGGCAGCTGAGAACGTCGACATTGCCAACCAGATCACCTCCCGGACCCGGAACAAGATTGCTGAGTTCGGTGAGTTGATGCAGAACCTGACTAAGCAGGCCGAGTACCTGAGCCTGACCGACCTGACCGACCAGATCCTGGAATTGAGTGGCTACAACAAGATGCTCGACCAGGATAAGAACCTCGAAGCGCAGGCCCGTCGGGAGAACCTGGACGAATTCAAGTCCGTGACCCAGGAGTACGACGAGAAGCACAAAGACGATGAGGGTGACAACATCCAGAAGATCACCAACTTCCTGGCCGACCTGGCTCTGGTTTCTGACCAGGACGATGTTGATGAGCAGGCGCCAGCGGTCACGTTGATGACCCTGCACGCGGCCAAGGGTCTGGAATTTCCGGTCGTCTTCCTGGTCGGGATGGAAGAGGGAATTTTCCCCCTGTCCCGGGCCATCATGGAGGACGACGAGCTGGAAGAGGAGCGGCGTCTGGCCTATGTCGGTATCACCCGGGCCAAGAAGAAGCTCTACCTGACCAACGCCTTTTCCCGTCTGCTATACGGGCGGATCCAGCGCAATCAGCCATCCCGCTTTGTTGAAGAGATCAACCCCGACCTACTGCAGTTTGAAAACAGTAATGAAGGGGGCGGCCTGAACGAGCACAAGCTGCCGTTCGGCAAGACCTCGGCAACTGCGACCACCTATCGTTCTCAGCACCACCACTACCGCGACGCCGGCAAGAAGGTCAAACCGGTTACCAACACCGGGACCGGGGCCGACAAGGTCAGCTGGAAGACTGGTGACAAGGTTCAGCACAAGAAGTGGGGGCAGGGAACCGTGGTCAAGGTCAGTGGAACCGGCAACGACATGGAACTAGATATTGCCTTCCCACAGCAGGGCGTCAAGCGGCTGCTGGCCAGTTTTGCCCCGATTACGAAAGTCGATTGAGAGAAGTGAGGCCATACAATGGATAAACAAGTACCAGTAAGCCAGCTCAGCCTGGCGGCGGCCAAGAAAGAGATTGGCCCTCTCCGCCAGCAGCTTACCCAGTGGGGGAAAGAATATTACGAGCAGGATAATCCCAGCGTCGAGGACTATGTCTATGACCGGGCCTACCAACGCCTGGTTGAACTGGAGACCCAATTCCCCGAATTGAAGTCCGCTGACTCCCCGACGCAGCGGGTCGGTGGGGCGGTAACCACCCAGCTGACCAAGGTGCACCATGACATTCCGATGCTGTCGATGGGGGATGTCTTTTCGGTGGACGAGCTGATGGACTTCAACCGGCGCCAGCAGGAGAATGGTGACGTGACCGTGACACCAGAATACAACCTGGAGCTTAAGATTGACGGTTTGTCCCTCTCCCTGGTCTATGAGAACGGGAAACTGGTTCAAGGGTCGACCCGGGGCAACGGGACGATCGGTGAGGACGTGACTGCCAACGTGATGACGATCAAGTCGGTGCCTCACCAGTTGCCCGAACCACTGACCCTGGAGTTTCGGGGTGAGTGTTACATGCCTAAGGCCTCCTTTGTGAAGCTAAACCAGGAACGGGAGGCGGCCGGCTTGCCCGTCTTCGCCAACCCGCGGAACGCGGCGGCCGGCAGTCTCCGTCAGCTTGACCCCCAGGTGACGGCCAAGCGTGACCTGGCCACCTTTATGTATTATGTGCCGGAGTATCAGAAGCTGGGCGTGACCACCCAGGCTGAAGCCCTCGACCGGATGCGGGAACTCGGGTTCAGCGTCAATCCTAATAACCGGGTAGTGCACAACGAGGAGGAGATCGCGGCCTACATTGATGAGTACACCAAGCAACGGGACCAACTGTCCTACGGAATCGACGGCATCGTGGAGAAGGTTAATGACCTCGCCACCGAGAACGCCCTCGGTAACACAGTTAAGGTGCCGCGCTGGGAGATCGCCTACAAGTTCCCACCTGAGGAACAGGCTACGACTGTCCGTGACATCGTCTGGACGGTTGGCCGGACCGGGAACGTGACGCCGACCGCGGTGATGGACCCAGTTCAGCTGGCCGGCACGACGGTCAGCCGGGCCTCCCTGCACAATCCGGACTACCTCCGGGAGAAGGACATCCGCCTCGGCGACACCGTCTACCTTCACAAGGCCGGTGACATCATCCCCGAAATCTCCCGGGTGGACCTCAAAAAGCGGCCGGCAAATAGCCAGGAGTACGTGATCCCGACCAAGTGCCCGGTCTGCGGGGCCAAATTGGTTCACCTCGATGATGAGGTGGCCCTGCGCTGCATTAACCCGATGTGTCCCGCCCAGATCAAGGAAGGGTTGGCCCACTTTGCCTCCCGGAATGCGATGAACATCGATGGCCTGGGGCCGAAGATCATTCAACAGCTCTGGGACAAGCAGTTGATCCATGATGTGGCCGACCTCTACCAGCTGACCTACGACCAATTGTTAACTTTAGATAAATTTGGGGACAAATCGGCCAATAACCTATTGACATCAATCGACAATAGTCGTAATAATTCTGTCGAGCGCTTGTTGTTCGGTCTTGGCATTCGCCACGTTGGCGCCAAGGCGGCCCGGCAGATCATGGCTCATTTCGGTAACCTCGACCAGCTGATGGCAGCCAGTGCCGATGAGGTTGCGGCCGTTGACGGCATCGGCCCGATCATTGGCGAGAGTGTCCACACCTACTTTGCCAACCCCCAGGTCGTGGCCCTGGTCGATGAGCTCCGGGATGCGGGGATCAACTTCACCTACCAGGGGCCATCCGCCACGGTAGCGGAAGAGAGCGCCTGGAACGGTCGTCGGGTCGTCCTGACCGGGAAGCTGGAGGAGATGACCCGGAGCGCCGCCAAGCAGTGGCTTGAGGCCCACGGCGCCAAGGTAACCGGCAGCGTATCAAAGAAAACAGACATCGTCATTGCGGGAACGGCGGCCGGCAGTAAGCTGACCCGTGCTCAGGACCTCGGCATCACTGTTTGGGACGAGGCCCGGTTCCGTCAAGCAATGCAGGAGGAAGAATAATCGTGAATGCGAAACTAAAGAAAATCACCACCGCCACCATGATTCTGATGAGCAGTCTTGTCCTGGCATCATGTGGCTTCGGCGGTCACTCATCCTCATCCAAGGATTACACCACGACTGGTTCCGGTGGTGGAAACTACCAGGGGGTCATCCAGAACGGCCGTTACAAGACTAGCAAGGCCCGGGGAATCAACGTCAGCCAGAATGACAACCAGTACAACCTGAAGAGTTTTGAAAACGGCTTGACCCAGGTTTCTAAGCGGGTTTTCTCGCCGAAGAACTACATCTTCCAGGAAGGCCAATACCTCAACAGCAGCACGCTGGAGGACTGGCTGGGGCGGCAGAGTAAGAGTAATCCGTCTGGCCTGAACCCAGCTGAGGGGAAGAAGAGCGATCCAAACCCAATGTACATCCAGCAGATCGAAGAGCAGGACTACATGGAGGAAAGCGGTAATTCCATGAAGCTGAAGGGGATGACCATCGGGATCGGAATCAACTCCGAGTACAACTACAAGAAGAAGACCGATGGCCCAAGCTACACCAAGAAGATCAGCGATGCTGAGGTCAAACGGCAAGGTGAGATTGCTGCGGCCAAAGTCCTGAAGCGGGTCCGGCAGAAGCGGGGCGTTGGTGATATTCCAATCGTGATTGCCCTTTACAAGCAAGCACCAGACGACAGCCTGGTCGGCGGGAGCTTCTTTGCCTACAGTAAGAATAGCGGTAGCAAGATTAGCAGCTGGCACCAGTTGGACTACAAGACCGTGGTTCTGCCAAAGGCCAGCGGTACGTCTAATTCAACGGGGAGTGCTAGTCAGACCGACAGTGATAGCTTCTCCAACTTCAAGAGTCAGATCCAGAGCTTCTTCCCGAACCTGAGTGGGGTTACCGCCCAGGCTCAGTACAAGAATGGCCAGCTGAACGGGATGCACATCACCGTGACGACCCAGTTTTACAGCCAGTCCGAGATCACCAGCTTCACCCAGTACATCGCACGGGCAGCCAAGAAGTACCTGCCAAATGGGGTGCCAATTGATATTCGGATTCAGTCCGACTCCGAAATGCAGGCGATCGTTTACCGTGATGCCGGCTCGGACACCTTCCGGACACACATCTTGACATCATACTAGAATTAATGAATCAGCCGGATCGTAGCCAACGGTCTGGCTGATTTTGATTTATCCTAACGCTTTGATAAAAATCAGCGGCATTCTGTGCTAAAATTATAGAATGTATGTATACAAAATTACTGGAAAAGAGGTAGAGAGAATGGCCAGTAAAATCACTGAGCAACAAGTAGAACACGTTGCTGAACTTGCCAAGCTTGAGTTCCCGAAGGACGAACTGGGTAAGTTTACCACTCAATTAGGAAGCATTATCGATATGTTTGAAGACCTCACTGCCGTTGACACCGATGGCGTTGAACCAATGACTTCAGCCACCGACCGGGTTAACGTGATGCGTGAAGATAAGGCCGTCAGATCATCCAAGGAAGAGCGCGAGGCAATCCTGAAGAACGCTCCGGACACCGATGGCGGCTACATCAGGGTTCCAGCAATCATTGACGAAAGCGAGGACGGCGAATAATGGATTTCTATCAAACTGATCTGACCCAGTTACACGACGACCTGGTCAACAAGAAGATCAGCGCCACGGAACTGACCAAGGAAACCTTCGACCATATCAAGGGCAACGATGACCAGGTGAAGGCCTTTATCACCCTGAATGAGGACGCGGCCGTAAAGCGCGCCCAAGAGATTGATGCGGCCGGGATCGCCGGGGACCAACTGGTTTCCGGGGTACCGCTGGCTGTTAAGGATAACATCCTGACCAAGGGGCTGACGACGACGGCCGCCTCCAAGATGCTGGCCAACTTCAACCCGGTTTACGACGCCACGGTGGTTGACAAGTTGAATAAGGCCGGCTTCATCAACGTCGGTAAGACTAACCTGGATGAATTTGCCATGGGTTCCTCGACGGAAAACTCCGCCTTCTTCACCTCCCACAACCCGTGGGACCTGACCCGGGTACCCGGCGGTTCTTCAGGTGGTTCCGCGGCTGCCGTTGCGGCCGGTGACGTCCTCGGGGCCCTCGGTACCGATACTGGTGGTTCCATTCGGATGCCAGCCTCCTTTAACGGCGTGGTCGGCATGAAGCCAACCTATGGCCGGGTTTCCCGGTGGGGGATCATTGCCTTCGGTTCCAGCTTCGACCAGGTCGGCTGGCTGACCCGGACCGTCAAGGACAATGCCTACCTGACCGCCCTGATCGCCGGCAACGACGAGCACGACATGACCTCCTCCCTCAAGGAGGTCCCGGACTGGGCTGCCAACTTAAACGACAGTACCAGTGTCAAGGGTCTGCGGATTGCCGTGCCAAAGGAATACTTCGATGACCTGGATGAGGACGTGCACGACGTCATCAAGGCTGCCCTGGACCACCTTGAATCCCTGGGTGCCATCATCGATGAGGTCACCCTGCCCCACACCAAGTACGGGGTACCAGCCTACTACATCCTGGCTTCATCTGAGGCCTCATCCAACCTGCAGCGTTACGACGGAATCCGTTACGGCTTCCGGGCCAAGGATGTCAAGAACCTGGAAGACGTCTACGTTCGTTCCCGTTCCGAAGGCTTCGGTGAGGAAGTCAAGCGGCGGATCATGCTGGGGACCTTCTCCCTGTCCGCCGGCTTCTACGATGCTTACTTCAACAAGGCTGCTAAGGTACGGCGCCTGATCGCGCAGGACTTCGACGATGTCTTCAAGGACCACGACCTGATCCTGGGGGCCACCGGTGCTTCCACCGCCTTCAAGATCGGTGCCGAGATTGATGACCCGAAGAAGATGTACATGAACGATATCCTGACCGTGCCGGTTAACATGGCCGGCCTGCCGTCGATGTCCGTACCAGCCGGCTTCTCTGCCAAGAACGGGATGCCAGTCGGTCTGCAGATCATCGGGAAGCCATTTGATGAACAGACCATCTACAACGCTGGTTACGTCTTCGAACAGACGACTGACTTCCACAAGCAAGCACCAAAGTTAGGGGGCCAAAACTAAGATGAACTTTCAAACAACAATTGGGCTCGAAGTCCACGTTGAATTAAAGACGAACTCCAAGATCTACAGTCCATCACCGGTTGAGTATGGTGACCAACCAAACGCCAACACCAACGTGATCGACTGGGGGTACCCCGGTGTTTTGCCAACCCTGAACAAGGGGGTCGTTCGTGATGGGATCATGGCCGGATTGGCCCTGCACGCGCAGATTGCCCACCACATGCACTTCGACCGGAAGAACTACTTCTACCCAGACAACCCGAAGGCCTACCAGATCACCCAATCCGACACGCCAATCGCTCATGATGGTTGGATTGAGATCGAGGTCAACGGCAAGAAGAAGAAGATCGGGATCGAAGAGATGCACATCGAAGAGGATGCCGGTAAAAACACCCACACCAGCAAGTACTCCTACGTTGACCTTAACCGGCAGGGGACGCCACTGATCGAAATCGTCTCCAAGCCGGACATTGCCTCCCCAGACGAGGCTGTGGCCTACCTGGAAGCCCTGCGGCAGCGGATCCAGTTCACCGGGATCTCCGACGTGAAGATGGAAGAGGGGTCGATGCGTGTCGACACCAACATCTCCATCCGGCCGGTCGGCTCCGATAAGTTCGGGACCAAGACGGAAATGAAGAACATCAACTCCTTCAACTACGTCCGGAAGGCCCTGGCCTTCGAAGAGAAGCGGCACCAGAACGTCCTGATGTCCGGTGGCCACATCGCCCAGGAAACGCGGCGTTACGATGAACCAACCGGGACCACGGTTTCCATGCGGACCAAGGAAGGGGCCGATGACTACCGTTACTTCCCAGAACCAGATATTCCAGACCTGAACGTCAGCGACGACTGGATCAAGGAGATCGAATCTGAGATGCCAGAGATGCCGGGTGAACGGCGTAAGCACTACGTCGACGACCTCGGGCTGACCGACTACGACGCCATGGTCCTGACCCAGACGAAGGAAATGTCGGACTTCTTCGAGGCTGCCGTCAAGGATGGTGGCGATCCAAAGCGGGTGGCCAACTACCTGATGAACGACGTGAACTCCTACTTAAACGACCAGCACCTCGACCTGCCAGAGACCAAGTTGACGCCGGCTAACCTGGCCGGGATGGTCAAGCTGATCGAAGACGGCACCATCTCATCCAAGATGGCCAAGAAGGTCTTCAAGGGGATCCTGAACGGTGAGGAACCAAGTGCCTATGCTAAGGCACACGGCCTGGTTCAACTCTCAGACCCTGCTCAGCTGCAGCCAATCGTTGACGATGTCCTGGCCAACAACCAGCAATCTATTGACGACTACAAGAGTGGTAAGGACCGGGCATTCGGCTTCCTGATGGGTCAGATTATGAAGCAGACCCGGGGGAAGGCCAACCCACAGATGGTTACCCAGCTGCTGAAGAAGTCCTTGGCTGCTATGTAGCAAAGGAGGATTGGTCATGCGAAAACGAGCGCGAGTGATTTACAACCCAACTTCCGGTCGGGAGGCCCTGCGCAGTGACCTGGTGGATATCCTGTCAATCTACGAGCAGGCGGGCTACGAGACCAGTGCCTTCGCTACCACGCCGGCACCGGACTCTGCCAAGAACGAGGCCCGGCGCGCGGCCGAGGAGGGCTTTGACCTGATCGTGGCCGCTGGTGGTGACGGGACGTTAAACGAGGTCGTCAACGGAATCGCCGGGTTGAAGCACCGGCCGACGATGGCGATCATCCCCGCTGGAACCACCAATGATTACGCGCGGGCGTTGCGGATTCCGCGTGATGATCCGATCGCGGCGGCCAAGCTGATCCTCCGTAAGAACAAGAAGTTCAAGATCGACATCGGCCAAGCCGGTGATAACTACTTCATGAACATCGCGGCCGGGGGAACTCTGACCGAGCTGACCTACGACGTGCCATCTCAGATGAAGTCGCTGTTTGGCTACGCCGCCTACTTTGCCAAGGGGGCTGAACTCCTGCCGCGGGTCAAGCCGGTCGATGTGGACATCAAGTACGACGGCCAGGAGTACCGGGGTCAGGCCTCAACGATCTTTCTGGCCCTGACCAATTCGGTCGGTGGCTTCGAGCAGATTGTGCCCGACGCCTCCCTGGATGACGGGAAGTTCACGATGATCATCGTCAAGAAGAGCAGTCTGATCGATATGCTGAGTCTGATGGCGAAGGCCCTGCAAGGCAAGCACATCGGTGACCCGGGAATCATCTATGCCAAGGCGACGGACGTTGAGGTGACGCCGCTGAACAAGGCTGACCGGATCATGATCAACCTGGATGGTGAATACGGTGGCGATGCGCCGATGAAATTCCACGACCTCAAGCAGCACCTGGAAGTGATCGCTAATCTGGACGAAATTCCGGACGATGCGATCACCGAATCGCCCGACTTCAAACGGGTCGAGAAGGACTTCGTCGAGGGTGTCGGCAAGATCAACCAGGACCAAGAAAAGTAGCATAACAAAAATGAGTGAGCCAGACGCCATGAAGAGGTATCTGGCTCACTTTGTGGTTACAATTTGCTATAATGTGATTACGAGGTGATCATATGCAAGAGATGAAAGAAGATGCTAAGTTCTTTAAGGCGGGCAACTCCTTTGGCCTGCGCCTGACGAAGCGGGACAAGGAACGGATGCATGCCGAGCCAGGGGATGAGTATGAGAAGACGATCTCACCAGATGGTAAGGTCATCACCTTCAGGAAGAAGGAGGCTGTCGATCCGAAGACGTTGGCCATGATCGACCAGCTTTTCGACGAAAATAAAGAACTGATGGGACGGTTGAAGGACGAATGATTTACTTAACTGCGGCAGAACTCGCAGCGGTCAACCGGCGTGTGCTTGAACGGTCTGGCCAGGAATATCGGGGGATTCAGTACTCAGCTGGCCTGTCATTAGTGGTCGCCCAACCCCAGATGGTGGTGTTCGGCCATGAGCTGTACCCAACCTTATGGCTGAAGGCGGCCTATATCATGCAGAAGGTGACCAAGAAACATATCTTTGTGGATGGTAACAAGCGAACGGCCTATCTGGCTACGCTCCTCTTCCTGCGTAAGAACGGGTGGGGTCTTCGTCTGAATGCCGACGAGGGTGAGGCATTGATCATCCAGCTGACCATGGCAGACGATAACGAGGATGAGATGAAGAAGATTGCCCGCCTCCTGGAGAAACGTAGTGAACGGGTTACAGACTAGTTGAATTTGCTATAATAAGAACGCTGAGAACGTAGAATATGGAGGAAAATTGTGAAAGTTAAAGTGCCTGTGCATAAGAATGAAGAGTACCCGGCCAAGGTGGTTGACCTGTCCTACGAGGGCAACGGGGTCGTCAAGATCGACGACTTCCCGGTCTTCGTGCCCAACGCCCTGCCAGGGGAGGAGATCACCGTCAGGATCACCAAGGTGGCTAGCCACTTCGCCTGGGGCCGGGTGATGGCCTGGCAGACCAAGAGCCCGGACCGGGTGGACGTCAAGGACAAGAAGTACATCCAGACCGGGATCGCGCCGCTGGGTCACCTGAAGTACCCGGCCCAGCTGAAGTTTAAGCAGCACCAGATCGAAGAACTCCTGGAGAAGGCCCACCTGGATGACATTGCGGTGCGGCCGACGATGGGGATGGCCCAGCCCTACCACTACCGGAACAAGGCCCAGGTCCCGGTCAAGATGATCCGGGGCCAGCTGCAGACCGGCTTCTACAAACGAGGGAGCCACACCCTGGTGCCGATTGAGGACTTCTACATCCAGGACCCACAGATCGATAAGGCGATCGTGGTCGTCCGTGACCTCCTGCGCAAGTACCACGTGACCCCGTATGATGAGCGAACCGGCAAGGGGGTCATCCGGACGGTGATGGTCCGGCGCGGCTATTACAGCCATGAGGTGATGGTCGTCCTGGTCACCAATACCCGGCGGCTGCCGATGGCCGACCAGATCGTGGCCGGCATCGTGGCTGGGGTGCCCGAGGTCAAGAGCATCGTCCAAAACATCAACGACAAGCGGACCAACCGCCTGCTGGGCGACCGGAACAAGACCCTGTGGGGAAAAGACGAGATCCACGACCAGCTGTTGGGGATCGACTTTGCGATCTCACCACTGTCCTTCTACCAGGTCAACCCACAACAAACTGAGCGTCTCTACCAGACGGCGATCGACAACGCCGGCCTGGACGGCAGCCAGACCGTGATCGACGCCTACTGCGGGATTGGGACGATCTCCCTGGCCGTGGCCAAGCACGCCAAGCAGGTTTATGGGGTTGAGATTGTCCCCGCTGCGATCGCGGATGCCAAGCACAACGCCAAGCGCAACGGGATCAAGAATGCCCAGTTTGTGGTCGGCAAGGCGGAGGACCAATTTGCCAAGTGGCAGGCGGCCAGCCTGAAGCCCGACGTGGTCATCGTCGACCCGCCGCGCAAGGGCGTGGCCGAGTCACTGATCGCGGCCACCGGCCAGATGGCGCCACAGAAGGTCATCTACGTCTCCTGCAACCCGGCGACTCTGGTGCGGGATATCAAGCGCTTCGGCGAGCAGGGTTATCACGTGGTTAAGCCAATCCAGCCCGTCGACCAGTTCCCACAGACGACGCATGTCGAGAGCGTTACAGTCCTTGAACGTACAGAAAAATAGCCGATAAACCGCGCTCTGACGGTATTTATAGATGATTGAAAGTGTACTTTTTCCCTTCTGAACTATTGGAAATAGTACACTTTTTCTATTTGAAGCTGGCGGGTCGAGTGTTCTATGTCCTATTTCGATAGTCGAGTGTGCGAATGTCCAGTTTGGCAGGTTGTGTTGATTATGGTAGTGAAAGTAGAAGTGAGCCTTGATATGGTAGCGTTTGTGGTATGTACGAATCGGTCAGTTTGGTACCAAGGAGTGAGTCAACGAAAATAATATTGAATTTATGCTAATTCGGTTAAAATATCGAAAATTCGCAGGAGAGTTGTATACTCGACGTGTATGACAAAAATTATTCTTTTTTAAGGATAAATCAGCTATGCAAGAAATAAATGTTAATCATCATTTATCACAAATTTCAACTGAATATACAATCCATGAATTGAAGGTTGATACTATGGTCAGTCAAGCCGATTTAAAGTTGGAATAATCAGCAAAAATAAGTAATCGTTTTCAATAGTCTGCTACAATAGAGTATACTCAGTTGACCGACGTTGAAGTTATTCAACGCTTACTGGCTTTCAATGATGATCTTAAACAAGCTTATCGTTATTATCAGGACCTTATTCTCGCGATCAATCATCGTAGTAAGGATGAACTCAATCATTTACTCGCGATTAAATGGACCCAGCTTCCCCAATCACTTCAAAAAGTTCAACGGACTCTCCGGAGGAATCGTAAAGAGATTATCACCAGCTTTAAATATGGTGACTACACGAATGGTCCAGTCGAAGGAACTAACAATAAGATCAAAGTTATTAAACGAACTGCTTATGGCTTTCGTAACTTCTTTAATTTTCGGGCTCAAATCCTGCTTGCCCTTCCTAACTCATACTTTGCCATCAACTGGAAGAATAAAAGAACAGCTCATGTCCAATCTCAGACACGAGCTGTTTGGAAAGTTATTCAAATTTTTCTATCAGTACTTTTTGACGAAGAGCCATAAAAAAAGAACTGCTCCATCAAAAGCAGTTCTTCATAATATTAGACAAATTATTGTGGAACAACATTAGTCGCTTGAGGTCCTCGATCGGCTTGTTCAACATCGTAACTAACTTTTTGCCCTTCCTCAAGACTCTTAAAACCGTTAGTTTTAATTGATGAAAAGTGTACGAATACATCTTTACCATCTGAACCAGAGATAAACCCATAGCCCTTATCAGCATTAAACCATTTTACAGTACCATTTTGCATATATATATATCCTCCTAGGAATCAAACCAAAGTAACCAAATTGAATTAACATCTAAGAAAATAATAGATAGCAAAAATGAATGATACTTATAACTTCCTGATGTGTTAATCTGAATAATTTTAACACTTTAATTCGCTGTATGCAACCCTAAATAATTCAAGCGTACAGTTTTTTATATGACTATAATGATGTTCAATCGGAGTTGCTCAGTGTGATAAATAATTGGGTAAGTTCCTCAAAAGAGTTACAGTTACTGGTGGATGACTATTTGTTAACGGTTAACTACAGGTTGGAAGATGGTGATTTTTTCTGCTCTAAAAAGGTGAAAAATAAAAAACACAGTACCGCCCATGATAACGGGGTGACACTGTGCTTGGAGAACTTATGGTGAATAATTCAGGGAGTTATTGTCGTGTTATTGGTTGCTATTTTTTCAGCATAAGAAAAGACCATATTGCTACTCGTTTATAGCCATATGGTCTTTTATATTAGTCAGCGAATGGTGCTTTGCCTAGATAAGCACTGATCATCCAAATATTTTTATCGGTTTCATCCTTGAAGCCATTAAGCATATCTTGAGTTGGGAAGTCTTTTTCTTCGTCAGTAACTTCGATTCCTTTTTGGTATTGGTCACGTAGGTACTTGAATTGATCAACTAGCCGTTGCATGAATTCAGTCATCGTTAATTGATCAAAAGCGACTTTGTCATCTGGTAGGCCAGTATTTTCAATGAATTCGTGAGTTGTTGCCAGTGGGCTACCATTTAAAGCAATCAAGCGTTCTGCAATTTGATCGAGCTGTTCGCTTAGTTGATCGCCATATTCGTCCATCAGCGGATGGAGACGGAAGAAGTTTTCACCGCGCATATACCAGTGTGTTTGTTGAACGTTGACCTTTAATTGGCTGATATCGGCAATCAGTTGATTGAGTTGTGCTTTTGATTTTGGAAAGTCATAATTGTAAGTTGTCATAATGAACCCCCTCTTCATAACTATTGGTTACACTAATACTATAACAGTTGTGAAAGCGCTTTTCAAATAAAATACTTGGGTCCATTGGCGGTATAAATCTTCGATAATTGCTACGGTGTGGCTATTCGTCTTATCCATAAAAAAGCCTGCTTTACTTTCTTTGATCAGGTTTTCCATGGCCCCACGCTTTTGATAGGCTAAGTACAATAATTTGACCCCGGCTTCAGTCATATTAGTGACCATATATTGCCGTTCAAAGAATAGTTCGCCTACTTGATGCGTCGATTTTACTAGGACGCGTCGATCAATCGACCAGCTCTTGGCCGCGTAGTTGAATTCACCATAGATGACCGAATTCTGATCAAAATGCTTGGGCACTACTGGTGTGAATTCATCAGCTAGTTGGTCTAAAGCGGCGTTTTGCTTCAGGCGGATCACATATTTTACATCATAAAATTCGCAGAGCGTATAAAGCTCAGGCGTCGCAAAACCACTATCACCGCGTAAAATCAACTGAACATCAAACGGCAATTCACAAAAAGCCGCAAAGATCGGGGCTAAGAATTCTTTGACACCAGTGCTGGTGTACTGATTGCCTGGACGTTGCTTGATTCCTAAAAGCAAATTCAGCTGCGCGATATAGGCCACTAGCGGATGGAAACCAGTAACCCCATAATGCGCATTGAAACTAGCAGCTTCTTGATGACCAAAGGTATCACAATGCGTCGAATCAACATCAAGCATGACCGTGTCAATATGGTTAGTACTGATATAATCGAGCGCCAAAGTTAAAATCAAACGGTTCAAGTGCAGAACATCATCACAAGTTAGCGCACTTAAAAAACGAGAAATAGTCGGTTGTGGTGCTAAATCAGTCGTCCCATGGACCTGTTTCATGACTGGGTCGTTGTAGCGCGTCGGCCGCGACATCATTGCCGTAACCGGCAATATTCAGTTCCAGCATTTGATTGAGTAAGCTAGTTTTAGAATAATGAGGGCCAATATGTTTTTCGCTTAATTGTGCCGCCGCTTGATCAATAATTTGGTCAAGACCAGCTGCGTGCTTAAATTCGGCGTAAAACAACAGGCCTGCGTTATTTGAAAGTTGAACATCATCAGTCTTAATTTTGATTTTAGGGTTGAATCGCAGTTGGGTTTCGTGTAAGTTAGTCATGAGGCATCTCCTGTGTTCGTTATTGTTTGGTCGCTATAACAATAACACGGAAGGTGCTTTTTTGGTACACCATTTTGGTGAAACCCTCAATCAAAGATAAAACTATGGTGTAGCAGCATTCTCGTTAAGGTTTAGGAAAAGATATGCATAATTCAGGTCTAATTACTTCACCATCTTTGAACGTGAATTCCATGTAGCGTTGGAAGATGGTGATTTTTTCTACTAAACGGCGAACCAGTTGTTCATCAAAATCTACCAAGCCATATTTGTGGAATTCGACCAGTTTGTTGATTTCATCAAGGTTGTGTAGTTTGGCTTGTTGATTAGTTTCCCGACTCTGTACTTTTTCTTTTTGTTTGCGAAGGTCCATAATTTGTTGGGTTAGCGCATCACAATCCTGGTGTTGGCTGGCAGCTTGAATCAATTTCATCTGCACTTTTTCCAGCTGGTGGTCGATTTGATCAAGTGTTGGTCCTTTGGAGTTCTTGATGACCTTCATGATGTTAGCTTTAATTTGCTTACTGGCTAACTCGTGGCCTTCGATTAATTGATTGAATGCTTCAACAGTGGCTTCTTTTAGCAATGGTTCTTTGACATTCCTAATCATACACCGCCGGCCAGTTTTACTTCTCCTTATCCGGCTAGCACAGCGCCAGACCGCAACTTTGGTTGGCCGATACCACATGTTTCTCTGGAAGATGTCACCACATTTTCCGCAAAAGACCCGTTGCGAAAAGCAGTATTTGCCGTTAACTCTGCGGTGACAACCATTTTTGGTAGTAATGCCGTTACGCCGTTGACGGATTAGATTCTGTACTTGCATGAAGATCGATTTAGGAATAATCGCTGGATGGTCATTTTCAACATAGTATTGGGGCATGATCCCTTTATTCTTAACTCGTTTTTTGGTTAAAAAGTCAACGGTATAAGTTTTCTGGAGGAGTGCATCACCCATATATTTTTCATTTTTGAGGATCCGATTGACACCGCTGGATCCCCAATTAGTTCCCTTGCCACCGGTTAAGACACCATCTGCTTGGAGTGATTCGGCGATTTGCTTCATCGTCATTCCTTGCAGGTAGCTATAAAAGATCCGTTTAACGGTCTTGGCTTCCTCTGGTTCAATTACCAGATTACCATCTTTATCCTTGGTGTAGCCGAGAAAGTGATTATGGTTGATCAGGACTTTGCCTTGCTGGTAACGATATTGCAAACCAAGTTTAACATTTTGCGATAAAGATTCACTTTCTTGTTGGGCGAGGGAAGCCATAATGGTAATTAGGACCTCACCTTTGGCGTCCATTGTGTTAATGTTCTCTTTTTCAAAAAAGATTGCCACATTGATGGCTTTCAAGTCCCGGATATACTTTAGACAATCAATTGTATTCCGCGCAAACCGACTAATTGATTTGGTGACAATTAAGTCAATCTTACCAGCTTTACAAGCGGCAATCATTTTATTGAACTGTTCTCGCTTCTTGGTGTTGGTTCCAGAGATTCCATCATCGGCGAAGATGCCAGCCATTTCCCAGCTGGGATCTTTTTGAATCAGCTCTTTATAGTGACTAACTTGTGTTTCATATGAGTTAGCTTGTTCATCGAGTTCAGTTGAAACCCGACAGTAGGCCGCAACTCGTAGCTTTTCTGATTGTGGTTCATCTGGTAAACGGTGGACACTATTGCCACGTTGCTGATGGGCAGGAATAATATGAACTTTACTCAATTAAATCCACCTCGCTTTTAATGGTACTGTATAGATATTCAGCCTGTTTAACAGGTTCATTGAACCGTTGATGAATAACATCTCGATAGAAATGCTCGTTAACCATGGCTTTCTTGGTAAGATGTTCTTCCAAATTAAGTCCACATTTTAGCTGAAAGGTAATCTCATATTGATTAAGAACCTTAACTGACCGGACATAAGTTTGAAACAGTTTGGGATCAAACCTAGTTAGTAATTGTCCTTGCTGGCACCAGCGGAGCAGGTCACGAAAATCTTCTAAGTTATTAGCGTTATCAGTTTGATTACTATTGATTTGCTTGATCTGCTCTTGGTATTGATAGCTCGATTGCTCTAATTTAGCGGTTTGATTGATGTACAGCGATTTATCGATTAAGCCTTCCTGCATTAATTTAGTAAGAGTTGCCGCTTTTTGATCGTTTGCCTCAATTAGTTTTGTGAACTGGTTCAGTTTACCGTCAGTATCCGCATTAATTTGTTCCCTTAGCTTTTGTAGCAGTGGCTGGATGAGGAACTTTTTGCTGAAGACAAGCTTATTCATCATGGTGCAAAAAGCATTTCGAATCCCTTCTTCAGAGATCGCTTTCACCGGACATTGAGTTGCGGAATGTAAATGCTTTTGGCAAGCCCAGCAAATTCTATTTGATCGCGTTTGCCGCTTAAAAGCAGTACCGCAGTGGCCACAAATAAGTTTCCTAGTGAATAGGTAGTGTCGCTGGTATTTATGACTGCCGACTTCAATGTGCCGCTTTTGTGCGATGTGTTTTAATAAGTCCTGCGCGCGGTCAAAATCCTGATGACTAACTATTGCCGGATGATGGTCTTCAATTAGGTACTGCGCTAGTTCGCCGTGATTAATGTGTCGCCGATATTGATCATCTCGATAAGTTTTCTGACATAACATGTCGCCGGTATAGTTAATGTTACGCAGAATATTGATAATGGTACTGCTCCACCAACGATGACCACGCTGGGTTGGAATCTGTCTAATGTTTAGCTGCTTAGCAATTTGACTAGTTGATTGCCCCTGTAAGAAGTGGTTAAAAATTGTTTTAACGATTCGTACTTCATGAGGGTTAATCATTAGGTTGCCGTCCTGAATGAAATAACCATATGGAGCCGAAGAAACTCTAAAACTACCATCGGCGAACCGTTTTCGAATGGACCAGCGTAAATTACCTGCGGTTGAGTGTGATTCATCCTGGGCAATACTGCTAAGGATCGAAAGAAACAATTCACTGGCCATTTCACCGGTATTAATCCGTTCCTTTTCAAAGTAAATAGGAATGTTAAGTTGCTGTAGTTGTCGAACAATCTGTAAACAGTCAGTAGTATTACGTGATAATCGACTAATTGACTTAGTAATTACCAGGTCAATGCGATGGTTATTGCAGTCAGCTAATAACTCATTAAGAGCTTTTCGCTGTTGGGTTTTGGTTCCGGATAGCCCTTCATCATAGTAGATTCTAGCTAGCTGCCAGTTAGGGTGACGTCGAATATATTCTTGGTAATGTTGACGTTGATTTTTCAGACTTTCGAGCTGAGCAATATTGTCAGTTGAGACTCGACAGTAGGCAGCCACCCTTAGTTGCTGGACATTACGTTGGAATTCTTGAATTTTAGTAATGGTTGACATGGCAAACCTCCTTTCGTCAGTGTGGTATGTTAGCTCTGAACTGTTGATGTATCAACACCTTCCGGGCCGATTAAAGGGGGAAAGGATTGCTGATGCAATTGATCAATTTGGTGGAATTCATGGCTAGAGATTAGCCCTTCTTGCAAGAGTTTCAATGTTATTTGACGAGCCTGCTGGTAGTGAAGTTCATCTAATAGTTGTGATTGTGTCATACTGGTATTAACTGATATCAGTGGTTGGTGTGTGACGGTTTTTACTTTTTTAGTCATTGTAATTACCTCCACTGATAAGCCAGCCAAATTAAAAAAGTAAACCATGACAAAATAAAAAAGCCTGCAGACTGCAGTCCACAGGCGAAAAGTAATTATTGATGGTTGTTCTTGGTATGCAATTGCTGGAGGGCACTTTTTAATTTATCAGGAATGGGCAAACCGAGCCGACTCGCATTTTCAAGAAGTGAAATTCCTTCATTGGAAATGTAAAAGAAGATGGTAGCAGTTCTAATCGCCGAGCCATTTTTTAATAAGCGGATGTCGAGCACATTGGCAATACCCACTAAGACTAAAATTAAAACCTTACGTGTCAGTCCTCGAAAGCCGATTTCACTCGAGAGCTTATGTTCACTGATGGCACAAAGAATACCGGTTAGGTAATCAACTACCATAAAAATTAAGAGGGCATACAAAAAGTCATCCATACCACCTAGATACCAGCCGAGGAAAGCTCCAATTGCACCCCAGCAAGAATTAATCGTAATTGCGCTAATCTTCAAGTGTAATCCCCCTTTTGTATTCAGCCTTCAACTCCATAAATTCATGACCATATTTAACATCGTCAATAAAACCGATGTCATAGCCACGCCCCTCAAACCAGATATTGGTATCTTCATCAACGTCAGGGCGATAACGAATAATAAAGGAAAGCTGCTTTTCTAGTTTGACCGTAACGGCGGTGTAGTATTCCTGCCCGTGAAGGGAAGAAACCTTAGCCCAAACGTTACCTAATTTGACGTTTTTATACATACTCATCCCGGTATTTGGATTTTCGCCCACGTACTTTTCTTTCATGAGGGTGATTCGCTTGTTTAATTCGCCAATATCAGCGATTTTACTAACGCGATTATTTTGTTTCTGCAATTAAAATTCCTCCTTTCGGTAAGGTGCCAGGATTGCCCGGAGAAACTTAATCATGGCGTCAAAATCAGCGGTTTCACGATATTCATAAAGATAAGCAATTGTGTAGAGAATGGCGGTATGAATATCGTCAGGAAGTGGATCAAAAGCAGACAAGGGTTGCCGTAAAACATTTTCGACAGTAGTAGTAGCTGATTCGATCAGTCTGGTAATGAGATCGTCTTCAGTAGCGCTATCAACCCTTAGGTAGGTCTTTGCTTCGGCCAGAGTAACAGTAGCCACATTTCATCATTCCTTTCTACTTAGCAGCCATGGACAAGGTTTTAATTGCTTCTGGTAGAACGACTTTGCCATCAACTCGTTGCGAGCCCAAGAAGCCAACTTGACCAGTTACGGCGTAAAGTTCATTCAGACGTTTGAAAGTTCGGCCTTGTCGATCTGCAATCCAGTAGTAATTGAAGTCGCCAAAGAGAACTGGCTTATTGGAAGCAGACAGTGTTGGCATGAATGGACTGGTATAAACAGGGCAGTTGAGGATTCTGTCTGGCTGACCTGCTTGAACGGAAGGTTGCCAAATGTATTGGTCATTTTTATCTTTCATCTTGCGGATGACCTTCACGGTATCATCATTCATCAAAAAGACAGCATTTTGACGGTATGGTGTCTTCAAAGAATAGAAGAGATCGATTAAATCATCAAAAGTTAATGAATCAGCCTTAGCAGCTGTTGATCCAGCTGAAGCACCATTAGTATCGGTCAAGATACCAGTAGGTTGACCAGTACCGGTACCGTTTAAAAAGGCTTGTTCTTCAGCATTACCAAGTCGACGACCAAATTCATCAGATAAATAGGACATCAAGTCGAAGGCGGAGTCATTCAGTAGTTCTTCCGATACCTTGATCAGAGTCCCCAATTTGTGAGCACTGAGGGATACTTGACTAAATTGAGTATTAGATTCTGTGTAGGCTGCTTCTTCCTCGAGCCAAGCAGCTGTTCCTTCGCTCGCGACAACCGGAATCTTATGTTCACCGCTATTGGTTTGAATGACATGGCTGATGGTTCGCAGGACGTTGGCTTCTTGAAGCTTTTGAATCAGTTGATTTTCAAACTCATTTGGCACTAGGAAGCCACCATCTGGATCCGTACCTTCTTTTAGTGCATCAACGACCGCATGACCACGCATCATTTGCCAAAAGTTCTGCGCATAAGCATCCTGACCCTTTGGTAATTCTCCAGCAGTCGGGGTATTAGTAAGGGCTTTAGTTGTGGGCTGATTGAGTTCTGCTTCAATTTGGGCTTGCTTATGGAGCCGATCGATTTCCTTACCCAAGTTGACGACGTCTTGTTCCATCTTTTCGTAGGTAGCGTTGTCCTCAGCAGAAAGTACATCAGCTTCTTTTTGTTTAGTGTCCAGGAAATACTTTGCTTGCTTCCAAATACGGGCACGCTTTTCTTGTAATTCAGTAATCTTGTTCATTGATAAGTTCCTCCTAAATTAGTGTGATAACAAAGAAAGCCGCTTTTGCAGCGACTTTACAGAAATAGTAGATTTTGCTTTAGGCTTGAGTTTATTCAATAACACCAGGTCAGATTGCTTATCGGAATACGAGTAACAATCTGTGACATTCTTATTGTCACCCAGCATGGCATCAGCAAAGCCTAATTCGATAGCTTTATTGACGTTCATCCAAGTTTCGTTATCCATCATTGTTGAAATCTTTTCACGGGGCAGGTTGGTTTTCAGCTCATAGGCATTGATGATCGACTCCTTGGTTTCAGCTAGCATTTGCGCAGCGTGGTCGAGATCTCTTTCTTGACCGCCGACAATAGTCAGTGGATTGTGGATCATTAGCATAGCCGCAGGAGCCATTGAAACAGTAGTTCCAGCCATCGCAATTACCGAAGCAGCAGATGCCGCAATACCTGAGATTTTGACATTGACTTCATTCGGGTAATTCATCAGCATGGTATAAATTTGACTGGCAGCGGTACAATCACCACCAGGGGAGTTCAGCCAGAGATCGATTGGATCCTGACTTTCATTAAGTTCGTCTTGGAATACCTGTGGTGAAACATCGTCATGCACCCAGCTATCAGGAGCAATTACCCCAGAGATAGCTAGTTGCCGCTGATCACCATTTTGTTTCCAGTTCCAGAAACGTTTCATTCTTTTGGTTCCTCACTTTCTTTGGTTGTTTGCGTGTTATAGAAATTACCGGCTTGGTTAAGTGGCAGCATGTTACCGTTAACCAAGTACTGATCACCACCTTCATCAGCAGGGATACGGTTGAGATCCTCTAACTCACGAATGTCATTAGCAGATAACCAGCCATTTTGTCGACCAATGGCATACCCATTCATCCGGCTTTCGTAATCACCACGTAGTAGTCCATCAACATTGAATTTAACGAAAAACTTTCGTTGATCATCAGCGGAAAGTAGCTGTTGATTCATAGCTTGTTCCCAGCGAATACACCAAGGGTTCAGGGTGTACTTTACAAATTCGAGTGATTGTTGCTCGATATTTGAGAAAGTCGAACGATCTAGGTCACCAACCATATGTGGTGGTACACGAAAAATTCTGGCAATTTCGTCGAGTTGGAATTTTCGAGTATCAAGAAATTGCGCTTGGTCGGGTGGAATGGAAAGCTGGTGAAAAGTCATTCCTTCTTCCAAGACAGCAATGCTGTGATTATTAGATCCCGAAAATTGTGACTGCCAACTTTTCCGAAGCCGTTCAGGGTCTTTGACTACATTAGGGTGCTCTAGAACACCACCAGGCGTGGCATCATTTTTGAAGAAAGTGGCTCCGTATTGTTCGGCAGCCATGGATAATCCAATCGCATTCTTAGCCATAGCAATGGGACTGTAACCAATCAAACCATCAAAACCCAATCCGGCGATATGAAGGACTTCATCGGACAAGAGAATTACTTGTTTCGATTTATTTTTTGCCTGGTAATCATCGTAGTTGCGAGTATAGGTATAGTAGATTTCACCGTTGGCAGCTCTGTTAACGTCCATTCGATCAGGCATCAAAGGATAGAGTCCGGTGATCTTGCCTTGACCGTTTCGAATGATTTGTGCATAGGCATTACCCCACAGTAATAAATGGTTCATCATGGTTTCACGAAAGATAAAACTGGTCATTTCTGGATTTGGCGCATCATGAAGCAAAAAATAAAGCGGGTGGTTAATTGCCCGCTGTTTACCACCATCGCTGGTGTATTGATAAATATGAAGTGGTAGTTCAGCTAATCCTTCAGCCAAGACTCGAACACAAGCATAAACTGCAGTATTTTGCATTGCAGTACGTTCGGTCACATTTTGGCCAGCCATCGAACTGCCGAAGAAAAATGACATAGTGCTAGACAAGGTGTTTTTAGGTGAAGCTTTATTGATATGGAATAATTTATTAAATAAACCCATGGCATCAACTCCTTTCAGTCCTACGCAATTACAACATCAATAGGCCTCGACCATCATAAACAGAATCACCATTATCCTCATTTCGGATAGCACGATCCAGTCCCATAATGGTGGCCACTACGCCATCAATTTTTTCGGTTGACTTAGCCTTATCCGGTTTAATATTTCCGGCTGGGTCAGTGCGGATGTAGATGTTATCCATCATCCAGCGTAAGACCGGATGACCACCATGAGCGATCTTCTTTTCCAGAGTTAATCGCATTAGTTCTTTAGTTGGAGGCGTCATGTCCTTAAATCCCTGGCCAAACGGGACCACGGTGAATCCCATACCTTCAAGATTTTGAACCATTTCGACAGCTCCCCACCGGTCGAAGGCAATTTCACGGATGTGATATTCCTTTCCCAGATCATCAATAAAGTGTTCGATGAATCCGTAGTGAACTACATTACCTTCTGTTGTTTGCAGATAACCTTGTTGTTTCCAAATATCGTATGGAACATGATCACGCCGAACTCGTAAGTCAACATTATCTTCGGGAATCCAGAAATAGGGTAGAAGGGTATAACCTTCAGAATCATCCCTTGGTGGAAACACTAGAACAAAAGCAGTGATATCAGTAGTCGACGACAGGTCGAGTCCACCGTAACAATCTCGTCCCCGTAGTTCATTAGGATCAACTGGGAAAGCACAAGCATCCCATTTATCCATCGGCATCCATCGGACATCTTGTTTAACCCACTGATTTAAACGGAGTTGACGGAAGGTGTTTTCTTCAGCAGGATTTTCTTTGGCTGAATTATAGGCATCTTTTACTTTCTCCATTTTGACTGTAATTCCTAAAGAAGGATTAGTTTTTTTCCAGACTTCGGGGCTCGACCAATCTTCATCCCGACCAGCACCATAAATTACCGGATAAAAGCGGGGATCATGTTTGCGACCTTTCATGATATCAATTGCTTTTTGATGGACTTGATAACAGATTGAATTTTCATCATTACCAGCAGTGGTTATTAGAAAGTAAAGAGGTTGTGTTCTGGCATCCCCTGATCCCTTCGTCATAACGTCATAGAGTTTCCGGTTCGGTTGGGTATGCAGTTCGTCAAAGATAACTCCGGACACATTGAACCCATGTTTAGAATAAGCGTCAGCAGATAGAACCTGATAGAAACTATTAGTGGGTTCATAGATCAGCCGTTTTTGTGAAGCGAGAATTTTGCATCGTTTCTTCAAAGCCGGGTTCATTCGTACCATATCAGCGGCCACGTCGAAAACAATCGCTGCTTGTTGCCGATCAGCGGCACAACCATACACTTCGGCTCGTTCCTCACCATCTGCACAACAAAGCAAAAGAGCGACTGCTGCCGCTAGTTCTGATTTTCCTTGTTTCTTTGGAATCTCAACATAAGCAGTATTGAATTGGCGGTAGCCATCAGGCTTCAGAATACCGAAGATGTCACGAATAATCTTTTCTTGCCAATCAATCAAGTCAAAGGGTTTTCCTGCCCAAGTTCCCTTAGTATGGCAGAGACATTCAATGAAAGAAACTGCAAAATCAGCTGCATCTTTGCTGTAAGTGGAATCCTTAGCCATAAAACGAGTTGGTTTATAATCTTTTAACTTTCTCAAGAAAACATCACTTCCTTTCATTAGTACTAAAAAAGCACTGAGAATGAACTCAATGCTTAATGATTAATTGAATTTACCAGTTAAAATCAAATTGACATAGCCGGCCCGTTCAGTAGTCAGGTAATCGATCAAATCGTGGCAGTTGTAATAGTAGGCCAGTCGTTTAACATTCTCGATATCAAACATGTTTACTTCGCCAGTATTGCGAATTTGTAAGACCTGCTGGCGAATTCGGTCACGTCTAGCTAGTTCATCTTTGATTCTGCTCATGATTAGGCCTCCTGATTCTTAAAAGCAGCTGATCCGGCTAAATTTCGTAACAGTACTTTCCGTTGTGTTTTGTATTCGGGACCGATAAAACCCAGGCGTAGTAGAAAACAACGAAAAGCATATTTCTCATTGCTTTCTTCATGAGGTTCTGACACAATCCGTTGATGATCTTTTGCATATTGCACAAGTTTGTCGATAAATTGTTGATAAGCTGCGGCATCATCAAGCTTTACCTTGTTGAACCAGTTAAATGTCACCTGTTGATCATCAACGTCTAGTTTTAGCGAATCGAGCTGACAAGCATCTTTGATTAGTTGTCCCTTGGCCCAAATTAGGTGACGCAGGTTTTCTAAGGCTTGATCGGTAAAGTCGTCTCGACGGTAAGCAAGATGCAATTTGATAATGTTAGCGGGCCGGAAACCAAGTTCTTTAAGTTTGTCGATTAGGTTGGATGGAATCTCATCAGGGGATGAAAGGTTCCCATCTTTACTGACAGTGTATTTGCCAATCTGGTATGCGTAGGTTGGTGTGTACTGATATTCAGCTTTTTGTTGAGTATAGTTAGCAATCTGTTCGACTAGCTTTTTACGCTGTTGACCATGAACATTAAAATTAATTTCCATATTCTGTACCTCCTTGTTTGATCACTGTATACATCACTCTAAAAGGCACAGATAGCAAGGCTTTCCCGCGCTTTAGGCCGGCTTCTTTAGATTACTGTAAGGAATTATATGACCATCTCTTTCCACACTGATATCTTGATCCGAATCGACTTGTTTGATGTAGCGATTAACAATCACATCACAGTATTTAGGATCCAGTTCCATCATGTAGCAAATCCGGTTGGTTTGCTCACAAGCAATGAGGGTAGATCCAGAGCCACCAAAGGGATCAAGAACCGTACAGTTAGACATTGTCGAATTCATAATTGGGTAAGCAAGTAATGGAATAGGCTTCATTGTTGGATGTTCCTTACTTTGTTTTGGTCGATCAAATTCCCAGATGGTGGATTCCTTGCGACCGGTATACCATTCGTGCTTTCCATCGTGCTTCCAGCCGTAGAGCACGGGTTCATGTTGCCATTGATAAGGGGAGAGACCGAGTACCAGTGATTGCTTTTTCCAGATACAACAACCGGATAGATAAAAACCAGCATCTTGAAAGGCTCGCCGGAAGTTCAGTCCTTCCGTATCGGCATGGAAAACATAGATGCTGGCGTCGTTAGCCATTGCAGTATTCATGTTTTGGAAAGCAGCTAATAAAAATTTATAGAACTTATCATTATCCTGATGATCGTTCTTAATCTTGCCGGCTTTACTTTGGTAATCAACGTTGTATGGTGGATCAGTAAGAACTAAGTTAACCTTATTATCGCTGAGTAATTTATGGAAACTTTCCTTTTTTGTAGCATCACCACATAGCAATGTGTGCTTTCCTAGGTGCCAAAGATCTCCTGCTTTAGAGAAGGTTGGTTTATTCAATTCACTATCAACGTCAAAGTCATCATCATGCGTGTCGTCAGCCGTGCCAAGAAGGTCGGAGATCTCATTCTCGTCAAAGCCCGTTAATGAAACATCTAAATCACTGGCTTGTAAGTCAGTCATTAGGAGGGCTAACTTATCCTTATCCCAATCACCACTGATCTTGTTGAGCGCAATGTTCAGTGTCTTTTCTTTCTCATCATCCAGACTAACGACCACACATTCGGCTTCCTGGATTCCTTCATCTTGGAGGATTTTTAACCGTTGGTGGCCACCAACCACGTGACCAGTTTGTTGGTTCCAAATAATTGGATCGACATAGCCAAATTCATGCATCGAGCGTTTTAATTTTTCATAATCAGGATCACCTGGCTTTAAGTCTTTTCGTGGATTGTAATCCGCGGGGATGAGGTCCGTTATTTTCTTCTTAACAAATTTCATTAGTTCATTCCTTTCCGACTTCTTAAGAGTCGTTCCATGACATCATCTTGTAGTGTTGATCCTTGATAAGTCGTGGCATTGTTTTCTTTAACCACTTGAAAAATCTGAAACCATAATTGGCTCGATTGCTTCATGTAGTCACGACTCATGGAAACATATGGTGAAGCAATTGCATTACCAGTGGTAGGGTGGCGAGCGAGAAAACCAAACTTAGAGATACATTCTTCGCACTGGATCCACCGGCTAACGCTAACGGCATATTGTTCAATCAGCTGAGTGTTAACTAGCTTTTCACAACCACGTTCGCCCAACCATTCCCAGGTTTCTTTAAAAATATCAGCGGCGTCAAATTCTAAACCATTCTTCTGTTTGGCCTTGAGGTATTTCTTGACTGGCGGCATCACGTGTCCTTCCAGATTAGCTGGTTCAGGCAAATCGATAACAGTTGCTTTTTGACCAGCTTCGAGCTTATCGTGCAGTGATTTAGATTTTCGCCCAGCGCCGACCCGGAATCCGCCACGATTCGTACCATCTTTAGCCAAATCTCTCCCTCCTTCCGGCAGGGGTTAATACCCCGTTTGATTTCGATTTTTTGTACACGAAGGCCCAGGCCCGCTCCCGCGTGAAAAATTTTTAAGGATTCGATGGCCCCCTCCGTGGTTTAGTAATGATATTGACGTGGTGCTTTGTGCCAACGATCATCCATCTGAGCGGTGATGCGGGAATGACATGGTTTGCATAATGCCATCAGGTTTTTGAACTCGTTGGTGCCACCGTGCTCTAAGGGCAGAACGTGATGGACTTCGGTAGCCTTGGTATACCTTCCTTGGCTCAGGCACATCTCACAGAAGGGATGGTGGAGTAGGTACCTTTGTCTGATCTTTGGCCAGCCACGATGATAGCGCGGACGACTACGTTTTGGTCGTTGGTAACGATTGTAGTGAGAACTGACTTGCTTAGCATGGACGTCACAATAAGTGTTGTGGGTTAGTTGCGGGCAGCCAGGGTAACGACAGGGTTTCTTGGGTGAGTAAGGCATGACACTCCTCCTTTCTGAGGGCATAAGAAAAGCCCAGCAGTTTGCACCGCCAGGCTTCAATGTTATAAAGCAAATGCCTTTATCCTAATTTTCTACACTACTATCGTAACATGGATAGGCTGATTGTTTGTTCTGCGTTTTACCTTTCTAATGATGGGATCCATAAAGTAAGAGCGTGAGGTGATCGAGTGCTTTGTTCTTTCGATTGTAAGCAGTGGTTTTCGCAATGAAGTACTTGTCCATCACGATGGTTAGTCCCTCGTTCATTGACTGGTTTGGAGTGCGATAGCAGATATCTAAAACAAAGCGCTCGTCTTCAGATAACTCTTGCCAGGCTGGCTCGAACCACTTGAAGTAAAGTTGGGCTTGTTGGTAGCGTTCATTCAGCTTGGTTGTCTTATCGATGCCATGCAGCAGGCGATGCTCAGTTGGGTTATCTTTTTTACTGCTGCCAGGTACGAAACCGTAGCGTGGCGAACTGACACCAATCATTTGTTCCTTGGCTAGCTTCAGGTCGTCTTGGTAAGAGTCAATGATGAACTTCATACCATCGTAATCTTTCAAGGCTGCAACGGTTGCTCGCCGTTTGTCTAAGTAGTTCCACATGATACTCATGCCATAACACTTCCTTTCAGGTTGGCTTTCACTGCGTTAATCAAAGCTAACTGGGTTTTGTCTTTGCGTTTCAGGGCCGCCAGAATGTTTTCGTCAATGGTGCCTTCAGTGATGATGTGGTGGATAACTACTGGTTGACGTTGCCCTTGCCGCCAGAGCCGAGCGTTGGTTTGCTGGTAAAGCTCCAGGCTCCAAGTCAATCCATACCAAATCAAGGTGGCACCACCAGCCTGCAGGTTGAGACCATGTCCGGCAGAAGCAGGATGAATCAATGCCAATGGAATATTACCAGCGTTCCAGTCCTGAATGTCTTTAACAGTTTTAATCTCGCGAGCAGTGAATCGTTGCTTGATCTGAGAGAGATCGTGTTTGAACCAGTAAGCAACGAGTACTGGTTTGCCATTCGCAGCTTCAATCAAGTCCTCGAGTGCATCGAGTTTTCGCTGGTGGATCTGCACAATTTGTTGATGGTCATCATAAACGCATCCGTTAGCCATTTGGCATAGCTTGTTCGACAAGCTAGCAGCATTCAAGGCGCCTATTTGTTTACCCTGGGTTGAAACTACTAGCTGGGCATTAAGCTCATCATAGATTGCCTGCTCACTATTACTCATTTTTACCGGAACGGTGTTCATAGTTAATGGTGGCAGATTCAAGTAGTCCTTAGACTTCATAGAAATGGTGATGTCATCAATGGCACGGTAGATACTTTGCTCAGCGCCAGGCTTGGGTTTGTAGGTAAACACTTGATACATGTTTCGCTTGTCGGGGTCAAAGTAGTTCATCCGGTAAGATGAGATAAAGCGGCCAAGTCGTTGGCCCATGTCCAGCACGCGGAATTCCGCCCACAGATCCATCAAGCCATTAGACGACGGTGTACCTGTTAAGCCAACCACGCGTTTAATCAGTGGTCGCACTCGTTTGAGGGCTTTGAAGCGTTGCGAGCGGTAAGACTTAAAACTGGAGAGTTCATCGATCACCAACATGTCGTAGTCAAAGGAAGTACCAGAGGATTCAATTAGCCATTTTAAGTTTTCCCGATTAATGATATAAATGTCGACATCTTGCTGCAGTGCTTTGATCCTTTGAAACTTAGAACCAGTGACGACTGAATAGTTAAGGCCTTTTAAGTGGTCCCATTTTTCAATTTCTTCTGGCCAGGTTTGTTTAGCCACGCGCAGTGGAGCGACAACTAATACCCGTTGAACTTTCCCCTGCTGAATAAGTTGTTTAATAGCAGTTAGGGTAATGACGCTTTTACCTAGTCCCATATCAAGCAAGATGGCTGCCACAGGATGATCCAGAATAAACTGAGTTGCGTATTGTTGGTATTCATGCGGTTTGTATTGCATCTAGCATTCCTCCAATCTGATCAAACTGATCGCAAACAAAAACCTGGTAACCAAGTTGTTTTAACTGGTTGAGTCTTTGCACTTGTAACGGGCGGGGATGTTTACCAGGAGCCTTCATCTCGACAAAGCCCATATGACCATCAGGCAGGAGAACTAACCGATCAGGTACTCCGGCCATAGATGGTGAGGTGAACTTCAGGCAAAGACCCCCACGTTGGTGAGTAGCTTTGACAAAAGCAGTTTCAATTCGTTTTTCTAACATTTGTAAAATCCTTTCTAAACGTTGATTTGTCAGTGGTTCGTCAGGATTAATGACGGTCGTGTCGGTTGATTTATTACTCTTCTCTATATCTCTTTTTTTCTATTTTTATTCCTATATACAAGTAATGTAAAAGAGTGTCATGACTGTCATTAGGATTGATAAACACTGATGTATCAAGCTTTTCGAGTTTTAAAGTGTGACAGTCGATGACAGTCAACTGAGGAATTCATCGGCATCAACTTTTAATCGCAGTCCTTTGATGAAACGACCGTTTTGTTTGTGTTGACGTTGAAAGCCAGCATTTTTGAGGGCGGTGTAAAAGTCAGTCGTGCTGCGGGTATATTCACCGATACCTTGGCAGTATTCGCGATACTTTTGGTAGAGATCGCCTGACTTTTGTTCATAGCTGGGATCAAGTTCACAATTTTCGTTAAGGAAATGTCTCAGCCAATCGTTATCAGCGTGGTAGGCTCGTACCGCTTTGGTTACGGCAGCTGGAGTGGTTAACTGGTAATTTTGCTGAATGGTTCGCTGTGCGCCTTCAATGATCCACTGCAAGACTGCCGGCCCAGCTTTTTCGGTTAGGTACTGGGCGTAATTCTTAATATCATTGCGTTTAGCGATCGTAGCTTTAAAGGGGATCACAATTAACCGTCGCCAGATTCCTTCATCATTACCACCTACGTGGGGCAGGTAATTGGTGTATAACACGATGGTGTGGCTGGGCGTAAAGGAGAAAGGTTTCATGTATTTCTTTTCGGCATAGATTTCATCAGTTGAACAGAGTTGCTTGACGATGGAAGTGTTCAGTCGCTTACCTTCTTCTAGTTCAGCGGAGATGATTAGCCGCTTGCCTTTGACTTCGGCCATCTCTGGTTTGACGTTTCGCCGGACACCAGTGGTCAAGGCATCAGCTGAGAGGTGACCGGTATAAGTGCCGAGTACATTAGCGATGGTGTTCCAGAAGGTTGACTTACCATTCCTCCCGCTGCCGTAAGCAATAATCAGAGCTTCCAGGTACACCTGACCGATCGCCACCAGTCCCACAATTTCTTGGACGTAATTAATCAATGCTTGGTCACCACAAAAGAATGTAGTGAGTGCTTCTTGCCAGAGTGAAGCTCCTTGATTACCAGGAACACAGGATGTGGATTTGGTGATTAATTCATCAGCTTGAATTTCCTGTTGACCGTGCATCCCTTTCTTTAAATTGAAAGGTCCGTTGGGCGTGTTCAACAAAAACGGATCAGCATCAAAATCATTAATCTCTTTGACGAGCTTTGGTCGAGAATTAGTTAAGATCCCGTTAATACCACGGGTGCTGCGTTCCTTGAGAATGAAGGCTTCGTAAGCTTTAGCATTTTCGTAATTCTTGAACGCTGCCTGTTGTTCATCGTTAAAAGTCCGACTAGCTTTAGTTTTACCCATAGTTTGAAGCGCCTTGGCGACCCCATTGTTCTGAATTGCTTGGTAACTTTGAGTGACTCGAAGTTGGGCATCGGCTAATTGTTTATCGGTAAAACGTTGGACTTCGCCGAGAGCTAAGGGTTCCGATTCTTGCCAGACCTTACCGTCGAACCACATAAAACCTGATTGGTTGGTATAGCAAACCCGCTCTTTGCAGTTGTTGACAAAGACATAAGATTCACCAGTATCCGAGTAATCATCCGGTTGTAGATCGTCATTGGGCTGATTGTATTCTTCAGGCGGAATATAACCTTTTTGACTAGCCATGCGCTGACCAAATTTGGTGGCACTGTGCCAGATGTTTTTTAACTCCTGCTTGCTTAGTGGTGGATTGCACTTAGCGGCTTCCTCCTGAAATGCCTGACAGGCTTCATCAGTATTGCCAAGACGCATAATGATGCGACCGGCAAAATGTGAGAGGGTTGCATTACGTTGACCTTCATGGATTGCTCCCACGTTTTGCTGAGCAAAGTAACGTTGCACCATAATAAATTTATCCACGGTTTGTGATCCTTCATGCCAGATGGCTTTAGTACTAGGCACACCAAAGACAAAACGGGCAGCATCAAGAGCATTGTCATCAAAATAGGGAAAGTATTCTTGGATTTCGTGTTTTAGTTCGGCGTAGGTTTTAGCATTCGTGATCTCAGTAATTGGAAAGTAGACGTGAAACTTAGGCCGGGGTGCTTTATGGTGCTTGGCCTTCATATTGTTTCGCGAGAAAGTAATGGCGTAGGAAACATCATCGAAATAGTTAGCAATGTTTGCAGGGTTGATCCAAGTAGTCGGATCGTCAGAATGATCATTGTCACAATCCATAATTAGGCAATCGGCTTTGATGAAGTTGGCAATGGTGCGTTGGTTATTTTGAAATTGACCGCAGACATGGTCATAGCGGACACCTTGTTCTAATTCCTGTGCATTAGTAATAGCTTGTTGATGAGGATAGATCGTATTGCTAGCCTGACCGGAATTAGCTGCCGTCGATAAAGTAAAATGCATCTTTAGTTAGCCTCCATTTCGTTATTAAAGTAGCGGATATTTTTATTTTTGCGTTTGGCTAAGCGGATGAAGTAGCGCATATCATGTGTTGGCTTACCAAATGACCAGGCTTCGGCGCATTTAGTTAGTAGCACAATGTTAATAAAGGCGGCTACTTGAAATTCGCGTGAATGGTGCAGGTTAATAAATTGAGGTAGGTAAAGCTGTGGACAAACGGGGATGCCACCATGTTGATAGACAAAACGGCAGTTGGAGCGCACTGTCCTGATACTTTCGGCATCGCTCTTTACTACTTCTGTAAACGGCGCAATGACAAAGATCATTGGTCGGTAGTGTGGATTCGGTTTGTCTTGGCGCAGCTTGGTAATTGCTATAGTTGCTTCTGACATAGATTCAGATCCTTTCATTAAATTAGAGAACTAGAAAAGCCCTCACCAATAAGCCAGATGAGGGCAGAAAGTAAACCATTAAAATTAATCTTTTTTGTAAAAGTCGCTAACAAAACCAGCAGCGTTGAGGATTAAACCATTGGCCCAGTCGGGAACCTTGGTCATGAGCTGAACCATGGTGTCAAGTGACCGATTGAAAGGGGCGTCAATTACGGCTTCATCGTGAATATGCATTACCACCGTATTCCCAGTAGCTTCTAATCGGCGCATTGCTTCAGCAAGCAAGTCACGACTAGTTGCTTGGACAATGTTTTCTACCAGCTTGGCCCCATAGGTTTCAATTCTATCCCATTTTTTCACGGTGTTGATCCCCATGAAGGTAATCGATTCAGAACCAAACCGGTTAATGCCAATTTTAGGTTGGGGGTAGCAAAGATAACGTCCCGACCGTAAACGAAGAAACATGCAGCCACTCCGGTAAATAAACTTCATTCCGTGGGTAGTTTGCGGGAGGTGCGTTTTAATACATTCTTTAGCTGCTTTATCAACGTCCCACCAAAACTGCACAATGTGAGGACTAGCATTACGCCACATTTGAACCAGTGGCGGTAATTCATCATCAGTTAAGCCAAGCTTAGTGGCACCCATGGCTTTGAGGGCACCAATAGAACCGCCATAGCCCAGGGCGAGTTCGGCAATCTTACCCTTTTGACGGAGTTCACCATTGATTCCATGTTTGACCACCGGGACACCAAACATCTGGCTTGCGGATGCACAATAGATATCTTCATTCTTGGCAAAGGATTCTTGTCGCCATTTTTCATTAGATAGCCAAGCAATCACCCGTGCTTCAACCGCTGAGAAGTCAGCCACGTAGAAATGATGATTTTTGCTAGGGATAAAAGCAGTGCGAATCAATTGTGATAAGACGTCTGGCACTGAATCATAAAGCATTGCAAGTGCTGGTACGTTGCCTTGCTTAACTAATTCGCGAGCTTCTTCGAGGTCTGGCATTGAATTACGGGGAAGATTTTGTACTTGTACAAGGCGACCAGCCCACCGACCTGTCCGGTTAGCACCATAAAATTGTAAAAGACCATGGACACGACCATCTTGGCACATAGCTTTCTGCATAGCCTGATACTTTTTGACACTTGATTTAGATAACAACTGGCGGAGAGCTAATACTTGATGGACCGTGCCGGTAGTGGTTTGTAATAGCTGTGCCACTGATGCTTTGGATAGTGAATTAGTTTTAATACCTTGCTGCTGGAGCCAGTCTTTTAGCTGTAATGGAGAGTTAGGATTTGCTAGACCTGTTAATTCTTTAGCAGTTTGTAAGTACTGGTCATGGAAGACGTTTTGACATTTGATCGCATTGTTAACCAGTTGTTGGTCAATCCGGATACCGCGATCATTAATGTCTTGATCCATCCAGTAGTTTTCCCATTCATTCTGTGGGACGGGGAAGCATTCGAGCTTCTGGGTGATTTCCATTTCAACCTCGACGTCACGCTGATTGTATTGCTTAAACTGTTGCCATTTATCAGGAGCATGGTAGGGGAAGTTACGAGTGCGATTTTGATTGGCCTTCGTAGGTTTGCAAGGTGTACAGAAGTAGCGGACCAGTTCTTTACCAGCAGTGATCTTTTGCCGTGGTAACCCTAACACGCTTCCAACATCTCGTAGTGATAATGGCAAGCCGAGAGTGGCAGACCAAACGCGAGAACAATGCCAACCAGTTGGCTTTAAGCGGTGACCAACAAAGCGTGACAGACAGACCCGTTCAAATTGAGCATTAAAAGCACTCTTAATAATGTTGGGATTATCTAGGGCTTCAATAATCTGTGGTGGAATCTTTTCACCCTGGGTTAAGTCCACCACCTTAACGGGGCCAAAGTCGGTAGCATAACCAAAGAGCAAAAGCTCAAAATCATCGCTATCAGCGTATCGATAGACGCCAGTCTGATTTAGGTTGGTGCTGGAATAAGTTTCAATATCAATCGAAATTTGGTTCATCAGGAATCCTTTCTACAAAAAATGGGTAGTCAAAGTCGACTGCCCATCTTTTGGTTTAAGCTAAGAAATCATCGTCATTGCTACCATCAATCGCTGTGAAGTCATCGCTGGCACTAGCATGTCCACCTAGTGGTTCTCCATTACGGATCTTTTGGATGTTACCCAGGCCACAGGCAATTCCACGGTTACCGTTGGTGTTAAAAGCATAGAAGTTAATCGATACTCGGGCATAGCAGCCACTGTAAACTTCATCACGATCAAGGATTGGTTGGACATGCTTGTCCACAATCTGTGGTGCCGTGATCGAATTAGCATTGATAAAGTAACTATCTTGGTAGGCAACATCATCACGTTCCACATCCCCATCTCGAAGAGGCAGCTTGAGAGTGGCCTTATTAGGCTTCTTACCACCAAACTTTCCAATTCCTTCCTGGATGGCAGCATCGATAGCTTTTTCGATGGCAGTGACTGTCTTTTGATCGGACTTGGGGATGATTAGACTAACTGAATACTTTTCCTTACCACCATTGATAGACTTAGGTTCCCAGATGTTGGCATAAGAGAGACGAGTGTTGATACCGGTAACGACCTTAGTTTGTTGTGACATATTATTTTTCCTCCTTAAATTCATCTTGTGGGTTAGATTTGCTAATACTCTGACGTTGATCGGAATTTGGCACCAGAGTTGGCTTACCCGCAGGTTTAACAATTTCTTGACTAAACAGTTCGGTGAATTTCTTCTTACCGACCTGTTTTTCTAGTTTTGTAATCGGTAATAGCTTCTTTTGGTAAATATCATAGTAGCCATGTTCTTCAGCAATTTTTGCTACGGCAGCTTCATCCTTGTAATGGCGGACAGACCTACCTTCGACTATTTTGTAACCAGGCCACTGCTTACCATGGTTAATGGCTAGGTCAGCGGCATAGTCTTTAATTTCGTGAGCCCAACGATTCAAATCATCGATGTGCTCGAGAACCTCGGTTACCTCACTATCTGTTAGCAAGTTCGGTGACCGTAGTTGAAAGCGGGTGAGCTTGTGATGATAGTCAAAACGAGCTCGCAGTACAGCATTACAAGCGGAGAATTGGCACCAAGGACCATAATGGACGGTACCTTTGCCAGCAAATGCGAGTTCGGCTTTCTCTTTTAATTCGGAATTGGCCCAGTGCATTAGTTCTTTAGCATTAATGGTCCAGGTACTAATATTGGCCATCCGAGGTTGAAAGATTGTCGTTTCAACTTCATCAACGTTGTACAGACTGCCGAACATTTCTAGTGCACCGACGGCATAGAGTTTCATCTGGGGATTGTTCTGCGCTTCTACCCGGACACCCTTGCCATACTTAAAGTCGATAATATGGAGTAGGTGATCAGAAACAATTACGCAGTCGCCAGTACCAAAACCTTCAGGCACATATTTAGAAAAGTCCAGTTTCTGTTCCACACGGATGGTGGCGTCGGGTGCGTATTCTTTAGCTTTTTGATATTGTTCCAGAACATAGCTAGCGTAATCATCGGTTAGGTCTTCCATCTCATCTGATTGGTAATCAGAAGTAGGGCGTTTAAACTCATCACCGAGTAATCGATGGATCTTATATTCTCCCAGTGCGTGGGCAGCCGTTCCTTCAGCAGCTACATTAGAAGTAGTGTGGGGGAAGTATTGCTCTAGTCGTGGGAGTGGTGGAGCACTTAGCCAACGATTAGCACTGGAAGCTGATAATAATGCGTGGTGGGTTGGTGAACTCATTGTCCTAATCCCTCCGCACTGTAGTAAAGATCTTCGTAATCTTTAGGGTCCACATCGGATAGTTTTTCGGCACCAAACTTATGAAGTAATTCTTTCACTTGGGCAGTGTATCCTTCAGTACTCTTCTTTGCTAGCATCTTCCGGACCGTGACTTTATCTTCAACTGGATCGCGCTTTGGCTGCTCATCGTTACGTTGCTCTCCATCTTGATTGCTTGATAGCAATTTACGTATGGACTGAATGATATCCTTGGCTTGATCAAGCTGGTTCTCAGCTTCCTTGAGTTGTAAATCGAGGTCATTCATTGCGCTCATAGGAATCCTCCTTTACTTCGTTAATTTGTAACTGTTGAACATCCTTGCCAGGGGCGATCACCATCAAGTGATGCGTTTTACCTAGCAGTAAACGTAGCAGTCGTTCACGGATCGTGACGTTGCGCATGCTGACGACGTCATCTTGGCGGGGATGCTTGGCTACGGAAATTGAAATCTTATTAGCCATGTTAGTTATCCTTTCTTAATTAAATTTGGTAAGGAATAATTGCCTTACACTTACAGGCCACGGGAAAGAAAAAAGTAAACGATTATTTTTGAAGAATTTTTTTGAGGCGTCGCTTGATGGTTTGCACACGCTTAGTAATTGCCATTTTGCTGACACCTTCGTCTTTGGCAATGTCGATCTGTTTCATACCATCCCAGAACTTCTTCATGAGTAACTTTCGCTGTGCTGGTGTAAGTTGACTGATACTCTGGTGGAGTTTATCCATTTCTTCCTTATTAATTACCTCTTGTAACGGATCAGCATCATTTTTTACTAGGACGCCATATGGGTCATAGGCTTCGAGTGAAACATGACGACGGGTTTCACGGTGGTTATCGTTGTATTCAATACGATTAAGTTCGATGATTTCTTTGCCTTTAGCTTCTGTGACCGTGATTTCCTTGACCCCAGTTGGTTGATGTAGCTTAATGTGCATACTGCCATCTTTAGCGTCTGAGATCTCCATGTTGAGCTGGTGGCGGTCATCGTAGTATTTCTTCATAAAAAATTCCTCCTCTTGGATCTCCCAAGCGAAGGAATCGAAGGCATACTAAAAGCCACTAGTAGGGCAATAAGAAACAGACCTAAACGATAAAGTCGCTTGGGTACTGTAATTTGCCTTACTAGTGGCTTGTTACAGGATATTATTCAGTTAGGTGCATGCTAGTAAAAGTTGTTGATCGAGCAACACATGCTGTTCAGCTAATAAAATGTGCGATCATTTAATTTTATAAACAATCTGCTAATAAAAGTTGATATAATGAACTTGTTAGGTCTCATTCATTTAACTGACAAGTTGATAGTATCAATTTGAAGAATACTGATCAGCTACTTTAGCTACTTGGAGTTACTCGTAGCTACTTTGGAGGATTTGAAAAAATGGCGAACAATGAATTTAGAATCCTGATTGATTCATTACGAATAGCTATGAGTGAGGATGATGGTCATTCTATTGAGGGCTCTATAAATATTGTCTTGGGCAAGTACACTAATAACTGGAAGGAAAATACATATAGCTCTCAGAACTTGAAAAAGCTTTATTACAAAGGGTTGAATTACAATGCTGCTAAGAAGATCAAGGGTGCAGTTATTAATGAAGAATCGTTTAGAAAATATATCGACAGCTTTTCGTCTAGTGACAAAGAATCTATGGCCGCACAGCTTCAAACAGTTAACAAAGATGTGACTCAACTAGAAGCTAATGCTGTTCCGTACTTTTGTGTAAATCTGCTAAACGAGCTAATTGAAGAGGCAATAACCGGACAACAAAAAAAGCCCACTAAAAGTGGACCAAATGGATATTTAAAAAAAACTGTTTCTGATGATTCATTTTCATCAGTGTTTACCGAAGTAGCTACTAAAGAGTTGCCACTAATTAAGAATAGTAATGCTATCCATGCGTTTATCTTAAAGCCGGATTTCTTTCCATTTTCGTATAAAAATCTGGAAGACCTTATTTTGAAAAATATTACTAGTTATGCATCTGCCAGAGGTATTGAAAAAAATGATGTGGCAGGCATAAAAGCAACAAGAATATTAAGATATTATATGCATAGCGGTGTACCGCAAAATCTCTTAGGAGAAATGTTGACTTATATTTTTCTTGAACACATTGATGACGCTAAGAAAATTTATACTCGAGCAGAAATTTCAGCAAATTCACGTACAATTAATAGTGAGGGAATCTATTTAAAGGACAACAAAGGAAAAAGTCAGTTGATTCTAGGGGCGTCACAGCTTAATGATAATTTGCAAGATGCAATCAAGAATGTTGTATCAGAATTAAAAGAATTTAGGAATAATCGATCTCAATCTTTGGTTATGCCTATCGATTTAATCGATAGCTCCATATTACGTGAGCAATACAGTGAGGAAGAGAGTAAAGCTATCTTAAAGATTCTAGTACCTACAGAAAACAAGATAGATGAAGTGGCAGCTTATGGGCTATTTATTGGCTATAAATTTGCACCCGATGATAATTTGAAAAATTGCTCTACTGATGAAGCAAAGTTAAAGTGTCATAAGATCGTTGAGAGTGACCTCCATCAGGTAATTGCTCAGTTAGACGATGAAATCAGGCTAAATGAATGGCAACGTTCCTCTTTTTATGTATATATGCTTCCGCTCATTAGCGCAAGTACCGATGGAAATACGATTATGAGTGAACTAATTGGGTAAGGACTATGGTTAAAAAAAACAAATCACTTGCGGAATATCTTTATGATAATTTGCAACAAAATCATTATTTGAGGAAGTTAGTTAAACAATTATTTACGCAATATGCATACTTTCTTTTTCAAGCAAAATGGTCGTTAGATAAAAAAGAAAAAACAGATCTGTTAAAATTCGCAGATCTATTATCTAAAGCTCAAAGTAATAACGGGTCTTCAGAATGTAAAAATTTAGCTCTTAAAATAATTACGATGCTACAAGAAATGTATCCAGAAGATCCTAATGTTGATATTGTAAGAAACACCGTTTTAAGTAGCTTGAAAAACTACTTACCTAGAGAAAATCATGGGTACATAAAAATAAATACTGTTGATTTCCTATGGGATGAAGTGATTGATAATTACAACAAAAATCAAAGAAAAATTCCGGGACAAGAAAACCAAACTTTTATTGGTGACCAAGATAAAATTTTTAACTCACTAGAAAATAGTATCAATAGTTTTTCTGCACCGACATCAATGGGCAAAACATATTTAATGAAAAAATTCATTGAATATAAAGTTAAAATGGGCGAAGAGCTTAATCTTGCCATAACAGTGCCAAGTAAGGCGCTGATCACAGAAGTGCGAAGTTCTTTGTTGACAGACCTTGTTGACAATCTTAGCGAACATTCTTACCGCATTATCTCAAGAGCAGAAGAATATGCCTTCGATTATGAAAACAGAAATTATATTTTTGTAATGACCCCGGAAAGGTTATCAAATCTGCTTTTAGATAATGGCGACCTTAGACTTGATTACCTTTTTATTGATGAGTCGCAAAAAGCAACCGAGATGGACGATCGAAGTATCTACTACTATGAAATTATTGATAAGGTACAAAAATGGAAGCAAAAGCCCAGAATAACTTTTGCTTCTCCTCTAATTCCAAATCCAGATGTCTTCCTCCAATTAATAGATGGCAGTATTAAGAATAATATTAGAGTTGATGAATCACCCGTTACACAAACTAAATTTATAATTGATCGATATAATAAAGAGCTTTCAGTTTATAACGATCAGACAAAGAAAAAACAGCATTTATGTGAATTTACAGAAAATGCCATACCGCACATTGTTAAGATGATTACCGATGTTATGAAGGATAAAACACAAAGTCTTATTTATTATGGATCCAAAAGAGATGTAATGTCTGATGCGATCGTTTTTTCAAGGCAGTTTCCAACTATTGAAAGTAAAGAACTAGATGAATTAGCTGCTTACATTAGCAGAAAAATTAATCCTAGATATGTATTAGTCGATTTGGTGAAAAAAGGAATAGCTTTTCACATTGGAGAATTACCAATTGATGTGCGAACTAAAATTGAAGAGGCATATAGAAAGGGAATCTTAAGGACTGTCTTTTGTACAAGCACGCTATTAGAAGGGGTAAATTTACCAGCTGACAATATTTTTGTTACTTCACTTGGCAACGGTAAGAAAAAACTAAGCCAGTTAGAGTTTTTAAATTTAATTGGTCGAGTTGGTAGACTTGGGCACTCTATGATCGGTAATGTCTTTCTTATTACCGGCGAAAAAGAGAAATCGCATAGCAACTTAAGTTCTTATTTGAAGTATTTAAGTAAAAAAATAAGCAAGGAACATCTATCTGTAGAAAAAGCGTTAAAGCCTAAACAAGTTGCAGCAATCAAAAAATCATTGAGTGCGGGTGATCTTAAACTTTCTGCTGTAACAGATAAGAGAAACTATGATTTGCTCAGAAAAATATCTCTAATTTATATTAAAGAGCTAAATCATAATCAAGAAGGATTCACTAGAAAGCAATTCAAGAAGAAGATTTCTGACGATGATGAAACAGAAATTTTTACTGCCTTGCATTCTAGATATCCAGATGAATCACAAGATGACGTTAATTTTTCTGCTGATCAATCTAATTTACTAACGCGCGCAATTTCTGATGAGCAAATTAAAGGATTCCCTCAAATCTTTAATGATGAAAATAAGCTAAACGTTGAAGAAACTTATCAATTCTTTCTAAAACTTGCTCATATTTTTAACTGGAATCTTTATGAAAGAAAATTTGTGCATGCTGATTCAGATGAAAATATACAACATCAGACCTTAGAAGATTATGCCAAGTTAACTTTGATGTGGATTAGCGGATATAGTCTTAAACAGATTTGTGATTATGTAATTGCAATTCGTGAGCGCCTTGATTTTCAGTTTCTTGATCGATTAGATCAAAGTCGAAAGTTAGTAGGAAACATTAATTGGGATACCATTGCGATCAATATAACTATGAATCAACTAAACAAGCTTAATTTTGTCCTAGGTAAGTATTTCCTCAAAGTTTCAAAGGAACTGTCCGCTAATGGTATTCTTTTAGATAATAATTGGTATCAATACCTTGAATACGGGACTAATAGTGATCTTCGTATATGGTTACAGCAAAATGGATATTCTCGGGAGTCATCACAATATATAGAGAACAATGCCAATGATCTTATTATTAATAGCCCATCTGGACGGTTAATATCAAATAGAATCAATTACGTCAACGATCCAGATGTTATTAATGAAACAAAAGAGATAGAAGTTAATGTGCCAGAAATATTCTATTAAATAAAGAGGGAAAAATTGGATAATGAATGAGATCGGCTTTAGTTATAACAAATTATGGAAGCTATTAATTGACCGCGGCATGAAAAAGAAAGATCTACAACGGGTTAGCGGAATTAGCGCTGCTTCAATTGCTAAATTGGGCAGGAATGGTAATGTAACGACTGAAGTACTTTTTAAGATTTGTAAAGCATTGAATTGTGACATAAATGACATTATGGAAGTTAATCATAAAATAATTAGTTAGGTGTGAATATTTTTGCGATTTTTAGGAAATAAGGAATCTATTGTTAATCAGATAATTGAGTTACTGGATAATAAAAAATTATTGAACAAGCAATATACTTTTTTTGATGCATTTTCAGGAACTGGTTCAGTAGCAAATGCAGTCAAAGATAATTTTAATATCATTATTAATGATAAGTTAAAATGGTGCAGTTTATATTCTCTAGGACGCATAAAAGCGTCAAATGTAACATTTGAGAAATTAGAAATGGACCCTTTTTCCTATTTAAATAGTAATAATAGAATAATGAAGGGCTTTTTTTATAATAATTATTCTCCAGCAAATTCAAAAAGGATGTATTTCACTTCTTACAATGCCGGGAGAATTGATTATTTTAGAGATACTATTGAGAAATGGAAAGAATCTAATAAAATAACAAGAGATGAATATGCGGTCCTTATGGCTAGTTTAATTGAGTCCGTGTCCAAAGTAGCCAATGTAGCAGGTGTATATGGGGCCTTCTTAAAAAAGTGGGATAGTAGAGCAAAGAAGGAAATAAGATTTATACCTGTAGAAACAGAAAGCAGCCTTTTTACATTAGGACAGAATAAAAAAATTAAAGTATATAATAAAAATATTGAAGATATTATTTCTGACGTTGATTGCGATATTCTTTATTTAGATCCGCCATACACACAGAATCAGTACGGAACTCAATATCATCTTCTAGAAACTTTAGTATTAAATGATAATCCAATGATTAGTAAGGTAACTGGATCAAGACCTACAGGCCCTATGAGATCAGACTGGTCGAAAGCTTATAAAGTGCATATCCTTTTTGATAAGATTATTGCTGAGACAAAAGCTAAATATATTATATTCAGCTATAGTACCGATGGATTAATGTCAAAATCATTTATAGAAGCTTCATTAAAAAGATATGCCAAAAAAGGAACATATGAATGCTTCAAAATTTCATATAAAAAATATAGAAATTGGAAAACTAAGAAAAATGATGATCATTTTGAATATTTGTTCTTTATCGAAAAAGAGCAGCAAAATCGGATAGTAATAGAATCGCCTCTAAATTATATTGGTAGTAAGTCTAAGATGATAAATTCAATTCGAAAATATTTACCAAAGGGAGTAGAAAAAGGAACTTTCTACGATATATTTGGCGGTGGATTTAATGTCGGCGTAAATATGAGTAACTCTCAAATAGTATTTAATGATATTAATAGATTCGTTGTGGATTTAGTTAAATCATTTAAAAAATATGATACTTATGAATATATAAAATTTGTAAAAAGAACAATTAAGAAATTTCAACTCGAACCTAAGAAAAAAGAAGAGTATCTAGCCATTAGAAACTATTACAATTCTCTAAAGTTTGAAGACCGTGATCCAAGACTTCTATATACATTAATTTTATATGGATTTAATCAACAGATTAGGTTTAATTCAAATTTTGATTTTAACAATCCAGTCGGAATGCGATGGTTTAACGATAAAGTGCTTGAAAAATTAATTAGTTTTTCGAGAGTAATTAAAACAAAGAATGTGCAGTTCTTTAATGAATACTTTACGAAAATAAGTAAAGAGATTAAGCCTAACGATTTTGTATATATGGATCCACCTTATATGTTAACAACAGGTTCTTATAACGATGGTAAAAGAGGCTTTGAAGGTTGGTCTGTCGAACACGAGGATCAGTTACTTAAATTTGCTGATAAATTAGATAGTAAAAATATAAAGTTTATGATCTCATATGTTTTAGAACATAATGGAGAAGTCAATCAACATTTAAAAAATTGGTTATTGAATCGTGATTATTCACTTATTCGATTGCCAACTGTGCCCGGGAAAAAAAGAAAGGAAGTTATAATTATAAATTATGATTGCCAAGATTAAAATTAATAATAACTTTCAAAAATCCAGTATTACTTATAGACAATTATTATCAGATAATGTTTTAAAAGATATTTGTATAAAAGTTACTGGACAAGATAGATACAATGTTGAATTTCTCGATGAAACTAATGTTGGTAGATTAGTCACAATAAAATATAAGGGGGTGAAAAATTATGTAACGCTTTCTGAAACAGATTTTAATAAGGGTAGAAATTCTGCCATGCAAAGTGCAGCTAGTGCTTTAACTAGGTTTTATTTGGATGACTTTACAAATAAGAATATTTATTTTTATTTTTTGGATTTCAATGGGAATCCAACCACAAGCTACCTAACATTTATGTATAGATTGTTAAAAACATCAGGTATTATATTTTTAAATGATAATGAAAAATTAGGATTTCGTATACAACCATTTAATTCTCTAAATGATATTATTGTGAATAGAGGATATATGAAAAAAAGACAGAATTTTTCATCATATATTACAAAAAGTGCCAGTAACGAAATTGAAGTGTATGCCAAAACCTATGGTGCAAATAAAAAAGAAGCGACAATTCTGTGTACTGCGATGGCTAAAATAGATAATTCTTCAATCACTGTTTATCAAGTGAAAGAGAAAAACCTAACAGTTCTTCCAAAACCAGATAGAACTGTTATGAAAAAGCTAGGGGTTAAACTAGAACAAATTGACAAAGAGTTAACCCGAGAAAGTGAAACAAACCATTCTCTTAGATCAACTATTTTTATTTATAATATGTTAAGAATTAGAGGAGCTAAAAAATGCGCATGGTGTGACTGTAATGTTCCCGAAATCATAGAAGGCGCACACATTTGGCCAGTTTACAAAATCAAAGGTGAAAGGTCAGTTACTGACGAAGATAAAAGAAAAGCGGCAGTTGATGGCGAAAATGGGATATGGCTCTGTAGAAACCATCATAAATTATTTGATGCTGGTATAATCACGATTAACAAAGACAATTTAAAATTAAAAATCAATCCTAAATATAGTCAATATCTGTATATACAAAGTAGTGTTTTGCATGATGATGCTTCAGATTATATAGATAGCGATGAATCTTTAGACTACTTAAACAAAAGGTACCAGTAATTTTGATTTGCACTTAAATTTAGCAAAAATATTTGGTGCATTGCTAGACTCTTAATAAATGTATTAATTGTTTGTAAAATATTTTGATGGAAAGGTATAAGAAAATGAATTCATATGCTTTTCCTAAATTTCAAGAATAAATTAGCCATTCGACTCAAATAAATATCACGGACCAGTTAATTGCTGGACGATGAAGCTCTGACATCTCCTGGTAAAAAGCTTCACGGTAAATATCCATAGCTGAGTGACCATTAAACATCACTCGTGGATAGTGATTCATCTAATCGTTGGTCTCAATGATTTGGCTACTACTGTAATTATTGATAACTTACCGCTTGATAGTTTCTTTAAGGAGAAAGCGGTTGTTAATCTCATTAGATCCGCGCTCCCAAGGCGAATATGGATCAGTGTAGAAAACATGGTCGTGGACTTGAGTTAACCGACTAAATTCAATTCCATTATCTGGGGTGATCGTTTTGCAGATACGATAATAGGCATCTTTACCCAGCTTTTGGCGCAATTGGATAAAGAATTCATTTACTGCATCGGTGGTTTTACCGGAAATCTTTCTCGTGATATTAACCCGTGAAAAGCGATCAGTCATGACCAAGGCGACACTGTCGGTACCGTCTTTATGTCCCTGAACCGAATGACCAATTTCAGATCGTTGACCTGCCGCCTGTGGTCGCTGACTAATATTAGGTCCCAAGCATTGTTTAGTCTGTGAATGGGAGTGATGGTGTTTCCGTTTAGTCTTTTCAAAGGGGGCTAAGTTGGATGTGCGAAGTACTCCTTCATTAATCCATTGATATGACGTTACGACAGACTTAGGAATCAGTGGTCCATCATTCATTAATTCTCGCGCTTTGTAAATCGTCGCTTGTGGAGAATAATGATGGCCATCATACTTACCCAACATTAACCGATCGGCTAATTGTAAGAATTGCTTTGAGCGGTGATATAAACGCCGGCGACCAGAGTGTTGACGATGTTTCATATAGGCAGCTTGCCCAGCTTCATGACTATAAATATAGTATGGATAATCATAGATTTTACCGTTGGACACTTGGCGACGGACTCACGTTTGAGATTATTATTAATTGTTTGATGATTGATCCTAATTGACGACCAATTGCACAATTAGAAAGACCTTGTGACTTTAATGTCGCAATCATTATTCGTTCTTCTTTAGTAAGAGGAGAATACTTTCGGTGGGTAGTCAACTGGTTAGTAGTCATAGTATCATTTAAGTGCGTCATTTGACGGACATCGTTTCATCTAAGTTTGGTCACTTAATATGATACCTGATGTCGCGCCAGATGGCATTTTATTTTCCACCAATCAGGTGGCTAACTTCATAATTCAGCAAATAAAGGGAGATAAATAGATTGCACAAAAATATAAAGCCGAATGTTAAGAGATTATATAGTAGCCAGCCATTATCTAATGCAATAAAGTTAATGCTAGCAACATCAACTTGCAATAGTAAATCTTTTACTACAGCAATGGAGATTTATAATAAGCAAAATAGGGAGTATATTCATCGGACAGTTGCAAGCTTAACAAATCATCCAGACTTTATTAAATCAATAAGTAAGCCATTTGGAGATGTGGAGGCAATCAGAAGCGGCCTTGAGTTACAGAATAAAAAAATTCAAGAGTCATTGAGATCTTTGCATGAAATATTCGAAAAACAAGTAAAGGAATCTTATAAACGATACTCTAAACTTGAGCCTTTAATTATTAATATTGGTAAAGAAGGCTGGGTAATAAGCCCATATATATCGTTAAGTACAGTTAAAGACATAAAAAAGCTGCCTAAAGAAGAGTGGGCGAATAAGTTCAGTACTATTTACGAAGATAATAATCATCGACAATTTTTCGTTGAATTTGACGAACTTATAAACAGTGGCTTTGAACAAAGTAAGTTAGATCAAGGATATTTGGATGAGCTTAAAAAGATCCGAAATTTACTTGATAGTGATTTTTCAAATTATGAAGTGCTAATTCCCACAGCATTTACGGTTTTAGAATTTAAATTGAATGAAAAATTGGGCTTGATTGATACAAGTGAAACGATAAAGATCAAGAGTGTACCTAAGATAAAAAATAAAGCGTTAAACGCTGATGATAGGAATATATTGTCTTTGTTATCTTTTAGGTCGGTGGCTATTGTCTTAGATAAATATTATAGCTACAAAGAATTTCAAGATGGAATTGATGATACAGAATTTTCTCGACATTCTGTACAACATGGTCGTTTTAATCCATTGAGATATGAAGAAAACGACATTATTAAAATCATTTTGCTGATTGCAGCGCTCTGTGAGAATGAAAATATTAATGGGACATTATATAAAGATGTCATGGAAAATGGTAAGAAAAAGTAATATCGAATGTTAATTTCAACTTATAAAGTTATAAAGCTCATGTTAGCAAGTGGATTAGTATATTCGATTTACCTAAAGTACTCCCGGTATTTTCATTTTAGAGTATATATTTTCCCGCAAACCGCCAAGATTTTGAATCTATTATTAATCCCCTAAAATAAGGCAATTTCTGGAATTATGGCAGCGAGTTAATAAACCTCCTTTTTTGAAATAAAAAATGATAATCGCCTAACCCCGCCTGATGCAACAAATGTCTAATTAAGAGATTAAGCTCGTGGCATGTTGAGAGCGTTACCGTGTTGGAACGGGTCTGAATAGTTTGTAAGCGCAGCGAATGTTATTGATGAATCATTAAATGTACTGTTCCTGAATTGGAATCAGTACGTTTTTTAGTTAGGTAGTGACTTAATCATCCATATCTGCAGTGCTTGTTGCTTCTTCAGTAAAATGTTAGAATTCAGGTAAGGAAAAAGTAAGGAGTGAATAAGGATGATGAAGGCACCAGTTAAAGTGATTTCTAAGATTACCAGCAAAAACCAAGTAACGGTACCACAAAGCATTCGCGAGGTCCTTAAGGTTGGTTCAAATGATTCTATCCAGTGGACAATTGGGGCAAATGGTAACGTAACGGTTAAAAATGCCAATGATAATTTATGGGGAGTTGTTAAAGAGCAGAAGGCAATTTATGGTAGTGTTGACACGCCTGAGGTTGACTGGGGGCCAGACGTCGAAAGTGAGGATTTATAGCTATGAAGAATTTTCACCAAGGCGATATCGTCTGGGTAGATCTTGATCCCGCAAAGGGCAATGAGACCAAGAAGAAACGTCCGTGCGTGGTGGTAAGCAACGAACAGTATAACCATTATTTCAACACCATCCTGGTGATTCCCATCAGTTCTTCTGAAAAGTACCTTTCCATGAAAAAATACCGGGTTTCACCATTATTTGTTCGTATTGATCATCACCCAATTTATGGGACCGCACTACTTCAACATATTCGGGCTGTTGATCCGGGTAAACGAACTGATGGTAAAGTTGTTGCGCAGACATCACCAGAGGAAACAAGGATAATTAGTCAGCGGCTAGTTCAATTCTTTTAAGATCTTGTAGGAGAAGAGTATCTTGAGAAGACTAACCTTACTAATATTATTATCATTAATGGTATTTAGCTTGATTCCATCACCACTGGCGAACAGCGGTTATCCGCAGTTTAGCGTTAGCACCGTTCAGGCGAAGAAACGGAGCCATAAAACACCCCAGTTGCTTGACCAGCAGGTTACGATCCTCGTTGGCCTGGCGGTTAGCCCGAACTGGGTGCAGGAACAGAGCGCGGCGGGCAACTTGATCTATGGAATTGTTCGTCCCGGAGATACGGTTCCTAGTGGGGTAAAGGATGATAGCTATCTTGCGTCAAGTGGTGCGGGGGGCGGAACGATACCTTTTCTTCAATACGGTGGGTAATCAGGTGGTTATCAAGTATGCTACCCACGGCGATAAGTTATATACCAAGACTGTTACTCTGAAGCGCTTGGCAGATCGGTTTTACCGGACAAAGGGACAGCGGCATAGGGTCGATCAGTACGTCAGCTTATTGCGAACCGAATAGGATTGTCACCATTCCTAGATATTAAAGTCTTAGGAATGGTGATTCTTTATTTCCCGGGAAATATCACTGGCGGGTAATTGGCGGCTAGCTGGCGGGTGATTGTCGTGGTAAATGGTCACGGATCTCTTATCATAGAGATAGCAATTAAGGAGATGATGATCATGGTAAAGAACAAGATCAAGGAATTGCGGACGGCTTGCCACTTGTCACAGGAACAGCTGGCTGAGAAGGCCCAGGTGTCAGTACGGACAATTCAACGCCTGGTGGCTGGGGACGATGCCAGCATTTCAACCCTGAACCTGGTCGCCGGGGCGTTGGGTGTTGAGGTGGGCGACCTCTTTCCTCACACCACGGCTACTCAGAAGCAGCAGGCAAAAATCCAATCGGCCGATGAACAGCTGCAATACCAGCTCCAGGCCCGCCATGAGGAGTTTCGAACCTTCAAGCACCTCTACAACGCGATCTTCATCATTGTGATGATGGCGTGGGGCGCCCTGTTCCCGCTGGTGCATAACGATATCTATTCCTCCCTGATGGGGATCTTATGGATCGGGGCCTGGATCATGATGGGCCCGCTGAAGAAGTGGTTGGTAATCAAGCGGATCGATCCCAGACTTGACCATAAGTTTCCACTGACGGCCAGCCGGATCGACAAGGACAAGCAGGGCTAACTAGCTGTGCTATACTGGACTGCGTAAAGTGGGCGCTGCCTGCAATTGATTTCCTGGGAAATTATTGCGGGTATTGCCGCATTAATTAAGTAGGAAAAGGCTGATCGGATGCGTGAGATACCAATTAAGCAGGCCAAGGCGATTCTTAAACGGGCACTGAAGGGAACGGTCAATCAGCGGATCTGTCTGCTGACCAAGAAGAAGGATCGTTCTCTGACGATTGAAACAGGGGATGATACTTTGAACCTGACCGAGCAGGGCTATGTTGACGCCACCCGAACCTATCGTTTAGCGGATGGAGAGGGCAAGCATGCGGTAACCATGGCGTTTAAACGAGAGTTTCCACGGAGCCATCAGGTGTACCTGAGCCAGACGAAGGAGCATTAGGATGCAGGTTGAGTTTTACGAGCGTGGCTGTAAGTTCTTCTTCAAGAAGCACCGTCGCCAACAGGATAATATGGAGGCAATAATTAGGGCCGCTATCGCCAGGGAGGTCGCAACGGGGATGACCAAGGTCAAGTTGGCCACCAGGAAGAAGATCGCCGGGCAGACTGTTTATGAGTTTCGCCTGAACCTGGGAAAGCTCGGTTCTGCCCGATTGGCGTTTGCGGCGGATCAGGATCACGCCACGGTATACTTCATCAGCAGTCACCTGCAGAAGGCGACTTTCAGCCACGAGTTTGACCAGGTAGTTGCGGGGATGGGGAGGCGTTGAAAATGAGTAAGTATGAGCGATTGTGGAAGTATATTGTTGACAGTGGTCAGGATCAGTTGACGATCCCCTTTAGTGCGGTCGAAAGAATCACGGGGATTCCGCTTGACTATTCCTTCCTGGGTTACAAGAAGGAGCTACTGGACTACGGTTATCAAGTTGATCACATCTTCCTGAAGAAACAGGAGATCCAAATCAGTCGAATTAAATAGGAAAGGGCCAGTGTGGCAATTCAGCACTGGCCCTTTATTGATAAAAATAGCATCCGGTAACACTTTAGAAACCGGGTGCTATTTTTGGCTAATGGTTGAGGCTGACCTTGGTCATCGTGAGCTGGTCATAGGACTGGTAGTAGTAGGTCAGGTGATCAAGGTCCATGAAGCCCTTGTACTGGGTGTAGTCGGCCTGCCCCTTGGCGTTGATCTTCACACCGCGGGGGATGTCGACACTACTCAGAATGTGGTTCAGGGTTACCAGACCATCCTGGGCGTCAGTTGCCTGGTCAGTGTATTGGCGGAGGAAGGCTGTCCGTACGAAGCGAGAGGTTGACGTGTAGTCGCCAGGCAGGCCGAGAGCACCGTTGCCGGGACCGTCGGAGATAATCTGATAGTTACCGTACTTCTTGGCCGGGAAGTCCTGGGGCTGGATGTGTGAGTAGTGACCCAGGTTAGTCAGTTGCCAGGGGAACGCCGGCGAATTAGTCATGATGCCCACTGGGTTGTCGTAGAGATGCATTCCGGTCTTGGTGATCTCCATTACCAGACTATCACCTTACCGGTCGTAGAGGATCCAGTGCAGTGGCATGACGCCCTGGACGAAGCTATTTTCAACCTGGCAGACGTTGATCTGGTCGGCAACCTGCTTAAACTCGGTGACGCTAGCGATGTTGCCAAGCACCCATGGGATGACTTCGGTTGCGGCCAGATTGACGGCGTCGGCCTTGGTTTCCTTCGCGTATACGGCATTCTCGTTGAAATAGAGCGAGGCGATCGCAAGGCCCTGTTCGTTGAAGCCATCGGCGAAGGTATCGTTCTTGCCGGCACCAAGGAAGGAATACTTACTATCGAAACCAGCAGGTGCAACCTGCGAGCTGAAATGGTGACCACGGTCCACACTGACTGGGGTGAGGTTCATCTCCTGAGCAAAGTCTAGTGTCCGCGCCAGAAAGTGTGTGTGATCTTTAGTTTCATAGTAGATGGATGTGCACATTCTTATCTGCTCCTTTAGTTGATTTGCTCTATTGTAGAACATTTTGTGGGGATGGGGTAAGAATAACAATTGTACAAAAAGGTAAGCGGATTGCTATGACTAAATCGGATTTATAAGCGACCTGTTAATGAATAGCATAATTAGATAAAATATAGGTAAATACTTTGCTGCCTCCTTTGCTGTTTGTACCACTAATTTTAGTAGTTATTTGGTTTGGTGGTACTAATTGATTAATCTAAATAAAATAACAAGTTTTTATTGATGAGAATTGCGAGATAATAGGGATCTTTAACTGTATTCCCTATACATATAGGGGTGATCCCATTGCATTACTGGTAGCCTGTGTTGGTAGTCCGTATTCCCCATGTATATGGGGGTATTCCTTTTTATGAGAAAGTTCAGAGAAAAGGTTTCAACTGAAGAAATTGTGGCCTAAGGTTTCAGTAATAATGAGGTGACACGATGTGAGGTATAAAGATGTGCTTGGATGCTTTATGGAGAAGATAAATGAAAACCAGCAAGAAGCCAATGAAGAACTTTGATTACCTAAATGATCCCATAGTAAGAGGGGAGGATGGTGAGCGGTTTGCCAGTTTAGAAGCATTTGTTGCTGCGATGAGTGCCAATATGAAACTTGACTTTATTTTTAATCATGTTCGCTGGTATCTTGGGCCAACTAAGCATGGATATATTCTTGGCAAAAATGATAGGCAGTGGTCACACACGTTTGATTCAATCGATGAAATTTTGGATTATGATTTCAATGTTCTGACGATTCGCAAGGATTGCTCAAAAATATTTATCAATGAATTGTAATATCTGCTTAGCTTCCCTGTTAAAGCGCTACAATAACCCCAAAGGAGGCCAAAACCATGCCATACGATTTCAAAAAGGAGCAGCGCACCCTGTACCACCCGGGCAAGCGCCCAACCCTTATTGACGTACCAACAATGAAGTACATTGCCGTCCGTGGGCAGGGGGACCCCAACCAGCCGGACAGCGAGTACAAGTGCTCAATTCAGGAGCTCTACAGCGTGGCCTACACGATCAAGATGAGCAAGAAGGGGACTCACCAGATCCCGGGGTACTTTGACTTTGTTGTCCCACCGCTGGAGGGTTTCTGGTGGCAAGAGGGGAATGAAGCTATCGACTTCACCCGTAAGGACCGCTTCCGCTTCATCTCCTGTATCCGCATGCCAGACTTTGTTGACCAAGCCACCTTCGACTGGGCGGTCCAGACGGCCAGCGCCAAGAAACAGTTCGACCTCACCAACGTCGAGTTCCTCACCATTGAAGAAGGCCGGTGTGCCCAGGTCATGCACGTTGGCACCTATGATGACGAGCCTGCCACCATTGCCAAGTTGACCGAGTTTGTCGCCAAAAACGGCCTACAGCCTGACTACTCAGCCACCCGGCGCCACCACGAAATTTACCTCTCTGATCCGCGCCGTACCAAGCCGGAGAACTGCAAGACGGTGATTCGGATCCCGGTGAAATAGTTCTGCCAGCAAGATATGAAAAGAGGTGGGCCCAGATGAACCGCCGTCAGACAACACCCTGGCCGATCCCGCCAGATGCCCAGCAGCAATTTCAGATAAAGCATGGCTACCACCAGGTTAAATACACCTGGCGGCAGGCAGGCTGGCGTTACGAGGCCCGTTGGCACGAGCGCATCCCGAAGGCCAAGTTGATTACCTGGCCCAGCTGGCGCCTCGACCGGATCCGCCCCGGCATCGGTTACGGACCTCATGCCCAGCCGCGGCTAGCCGAAACCAGGGTTGGCGATTGTTGGCTACCCCTGCGGCGGGTCCGTTACGCAGCCGTCCGCTACAATCATGGTCAGGCAACCGCCAAGGACATCCACCTGCTAAAGGCCGCCCACCCGGCACCGGTCGTCAGATAATTTCCCGGGAAATAAGGGGTGAAAATGATGAACGACGAAGCAGCACTCAACCGTCGCCTAGATAGGCAAATCCGCATCCTAGTGGGGCAGGGGTGGTCAGGACCTGCTTGTCGGGCCTACCAACATGCCCTCCAGCGGGGGCTCCTGACTAATCGCTGGCTCAACGCAACTTTCCACCAAGCCCACCTGGTTGGCAGCCCCTTATATGTAAGAATGCTGCGGGCTAGTCGACTAACTGCCCGGCAGCAGCTCACCCTGATTCTGGACTACCACCTCCGCGCCCGCGTTGATCGGAATGGCTTCCTCCAGCTATTAAGCCATGATTATCAGCTGGTCCCAGCGATGTCTCCGCTCAGCCCGTTTTACGCCTACTTCCGTCAACTGGTCCGGGACGCTTATCCGGGGCCGCTCGGGTTAAGGGCCGACGAGTTGGGGCACCGCCTTCACCTCTTTCGGGCCTACCTGGACCGTCAGGCGATCACTTACGTTCGCGCCTATCAGGCCGACCTCCCCAGCAACGCCCGCGACCTGGACCGTCTCTGCCAGTTCGCTCATGATCATCACGTGGTCCTCGATTTCCAGACCGCAGCGGCTTACCATAACCGTCAGCACGGTCCGATCGCGTATCCGCAAAATATGAAGGTCCAACTCCGCCGCAACTCTTATGCTCGCCGCGCCAATCCTGCCCGGATGATCGAGTTCATCGTCGATATCGACACCGGTGACTTTATCAGCGAGTGGCACGTCTACCGCAGTCGGCCGGATGGAACGGTGGACGCCGATCCGCGTCACTATACCGTGGCGGATCTGTACCAGGTGGCGAACACCGAGTCCTTCAACTACGGGATTCCGCACGGTGGCTACTTCGTCTGGCCCCGTGACCGGCAATCCCACCGTCGACTCGATATCGACCAACCACCAGACAGTCGGATTCGCGCCCGGGCCAAGCGTTACTGGAAGACACCGCACCCCTATGCCGACCTGGTGAAGGGGCCCCGCGATGTCCAGGCTTGGCGCCGGGTGCCCACCAGCATCCGGGCCCAGCGCTATGCCGCTTTCGTCAATGACGTCCAAACCAATCGCAATCGGGGAATCAACCACTTCCTATTGAAGAATTCCCGATACCGTTGCTACCACGTCGGGTGCAGATGTGATAGAATAGGGCCATCTTAGGTACTTGCAGGCGATACCTAGACCAACATTGCCGTCGATGGAAAGGATTCAACATGCGGATTAATGTTTTGCAACACACGCCAAACGAGGGACCAGGTTCAATTCAGGACTGGGCCCACGCGCATGGTCATGACTTCTATGTTTATCATCCCTACCAATTCGGCAACCTACCAACCGCTGACGAGACGGACCTCCTGGTAGTCCTGGGTGGACCGATGAGTCCCAATGATGACCTGCCCTGGATCAAGCAGGAACGGGTGCTGATCAAGCAACTGCTCGACCAGCATAAGCCGATCTTCGGTGCCTGCTACGGCGCCCAGCAGATCACCAAGACGCTGGGCTATCCCGTTACCAAGGCACCGCACAAGGAAGTCGGTTGGGCACCGGTCTACCGGCAGTCAGATGCCATTCCGGGGATCCCGGACCAGTTGGTGGCCCTGCACTGGCACGAGGAGATGTTCCAGGTACCTCAGGAGGCCCAGCTGCTGTTTTCCAGTGACCTGGTCCGAAACCAGGGCTTCCTGCTCGGTGACAACGTGATCGGCCTGCAGTTCCACTTCGAGCCACAGATCGATAATGTCCGCGAGATGGCGGTCAATGATGATCAGTACCCACTGGACCACAACGACCTGGGTCAGACACCTCAGGAGATCATTGACCACGGGGTCCCAGCGGCCAATAAAGAAGTCATGTTTAAGCTGTTAGACTACATTACTAAGTAAAGAAATCGGGACGACACCTGCCAGTTAGTAGGGGCCGTCCTTTTTGTTTTAGGGAAATACATTAAAATCTTGCTCATTATATCCCAAAAGTGTTACAGTTGAGTGCGAGATAAAAAGATGGGGGTGGAGAAGCGATGACTGGAAAATACGATGCGATCAAGGCGGCGTTGAATGAGCCCGCAATGAACGCCAAGATGTTTGCCTGTCGCTTTGGATTGGAAGTAAAGAAACACCGGGTGCTGACGAATGGCCGGGCCAGTCGTTACCCGTACCCGGTTAACCTGCGTTCCCGACAGCACAACCTGTACCTGAATTCCGGCTTTACCGATGACATGATCGACTTTGAAACGGAGCCGGTTGTCGGCAGTAAGCGGGCGGTTCGGCACCTGAAGGCCCTGGAGCAGATCATGATCGCCCACCTGCGCGATGATGAACGCCTCTGGCCACTGAGCATGGCCCCGGCGCCACTCTACCAGAACGACCTGGACTACCTCAAGACGGCCTTCACCAAGCCATGGGACCAGGCCAATCACGACTACCTGGGTAAAAAATATGGGATTGCTCAGGAAATCCTGGGGGACGTCCACGTTAACTTCAGCCTGGACAACGACCTGGTCCGTGAACTATACCAGCGTTTCTACACTGATCGCTACACCAGCCTGACCGACTTCCAGAACCACCTCTACTTCAAGTTGGCCCAGCGCTTCTACCTCTACCAGTGGCTCTTCACCTACCTCTTCGGTGCCAGTCCGGTCACCGAGGATATGCCACAGAGTTTCCCAGACGACCTCCAGCTGCCGGTGCGGAGCCTGCGCTGCAGTAACTACGGTGACGACAACCTGGCTACGGAACAGGTCACCTATGCCTCCCTGGAGGAGCACTTTAAGCAGCTGCAGTCCTACATTGACAATGGCACTTTCTACAGCCTGAAGGAATTCTTCGGCCCGGTCCGGATGCGGCGGCACAATCACGATAATAATGACCTGATGGGGATCCTCAACAACGGGATCAACTATCTGGAATTCCGGAACTTCGACCTCGACCCACTGTCCCGGACGGGGATCAGTGACGACACGATCAACTTCCTTGAACTCCTGCTCCTGGACAGCCTGGTTTCACCGTTACCGGACAACCTGGCCCACCGTCTGGTTGAGGCCCGGAAGCTGAACAACGAGGTGGCCCTTCAAAAGGCCAAGGACGAGACCGACTGGATGAAGACGGCGGCCAATGAACTGATGGTTGAGCTCCAGACCTTTGTCGAGGACTTCAACGCCCCACGGGAGTACCGGTTGGCCCTGACCTTTGCCCAGCGGCGGATTGATGACCCATCGCTGACCATCAGTGGCCAGTTGGCGGATCAGCTGGAAAACGGGAATCTCCTGTCATTTGGCCTCAAGATCGCCAATGACCGTTACACCGCCAACATCGGTTACCAACACCCCCTGCAGGCCCTCAGTAATGATTATTCTGACGATGCCCAGCGGCTGGTGCGAGCAGCCATTGAACTCGGGGTCCAGACCCGTCTGGAGCCGAACGCAATTACTCTGTCGGTCGGTGACCACCAGGAGGTCTACCAGCCAAATGATGAGTTTGACTTCAGTAAGGGTGCCCGTGAGTTTGTCCTCAACGTTTTCCCTGAGGCGGCGGCGTTTCAGGAAGAACAGTAATCAGATTTTAAGGGGAAGTACGAGCTGTGACCGATTGCCGGCCCAGCTTTTTTATTTCCCGGGAAATAAAGGTGAGAAGAAATGAGTAAGATTGGAATTATTGGATTAGGTCACGTCGGTCGTCTATTGGCTCACCAGCTGGTAATGACCGGCTGTGCCGACGAATTGGTCCTGATCGATCAGGATGATCAGCTCGCCCTGGCTCTGCAGACGGACCTGCGTGATGCCGCCACCGCCCTGGCTGGACAACCCAAGATTATCATCCAGGACTATGCGGCCTTGAAGGATGCCCAGGTCGTTGTCGTGGCGGTGGGGAAGAGCAGCCTGATCGCCGACCAGCCAATGGCTGAGTTAGCCTTCAACCACGATGCCATCAAGCAGGTGGCTGCCCAGGTCAAGGCCAGCGGCTTCGCAGGGATCGTCCTCAACCTGAGCAACCCCAACGAGGCGGTTACTGCCTACCTGCAGCAGTGCCTCCTCCTGCCACCCAAGCAGGTGCTGGGGATCGGTACCGTCTTGGAGACGGCCCGCCTTCACCGGGCGGTCGCCGCGGCGGCCAAGCTTTCACCGGCCAACGTGGGCGGCTTTGTTTACGGACAACACGATGGTCAGCAGGTCTTTGCTTGGTCAACGGTCCGGGTCAATGGTCAAACCCTTGATCAGACGATTGATGGCCACCATCTCGACCAGGAGCAGCTTAAGATCAACGCTGACCTCGATAACTGGTACACCCTGCAGGGGTTGGGTTACAACGCCAGCGCGGCCTGTGCCTGGGCGGCCCGGATCATCAGGGCGGTCCTGACCGACGAGCAATTGGCCCTGCCGGTAGCGATCTTCCAGCCCCAGTACGAGGGTTACGTCAGCTTCCCGGCCCTGATCGGTCGGCAGGGGATCGGCAACCTGCTCTTGCTTAAACTCTACCCGGTTGAAGAGGCCGGAATCAAAACCGCCGCGGCGACGATTGGTCAGCAGTTAGCGGCACTACAAAGGATGGATGAAGATAATGATTAAACGATTAGCAGTATACTGTGGGGCGCGTGCTAGCCACGATCCCCGTTACCTCCAGTCAGCCCATGACCTCGGTCTATCCATGGCCCAACACCAGATTGAGTTAGTTTATGGTGGGGGTCAATACGGCCTGATGGGGGCCGTCGCCCAGGGGGTCCTTGATGGGCAAGGGATTGTCCACGGGGTGATCACCAAGCAGCTTGCCGGGCGCGGGGTCACCTTTAAGGCGGTCACCGACCTCCACCTGGTTGACGACATGGATACCCGCAAGGAAACGATGATGAAGCTGGCCGATGGGATGTTGGCCCTGCCCGGGGGCCTGGGGACCCTGGAGGAGATCAGCCAGGCAGCCTCCTGGATGACCCTTGGCAACAACGACAAGCCGATCGCTTTCTACAACCTCAATGATTTCTACGCTCCACTGCAAAAGCTGCTGGTGGAGATGAATCAGGCTGGCTTCCTGGAACAGCGTTACCTGGATAGCCTCTGCTTCAGTGCCGACTTCGAACGGGTGCTGAGATTCATGAATGACTACCAGGCCCCAATGCGTCGCCAATATAAACACGAAAAGTAATTTAAAAATAAAAAAGCCGCTCATGGCGGTCACTGAATTATTGTAATGGTTGAATCGCATAGACCTGGTCATCGGCCTCGTCGGTCAGGGAGACGGGCCGGTTTTCGTTGGCCCGGATTGTGATGTGGTAGCCGAATTTATCAAGGAAGACCAGCTTGTCAGCCTTGATCTGTTGAACGGTAGCCGGAATAGGCTGGTTATCGATGCCCAGTTTTAATTCAGGAGAAATGGTGATTTTGTGGGATCGATCGCGTTCCTTATCATAGTATTGCCAAGTGCCAGTATAAAAAATCGGTAACGCGGTCGTAGTGTTATTTTTCTTTGCGTGACTGAACCCTAAAGTACTGCTGAGCCCAGCCATCAGTCCCGCGCCGAAAAGTAACATTCCCTTTTTCTTCATATTTCATCAGTCTCCTCAATTAAGTATGTGATAAGTCAAATTTAGCTTCACGATTATTATACACACATTTGTATTATGAGAAGATTTCATTTCTGTTAAAATCACGCAATAATTGGTAAAATTAGGTGTAAGCAAATTTAGAATACGTAAAGGGAGACGAGAAAAGGATGCTTAAACTCGGAATTATTGGAACACACATTATCACTGATCAGATGTTAGATGCCGCGAAGACGACCGGCAAGTACCAATTGACGACGGTTTATTCACGGACGATGGCGCGGGCCAAGGAATTTGGTGAACCATACGGCGCTACCGAGTTCTACGACGACCTGAACAAGTTCTTCGAAGAGGGGGACTTTGACGTTGTCTACATCGCCTCACCAAACAGCCTCCACTACCAACAGGTTCGTTTAGCGATCGAAAACGATAAGTTCATCATTGTCGAGAAGCCGGCCTTTGTCAACCCGGATGAATTCAGTGCGATTGAATCCTTGCTGGCTGCCCACCCCAAGGCCCGGCTGGTAGAAGCCGCCCGGCACATTCACACGCCACTCTACCAACAGGCCCTGGCCAAGGTCGATGAGATGAAGAAGAACCATTGCCAGGGGGCTACAATCACGGTCATGAAGTATTCCTCTCGTTATGACAAGGTTCTCGCTGACGACAAGCCATACCCGAACATCTTCACCCTGAAGTTTGCCGGGGGTGCCCTGATGGACCTTGGTGTATATGCCGTCTACGGGGCGGTGACCCTGTTCGGTGAACCATCCACGGTGGTCTACTACCCAACCCTGGCCAAGACCGGTGTCGACGCCAAGGGGGTTGCCATCCTGAACTACAAGGACTTCACCGTTACCCTGAACTTCGGGAAGACCGCAAACTCCCACCTCGACTCCGAAGTTTACGGTCTCAAGGACACCCTGGTCTTTGACAGTATCTTTAACACCAAGCAAGTAACCTACTACGACGCTGATCAAAATGCCCACCCACTGGATGCCCCCGTTGAGAAGAACTCGATGACCGACGAAATGAACGACTTTGCCGATCTCTTTAACAACCCTGATGATGAGGCAGAAATGAAGAAGTACAAGCACTGGATGGACTTGGCCCGGACGGTCAACTCAGTCATGTACTCAATGCGGCAATCGGCCAACCTTGTTTTCCCCGCTGACAATGATCAGGAATAGGATGATGTTTAATTGATCAAACAGTTTCAAGAACATTTTAACGAACGCTACCAGGAACCAACGGCGATCCAATCGGCAGTTGCGGAGGCCCTGGCAAACGACAAGTCGGTCCTAGGAATTGCCCCGACCGGTTCCGGTAAGACCCTGGCCTTCACCCTGCCACTCCTGCCCAAGGTGATGCCAGGAACGGGGACCCAACTGCTGGTCTTGTCACCATCTCAGGAGCTGGCCCTGCAGACCGCCCGGGTAATGCGCGAATGGGCGACCCTGATCGGGGTCAAGGTTCAGTCCCTGACTGGGGGTGCCAACCTCCGTCGCCAGGTGATGAAGCTCCATGAACACCCGGACGTGGTCGTCGGGACACCTGGTCGGGTACTGCACATGTTGGATAACCACCACCTGAAGCTCGGCCACCTGCAGACCCTGGTGATCGATGAGGCGGATGACCTCCTCCAGGATGATACCCAGGCCGTGGTCGAGGACATCGAGCGGGCGACCCCGCTCAGCACGCAGTTGGTCTTCTTCTCAGCTACGAAGGCACCGGTGTTCAATGACCTTGATGTGATGTTTGGTCGGGACATCGTGACCTATGATGTCCGAAACACCGACCATTCCCGGGGACCGGTCAAGCATGGTTACCTGATCGCCCGAACCAACCAGCAGAAGACGGCAACTCTGCGGCGCTTAGCCAGTGTCAAGGACTTCCGGGCTCTGGTCTTCTTCAACAGCACCCGGACCCTGAACTATGCGGCCAGTCGTCTGCGTCACGAACACGTTGCGGTGGGGACCCTTGGTGGTCGCCAGCGCCAGGTCCAGCGGGAAAAAGCTATGCGGATGTTCCGTAAGCGCCAACTGAAGTTTTTACTGACCACCGACCTGGCCGCCCGGGGCCTTGATATCCCGAAGCTACCCGGGGTGATCAACTTTGACCTGCCTAAGCAGACCAATACCTACATCCACCGGGCTGGCCGGACGGGCCGGCAGGGGGAGCCGGGCGTTGTCCTGAACCTTGGGGATGACCACGACATTCGTGATCTCAAGAAGTTACTCAAGGACACCGATTATCACCTGGTTCGGATGTACATCGGCAACGACCAGCTGACCGACCAGAAGCCAGTTGCTGGCCAAAAGGTGGTCTCCCTGGGCAAACAGGCCAGTCGTCGCCTCCAGGAAGAACAGCATGACGATGGCAATCTTCACAAGCAGGTCCACAAGACCCTGGCCAGCTTCAGTAAGCCCCACCGTAAGCGCCACAAGAAGAACCGGAAGAACAAGGGGATCCGGCTCAAGCACCGCCGGAAGAGCGCGGGCAAGTAAGTAAAAAGAATATTACCGCCTTTACCTTCCTGAGATAAAATGCGATAATATTCTTTGTTTGGTCCCATAGTATAATTGGATAGTACATCCGCCTCCTAAGCGGTCGATTCCGGTTCAAGCCCGGATGGGATCATCAGTACAAGCCGTGTCGAACATTGCGACACGGCTTTTGTGTAAACTAGGCGATCAAAAAAGGGGAGATCATCGTGCAGGGGCCATATAAGATTATGTCATTATTTGGAACACGGGCAGAGGCATTGAAGCTGGCGCCGGTGATTGAGCGGATGATGGCGGCCCCGGCTACCTGGCAGTCGATTGTGGTCACCACCGCGCAGCAACAGCACCGGCCCCAGCTCTGGCAGGCCCTCGACCGGTTAAACATCACGCCGGACTTCAATCTCGACGTAGATGACGAGCCGGAATACGACCTGGTGGAGCAACTCAGTAAGCTTCTTCACAACCTAAACAATGTCATGCACGCGAGCCAGCCGGACATGATCCTGGTGGCCGGGGACGCAACGACTAGCCTGGCCGCGAGTCTAGTCAGTTTCTACCAGCACCTGCCGCTGGGGCACGTCGAGGCCGGCCTGCGGACCTACGACAAGACGCTGCCCTTTCCCGATGAGATGCACCGTCGCCTGACCGATGACCTGGCAGACCTCTACTTTGCCCCGACGACCCGGGCCCGGGACAACCTGCTCAAGGAGTTTCACCCAGCTAAGCAGATCTACGTCACCGGGAACACCTCGATCGACGCGGTCGAGGAGGCCCTTACGCCGGACTTTCACAGCGACCTGCTTGACCAACTGCCAGCGGACCACCGGCTGATCATCCTAACGATGAGCCGACGGGAAAATATTGGTGAGCCGATGCGCCAGGTCTTCCACACGGTCCGGGACATCGTCGAGACCAACCCGGACGTCGAGCTGGTCTGCCCCCTGGCCCCGGACCCCGAGGTGATGAGTCTGGCAGGGGAGATCCTCGGTGAGCGGGAACGGATTCACCTGATCAAACCGTTGCCCCACAAGGACTTCCTGAACATCGCGGCCCGCAGCACCCTGATCATCACCGATTCCGGAACCATCCAGGAGGAGGCCCCGGCCCTTCACAAGCCGGTGCTCCTCCTCCGGGAAAAGACGGAGCGGCAAGAGGCCGTCGATGTTGGGGCAGTCCAGATCGTCGGCACCGACCCGACCAGCATCCAGCAGGCGGTCTTCGAGTTACTAAACAACAACCGCGCCTACCAGAAGATGGCCACGGCCCCGAATCCATTCGGGGACGGTCATGCGAGCGCCCACATTCTGCGGATTATCGAGGACTATCTGAAGGCAAAATAATTCAACAAAGAAACGGCTGAAGATCAAAATTGTATGCTCTCCAGCCGTTTTTAATTTAGTCTTCTTTACTTCGTTCCACGATGTCCCGGTTATCGTGGAAGATCAGCCATTTCGAGAAGATGTAGTTGGCAACCACGACAATGACGTTGTCGACGATCTTGACGATCAGCTGTTGAATCGGGCTATCAAGCTTCAGCAGGCTGACCCCGACGTACATGATGATGACGTCCATGATCAGGGTCAGGGCCCGGTAGAAGTAGAACCAGAAGAACTCCTTCACGAAGGCCTTGACGGTCGAGTAGTGGGAACCGAAGACCCAGACCTTGTTGGTAAAGTAAGCGACCAGCACCGACAGGAACCAAGCGATGACGTTGGCCAATTGGTAGTTCCAGTGAACCCCGGAGCTGAGGAACTGGAAGACCCCAATGTTGACGATCGTGGTGACCACGCCCCAGAAGAGGTAGGCGATGATGGAACGGTACTTATTGAAGAGGGCGACGAGCTTATTCATTAGTCTTAGCCGCCTTTTCTACCAGCTGCTTGGCAAAGGCATCCAGCTTCTTGATGTCGTCCTCGTCCGGTGCCAGGTTGACGTGGACGTTTTCGGCTCCCTTGGTGGCACCGGTCTTAGCCAGGGCATCACCAAATTTGTCGACAGCCACGCAGAAGTCATCACCGTAGAAGGTGTCGCCGGAACCGGCCACCCCGTAGACCTTACCGTCCAGCTGTTCTTCTTGAAGGTCGTCGTAGAAGTCGAGGCCTTCCTCGGGCAGGGCTCCCTCGTCGTAGGTGTATGGGCAGATGACACAGATGTCGACATCATCGAAGTCGGCGGGGTCGGCCATCGTCATCTCGGTCTCTTCGACGTCGACGTCCAGGTCTTCTAGAGCATCGGTGATGATATCGGCCACGTCCTCGTTGTTACCGGTGATTGTTGCGTAGACCACAAGAGCTTTCATTGATAATTCCTCCATTATATAGATTATTGCCACTTAATTATAACAGTTTCATAGTATAGCATGCTTTGGCCAGAACGGGGGAACTAGTGGTATACTATTAAAGATAGAAATGTCAAAAAAGGAGACATATTTAGAGAATGATTACGTTAAAATCACCTCGTGAAATTGAAGCGATGGAAAAGGCCGGGGCCGCATTAGCGGGAATGCACCTCGGAATTCGTGAGTTTATCCGGCCGGGGATGTCCAGCTGGAAGATTGAAGAATTTGCCCGCAAGTACTTCAAGGCGGCTGGGGCCAAGGCCGAACAGATCGGTTTTGAGGGCTACAAGTACGCCACCTGTGTCAGCGTTAACGACGAGATCTGTCACGGCTTCCCCCGCAAGAAGCTGATCCTGAAGAAGGGGGACCTGGTCAAGGTTGACACCGTGGTCAGTGTTGACGGCTTCTTCAGTGACTCCTGCTGGTCCTACGCGGTCGGCGAGGTCAAGCCGGAGATCGCCAAGCTGATGGACGTCACCAAGAAGGCCCTCTTCATGGGGATCGACCAGTGTGTACCAGGCAACCGGATCGGTGATATTGGTGCCGTAATCCAGCACTACACTGAGGACGAAAACGGCTACGGTGATGTTCGTGAATTCGTCGGTCACGGGATCCAGCCAACAATGCACGAAGACCCAATGGTACCGCACTACGGTGAACACGGTCAGGGCCTTCGCCTGCGGAACGGGATGACAATCACCGTTGAACCAATGATCAATACCGGCACCTGGGAGGCCGACACCAGTGATCCGAGCGGCTGGTTGGCCAAGACGGCTGATGGTGGCTGGTCTTGCCAATACGAACACACCCTGGTCATCACCAATGACGGGCCCAAGATCCTGACTTCCCAGGATCCGGAGGCCGACGCCAAGTACCTCTACGATGACAACTACGCTAAGTACCTCGATCACTACGGCAAGATTGCCCGTGAGATTGCGGAACAATTCAAGTAGAAATAAAGGAAGGCATCCATTTTCATGGGTGCCTTCTTTTCTGTACAAAAATCACTAAAACGACTTTCAAAACGAAATATACAAATGAGAATTTAAAACGGCTGGCTTTATAATCTTAAACAGACTCGGGACTTCACCAAATAAAATAAAGCACCTAATTGCTTTCTCATTTTAAAAGCGATCTTTTCAGAATTATTTGAATAGCACAGAAGGGTCATAATGTTTTTCGAAGCGACACATCCGTGCATGAATACTCATTTTCCGGGAGAATATGCACGGATAAAAAACAATATACAGACAGATATGCATATTTTGAATGAGAAAACGATTAGAATCAGCCCAGACCACTTTTATTTTCCCCAGAAAAGACTATACTTAAATTATTAAATGATTTCTTATTTTTATTTAAGAAAGTTAAATTATTTGGAGGTCTAATAAATTGGACGATCAAAGTGGTAATACAAAGAAAATGATTACTACCTTCGGCCTGGTGACGATGATCATCACCTCAATCTTCGGATTCGGGAATGTTTCAAACGCCTACCTGCAAATGGGCTACGGTAGTATTATTTGGTACGCATTAGCCGGGATCTGTTTCTTCTTCCCATGTGGCTTAATGATGGCCGAATACGGTTCGACATTTAAGGACGCCAAGGGTGGAATCTACTCCTGGCTGGCCGGCTCGATCGGTGAGCGGATGGCCTTTATCGGGACCTTCGTATGGTTAGCATCCTGGATTGTCTGGATGGTTTCCACCGCTTCCCGGATTTGGATCACCTTCTCTGCACTGATCTTCGGTAAGGATACGACCCAGCAATGGCACTTCATGGGCTTGACTTCGACCGAGCTGATCGGGGTCCTCGGGATCATCCTGATGCTGGTCTGCACCTACTTCAGTTCCCGGGGCATGACCGCGATTGCCCGGGTTGGTTCCCTCGGTGGGATCTTCACCGTGGTTGTTAACATCATTTATGTTATCGCAGCAATTATTGTTTTAATCGTTAACAAGGGTGCTATCGCCCAACCATTCCACGGTGCCAAGGATCTGATTCTTTCACCAAACCCACAGTTCCAGACGCCAATTGCCATTATTTCATTCGTTGTCTACGCCATCTTCGCCTATGGTGGGATGGAGTCCCTGGGTTCCGTTACTGATAGTATGAAGAACCCTGAGAAGACGTTCCCACGTGGCCTGATCATCGCCTCCATCTTCACGATCGGGGCCTACGTTGTCATGATCATCATGGCTGGTTGGTTCGCCAACTACAACGGTGACTTTGCCAAGGGTTCAACTAACCTGGGGAACGCCACCTACGTGCTCTTCAACATCCTGGGGGTAAAGCTCGGCTTGGCTCTGGGTTGCTCCCATGCGACTGCCCTGGTTTGGGGTGCTGCTATGACGCGGATCGTCGCCTTCTCACAGGCCCTCGGGTTCCTGGGTGCCCTCTTCGTTCTGATGTACTCACCAATCAAGGCCTTCATCCTGGGCTCGAACCCAGACCTCTGGCCAAAGAAGCTGACCAAGCTGAACAAGGCCGGGATGCCCGCCAACGCCATGTGGCTGCAAGTAATCATCGTCTCCATCATTATCTTCCTGGTGGCCTTCGGTGGTTCTGCTGCCCAGAAGTTCTACACGATTCTGACCGATATGGCCAACGTGTCAACCTGCTTCCCATACCTGTTCCTGGTTGGGGCCTTCCCATTCTTCAAGGCTAAGAAGGACCTCGATCGGCCGTTCGTGGTCTTCAAGAACCGGTTCTGGACCAACGTCCTGGTATGGTTCGTTGAGATCATCCTGATCGTTGGGATTGTCTTCACCTTCGTTCAACCAATGTTGGAACACGATTGGCAGACGGCCTTCTGGACGATTGCCGGTCCAATCTTCTTCGCCGCAGTTGCCCTGATCTTCTACCAGGTTTCTGCCAAGAAGCACCACATCAGTGAAAACTAGTTAATTTACCCTTATGTTAAGGCCCGCTAACAATTTGCTAGCGGGTCTTATTTTTTACCGGTGTTCTGTTATAATAGCCCTATATCTTGGGGAGGTAGACATGACAGAAGAGCCAGGAAAAATGAAGAGGTTTATTGCGCTGCTGATGGAGCACTTCCAGATGGCTCAGCTTTCCAGCTCGGCAGCGGTGCTGGCCTACTACACCCTGCTATCGATTTTTCCGGCTGTCCTGGTAATTGGAAACCTCCTACCGATGATGGGACTCGATGCCAAGACGGTCCTGAGTTATCTTCAGACGGCGGTACCGGATGCGGTCTATGCCTTCCTCCAACCGCTGATCTATGACTTCCTCCAGCGGGGGAGCGGGGGGCTGCTGACCACTGGGGCCCTGATTGCCCTCTGGTCGACCAGCCAGGGCATCGCCGCCTTCCAGCGCAGTGTCAACCTGACCTATGGGGTCGCCCGTAACCAGAACCCGGTCAGCAATCGGGTGATCTCCTTCATCTGGATGATCGTCGTTCTAGCCATCATCTTTGTAATTGTCCTTCTGTACGGGCTCGGTGAGCAGGTCTTGAAGAGCATCCAGCCGATCTTCAACTTTCGGCGGGAATACATCTACATCTTCAACTCCTGGCGGTGGCCGGTGACCTTCGCCGTCCTCTTCATCGCCCTTTGTCTTCTCTATTACTTTGTCCCTAATGCCAAGGTCCGGATGCGCTACGCCGTGGTAGGAGCTTTCATGGCGGCCCTGTGTTGGATGGGGCTGTCGCGGTTGTTTTCCTTCTACACGGTGATCTTCCGGCACAGCGTGATCTCATACCGGACGATTGGGGCCTTCATCGCCATGATGGTCTGGTTGGATTTCTCCGGTTACATCATCATGCTGGGGGCCGTTCTCAACGCCACCCTCCAGGAGGCGCACGAGGGTGAACTGCGCGAGCGTGAGCACTTCTGGCAGCTGGGGGACAGTCGGCATAATAAAAAGGAGCAGTAGCCAGATTGGTTACTGCTCGCTTTGTTTGGGGAGGAAGTTCTTCTTACTTAGGATTACTTACCGTTGGTCTTTTCGGCCGCGTCGTTGAAGAGGACGGTGTCGACCGTGTCGACGTACTTGGCGGCCAATGGGGTGGTGCACAGCTGCTCGTCACCCTTTTCGAAGAGGCCGGAGGTGGCAATGAGGTTCATTGCCTCCCGGACAGTCTTGGCATCGAGGTTACTGTTGGCGTAGCTGAGCTTGAGCAGGTGCTTCTTACCCTTGCTGGTCTTGAATGTGAGGTTGAGTGATTTCATGTTGCTTACCTTCCTTTACTTAGTCGACAGTGACGTGATCCGTGACAATGACGTTGACACCAATGCACTTTTCGTTGGTCAACAGGGCGACCGCCTGGGTCAAGCTGGTGAGCTGGTCATCGGTGAATTGCTGACGAACATTGTTGAAGAGGTGGCTGACCCCCTTGGGATGCTGGTCACCGACCATCGTGACTTGAACCTTTGCAGACTTGAATTGACGTTCCATACTCATGTTGAGCACTCCTTTACTGTTAGTGTTGATAAGTAGTGGCCACTGCTTACACTTATACAGACGGTTGAGGAGGGATAATGTAAAGGAGAATTTAAAAAATGGGGAAAATAACGAAAATTGAGGCCCAGAAGCGCCGGGGCCGTTACAATGTCTACCTAGATGGCAAGTACGCCTTCCCGGTAGCTGAAAGTGTCCTGATCAAGTTCCGCCTGATGAAGGGCCTGGAACTGGACAAGCCGCAGATCGCCGCGATCACGACGGCCGATCAGCAGGCCCGGGCCTATTCCCGAATGCTGGACTACCTGGCCCACCAACTGCGGACGGAGAGTGACATCGTCAAGAAGCTCCGTGACCTGGATACGCCAGAGCAGTTCATCGGCCCCATCCTCCAAAAACTGCGTGACCAGCACCTGGTGGACGATCACGAATACGCTGCCAGTTACGTGCGGACGGAGATGATCACCGGCCTAAAGGGACCCGGGGTGATCCGTCAGCACCTGAGGATGAAGAAGATTGGGGAGAACGATATTGATGACGCCCTGGCTCAGTTTACTCCTGACCAGCAGCAAGCTAACGCCAGCAAGCTAGCCACAAAGCTCTTTCGGCGCTATCGTAATCAGCCCCTGATGCGCCAGGAGCAGAAGGTCCGCCAGGGGCTGATGACCAAGGGCTATCCCAGTGCGCTCTTTGACCAGATCCGCGACCAGGTGACGCCCCAGGAGGATCCCGACCAGCAGGAGGAATTGCTGGCGAAGACGGCGGAAAAGCTGTGGCATCGCTACCGACGCTACACGGGCCGTGACCGTATTCAGCACTTCAAGCAGGGGATGTTCCGCCGGGGATTCGACCTCGACCGCGTCCAAGCCTGGTTGGACCGCCAGCAAGAAGGGCTTCCCTAATGAGGGAATTATTGGTATTATTTACTTTGATTGTATTTTACTAAAAATTAGGAGTTTACTATCTTGAAAGTAAAAATCTTAGTTGCCGTTCATAAGAACTACCGGATGCCGGATGACCCGCTGTACCTGCCGATTTTTGTCGGTAAGGAGGTTCACCCGACAGTTAATCACACCTTTCAAGGTGACAACACGGGTGACAATATCTCCGCAAAGAACCCACACTATAATGAATTGACCGCCCTGTACTGGGGCTGGAAGAACCTCGACGTCGATGCGCTCGGCCTGGTTCACTATCGTCGTTATCTGACGTTGGGGCACTCTAAGGACCTGTCGACCATCCTCAATCAAGAGCAGGTCGAACAGCTCTTTCAGAATGCGGACGTGATCCTACCAAAGAAGCGGCATTACTACATTGAAACGAACGAGTCCCACTACCTGCACGTTCATGAGCACGCACCGCTGGAAATCACCCGGCAGGTGCTGAAGAAGGACTACCCAGAATACGTGCCGGCCTTTGAACACGTGATGAAACAGACCTCGGCCCACTACTTCAATATGATGATTATGAAGAAGCAGCCCCTAGACGAATACTGCAGTTGGCTGTTTGAGGTGTTAGGGAAGGTTGAACAGCAGGTTGATTATTCCAACTACACGCCGTATGAACAACGGGTATTTGGCTTCCTGAGTGAACTCCTGCTGGACACCTGGTTGGAAACCCATCCGGAATACAAGACGGTGGAGGTCAACCGAGTCTTCCTCGAAAAGCAGAACTGGCCACTGAAGATTGCCAAGTTCTTGAAACGAAAAGTCACCGGTCATGGTGAACATTAATTAGTGAGGTGTTATAATGCCAAAGTTATCGATCGTTGTTCCATGCTATAATGAGCAGGAGTCAATTCCGCTCTTTTATCCAGCGGTGGAGAAGGTTGTCCGCAAGATGCCGGTCGAGATTGAATACTGGTTCATCAACGACGGATCAGCTGACCATTCACTTGAGGAGATGCGTAAGCTTCACCAGGCCGATCCCGACCGGGTCCACTACGTATCGTTCTCCCGTAACTTTGGTAAGGAAGCGGGACTCTATGCGGGCCTTCAAGCAGCGACGGGTGACTATGTTGTTGTCATGGATGCCGACCTGCAGGACCCCCCTGAGTACCTGCCAGTCATGTACAAGGAGATTTCAAGCGGCGAGTATGACTGTGTCGGCATGCGGCGGACGGATCGCAAGGGGGAGGCACGTTTCAAATCCTTCCTGAGTGACCAGTTCTACAACGTGATCAATAAGATCTCGGACACTAAGATCGTCTCTGGGGCCCGGGACTACCGGATGATGACCCGGCAGATGGTCGATGCCGTCCTGTCGCTGACGGAGTATAATCGTTTCTCCAAAGGAATTTTCAACTGGGTGGGCTTCAAGACGAAGTACCTCCCGTATAAGAATGTGGAGCGGGTTGCCGGGACCACGGATTGGTCGACTTGGAAACTATTCAAGTACGCCTTTGATGGAATTACCGATTTCTCGGAGGCCCCGTTATCGATTGCTACCTGGTTTGGTGGACTGTCGGCGTTCGTTGCGATTATCGGTTTGATTGTCGTAATTATCCGTCGTTTCGTCGTTCCAGGGAGCAGTGTAAATGGTTGGGCGTCACTGGTCTGCATCATGTTATTGCTGGGTGGAATTCAGTTGCTCTGCCTGGGGATTGTGGGCCGCTACATCGGTCGTATCTACATGCAGACTAAGAAACGTCCAATCTATATTGTAAAAGAGAAAAAGTAAGGCATAGGAGTATGGAAGAAAAGGTAGAAATCAAGCAACAATCGAAAGGGTACCTTTTCTGGAAAAGGTTCTTTGATATTGTGCTGTCCTGCATCGCGCTGGTCTGTTTCAGTCCGGTCTTCTTGGTAGTGTTCATCTTGAGCCGCTTCGGCAGTAACAAGGGACCACTGTTTTACAAGCAGGTTCGGATCGGCTGGCACGGCAAGCCGTTCAAGATCTATAAGTTCCGCTCGATGGTGGTTAATGCTGATACCATCCTCGAGAATGATCCAGAACTGTACGCGAAGTACGTTGCCAACAACTATAAGCTGGAACCGGAGGAAGACCCCCGGATCACCCGCTTGGGACGGTGGCTGCGGAAGACATCGATCGATGAAATCCCCCAGTTCCTGAATATCCTGCGCGGCGAGATGAGCATTATTGGGCCACGGCCGGTAGTGAAGGCTGAACTATCGGAATATGGTGATCGAGTGGATAAGTTCTTATCCGTTAAGCCTGGTGCCATGGGCTTATGGCAGTCTAGCGGCCGCAGCAACATTCCATATCCAGAGCGTTGCGATGTGGAGCTGGAGTATGTTGATAAGGCTTCATTGAAATTCGACACGGAGATTATGTTTAAGAATATTATCAGCATCTTTAAGAGTGATGGGGCGTACTAATCTATTACAAATAAAAGGAGAAAACTCGTGGATGAAAGTATGGGCTTAAGTAGTAAGGGAAGATTGAAAATAAATGGTCAATTGTTATACGACATTGCCTTCGTTTTCTACTTTTCTGACTTGTTTCTGCAATTTACGACTTTTATGAATTTCTTTGGGAAGAGTACTTTTCACCTCGCTTCTTACTTGGCGTTAGGTTTAATAGTATTTAAGATCTTCTTTTTGGATGAGCAAAATGTTAAATCATTTATCCTCAATCTAGTTTTTCTAGGCATATTAGTCTTAACCTGGCGGACGTCTGCTGATTTCACGTTATTTTCGATGGGAATCTTTGTTCTTGGTGCAAGAAACGTTGATTTTAGACGCGTAGTTTATCTATATTTGGTTGTAGGAACAATTATCTTACTATTTACCATGATCTGTTCGCTCAGTGGATTAATCCAGAACCTGATCTATCGAAGAAACCAGTTCTCAGGTGCCATCCGGCAGTCTTTTGGAATCGTTTATCCGACTGACTTCGCTGCCCATGTTTTATTTTTGATATTGTCCTATTCATATTTGTACTTTGAACGGGTATCAATTAAAAGTTATATAGCTTTCGTATTAATAGCAGCTTTGCTTATTCATTACTGTGATGCACGATTGAGCGCAGTTTCAATATTATTGTTGATTCCAGTTATGATAATTGGTAAAAACGCTAAGAAAAATGATGGTATTTGTCGAAAACTGGCAGCCTTTTTCTGGTGCGTTCCAATCTTGGCGGCATACATTATTGTTGCAATGAGTTATTTTTATAATCCAGCCAATCGTGCATTAGAAAAGATAAATCATATGCTGTCGGGACGGCTAGCAATTGGGAATCAAGCTATTCATCAGTACGGTTTTTCAATCTTTGGCCGTCACATGGTTGAACACTCCTGGGGTGGAACAACTGGGATGAAGATGTTTATGGGGGATCGTAGCAAGTACTTCTTTGTTGATTCCTCATATCTAAGAATTTTAATCATGTATGGTGTGATAGTATTTATCTTGGTTTTAGCTATATTAACTATTATCTCGTATCGTTCAATTAGCCACGCCGAATACGCATTGGCAACGGTATTAGTGATAGTAGCTATCAGTGCTGTTGTTGAACAACGGTTAGTTGATATTAGTTATGATCCGTTTTTAATTGCTTTATTAGCAAATGTATATTCAAGTACGCAAATTATAAATAGGAGGAAGCTGCAGTGAATACGTATTCTTTTAGCGAGTTGGTTAAGAAGGTCTGGAAAAGTTTAGTAGTCATCATTATCTTTGCTTTAATTGGTGGTATTGGCATGGGAATCTTAGCTAAGAAACACCAGACAACTACTTATACTGCCGAAACTAGTGTGATTATTTCACACAATTTAGAGGAGAACCGGCATATTAAAGATGCACAAGACAGTATGGTGAATGCTGATATGAATATGATGCCGACATATGAAAGCATTGCCAAGAATACGGCAACCGCTGATGAAGCACACAAACTCTTGCCTAAAAAGATAAAGAAAAACTACAGCGTGAGCGATGTTGATAATGCAATTACTGCACAGACAAAGCCGCAGTCATTGGTGATGAACATTCGGGCGGAAAGTAAGTCAAGCAAGGATTCAATCGCTATTGCTAATGCATCTGCTAAGGCATTAAAAGAAGAATTACCGAAGCTGCAATCAGGGGTAGGGCATATCCGAGTTGTCAATAAGGCAAACGAGAACACAGTATCTAGTAAGACCTCTCCATCTATTAAAAAGCATGCTGTTGTTGGAATCGTATTAGGCGGTTTAGTTGGACTCATTGTTTCTTTTGTTGCAATTTCCTATAAGGAATTTATCGCCAAGCGAAAGTAGGATGACGATGTCAAAAAGAGTGATAATCTCGGTTAATGAAACCGATAAAAACAATGCTGGGCCTAAAGCCAAAACTGATATTGACAAAATTCTGAAGGAAAATGAGAATTTCCAGGTCATTAATCTAGCATTTAACTGGCATTCAAAGTTTCTGAAGATGCGTTATATTAGTTGGGATATCCCACACCTGATGCGAAATATGGATGCTGATGAAATCTTCTTCCAGTTTCCTTCGTACTCGCGGACTTTGATGGACTCATTTGTCAAAAATATTCGTCGATACACCAAGGCTAAGCTAATTTTTATCGTACATGACTTAGAGTGCTTACGTAATTTTAGCTATGACCCAACGTATAAACCAGAAGAACTCAAGTGGCTAAAAGAGGCTGATGGCATAATCGTTCACAATCCTAGTATGGCCAAGTGGTTAAAGAATAACGGTGTGGATACACCGATGGCTATTTTGGGGTTCTTTGATTATCTGAATCCACAACCAGTTAACAAAGACGCTAAGATGGATGGTAGCATTTGCTTTGCAGGTAACCTCAAGAAAGCTGGTTTCCTGGCGAAGCTTCCATCATCCTTGTCACTTGATGTTTTTGGTCCTAACTTCAATCCGGAATTGAAGAATAAGGTCAATTACAAAGGTGTTTATTCACCAGATGAATTACCCAAGTATTTAACGGAAGATTTTGGCTTAATCTGGGATGGTGATTCTATAGATGAGTGTAATGGCCTCTTTGGTAATTATCTGAGGTACAATTGTCCCCATAAGGCTTCATTGTATTTGAGTAGTGGGCTTCCAATTATTGTTTGGAAAAAAGCTGCCATAGCAGAATACGTGGAGCAATATAAACTGGGATATGCAATTGACAGTTTAAGTGAAATCCCAGTAATTATTGAGAATATGACCCAAGCTGATTACGATTTAATTAAAGGTAACGCGCTTGATATGGCACAGAAGTTAAGACATGGTGAACACATAAGAGGTGCGATCGAATCATTATCTGCAACCTTAAGCTCTGAAAAGTGAGTTTGTTCAATGAAAAAAGGAATTTTAATCGTTCCGTTTATGACTGGATATGGCGGAACGGAAACCGTAATTAAAAATTTATATGAAAGCAGGAAATTAAAGGAACAGCCGTTTAACTTAAAGGTCTATTCGATTGGTGGAAGTTTCGACTATTCATGGGCCGAAAATGTTGAGAAAGACATAAAGTGGATCAGTAATAGTAGGAAGGTCCGAGATCTCTACGCTTTAACATTGATGCCTTTTGCGATGCTTCGATATTTAAAAAGGGAACAGCCTGATTTTGTTATTTCGACAAATCCAGTTATTTGGTTTTTAGCAAAAAGAATTCTGAATTTGCTAGGATCGGAAGCGCCTGTCATTGCATGGTATCATTATTCTATCTCCCAGAAGCCAATAAAAGCTCTTTTCTTAAAGTCAGCAGACTATTATTTGGCAATAAGTTCGGGAATTAAGAGGCAACTTATTGAGCGTGGAATTAGTGCTGATCGAATCTTTTTAATATTTAATCCAGTAACAACGGATAATCACCTTATTAAAAGGACTACGGGGAAGACTAAGTTCATTTATTTAGGCCGTCTCATGCTGGATGGTCAGAAAAATTTGCGTGAGCTTTTAACAGCCTTGTCGTCGGTTCAAGGAAATTGGTCTTTAGATCTGTATGGTAGTGAAGATAAAGCCGAGGCTGTTAAGAATTATGCTAAAACATTAGGAATATATTCTAAAATAGTTTGGCATGGCTTTGTCGATAATCCTTGGAAAGCAGTGGATAATGCAACAGCATTAGTTCTAACTTCAAAGTACGAAGGACTGCCAATGGTACTATGTGAAGCAATTTCCCATGGGGTGTACGTTGTTAGTGCAAATACCAGTACTGGTCCAGAAGATATAGTAATACCTGATAATGGTAAGTTATATAGCTTAGGAAATTATGAAGAATTAAGTGCTATACTGCAATCCATTGTTAATGGGCCCCGCCTTCCTAATCAAAGCGTGATTCAAAACACAGCTCAAAAGTTTTCGCCAGATGCATATATAGCACGATTTAATAATGCAATTATGAAAATAATTAAATAGGAGGTGCTGGTAACTTATGAGTAAATATGACTACCTAGTAGTAGGCGCAGGACTTTTCGGGGCAACCTTTGCCTACGAAGCCGCTAAGCGTGGCAAGCGCGTCAAAGTGATTGAAAAGCGTAATCACATTGCTGGTAACATCTATACCAAAGAAATTGATGGCATTCAGGTTCACCAATATGGTGCCCACATCTTCCATACTTCAAACAAGAAGATCTGGGATTACGTCAACCAGTTTGCCGAATTCAACCGGTACACCAACAGTCCAGTGGCTAACTACAAGGGGCACATGTACAACCTGCCCTTTAATATGAATACCTTCAGTGAGATGTGGGGAGTGCGGACACCACAGGAAGCTGAAGATAAGATCAATGAACAGCGCCAAGAAATGGCTGGTAAGAAGCCACAAAACCTGGAGGAACAGGCGATCTCATTGATTGGTCGTGACATCTACGAGAAGTTGATCAAGGGCTACACCGAGAAGCAGTGGGGACAAAAAGCCACGAAGCTGCCGGCCTTTATCATCCGGCGGTTGCCAGTTCGGTTAACCTACGACAACAACTACTTCAACGACCTCTACCAGGGGATTCCAATTGGCGGCTACACCCAGATTGTTGAAAAGATGCTGGCTAGTGACCTGATCGATGTTGAGACCGGCGTTGACTTCTTTGACAAGAAGGATGAATACCTCAAGAATTACCCTAAGATTGTCTTTACTGGAATGATCGACCAGTTCTTCGACTACCAGCTAGGAGAATTGCAATACCGGAGTCTCCACTTTGAGACGGAAGAGAAGCCCGTTGGTAACTACCAGGGGAACGCAGT
>DXAA01000012.1 GCA_019117285.1 Candidatus Limosilactobacillus intestinigallinarum
GGCTATAATGCCCTCTAAGTATACAGATGAAATAGAAAATTCATCTTATATACTTGGAGGGCATTTTTTGTGGATAGGAATTCAAAATATAGTACAGAAGAAAAGCTATCGATATTAAACGAATTAAGTCATTCTAGTGTTAAAGAGATTGCTAGAAAGTATTCAGTTAATGACAGTACCATTTCACATTGGCAATTACTTTATAAATACCAAGGGATTGATGGATTGCGATCTACTCACCACAATCGTAGCTATTCAAAGGAATTTAAGCTGGCTTTGGTTCAACAATACCAGGAATCAACAGATTCCCTTGAAGTATTCGCAATCAAACATGGATTAAAGTCAAAAAGGCAATTATCAAATTGGATTATCCAGTATAATGGATCAAAACTAATGGCTTATACGCCAAGAAAGCGAGATTCAATTATGCCAGGACGTAAAACCACTTTTGAAGAACGATTATCGATAATTGAGGAACTGATTAAACACGATATTGACTACAACTGGGCAGTAAATAAATATCATGTTAGTTACCAACAAGTCTATGGTTGGTATCAAAAATACCGTAAAAGTGGTAATGACCCGCAATCACTTCGTGATCGGCGGGGTAAAGCCAAGCCGAAGGAAGTATGGACAGAAGTTGATCGACTAAAAGCCGAAAATCGATTATTAAAGGCCCAACTTCTTCGTAAAGAAATGGAAGATGCCTACTCAAAAAAAGTAATGGAAATACGCAATCGGGAGGTGAACGGTTCCTCAAACAACAAGCCATCAAAGAACTAAATCAAGAACATGGCTGGCCAATTAGTACCTTGTGTCAGATCGCTGGTATTACTAGAGATGCCTATTACAAGTGGCTTTATAGAAAGCCAAGTAACTATAAAACTGAACAGTCAGAACTACTTAAGGCCATTTTAAAACTAGAAGAAGAACACAAATGGACACTGGGCTACCTAGCGATGACAACACAGTTAGCTTTCAAAAATAAGCTAAGTTTCAAGGCGGGACTAAAGCGGGTAACTAATTGTATGAGAAACCATGGAATCAGAGCTAATGTCCGCAAGAAGAAGCATAATCGCGTTAAGCGTCATGAAGAATATATTAATGACAATTTACTCAATGAACAATTTGATCGTCAGAGAAAAAACGAAGTTTGGGTAACCGATACTACAGAGGTCTTATACGGGATAGACCAGGTGAAAAAGGCTCGCGTGCATGTCGTTTTGGACCTGTATGGACGTTATGCTTTAAGTTACAATATTTCATCTACAGAAACTGCGGTGTCAGCAATTGAAGCGTTTGAGCGGGCCTTCAAAGTGGAACCAGATGCCCATCCGCTGATCCATACGGATCGCGGATCAGCATATTGTTCAATGGCTTTCAATGACTATCTAGCCGATCAAAATTGTATTCATAGCATGTCACACCCGGGCCATCCTTGGGAGAACTCGCCAATGGAGCGTTGGTGGAATGACTTTAAGCTCATTTGGTTAGCTAAACGTTCGCGGCCTAAGACATTGGCGGAATTGGAGCAATCAGTAAAAGAAGCTATTAAATATTTCAACACTCAACGAGCTTATGCGTCAAAAAACGGCTTGACCGCGGAAAAATTCCGCGCTCAAGCCGCATAAACTATTTTTCTATTTGGACTGTATACTTGACAGGCACTAGTGCCCCGTTGCGATTTTGAATGGTGCTTCTGTATTAAGGGGAAGTTTAATCCCTGAAGTGGTTATTTCTGCTTGTCCTTGTCATCGGCGGCGTTGGCCGGCTTCTTCTTCGGCTTGATGTAGATGACCTTGAACTTGTTGACGTAGGCGTTCTGCAGGTCCAGCGGGGTGAAGGAGAAGTTGTCGACTCTAATCGGTTGGCCGACCTTCAAGTCATACTGCCGTTCCAGGAAGAACCCAGTCAGGGTCGTGACTTCGGAGTTGTCGAACTGCTCGATGTTGGTGTTGAAGTAGCGCTCGAAGTCCGCCAGGGGCATCTTCCCGGAAACCTCGTAGGTCGGATTACCCTTACTGTCGGGGTCCTTCTTTTCGATCATGTCCGAGGTGGCGTGGTCGATTTCCTCACCGACCGTACCGAACAGTTCCTCGTAGATATCCTTGTCGGTGATGATCCCGGAGGTCCCACCGTACTCGTCCTGGACGACGACGATCGGCACCTGCTTCTTCATCATGACCTGGAGAACCTTGGTGATCGGCTCGCTCTCGTAGACGATCGGGATCTTCCGCATGATCGTCCGGATGGATTGTTCAGGGTTGATCTGACTCTGCCGCATGATGTCGTAGGAGAAGATGTAACCGAGGATGTGGTCCTTGTCGTTGTTGGCCACGACCGGGAACCTGGTGAACTTCTTCTCGAAGTAGAGTTTGGCCGCGTCATCGATCGTCGCCTGGATGTCGATCACGGACAGCTGGGTCCGGTCGATCATGATGTCCTCGGCGACCTTGTCGTTCATCTGGAAGGCCCGCCGCATGAAGAGGACGTCTTCCTTGTCCATCTCACCGGCCTTTTCGGATTGCTGAGAAAGGGTCACAATTTCGTTCTGTGAGTAGGTATCTTCCTCTGGCTGGACATTGTAACCCAGGAGCTTGGTGATCTGGGCGGCCACGACGGCAAACAGCCAGACGAATGGGTAGAAGATCGTGTGGAAGAACTGGATCGGGTGAACAATTGACAGCAGGATCGGGACCGGCCGGTCGATCGCCATGTTCTTCGGGACCAGGTCGGTGAAGACGGCATGGAAGAAGGTGAAGATCAGCACACCCAGGATTGGGGAGATGATCTCCCGAACCGTTGCCGGTACGACCGTGATCTTGAGCAGGAGGTCGGTGATGAACTGGTCACCAATCCACCCTAATACCAGGGAGGTCATCGTGACCCCGACCTGGGCGGTGGACAGGTACTCGTTCAGGTTGCCGACCATGTGCTCGGCACGCTTGACCTTGCGGGTCTGCTTGAGCTCCTTCAGTTCGCTCGGCCGCACCTTGACGACCGAGTACTCCAGCAGCGTGAATAGCGCCGCCAGCAGTAAAATCAGGATAATAACAATTAATTTAAACCAATATGAAGACCATAATGCACCCATATTTGATAAATTCACCTATTTCTATAAATAATTTCTGTATCTATTGTATCAAGTTTGTTATACCCTGACCAACATTTTTGCTGATTATTTTGGACCTAACTTGCGGTAGAATAGAGATAACATTTCAAGCAGTGAGGATGATGCAAATGACCAGTGCGACCGACAGTGAAATCAAGAAGGGACAGCGCCTGCGCGAGATCATGGCGGTGATGCGCCGCCACCACTTTCTCAGCAATTTCTACCACCAGAAGAATCCCGAAGAGGTCGTTGCCGCCCTCCAGGAGCTCGGCCCAACCTTCATCAAGATGGGGCAGATCCTGTCGACCCGGCCGGACCTGATCTCGCCGGCCTACGTCAGGGCCCTCCGCAAACTCCAAGACCAGGTCAAGGCCGACCCCTTTGCCAGCGTCCAGGCGACCTTCAAGGCCCAGACCGGCCACGAAATTGATGAGGTCTTCGCCAGCTTCGACCACCAGCCCTTCGCCTCGGCCTCGATCGGCCAGGTTCACCACGCGACCCTCAAGGACGGCACTCCGGTGGTGGTCAAGGTCCAGCACCCGGCGGTCGGCCAGCTGGTCAACACCGACATTGCCCTGCTGCGGCGGGCGGTCAAGCTCTTCCAGTACGTGCCCAATGAGGTGACGGTGGTCAACCTCGATAAGGTCCTGGATGAACTCAGCCGCTCCCTGCTCAGCGAGGTCAATACGATGAACGAGGTCCACAACGGCCAGGAATTCTACCGGCTGAACAACGGCGACGACATCATTATCGTCCCCAAAGTTTATGCCAAGTACTGCGCCCCCCAGATCCTGGTTAACGAGGCTATGGCCGGCCGAAGTGTTCGCCACCTCTTCCCGCAGAACAGTCAGGATGATGACGATCCGCAGCTGCCGGACCAACGCAAGTACATCGCCCACGTCCTGGTCAGGAACTTCATGAAGCAGGTCTTCGTCGACCACTTCTTCCACGCCGACCCGCACCCGGGGAATATCCTGGTTCACGAGCTCGACCCGGCCGATGAGCAGGCGCCCGCGATGAAGACGACCCACCAGCACCAGGTCCAGGTCGGGAAGACAACCGTCGGCTACCAGAAGCAGGAAGCCCTGCCGCCGTACCGGATCGTCTACCTGGACTTCGGAATGATGGGGACCCTGACCCCGGCCATGGCCGACGGGATCGCCAACGTCGTCTTGGCCATCACCACCAAGAACGTGCGGCGGATCGCCCAGGCGGTCCTGGCCATCTGCAACCAGACCGGGCCGCTGGACGAGCCGGCCTTCACCAAGGAGCTGGGTGGGTTCATCCGGCCCTACCTGGCGATGGGGGTCGGGGAGATTGACTTTGCCTCCATGCTCTACTCGATCGTCCAGCTCTGCCAGCGCAACCACCTGCAGATGAAGCCCGAGGTGACGCTGTTGATCAAGGCCTTTGGCACCTTGGAGAGCACCGTCGCCCGGCTCGACCCCGATATCTCGATGATGGAGGTGGCCCGGCCGTTCGGGCTCCGTTACCTCAAGCGCAAGTTCAACTGGCGCGACAGCCTTGACGACCAGCTGATCAGCCTGGTCACCGGTGCCCAGGAGATGACCCAGCTGCCGGACCGGATCAACGCCACCCTGGAGACGATTGCTAACGGTGACGCCCAGGTCAACTTTCGGCTCAAGGGTCAGGACCGGCTGATCAAGCAGATCGAGCGGATCACCAACCGTTTCTTGATCGTGATCATCCTGGCGGCGGTGATCCTCGGCTCCTCGGTGATCGTCGAGGGTAGCAGCCAGCATCCCCACATCTTCCGCCTCGGGGTGATTGGCTACTCGATCGCCCTGGTCGTAATCGTTGCGCTTGTCTTGAGCGAGCTCGGTCACCGTTGGCGAAATTGGCGGAATAAGAACAAATGAAATAAAGGACACGTGACCGTAAAAGCCATGTGTCCTTTTATGGTTTATTTGTTCTTATAGACGGCGATCTCGACCAGGTTGTTGTCGGGGTCGTGGACGTAGATCGAGGTCATTTCACCCTCGGAGCCGTGCTTCTCGACCGGCCCGGCGACCACGTCCACGTAGTAGCTGCGCAGGTGGTGGAGAATGTCCTCCAGCTTGTCCCCGGCGACCAGGCAGAGGTCCGCGCTGCCGATGGTTGGTTTGGCCGCCTTCAGGTCGGTGGGGCGGTCGGCCTTCTGCAGGCGGATCAGCTGGTGGCCGCAGCGCAGGGTGATCACGTCATCCGTGGTCTGGCGGTCGATGATCGGCATGTCGAAGACCTCGTGGTAGAAGCGGCTGCTCTCCTCAAGGCTGGTGACGGTTAAAACAATGTGGTCGATACGACGCATCTTCATGGTAAATTACTCCCTTATCTTCATGTTTGTCCCCATTATACCAGCTCGGTGGGGGTGATTGGCAAACCGCGGCCGGCGTAGTAATATGAAAGGATGATTTTTTATTAAGGGAGTTTTACAAATGAAGTTAACGAATGCCATCAGCGTGGCGGCCTTCGGGTTTGCCGGCGGGATCTGCCGGGCCCTGCTCAGTACGGCCCTGGACGCTAATGGGGTCTTGATCGCCAACCTCCTGGGCTGCTTTCTCTTGGCCTTTCTGACCTACTACGTCATCGAGCGGGACCTCCTGGCCGGTTGGCTGAACGCCGGGCTCGGCACCGGACTGATCGGGGCCTTCACCACCTTCTCCTCGTTTTCGACGACCACCATCAGGCTCGCCCAGCACAGCCTGCTCCGCGGTGGTGGCTACCTGCTGGTCAGCATGATTGGTGGCCTGGTGATGGCCGGGCTGGGGATGCTTCTGGCCCGGTACCTAGGAAGGATGGTGGGCCGCCATGCTTAGTATTGGTTGCGGTGCGGCCCTCGGTGCCCTCCTGCGCTACTGGTTGACCAGCCTCTGGAAGCGGCAGCGGGTTGACTGGCCCCTGGCAACCCTCCTGATCAACCTGACCGGGACCCTGGTCCTTGGGATCTTGACCGGACACCTGGTTGCCGATGGTGCGGCAATGCGTTTCTGGGGCGTCGGCCTGCTGGGTGGTTACACGACCTTCTCGACCTTCAACACCGAGCTGGTCGCGATGATCGATGAGCACCGCTGGGGGAGCCTGCTCGCCTACTTCATCATTTCCTATGGTGGGGGCCTGGCCGCCGCCTGGGTTGGGATGCAAATCTAAACGAAAAAGACCGTCAGTCTTGGGGCTAGCGGTCCTTTGCTTTACTTGTTATAGCGGTGCCAGTACTCGGCCAGGTAGCGCGTCGTCAGGCTGGTCGGGTGGGCGATCAGGTCCCGCGGCCGGCCGGTGGCGACGATCTGGCCCCCGTTCTTGCCGCCGCGCGGCCCCATGTCCAGGATGTAGTCGGCGTTGGCGATCAGGTTGAGGTCGTGGGTGATGGTGACGATCGTGGCCCCGCGGTCCAGCAGGCGTTGCATAACCCCGAGCAGGGTCTTGACGTCCAGGGGGTGGAGGCCGATCGTCGGCTCATCGAAGACGAAGAGGGTCGTGGCCTGGTTGCGGTCGAGGTGCTTGACTAGCTTCAGCCGTTGGGCCTCCCCACCGGACAGGCTCGGCGTGCTCTCACCGAGGTGGAGGTAGCCCAGGCCGACCTCCTCCAGTAGTTTCAGCTCGCGTTCAATCTTTGGGACGTCCTTGAAGACGGGCAGGGCGGCGCGGACGTCGAGGTTGAGCAGGTCGACGATTGAGTAGCCATGCCACTTGACCGCCTGGACGGCCTGGTTGTAGCGCTCCCCGTTGCAGACGGGGCAGGTTTGCTGCATGTCGGGCAAAAACTGGATGTCCAAAGTGACGATCCCGCTGCCACCGCAGTTCGGGCAGGCCCCCTGCTTGTTGTTGTAGGAGAAGTAGCTCGGCGTGTAGTGCTTCTTTTTGGCGAGAGGTTGGGCCGCGAAGAGCTTGCGCAGGTTGTCCATGATACTGGTGTAGGTGGCGACGGTTGACCGCATCGTCTTGCCGATTGGGGCGGCATCGACGCTGACAACCTCCTTGAGCGGGGCGGCCAACTTCTTAACTTGCTTGGGCAGACCGAGCCCCTTGGCCTGGTCCTTGATCGCCGGCACCAGGCTGTCGAGGATCAGGCTGGTCTTGCCGGCCCCGGAGAAGCCGGTGACCGCGCTGAGCCGGTTGACCGGCAGCTGACCGCTGACGTCAGCCAGGTTGTAGTAGTCACCAACTTCAAAGGAGATCGCCTGGTCGGCGGGCTCATCAGCAATCGGCCGGGCGAGCAGGTCGGCGCTGCCGTTCAGGTAGGGACCAATCTTGGAGTCAGGATCCTGGGCGATCTGGGCTGGGGTTCCCTGGTCGAGGATCTTGCCGCCCAGTGCCCCAGAGCCAGGGCCGATCTCGATGATCCAGTCGGCGGCTTTGATGATGTCGACGTTGTGGTCGACGACGACCAACGAGTTGCCCTGGTCGACCAGTTCGCGGAAGACGTTCAGCAGGCCGGAAACGTTGTCGGGGTGCAGGCCGATCGAGGGTTCGTCCAGGATGTAGAGGACCCCGGTTGTCTGCGTCCGCAGGGTCCGGGCCAGCTGGATACGCTGCAGCTCCCCGGTCGAGAGGGTGTTTCCGTTCCGCGACAGGGTCAGGTAGTCCAGGCCCAGTTCGAGGAGGGGCCGCAGGTTGTCGTCGAACTCCTTGAAGAGGGAGTGGGCCATCTTGCCCATGTTGGCCGGCAGCGCCTTGAGCACGTCCTGCTTCCAGGCGGTTAGGTCACCGAGGGTCAACTCACTGACCTGGGCGATGTTCAACCCGCCGGCCAACTGGGTCAGCAGGACCGGCTTCAGGCGCGTCCCGTGGCAGACCGGGCAGGTAGAGTAGTGGAAGAACTCGCTGATCCGCTTCTGGGCCCGTTCACTCTTGCTGGTCCGGGCCGACTCGTAGACCGCCTCGTGGGCGTTTTCGTAGAGGGCGTTGAAGTCGTGGAAGACCCGGCCGGTCCCGGAGCGGAAGTCCATCTTGAACTTCTTCTTCGGACCATTGAGAACGAATTCCTTCTCCTTATCGGTCAAGTCCTTGTAGGGCACGTGGATCCGGACCCCGGCCTGCTCGGCCACGCTCGGCATGAAGTTCCGGCCGGGCAAGTGCCAGGACGCCACCGCCCCGTCGGCCAGGCTGAGGTTCTCGTCGCCGATTAGCTTGCTCTCGTCGATCTCACGGACAACCCCGGTTCCCTGGCACTTCTCGCAGGCCCCGGCCGAATTGAAGGCAAAGTCCTCGGCACTGAAGGCCGGGAAGGTGGCCCCACAGGTTGGGCAGGTGATCATCCCCATCTGGTCGCCGGACTTACTCATCGCCTCGGCAATCGCCAGGCTGGGCTTGACCTGATGGCCGTTGGGACAGCGGGGCGACCCCAGCCGGGAGAAGATCAGCCGGATGATGTTGAAGATCTCACTCATCGTTCCAACGGTGGCCCGCTCGGATGGGATCGCCGGGCGCTGCTTGAGGGCCAGGGCCGAGGGGATGTGCTTGACGCTGGTCACCTCGGCCTGGGCCCCGAGCTTGATCCGGCGCCGGGTGTAGGTCGACAGGGCCTCCAGGTAGCGCCGCGACCCCTCCTCATAGAGGATCCCCATCGCCAGCGAGCTCTTCCCAGAGCCCGACAGGCCGGAGATGGCGACGAACTTGTGGAGGGGGATGTCGACGTCGACGTTCTTCAGGTTGTGAACGCGGCCACCCCGGACCTCGATCTGGGTCGGGAGGGCTGCTACTTGCTTACTCATCATTCAGGACACCTTTCCAATTAATCTTAACTTCATCTTAGAATAGGCGTGCCGTGATTGGCAAATGAAAAGCGGCTTTCCCATTTACTAAGAAATCACGTATAATAGCCCTGAGATGAGGTGAGAAGGATGGACTATGAAGAACTGATCCCCAAGATCAATGCCTGGGCCCACGCCCGGGGGATCGATCAGGCCGACCCGCGGGTGGAATTTATGAAAATGGCCGAGGAACTCGGCGAGCTGTCGGCAGCCTACAACAAGCAGAACCACGAGCGGCTGGTCGACAGCATCGGTGACCTGCAGATTGCCTTGCTGATCTTCTGTCGCCTGGTCGGGGTTGACCACCAGCAGGCCCTGAACGCGGCCTACCAAGAGATTGCCCACCGGACGGGGGAGACCACGCCGGATGGGGTGTTCATCAAACAGAGTGACATTGAAAAGGAGAACTAGCATTGAAATTTATCTCATGGAACATTGATTCAATCAACGCAGCCTTGACCGGGACTTCCAAGCGGGCCGGGGAAACCCGCCAGGTCCTGCACACGATTGCCGACCAGGACCCGGACGCCATTGCCATCCAGGAAACCAAGCTGTCCAAGGATGGGCCGACCAAGAAGCACCTGGCTGTTCTGGCCGACCTCTTCCCGGACTACGCGGTGGCCTGGCGGAGCTCGGTCGAACCGGCGCGCAAGGGTTACGCCGGGACGATGTACCTCTACAAGAAAGAATACCAGCCGATGGTCACCCAGCCGCAGATCGGGGCCCCGGCGCCGATGGACGATGAGGGGCGAATTCTGACTCTGGAGTTTCCCGACTTCTACCTGACTGAGGTCTACACGCCCAACTCGGGCAACGGTCTCAAAAGGTTGGCCGATCGCCAGGTCTGGGATGACCGCTATCGGGACTACCTCCATCAGCTCGACGCCGACAAGCCGGTGATCGCCAGTGGAGACTTTAACGTCGCCCACGAGCCGATCGACCTGGCCCACCCGGCCAACAACCACCATTCCGCCGGCTATACCGACGAGGAACGGGAGCACTTCACCAAGCTGCTGAAAGCCGGTTTCACGGACAGCTTCCGCTACCTCCATCCGGATACGGCCGGTGCCTACTCCTGGTGGGCCCAGCGGGTGATCACCAGCAAGCAGAACAACTCGGGTTGGCGGATCGATTACTGGCTGGTTAGTGACCGCCTGGCCGACAAGCTGCAGTCCTCGACGATGATCGATAGCGGGGCCCGCCGTGACCACACGCCGATCATGTTGGAGATTGACCTTTAATTGCGAATTGATCTTTAAACGACAATAAGTGGCTGGGAGAAAATGCTGTTTTCTCACCAGCCACTATTAGCTAATATTACAATGCAGATAGGAAACCTATTTTCCTCCTAGGCGAATACTGATTCAACGATTTAAGCAGTTGTACATTAAAACGCCTGAGCTTGATACGTATCAGAAATAAGCAGCAATGTTCTTTGCAAAGCGTTTCAATAACCGGGAGATCGGCCATGATAAAATAGTTGTCCATAAAGTTCGTTAGGGTTGTCTGATAACCTTGGCGGGGACACCAGCTACTACGGCATTGTCAGGAACGTCCTTGGTTACTACCGCGCCCGCAGCAACAATCGCCCCCTTACCAATTGTTACGCCGGGTAAGACTTGGGCGCCAGCGCCAATCCAGGCAGAATCTTTGATCGTGACCGACTTGCAGTGAAGTATTTGCAGGTTGTCTTGATCATGGTTGGCGGTCAGCAAAGTAACGTTCGGCGCGATCTGAACATGGTTACCGATCTTGATCCCACCCAGGGCAACAGTCGTCAGGTGGTGGTTAATGAAAACGTCTTTACCAATCGAGATCTTATTGGCTCGATCGATGTAAACGGGAGTCATGATTTTAACATCATCTGACAAATTGTTATTAAATAGTTCTTCTAGGTAGTTGTGAATTGTTTTTTTCTGACTTGGCAGGGTCATATTAGCTTTGAAGCAGAGGTCCTTACTGCGGGGCACCTCGGCATCTTCTGCGTGGTATTTAGCGCTTTGCATATCGTATGTGGTTTCGTCGTTAGTCATTCTAGTTGCCTCCTTATCGTTTTTAGCTTCAGTATAGATAGTTCAACCGGTAAGGAGAAGTACAGATTATTTACCGCAGTGGCAACCAAAAGTTACGAAAAAGAAAGGCACACTATGTATAATCCCTTGTTAGACACCTTTTTAATCGTTGCCCAGGAACTGAGCTTCACACGTGCGGGAAAGCGATTGTTTATTTCGCACACCGCAGTAATGAAACAGATTAATACCCTAGAGTCGCAGCTGGGCGTTTCCCTTTTCGATCGTGATAACCAAGGAGTTAAATTGACTTCTGCCGGAGGGAAACTACTTGCTGCGTTACCACAATATTTATCAATGTCACGGCAGTTGCTTCAGCGGATTCGACAAGAGCCGCAAGAGATCAGAGTCGGAATCTCTCCACTTTATCCTATCCATGAGTTTTTGCGGTGGTGGCGAAAGAACCCCCATAAAACTAGTTTGATATTGGTTCCCTTCCAGGATGATTTTATGGGTGGCTTAGCACGTGATTTTGATTTCTTCATTGGTGCCTTTGATGACCCGCGGAAGACATCACAACTTATCTTTTCACCTCTGGGCAATTATCAATTAGGGTTCCAGGTACCAGTTAAGAGCCAGCTAACTCACCGGCAAGTGATCACCCCAGAAGATTTACGCGGACAAACGATTATGATGCTGGAGGAGGGAATCAGTCCGGCAAATGATGAGATGCGTTCAACAGTCGAGAAATATTGTAAAAGAATTATTGATGTTCCTGAACGCTATTCCCTCGCTACATTTAACAAGTGTGTTAAGAATGGTTATCTACTGGTTGCACCAGATTGCTGGCGTGATGTTCACCCGGCGCTGCGGCCAATTCCCTTTTCGCGATCATTTGCTATTCCGTATGGCATTGTGACCAGGAAAAACAAATTGTGGATAATTCAACAACTAACTGAATTACGTAGGCAAGCATAAGGAGCGTGATTATGGGGTTTAGAAGCGATAGCATCTTAACACTTGACGATTAGTTCTAGAAAATAGAAAATCCTGCTATTGTTCAGTTTGATTTTTGTATTTAGGTTTAGGCGGCTTCCTCATGTCCGGTGCGGGAGCGGTCGATCAGCTTGCGGACAACCACATAGCCGAGCAGGATAACGACGATTGCCACAACCGCCCCGATCAGGCGCTTACTGTCACCGCGGAAGATGGCATCCCCACCAAAGGCGTAGATGAACGAGGTCGGGGCCATCCCGACCGCCACCATCGTCAGAAAACGGCCCCGGCTGAGCTTGAGTCGGGCGCCGGCGTAGTTGACCAGGGCGCTAGGGATCACTGGGATCATGTAGCCGATGGTCAGCCCGACCAGCGGGTGTTTCTGGTGGAGGAGGTAGGTCAAAAGCTTGGACTTCTTGGTCCGCTTGGAGATGTCGACCTTGCGGATCAGACTCATTACGGCACAGTTACCGAGGACATTGCCCAGCCAATTGATCAGGAAACCGATCCAGGGTCCGTAACAGAGCCCGGCAAAGATACAGATGACCGAGTTGGACATGCCGGGAATGGCGTTGAAGATTGCGATCAGGATCAGGAGCAGGCCCATCGTGGCCAGGCCGTGGCTGCGGATCAGGTGGAGGAGGATGACCTGGTTATGCGGGGTCAGGTTGAAGAGCAGGTTGATTTCCGGCCGATAGTCACGGTAAATCCCGTAGATCACGACCAGGGCGACAACGAAGGCCGCGATGATCAGGACGTGCTTGTTGAGGTGTTTTTTCATCGGTTAGTTACCTTCCTTTGGTAGTTTAAAACCGGCCGCGCTAAACAGCTGGTAGAGGGTCTGGCGCAAAAGGGGATCGTGGGCGTAGAGGTAGGTGCCGTAGACCCCGCGCTTGAAGAGGACGTTGAGCGAGTTCATGATCATCCGCTTCTCTAAGGCGGTGATCTCCTTGGGGTCGGTCAGATCGGCCCGCTTCTTGAAGGCCTCGGTGTCGGTGTAGCGATCCAGGTTGATCTGAAGGCGGTTAGTATCCGGCACCTGGCTGATCGGCGGCCCGAGAATGATCCCGGTGTAGTTGAGGTCAAAGCCCTGACAGGTGTAGATTGAGCCAACCTCGTCGATCGTCTGTGGTAATTCGGCCCAGGGGGTCACCGTATAGTTGTACTGGTCCCAGGGCATCTTGAAACGCCCCTCCTGAATGTAGTGCTTGCCGCCGTCTAGGGTCGACGGGTAGCCTGAGGTTGAGAGAATCCGGGAGAGGCCGACCTCCCGATTGCGGCGGACAATTGCCTGGCGCATTTGCTCGGCATCCCCATAGATCCGGAAATCATAGTGGTCACGGGCGTTCTCCGGCAGGGGGGCCAGCCGGTAGTCGTTGGTGAAGGTATTGAACCAGTCGACCAGGTCCTGGCTGGCGTTCATCCGAAACATCTTGGTGAGCTGGTATTCCTTGTGCGGATACTGATCGGTGATCTGTCGCAGACGGTCCGGTGTCCAGAGGCTTTTCATCCGTAGAACCTGGTACTGGTCGAAGACAATCACCACCACCTTGGCCCGCTTGATGATCTCGACCAGCTGGTTGTCGTGGTAGAAGTTGTTGTAGTGATCGGGCTTGGACAGGAGAAGGTGGGCCTCGTCGATGATGGCGACGTCGATCCGTTCATCCTTCTTATCGAGCTGGTTGATCAGGGACGTCGGCCGGGCGAAGTCCTTCTTGTATAGCTCCGGCAGGCCACCCGCAATCTCTCGGTAGACCTTGAGAATCTCGGGGTGGTTGACGAGAAAGTAGTTGGTCGTCTGGTAGAACGGCGAGGTCGGGTCCTTACGCGCGGCCTGCTGCAGGCGGTCGAAGAGCTGGGAGAGGACGACGCTCTTCCCGGTCCCGGCATCCCCAAAGATGGTGTAGGTGGCCGGGTAGTCGCCGTGCAGGTGGTCGGCGGTGAAGGCCAGGATGTCGTCAACCAGACTTTCCTGTTCGGCCGTCAGTTTTTTGAAGGGCGAAAGTTTATCAATCGCCGCATTGCTTGTCTTAATCATTACTTCCATCGGTCCTTTTGTGCATAGTCTTCTTAATGGTAGCTTAGAAAACCACCGGTCGTCAATTTGATTGACAATGATTTTCTGATAACTTTGCCAAGTAGTGTTAAAATAATGATATGACAACGGAATTTAAATTATGGATATACTAAGTCTAAAGGAGTGGGTATTAGATGAATCGGCATCCTGATTACCTGTTAAACGATGTGAACGAGCCGCGCGATATCAAGCAAATGTCGCTGAGCGAATTGAAGGAATTGGCCAAGGAGATGCGTCAGCTGGTCCTGGAGCGGGACGCCGCCATTGGTGGCCACGTTGGTCCCAATCTTGGGGTCATGGAGCTGACGATTGCCTACCACTACGTCTTCAACTCACCTCACGACAAGGTGGTCTGGGATGTTTCTCACCAGTCCTATGCGCACAAGATGCTGACGGGTCGCAAGCTGGGCTTCTTGGACCCTGACCACTATGAGGACATCACCGGTTACACCTCCCCCGAGGAGAGTGTCCACGACTTCTTCGAGATCGGGCACACCTCGACCTCGATCTCCCTGGCGGTCGGCCTGGCCCAGGCGCGGGACATGCTGCGGCCGGAAAAGCATAACAACGTTGTGGCCGTGATTGGGGATGGTTCGCTGAGCGGTGGTCTGGCCTTTGAAGGATTGAACAACGCCGCCAAGCTGCACTCCAACCTGATCATCGTGGTCAACGACAATCAGATGGCTATCGATGCCGATCAGGGTGGCCTCTACAAGGGCCTCAAGGAGCTGCGCGACACCGATGGTAAGTCAGAAAACAACATTTTCAAGTTCATGGGGCTGGACTATCGTTACATCGCCGATGGCAACGACCTGCAGACGATGATCGACGCCTTCCGTGACGTCAAGGACATCGACCACCCGATTGTCCTTCACGTCAACACCTTGAAGGGGAAGGGGTACGCGCCGGCCGAGGAACACAAGATGGAGTATCATTGGCGCGACCCATTTGACCTCAAGACCGGGGAAGATAAGCAGCCAGCTGATAATGGCTACAACGATGCCGTGATGGCGGAGTTGGATCGTCAGGTTAATGCCGGGGCCCCAGTGGTGGCCATCAATGCCGCCATCCCCGGAGTCTTTGGCTTGAAGGATTTCCAGGCTAAGCACCCCGACCGCTACTTCGACGTCGGCATTGCTGAGCAGGATTCGATCACGACGGCGGTGGCGATGGCCGCAGCCGGCGCCCGACCGGTCGTTTTCCAGAACAGTACCTTCCTGCAGCGGGCCTATGACCAGTTGATCCACGACATGGCCCTCAATGATGCCCCCGTGGTTATGATCGTGCGCGGTGGCACGATCGCCAGCGGTTCGGCTACCCACCAGGGTTCCTTTGACATCTCGATGATCAGTGACCTGCCGAACATCGAGTACCTGGCCCCAACCAACGTCGAAGAGATGATCTCGATGTTGCGGTGGGCGATCAAGCAGACCGACCAGCCGGTGGTCATCCGCCAGCCGGAAAAGGCCCTGCTGCATGGTCACCCGAGTCAGGACGACTACAGCACCATCAACTACGACGTCGTCCATCACGGGAGCGAGGTTGCCATCATGGCTGTCGGGGACTTCTGGCAGCTCGGCGAGGAGGTCTGCGAGCAACTGAAGAAGAAGCTCAACATCGATGCTACCCTGATCAACCCGAAGTCAGTCACCGGGATCGACCAGCATGACCTTCACCACCTGGCCGAGAACCACGACGTCGTGGTCACCCTGGAGGACGGCAATTTGAGCGGGGGCTTCGGTGAGACGATTGCTCGCTACTATGGGCCGACCGACATGAAGGTCCTCAACTTTGGGGCGCCACGAGAGTTTGCCGACAACGTGCCGCTTGACGTTATGTATGAATGGTACCACCTGACGCCAAAACAGATCGTTGATGATATCGAAAAGGTTATTCATTCACTTTAAAGAAAAAATAAGGGTCGCCTGTGCAGCGGGCGGCTCTTTTATTTGGGAGGTTAAATATGGTTAGTGAAGCACAAAAGCGGGCGAGTGCTCGTTATAAAGATAAACACCCCGATAAGCGGCGCCTTTACCAGTACCGTTCAAACGCCCGGACATTCATCCGTAAGTATGCCCGGGCTGATCAAACAGTGGGAGGAGGGGCATAAGCAGGCCAGTGCTGGCAACAATTAATGGAAATTTCGCGCATTTTCTCCTGATGGCCGTATATATCTAGTGAAGGTCAAAAATAAAGGAGAATGCAAAATGAACCAGAAATTATCACATCACGTTTACCGGTCCTCTCTGATCGGGTTGCTCTCAACCTCAGTCCTGCTCACCATGGCGGTCGGCGGGGCCACCGCCGCGTCGCATCCTCAGCAGGCGGCTGCCTCGTCGTCAACGGTGGCGCGGCATGATCCCCACGGTCAATTGACCACCAAGGAGGTCGTGCGGACGATCAGCTATGTTGATCCCCTGACCAAACAGAAACATACCATTCGCCAGGTGGCACGTTACCAGTTCGATCGTAAGGGCCAGCTGGTCAAGAGTAGTAATCAGGTCTGGCCGGCCTACTTTGCCCCGGTCTTTGCGGGGTATGCCCCCAACTGGGTTGAGATTCCACCCAAGCTTACCAGTCCGGGTGCGGGTCCCAAAAATGAAATAATCACCTACACCAAACTACCTGAACGGCTCGCCGCTTCCACTGCCAAGGTGATGTTTACAACCGTGGACGGAAAAGTTATAGACTGGCAATTCCCGTCAGTTGTGGACGCTGCCGGCCAAACGCTGGCTACGTTTAACCTACCGACACCACCGGCTGGTTGGGAATACGTAAATGGCGCCCAACTGCCAACGACACTCCGGATAACCCCAGGGACAGCGAACGCCTTTACCTTCCTTATCCAGAAGAAGGCCGCCCAGCACGAAAGTAAGCCATTCAGCAAGCCGAAGATTAAGCAGGAGACAAAGCAACTCTTGCGAAAAATTGTGCTGCACCTGCCGGCTGGCGACCAGATCGTCACGCAACACGCCACGGCGACGCGCCGGGTCACCGTCAAGGACGGGAAGACGACCTATGGCAAATGGCAAATTAGCCCCTTTGATGAGCTGCAGCTAGCCCCGATGGCGGGTTATCAAACCTCGACCGATCGGATTGCGGCCCTGTGCCTGACCCCGGAGCAGCTCGACCAGGAGTTACCGACAATCGAGGTTCAGTATCATAAGCTGACGAGTGACGAGGGAACGAATACGTCGACCACCAGCGATGCCGCAACCATGACCGATCCCATTCCGATGACGGATGCGGGCAGCCAAACCACTAGCAGCGACAAGGATGAAGGCAGTCAGACGCCAGCTCCGGCAACCAGTGCGGATGGTACCCAGACCGACGCGGTTACCGGCGTGGATGCGGACACACAGACCGCAGTCAGCGATAAGGACGAAGAAAACCAAACTGACGTGGTCGCCGGTAAGGATAAGGGTACCCAGACGGATCCGGTCGCTGGGCATGACGCCAGCAGCCAGACGGAAAATACCGGTAAAGACGCGGGCAGCCAAACGGATGCTCCCGCAACGAGTGACAGTAGTACTCAAACGGACCTAAGCAAGGATGCAGGCAACCAAACCGATACACCGACAACCAGCGAGGGCGGTACGCAAACTGATGTCGCGGCTGGTAAGGACGAGGGGAGTCAGACCACAACCCCTGAAACGACTGTCGAAGGGACCCAAACAGACCTGAACCAGGATGTGGGCAGCCAAACCGATACACCGACAACTAGCGAGGGCAGTACCCAAACTGACGTAGTCACCGGTCAGGATGCCAATACCCAGACCGACGCCAACAATCAGGATGCAGGTACCCAGACATCTACGCCAACGACCAGTGAAGGCAGCACGCAGACGGATGTCGTTACCAACCAGGACACGAGTACCCAGACGACTACCAGCAGTCAGGACGCCGGTAGCCAGACCGACAATCCGACTGACCAAGACACCGGTACGCAAACTACGGATCCGGCAATGGGCACGATAAGCACCCAGACTGATACAACCAATAACGCGGATGCGGGTACACAAACCGCACAGCCACACGTGACGACTACCGGCAGCCAAACCGCTGAAGTACCAACGGTTGATACGGGGGTTGGCGACAATTCAGTGGCCGACACTGATCGGAGCACCCAGACGGACAACGTCACTACCGTTGATAGCGGAGTCGGCGATGACCGCGTCGCTGGGGTTGACCAGGAGACGCAAACCCGCCAGGAACCACTGGCTGACGCTGGGGTCGGTAATGATGACATTGGTCAGGTTGATCAGGCATCCCAGACGGATCAAGCATCAACGGTCAGTACGGGCAGTGGTGCGGGAACAGCTGCTGAGACCGACCACGGCACTCAAACGGACCCTTCACACACGGTTAGCGTGGCGGTCGGGGATGATCCCGTTAGCACCGTCGACCAGGCAACTCAGACCGACACCCCAACTACCGTGGCCACGGGGACCGGTGATGGAGCAGTAACGGTGATCGGTCAAGCAACCCAGACCGCATCGTCGACCGATGCAACCACAGTTGACCGGGTCAGCCAGGGGACTCAGACGACGCTGGAGCCAATGACTGATGACGGACATCAGGTTACCAGCACCGATCGGGGGACGCAGACCGATGAGACGATTGCGCCGGATAACATTGATGATCATCATAACAAGGGCGTCGACCAGGGAACGCAAACGGAACTGACAACGTCCCCCACGGCGGTTGCCCCCGGTCTTGCCAGCGCTGAATCAAGTACCCAGACACCTGCGCCCCTAATGGTCGACACTGGGGTCGGGGACGACACAATTGGAGAAGCAACTCCATCGACCACGGTCAGTCAGGATACCCCATCAGGGATGGTGACTAACGATGAGCCAACCACACTGGCAGGAGCTAGCCCGACTGATAAGCCAGCTAACCACGGTGATCACGCCGGCCAACTGGTGGAGGAGCCTTCATTAATGAGTGACCACCAAGCAACCGGGGGAGAAGAAGGTCGCCTGGCTGCACCGACGCCGGCCCCAACCACACTTAGAAATAATATCGATCCGGTGGCCTTTCATACCGAACTGGACCGCCTTCAGCAGCCATTGCGAAAGTTAGCTGCGCACCCCGGACCATCAGCAACTGCTGCCCGCCTTCCCCAGACGGGAAACGAACAGCTGGCTGGCGGATTCACCCTGGTGGGGCTCTTGACCAGCCTGCTGGCGGCCGGGGCGGCGAAGTTCAAGCTAAAGCGGCGCCCCTAGTCAGATTCGGTGAGAATAAAGACGTTGGTGGTACTGAAAATTGCCATGATGGTGAAATGCAAAGTAGCAATCCTACCCGTTTGTCAAGATTCCGCTCATCACTTTATAAAACAAAAGAGAAATTTAAACTTTTCCTTGCAATTTTAATTTTCTAATAGTATTCTAATAACAACGAAAGAAAAGGGAATTGGAGGAATGCAACATGCAATTACAATTTAAAGCGATTATTCATCAACTAACCTCCACCTCAACCACAACAACAAGCATCGTGGTTGAGCACCTTTAATATACTTAAACAAGATATTAATCGAAGCTATCCAAAGCGACTCAACCACTAACCTGATCCTGGTTTTCCTGGTTGCTGGTCGCATTGGGTAGCTTTTTTCGTATCAAGAAATGGGGTTATGAGATGGATAATCAAAAGAAAGTGAAATTAAATCGGACGATGACGCCGGGACAGATGGAGATGATCGCCATCGGGGGGACCATTGGGAGTGGGCTCTTCATGGGGGCCACCTCAACCATCAAGTGGACCGGGCCATCGGTACTGCTGGCCTACGCCTTCGTCGGCCTGGTCCTGTACGGGGTCATGCGGGCCCTAGGAGAACTGATCTACATCAGCCCCGGGACCGGTTCGTTTGCGGACTACGGGTCGAAGTACATTCACCCCCTGGCCGGCTACCTGACCAAGTGGAGCAACGTCTTCCAGTTCATCATCGTCGGCATCTCGGATATCATCGCGATGAGTCAGTACCTGAACTACTGGTGGCCGAACCTGCCGGACTGGATCTCGGGCCTGGTCATGATCACGATCCTGACCCTGGCCAACCTGGCCTCGGCCAAGGCCTATGGGCGCCTGGAATTCTGGTTTGCCATGATCAAGGTGGTCACGATCATCGCCATGATCATCCTCGGGCTGCTGGTCATCGTCCTCGGGCTCGGTAACAACTGGCACCCAGTCGGGATCTCCAACCTCTGGACGCACGGTGGCTTCTTCACCGGTGGCTTTATGGGCTTCATGTTCTCCCTATCCGTGATCGCCGGTTCCTACCAGGGAATTGAGCTGCTCGGGATCACGGCGGGGGAGGCCGCATCACCACGCCATGCCATCGTCAAGTCGGTTAAGTCCGTCATCTGGCGGATCCTGATCTTCTACATCGGGGCCATCTTTGTGATCGTTTCGATCTACCCATGGGACGAACTCAAGGCGGTTGGTTCACCGTTCGTCGAAACCTTCACCAAGGTCGGCATCACCGGGGCGGCCGGGATCATTAACTTCGTCGTCCTGACGGCGGCCCTGTCCGGCGCCAACTCCGGGATCTACAGTGCCAGCCGGATGCTCTTCAAGCTTTCCGTCGACGGCGAGGTGCCCAAGGTCTTCAGCAAGCTCTCCAAGCGGGTGGTACCAAACGTTGCCATCCTGACGATTGCCTTCTGGATCTTCCTCGGCTTTGCGATCAACATGCTGCTGTCGATGTTCAGTGCCAGCGCCAAGAACATCTTCGTGATCGTCTACAGTTCCAGTGTCCTGCCGGGGATGGTGCCGTGGTTTATCATCCTGCTATCCGAGCTGAACTTCCGGAAGAACAACCCGGACCAGCTGGTCAATCACCCCTTCAAGATGCCATTCTACCCGGCATACAACTACTTCAGCCTGATCGCCTTGACGGTCATCCTGATCTTCATGTTCTTCAACCCCGACACCCGGGTTTCCGTTTCGGTCGGTGTGGTCTTCCTGGTCATCATGACCTTGATCTACAAGTTCCACACCGCCCCCAAACTACAAAAATAACCCACAAAGGTAGGCAAATCGCCTGCCTTTTTAATTTTTCTGATCATTTGTTCGGCTAAACATTGTATAATGGTGGAAAAGCATTCAAAGAGGGACGATTTTATGTACCGCATCAAGAAAAAAATCTGGCACATTGTCTTCGGGATCGTGGCCCTGCTCGTCGTCGGTGGCGTGATCCAGAAGCCGACCGAGGGTGATGCCTCCCTGAGCCAGGGAATCCAGCGTTTCATGGCCTGGGGCAAGAATAACTCGGCCCAGGCCGGTCACTATGGCAACCAGCAGCAGGAGCCACCGACCGAGCAACAGGCAGCGGTGGTCCTGACCCCGGCCGTGCGTCAGCAACTGGGCAACAACATTGTCTGGAATGGCCACGGGGCCTTCATCATTAACCACAACCAGGCCGACTTGAACACCAACATCAGTAGTGCACCCTACGCGGTCAACCAGGTGGACAGTCAGGGCCGAGCCTGGCGCGGGGATGCCTGGCTGAACAAGACGACCCGCCAGTACCAGAACCGGGCCGCCACCGGGAACGGGGCAACCGACTGGAAACCCGCGGGCTTCCTCCAGGCCCACAACCTGACCGGGGGCTACAACCATGCCTATGACCGCGGTCACCTGCTCGGCTATGCCCTGGTCGGCGGGATTCGGGGCTTCGACGCCTCCGAGTCCAACCCCAAGAACATCGCCACCCAGACGGCCTGGGCCAACGAGGCGCGCAGTTCCACTTCGACCGGGCAGAACTACTACGAGGGGATTGTCCGCAAGGCCCTCGATCAGGGCAAACAGGTCCGTTACCGGGTCACCGACATCTACAGCGGTAACAGCGTGGTGCCGGCCGGCGCCCACATCCAGGCCCAGTCCAAGGACGGCAGCGTGAACTTTAACGTCTTCGTGCCGAACGTGCAGAAGAATATTGACATCAACTACGCCAACGGGGCGGTTAAACAAAGATAAATAAACGTTGAGATGACGGCATTTGCGCCGTCTTTTCTTTTACCTTTGAAAATCAAGCCTTACTCTAGCCAATTTAAAAGCCTTCCAAGTATCAGATGATTTTTTATCTCATCTGTATACTTGGAAGGCATTATAATACAATTTCAAATCGGTGATTTCTTCTATTTAACATCGGAAATCAGACCATAAGCCGCATAGTCTAAACATCTTTCAAAACCTATATAGGCCATCGTAGCCGTATAGATCTGGAAGCGCGATCATTTATGCCCGAATTCACTCACTTTAAGTGCTTTGATAATCATAGACGCTATTTCGTCAATAGTAATACTTTGCGCGGAATAATTCTCGTAGTGAATATCTTTGATGTAATTGACAACGTTATGATATGCGAAAAACATGGCTCCATACGGATCAATTTCAGTGAAGACCCCCTCTTGAATACCCTGTTTTATAATGTTGGTCCATGGATCGACCATATCATGAGGTTCCTTAGCATCAGGGAAGAACTTGGCGCGTAAATGACTATTTACCACTGAATCAATTAACGACAGATTCTTATAATACTCTGTTCCGTAATTGTATAGATTTCTAACATATGAGTTCAATTTAGTCTCGGCATCACCATTTTTAGAAATGTGATCCAGTAAGTAGTCATTATAATGCCTGCGTTTACTCAAATAAACATTATAAAGTAAATCCTGCTTATTCTTAAAGTATGTATAAGCGGTTCCAATAGAAAGATGGGCTCTTTTAGCAACCTTGCTCATAGATACACTCTCAATCCCTGATTCGGTAATTATATCAGCAACAACTTCTAATAGTAATTTGCGTTTATTATCATCTTTAACTTTCATACTTCTATTTTACTCCAAAATTCATTTTAGTGTATTGACTATTAGTAAATGATCATTTATTATTAGAAGCACAGAAAAGCTTTTCTCCTTAATGTTGTTGTATGTATTGATGAATATCTGTTTCTTTATAGAAGGAGGTGTAATCATGGATCGTTTAGTGAACTACTCGGCCATCAATGACCGAGCTTCTGGGAACATGGGGTAGTATTTAGGATGTTATACCTGTATTCAGGATACCTAACTTACGGAACCCCACTCTTTTACCATGGCTAGTCCCTAGCCCACGGCGTTTAATCCTTGATGCAAGATATTAACTGCCGCATTAATATCCCGATCGTGATGGGTACCACAGTTTGGGCACGTCCATTCACGAATTTGTAACGGTTTTGGTCCACTATGGTAACCACAGTAGCTACAAATTTGGCTAGTATAGTTTGGTTTAACTACCACCAAACGTTTACCATACCAGGTACATTTATATGCCAACATGGTCCGGAATTGATACCAGCTGGCATTCGCAATGGCTTTAGCTAGGCAATGATTTTTCTGAAGATTCTTGGCTTTCAAATCCTCAATGACGATTACGTCGTACTGCCTAACCAAGGCCGTTGTCAGTTTATGCAAATAATCTTTCCGTTGGTTCGCTACCTTTGCCTGATAGCGGGCCTTTTGTTGTTGGGCTCGTTGCCAGTTTTGGTAATTGCTCAATTCTTTCTTCATGGTCTTGTGATTATGGTTCCGTTGACGGACGGCAACCGTCGCTTGATGTTTTCGCTTGGCATACTTGCTTTGCCACTTTGTTACTTGTTTTTCAGCCCATTTAGCGTTAAAGGTTCCATATTTAATACCATCAGAACTAATGGCTAGATCGGTAATTCCAACATCAATTCCGATTGCTTTTCCCGTCTTCCTTAAATGGTTGGGAGCCTCAAATGCTACTTGTAATGATAGATAGTAGTGACCAGTGGGCACAAGGCAAACCGTATAGCACTTGATTTTGCCATTAGTTAACCGGGTCGTCTTACTAGTCCGAATGCTCCCTAGCTTAGGTAATCTCACTCGCCGCTTAGCAAGCACCCGACAAACCGACCGTCCCGTATAAGCCTGCCGATTGGAATGACGTGATTTGAAGCGTGGATAGCCGCCTTGATGTTTAAAAAGCATTTTAAAAGCCTGGGCAAGATTATGATTAACCACCAAGAAACTAGTTGCGTCACTAGTCTTAAGAAATGGATATTCCTGCTTGAGCCGTTTCAGAAGATAATTCATGCCGTATTCATTGACGAAGTGACTGCTGGGATTGTTTTGATATCGTTCTTTGGCCATCGCCAACATCTGGTTCCAAACAAAGCGATCGTTGCCAAACATTTGCCGCAGCTGCTCTCTTTGCTGAGCATTGGGATATAGACGGAGCTTAATACCTTTTATAATCTGCACCATTTCCACCACCATTCCTTCATCAGCGGTCAGTCAACAAAGCAAATTAATATCTGAGTACCAATCTTTCTGTTAAGTAAATTATATCATATCTTAAAACATACGTTCGACTAAAAGCTAAAAAACTAGGCAATTCATCACGCCCTTAAAAGAACGTGTTTCCTTGCCCATTTTCAAAAATCGGTGAGAATGCAATTGTTGGCTCCGGCGCGGTAGTAACTAAGGATGTTCCAGACAATACGGTCGTTGTAGGCAGTCCAGCCAGAGTAATCAAAGCACTAGATTAATAACTTGTACTTATCGATTTGATTGGGTTCTGGAATTGGTTAGATTGAACCGTAAACATACAATAATACTTGTAAGCTAATGCAGAGCAAAGGAGTAATACAATGGCAATTAGCGAGAATGCAAAAAATTATCACGAAAAAATGTTTCCCGGATATAGGTCCGACTTTAAACGGACGGATCCTGAGTTTATTGAGCGGTTTGACAACTTTGCCTTTGATGAAGTCGTTAATCACGATGACATGGACGACCGAACGCGCTTTATTACAATCTTGGCATCGCTGATTGGTTGTCAGGGCAAAGAAGAGTTTAAGGCGATGATCCCGGCTGCGCTGAACTTCGGTGTGAAGCCGGTTGAAATTAAGGAAATTGTCTACCAGGCGGTTGCTTACCTGGGCATCGGCCGGGTCTTCCCGTTTTTGAAGGAAACCAATGAGGCCTTTGAAAAGCAGGGAATCAAGCTGCCTCTCGAATCACGGTCAACCACCACGACTGAGAATCGATTAACGGCTGGTGAAAAGGCTCAGGTTGATATCTTTGGCGAGGGCATGAAGAATTTCTGGAAGACTGGTCCTGAAGAAAGTCGCCACATTAACTACTGGTTAACTGATAATTGCTTCGGTGACTACTATACTCGTAAAGGCCTGACTTACGCAGAAAGGGAACTAATTACCTTCTGCTTTCTATCAGCTCAAGGCGGTGTCGAACCCCAACTTACTTCGCACGCTAAGGCCAATATGCGCAATGGGTACGATAAGCAGTTCTTGATTAACGTTATTTCGCAAAATATTCCGTACATCGGTTACCCCCGGAGTTTGAATGCATTGCGGTGTGTGGATAACGCGGCTGCAGAAGTGGAGGGACAAAACAATGACTGATGAAGAAACAATCATTAACCTCTACCGCCAGGAGAATAAGGCAATGGTCGAGAAGAATATCGTTAAGTTGAATGAGATTTTAGCACCATCCATGCAACTTCGGCACATGACTGGTTACCTACAACAAAAGCTAGAATGGATTGACCAGATCCAAAATGGCGAGATGAAATATTTTTCGTCGGTGGAAGAAAACATCAAAGACGTCCATGTCGATGGCGATTCTGCAAGCCTGATTGGTCAAAACAGGGTGAAGGCTAGCGTATGGGGAAGCGGTGTTGCAACGTGGCCGCTGCAGATGAAGATGGAATTCACGAAGAGTAACGGGAAATGGGTCATTACTAATCAATATGCAAGTACATACTAAATTTTAGGAGGATGAAGATTATGAAAAACGTATTAATTATTGGCGCAACTGGTACTTTGGGTAGTGCCGCGCGGCAGGCAATTTTAGCGGGAACGGATGATCAGCTGACCTTATTTGCCCGTTCCGCTAACCGGATTCGCGTTAATGATGACAGTCGCGAAACGGTAATCAGTGGGAACGTAATGAGCGATGCTGACCTGGATAAGGCGATGACCGGTCAAAATGCTGTTTTCGCCGCCTTGAGCGGCAACCTAGGAGCTTACGCTGAACAGATCGTGGCCGCAATGGATCGTAACAATGTCTCACGACTGGTATTCATTACTTCAATGGGAATTTATGATGAGATTCCTGCATCAATCGGTGCTAGCGGTAATCTCAGCTCCAATCCGATACTGCAAACCTACCGTGATGCCGCGGATGAAATTGAAGCATCTGATCTAAACTACACAATTGTTCGTCCCGGTTGGTTTACCGGTGGTCCGGTTAACTATGAAGTCACACGGAAGGGCGAACCATTCGGTGGGCATGATGTTTCCGTCAGCTCAATTGCGGATATTGTCATGAAACTGGTTGATGACGACACCCTGTACTCACGGGATAGCATTGGGGTCAACACCCCGCGTTAATTGTTGATTGGAGGTATCTGAAAATGAAAAAGGTATTGATCTTAGGTGCAAACGGACAAATTGCCCGGATCGTTGAAGAGCGATTATTAAACGAACAAACTGATGTTGAACTAACCCTTTTCTTGCGGAATGAGAACCGCCTGCGTAACTTAGCAGGAAATGACCGGGTAACCTTGATTGATGGTGACGTCGAAAACGCTAACGATGTTAATACGGCAGTGAGGGGGCAGGATATTGTTTACGTAGCAATGGTTGACCACGATTCTGATAACAATGTTACCAAGAATGTTATCAGTGCTATGAAGAACAACGGTGTTAAGCGGGTTATCTCCTCAAACATCTTGGGAATTTACAATGAAGTCCCTGGTGAATTTGGCCGCTGGAATCGGGCACAGGTTAGCTGGGGCTTACAAGCAGCAATCAATGCCGATAAGCTATTGAAGGATTCCGGCCTCGATTACACGACCATTAGGATTCCATGGTTAAACGATCACGATGAGGTGAAGTATACCGTTACCCACGAAGGCGAAGAGTATGTTGGCGTATCAGGTTCCCGACAAAGCGTTGCTGACGTAATCGTTAAGATGGTTGCCGACCCGACCTACTTGGCAAAGGATAGTATTGGTTTAGCTGATCCTGACACCCAGGGTTTAGACCGACCGGTATGTTAACTTAAAGTCAAATCTGAGCTTCATAGTGAATAATATTGAGAAATAAATGATAAATAAAGGAGCGGAGACAATGAAAGCAGCTGTATTTATGGAACCCGGTAAGATGGAGGTTCATGAGGTTGAGAAGCCAACCATTCAAAAGCCAACCGATGCGATCCTGAAGATTGTCCGGGCCTGCGTGTGTGGGTCTGACTTATGGTGGTACCGTGGGATCGCTGATCGAAAACATGGTTCATTAGTTGGTCATGAGGCCATCGGAATTGTGGAAGAGGTCGGGAATGCCGTTAAAAATGTTAAGCCAGGTGACTTTGTGATTGCCCCATTCACCCACGGTTGTGGCCACTGTGCGGCCTGCCTGGCTGGCTTTGATGGTAACTGCATGAACCAGGAAGCCGGCGGCAATGGCGGTTACCAGGGTGAATACCTGCGTTTTACCAACGCTAACTGGGCGCTGGTCAAGATTCCTGGTCAACCGTCGGACTACACTAACGAACAATTAAACGACTTCTTGACCCTGGCTGACGTGATGGCGACAGGTTACCACGCCGCTGCGAGCGCGGAAGTCAAAGATGGTGACACGGTGGCTGTCATTGGTGACGGTGCGGTTGGCCTCTGTGGGGTCATCGCTGCCAAGTTGCGCGGTGCTAAGCGGATTATTTCCCTCAGTCACCACGAAGACCGGGCTAAGCTGGCTAGGGAATTCGGTGCTACCGATATTGTTTCCGAACGTGGTGATGACGCCGTTAAGAAGGTTGTGAAATTGACTGATGGCAATGGTGTTGATGCGGTTCTCGAATGTGTTGGCGCTGTATCCGCAATTGAACAGGCCGGAAAGTTAGCTCGCCCAGGTGCTATCGTTGGTCGAGTAGGGGTTCCACAAACTGAACCTGCGTCTAACAAACTCTTCTGGAAGAATATTGGTCTTCGTGGTGGAATTGCTTCGGTTACCACTTATGATCGTGAAGTTCTCTTGGACGCGGTTCTCAATGGCAAAATTCACCCTGGCAAGGTCTTCACGAAACATTTTAGTCTTGATGAAATCCAACAGGCTTACGAGGCAATGGATAAGCGGGAAGCAATCAAGTCGTTAGTAATTGTATGTGAATAGGAATGAATTATGAATTACACGATTAAATCGATGAATTCTATAGCATAAGCAATCTTCAAGGCCTAGTTAACCAAACAGCTGTGTTATTGATGAAGTAATTTGGACAAATACCTTTATACAACTGGTGACAATATAATGAAATCAATAAAGCTGTTGCCACATGGTAAATACCCCCGGGAACCAACGTGCGATTAAGAGCGTCGATCCTCGGGGGTATTAATTTAAGCTTTATTTAGTTGAAAATTTAATATGGCCATTAGCCGGCGACGGTGAAGATCCGGACTTCCGGATCATTGACCCAGTTTGGCTTCAGGCCAGGGAAGACGTGCTTGGTGAACATGTCGCTCTTCAAATAGGCCTGGGCGTGCTCAACGGAATCAAAGCCGTGCAGCACCTGGACATCCTCGTCACGAACCAACAGCTGTTTACTCTCCGCACCAGGGATGGTCTTCAAGAACGGTTCACGGTAATCGGTATATACCTTGATCGCGGCCGCCCGATTCTTTTCCGGAATATTCATGGTAACCTGTAAGTATGCTTTTACTGTCATGATTGCAGCTTCCTTTCTTGATTGATTACAGTAGTAAGCATAGGATAAGAATGATGAAATCAAAATGTTTTCAAGAACGATTAAGGTGCTAAACAATTGTTGAGGAGGACCCAATGTATCACCGTAAGTTACCAAAAGAGTATTATTGCACCGTTGATTATGCCCTCGATATCTTTGGCGGCAAGTGGAAGCCACGCCTGCTCTGTATCCTTGGCCATAATAAAGCGGTCCGTTATCGTGACCTAAAGGAAGGAATGGAGAACATCTCGGATACGGCCCTGGCGGACTCGCTGCGGGAGCTCCAGGAAAGTGGCATCGTCGCCCGTCGGCAATACAACGAAATGCCCATCCGCGTTGAGTATTCCTTAACGGCGAAGGGCCAAACCCTGATTCCGGTCCTGGATACTATTTCAGACTGGGCAGTTCAGCACAGCGATGTTGGCATCTACCAAGGGCGCCACTTCGCCCAGGTGCACCGGGCCAGCTTTAAGAATAAGGACGGGCAGTAACGAAAATCGCCTGCGATAACGCCATTACTGGTTGTTATCACAGGCGATTTTTTACCTTAATCGAAGTTCTGTTCAGCGTTTTTGACCATTTGATCCATCACGCGAGCCACCGTGTTAAGGTCAGCCTGCGGGATTCCCTTGGTCATCAAGCCCTGAAAGTGAGTCACGGTTGGCAGACTCTTCATCAGTTTATCTTCACCATCTTTAGTCAGTTGGATGATCTTCTGGCGGTGATCGTTATCATCCTGGCGGGTCTGGACCAGCCTGTCGTCGTCCAGGCGGCGGATGATCTTGACCATGCTCGGCCCCTTGATATCGACCAGGTTAGCCAGCTCGTTTTGGGTGATCTGGCCATTTTGATCAATGAAGTAGAGCGATAGCCAGATATTACGGTTGAGGCCGATCTTACGTAACTCGCGATCGAGGGTATCACCGAATAGTTTGCTGCTGCGGTTGGTGATACACATGATGCAACTATCGAGATTGAATACTGTTTGCATTTTTAACGCCTTTCGTTTTTTACTCATTATATCACGCCAAAATGAATAGTTAGTTAACTATTGACTTTAAAGACACTTAACCATATCATGATTGTGTAAGCGGTTTATTAGTACTTATTACGTGAAAGGTGTGAAGATAATGAAACACTATGAAGCAACCGCCCGGAAAACGGACCAGAGCCTGCAAGTCGATGTTCACTCACGGGGAATCCACCAAACAATTGATGAACCGAAGAACGCCGGGGGAACCAATACGGGGATGAACCCGGTCGAGCTGGAACTCAGTGCGCTGGGGGCGGCCCTCCAGGAAACGGCGGAACGACTAGCCGGACAACAGGGCTTTAAGTACGACCAGCTGACGATCAACCTTGAAGGTGACCTTGACGCCCGTGGCTTCATGGGCGATCCGGACATCCGGAATGGTTTCCAAGAGATCCGGGTTGACTACCGTTTTAAGACAGCTGAAGTGGCGGCGGATTGCAAGCAATTTGTCCAGGAGGTCGAGAAGCAGTGCTGGCTCTACAATACCCTGGTTAATGGCACCAAGGTAATTGTTGATGACGTGGTTAAGAACTAGGAGGTAAGAATTATGGCCGTTACAGTTTATAGAGCAACCGTGTCGAGTACGGACCGTCCGCACAAGTACGTCGCCCAGGTTCGTGATTTTACGATGACCTTTGATGAGCCACGGGTCGCCGGTGGTCTAAATGAAGGCATGCGTCCGTAAGAGGCAATCCTCTGCTCGCTCGGCGCCTGCGAGGATATCGTTGCCGGGACCTTTAGCAAGGCAAAGAAGTTTAAGTATTCCTCCCTGTACCTTCCGCTATCCTGGACCGATACGGGGGCGGACCAGATTCCGGAGATTCACATGAGTGCCCACTTCCGGACCCCCAACACGAAGAAAGAGGAGAAGGCCTTCGTGGAATTCATGGAAAACACCTGCCCAGTCCGGGACAACCTGGCCAATGGGGTACCGATTGTCACTAAATCCGTTGAGACCGCGTAGGGATGATCAAGGTCCGCCCATTCCTGCCTTATCAATCGGATACTCTTTACAAAAAGTTAGTGAAGAGCTATACCTTAAGAAAATTAAATAAAATTTCTTCGGGGCAGGGTGAAATTCCCAACCGACGGTGACAAGTGCAGCTTGAAGTCCGTGACCCGTTGATTACCATAATCAACGGTTGAACCAGTGGAAGTCTGGTACCGACAGTATAGTCTGGATGGGAGAAGAAATAAAAAACGGTAGTGTCATATTACCGTCAGTGGATTTAAATATCGGCCCCGGGTAGCAAATATGTTACCCGGGTTTAATTTTTAAAACCTTATTTGTCCTACCCTAACTAGCCTCGAGGAAATTCCTTGAGGCTTTTTTTGTGGAGGAGGTAAGGATAAATGAGCAACGATGAGCAGTGGATGCGGCTGGCAATTAGACAGGCCTGCCAGGCGGACTACCAGACCTGGCAAAATCCCCGCGTTGGTGCCGTGGTGATCAAGGAACACCAGGTGCTAGCGGTCGGGCATACCCAACAGTTTGGTGGCCCCCATGCTGAACGGGACGTGATTAGTAAGCTCACGGCCAAGCAGTTAGCAAATGCCACCCTGTATGTCACCCTGGAGCCCTGTAACCACTATGGAAAGCAGCCGCCCTGTACGCAATTAATCGTTGAGTCAGGGATTAAACGGGTGGTAATCGCGGAGACCGATCCGCATTCGCTGGTGACGGGCAAGGGGATCCAATATTTACGTGATCACGGGATAGCGGTGACGACCGGGGTATTAACGGCGCAAGCGATGGAGGTGAACCCGCACTACAACTACTATTTCCGGACACACCAGCCCTGGGTAACGGTGAAACAGGCCATCTCACTAGACGGTAAGGTTGCTGCCGGTAGGGGGAAACAGACGGCCATCACTAACCAACGGGTATATGACATTGTGCATCGTGAGCGGGCCTGGTATCACGGCATTCTGATTGGTAGTGAAACCGCCATTGTCGATGACCCGCGGCTAACGGTTAACGTCACAACGGCATTTCCGCCCGTGCGGATCGTTATCGACCGTCGGGGACGGCTGGCTGACCACCCTAATTTACAATTGCTACACAATTCGCGAGCGAAGACATGGGTGTTTTCGGAAAATTCCGGCTTAGCAAATGTGTTGAGCAAAACTCGGGCAGAAGTAATCTGCCTGGCAGATTGCTCAATCGAAAGGGTAATTGAAGAGTGTGGTCGCCGGGGCTTACAGTCGCTGTACGTCGAAGGGGGGCCCACTATTCAACAAGCATTGGTTGATGGTAACTTGGTCAATGAATTGATTACCTACTTGAGTCCCCAGTTTATTGGCCGGCAGGGTGTGGCAGCCGTTCAGGTCCCCCCAACCGTAAAAATGGTCGCCACCGATACAAAATTATTAGGTAACAATGTCCGAATTGAAGGTCAGGTGAAGCAAAATGTTTAGTGGTTTAGTAAGTGGAACAGGGAAAATAAGCAAAATGAAGGTCGGTCAAAGGACGATTACGTTGGCGGTTGCGCTGACTAGCTCCCGCTTCTTAGCGCAGGCTCAGGTAGGCGATTCGATTGCCATCGACGGAACGTGTCTAACGATTGAAGACCTTAGTGACCGGCAATTTACGGTGACGCTGATGCCGCAGACGTTTAAGAAGACGACTTTTAAGGATCGGCAGGTGGGCGATTTGGTTAATCTTGAACGCTCCTTACAAGTGGGCTCACGACTGGAGGGACACATTGTCACGGGCCATGTTGATGAGGTAACACAAGTCGTTGACCGGCGGCAAAACGAAAACGCCATTGAACTGGTGTTTAACCTACCGAATCGTTTAGCTGGCCAGGTGGTCGCGCAAGGCAGCGTGGCCATTAACGGGGTCAGTCTGACGGTGATGACGGCAACGAAAGATACCTTCAGCGTCGGGCTGATTCCGCATACCCAAACCGTTACCAACCTTGATGAATTACGGATCGGCAGTCGAGTCAACCTTGAGACTGATATCTTGGGCAAATACGTTAATGTAAACTTGAAGGCGAGGGAATACTAATGGATGTTAAAAAGATACAGGATGCATTGGCACACCTTAAAGATGGTGGCCTAGTGATCGTAATGGATGATGAGGACCGGGAGGCAGAAGGTGACATGGTCGGTCTCGCAGGCCGGGCAACCCCACAAAAGGTAAACTTCATGACCAAGTATGCCCGGGGGCTAATGTGTGTACCGATGGCGCCGGAAGTGGCGCAACGACTTCAGTTGCAGCAGATGACCGCCGATAATACCGATCCGTTTGGGACGGCATTTACGATTAGCGTTGACCACAAGTCGACTACCACTGGGATTTCGGCCTTTGACCGCTGGCGAACGATCACGCATTTGGCGGATCCATCGGCTAAGAACGCGGATTTCTACAAGCCGGGCCATATTTTCCCGCTGGTTGCGAAGAAAGGTGGGGTCCTCGAGCGGAACGGGCATACCGAGGCAGCGATTGACCTCGCCAAGCTGGCGGGTGAAGCGCCGGTCGCCTACATTTGTGAGATTCTTAAGTCAAATGGTGAGATGGCACGCGCCAAGGAACTTCACGAGATCGCGGACGAATATAGTTTGCCAATTATCACGATTAAGGAGTTGCAAGAGTATCGTAAAAGTGAAGTGAGTAGGCCGGTAGAGGAGGTTAAGCTGCCAACCGAGTATGGTGATTTCAAGCTGCGGCGCTTTGCCGGCGACAACTTAGCCCTGATCAAGGGTGACATCCGCGGCGACGAGCCCGTGATGGTGCGCTTGCACTCCGAATGTTTCACCGGGGATGTCTTAGGGTCGCTGCGCTGTGATTGTGGTCCTCAGTTACACGAGGCAATGCGGCGGATTGAAAAGCACGGCCGGGGAATCGTCCTGTACTTACGGCAAGAAGGTCGGGGAATCGGTTTGCGAAATAAGCTAAAGGCCTACCGCTTGCAGGAACAAGGGTTTGACACCGTTGAGGCCAACACTCATCTGGGTTTCAAGGCCGATGAGCGGCACTATGCAATGGCGGCCCAAATACTGAAAGAGTTAAGAGTCCGTAAAATTGACTTGCTGACAAACAATCCGGATAAGATCGACCAGTTGCGGCTCGACGGAATTGAGATTAATCGTCGCTTGCCATTAGAGATCGCGCCGAACCTTCACGACCAGAAATACTTAATGACCAAGAAGCAGAAGTTTCACCATCTCTTAAATTTGGAGGCCTAAACAATGAATGAAATTAGTGGAAAATTTGATCAACATGATATGAAGATTGCGGTGGTGGTTGCTGATTTTAACGAGACCGTCACCCGGCAACTTAAGGATGGGGCGGTTAATACCCTGATTAAGTTTGGCCTAAGCAGTGACCAAATTAACGTTTACCACGTCCCGGGGGCCTTTGAGATCCCATTCGCCGTTAAGCGGCTCCTCGCCAGCGGTAAGTTTGCGGGGATCATGACCCTGGGGGCAGTTATTAAGGGCGATACGGACCATTATGATCTAATTTGTCAAAATGTTACCAGTGCAATAATGCAGTTGAACCTGCAAGGCGCGGTCCCAGTAACGTTTGGGCTCCTGACGACTGACAATATCGAGCAGGCAATGCAGCGGGCCGGTTTAAAGATGGGCAATGAGGGGGCCAGCACCGCGCAGAGCCTCCTCGAGATGGTCTCGCTGAATCACCAATTGTCCGATTAGGACGCAGCCTGCTGATTGGCGCAACAGGATTATGATGCGTCACCCTTTGACAAGCGCCACCAACCGTAATAAACTATTCAACAAAATATTTGAATAGTGAGGTGCGAACGATGAATCAGCAAGCCCTTGAGTACAAAAACAAACTATATAAGGAGTTATCCCGGATTGGTAAGGGGCTTAGCAGTGACAAGCGCTTGGCGATCCTGGATTTGCTGTCCCAGTCCCCAAAGTCAGTCGAGCGCATTGCCCAGGAGACGGGAATCAGCGTGGCCAACACGTCACGCCACCTCCAGATCCTGAAGGATAGCCGATTGGTCAAGGCCGTCCAGGATGGCAACCACGTCATCTACCAGCTCGGCTCCCCCAAGATCCAGGCGCTTGTCGCCCTGCTGATTTCCGTGGGTGAGCAAGAGCTATCAGAGATTGGTGCCCTGCACGCCGAAGCTGAGCGGCCAAAGGATGTTAAGCCAATCGGCCTGGCGGAGGCGATCGGTGAGGCCCAGCAAGACCTGATTTTAGATGTGCGGCCGGCTGATGAATACGCGGCTGGTCATATTGATACGGCAATCAATATCCCGGTGGATGAATTGTCGGCAAACATGTCACGGCTGCCAAAGAAAAAGACGATCATTGTGTACTGCCGTGGCCGGCTGTGCCCCTATGCCAACCTAGCAACCCAGCTGCTAAACCAGCATGGCTTCAGGGCCCGCAGCCTTAATTACAGTTTCTACGACTGGAAAAAGAAGAAACAGTAAAGTGGTTGAGAGATTAACGTCTCTCAGCCACTTTTTATTTAACGAGATTGATGTCTTGACTTATTAAAAGTAGGTGGTACTATTAAATCATTCAATTGATTTGTTGAATAGTTTTATGAAAGCAAGGTGATTAATCGATGAACACGTTGCAATCAGACGTTATGACGCCGACCACGGGGCTAACCCTACTGGCCTTTGAGAATGATTGGTGTGCCCAATGCTATACTGAGCGCCCGGTCATTCAGCAGATTGCGGACGAGTATCGTGGCCAGCTGACCGTCCAGTCGGTTAACGTCAGCGCGGATACCGCACTCGCTGATAAGTATCAGGTAAAGACAGCGCCCAGTGTTGTGCTGGTTAAGAATGGCGAAGTGGTCGAAAAGATTCCCCGCTTCATCGATCATGACCAGCTGGCAGGGGTTATTCGTTACTACTTATAGGAAACAATTAGTTTTACGGGAGGAAATCAATGATGGAAATCAAATATTGGTCCGATATTGCATGCCCGTTTTGCTACATCGGTTCGAGCCGAATGAAGCGGGCAATGAAGGAAGTGGGACTTGCCGATAATACCAAGCTGGCGTTTAAATCCTTCCAGCTGGACCCGACCGCACCGCAGAAGACGACCGACAGCTACCTCAACCACTTCACCCGGGGCAATGCGGCCCTGGAGCCCCAGGCCAAGCAGCAGATGGCCCAGATCGAGGCAATGGCTCACGGGGATGGCCTGCCGATGCAGATTGACCGGGTGGTTCCGACCAATACCATGGACGCCCACCGGTTGATCAAGTTGGCCGACAGTATGGATGATCCGGCCCTCACCGAGCGGGTTATCAAGCGCTTCTATCAGGTATACTTCAACGATGGCCAGTCGATCGCTGACCACGATGTCTTGACCCGGGCAGCCGTGGAAGCAGGCCTTGATCGGGACGCGGTCGAACGGGTACTGACGACGGATGATTACCGGCAGGCCGTCATCGACGACGAGCGTGAGGCTCAGCAATCTGGGATTCAGGCGGCCCCGTTCTTCGTGATCAACAATAAGTACGGGATTAGCGGCGCCCAGCCCTATGAAGTCTTTGTGAAGGCCCTGAAGCAGATTCAGGCTGAGGAGGGATAATGATGGATAAGGATAAGGCAACCAGTTTCAAGACGTTTGGCAGCCAGGATGCGGCCGGCGTCTGCGGACCGGATGGCTGCAATATTGCGGCTCATCGTGAACTGACTAAACAGGACAAGAAAACGGAGGAAAAACAACATGATTAAGAACTTAACTGATCAAAACTTTGAACAAGAAACCAGTACGGGAGTAACGTTAACCGACTTTTGGGCAACCTGGTGCCCACCGTGCCGGATGCAGGGGCCAATCGTTGAAAAGATCGCCGCGGAATACGGCGACCGGGTCAAGGTTACCAAGATGGATGTCGACGCTAACCAGGAAACACCGCTGAAGTTTGGCATCATGTCCATCCCGACCCTGATCGTCAAGAAGGACGGTCAGGTAGTGGAAAAACTGGTTGGCCTGCGCAGCAAGGACCAGTTGGAACAGGTCCTGAACCGGTACGCCGACTAGGAGGGTGACAAGAATGGAAAAGATTCCCGTAATGAACAAGCAAGAACTACTGACCCGGCTGGGTGATGGCCAGTATGTCCTGGAATTTATGGCCGAGTGGTGTCCAGATTGCAACTTCATTAAGCCGCACCTGCCGGAGATCGAAGCCGACTTTCCGGAGTACCAGTTTCTTCAAGTGGACCGGGACCAAAACCTGGACCTCTTCAAGGAGTTCAATGTTTTCGGCATCCCAAGTTTTATTGTCTTTAAGGATGGCAAAGAGGCGGGCCGGCTGGTTAATAAGGCGCGGAAGACGAAGGAGGATGTGGAAACCTTCCTCCATAAGATCAAGTAATAATATTAGGGAGGGTAAGTGATGGGACAATTCATTGGTATTGCGGCGTTGGTGACCCTGTTGTTCGCGCTGGTCGCCGATACGCCTAAGTAGAGAGTAGCTATGTGTGAAGGGCACTGTTCAGATTTTCTGGGCGGTGCCTTTTCACTTGGCTTGAATTAATCTGTCAGGACTGGGAATTTGCCGGTCGGTACACTAAAATAGAAGAAAAGGGGATGAAGATAATGGAAACACACACTTGTACGATGTTCTTGGCGGGGAAGAAGGCCACCCTAGATGGCTCGACGATCGTCTGTCGGGAGGAAGACTACTCCAACGCCTTTGACCCCCAGCGCTTTGTCTTTGTGAAGCCGGCTGATCAGCCGCGCCACTATGAGAGCAAGTCGACGAGTTTCAAGATCGACCTGCCTGACGACCCGGTTGGCTACACCTCGACACCGGACGCGGACAGTTCTGCTGGCGTATTCGCGGCTGCTGGGATCAACCAGCACAACGTCAGCATGACCGGGACCCTGACGATCACCACCAACTCCCGGATTCGCGGAATTGATCCCTTCAACACCACCGACGGGATCGGCGAGGAGGACCTGGTCACCCTGGTCCTGCCCTACATCAAGACGGCCCGGGAAGGGGTAGCACGGTTAGGTCACCTACTGGAGAAGTACGGGACCTACGAGGCAAACGCCCTGGCCTTTGGCGACCAGAATGAGGTCTGGTACATGGAGACGTTCGGTGGGCACCACTGGGCCGCCGTCCGGATCCCGGACGACGCCTTCATGATTGCGCCGAACCGGCAGACCATCGCTGACTTCGACTTTGCTTCCGACCAGACGGCCTGCTCACCTGACCTGAAGGAGTTGATCGACCGCAACCAGCTCAACCCAGCCCTTGACGGTCACTACAACCTGCGGCAGATCTTCGGCAGCCAAACCGTCACCGACACCCACTACAACAACCCGCGGGCCTGGTACGTCCAGCACCAACTGGCTGCCGATCCGGTCGGTCAGCCGACCGACCAGGATCTGCCGTTCATCTGTCATCCCCGGCACAAGATTGCCATCGAGGATATCAAGCAGGTGATGAGCTCGCATTACCAAGGTACCCCGTACGATCCTTATGAACGCGATGGCAAGGCCCCGTACCGGTCGATCGCCCTCAACCGGAACCTGGAGCTCCACATTCTCCAGATTCGTAACCACGTGCCGGCCGCCATCGCCGGGGTCCACTGGCTCGCCTTTGGCCCGAACGCCTTCAACACGGTCGTGCCGTTCTACGCCAACGTCACCGATACCCCGGCCAGCTACCGGGATACCCCGACCGACTATGCTGCCGGTAGCATGTATTGGCTGACCCACACGATCGCCGCCATCGGGGACCGTCACTACGATCAGGCCCGGGCCGCGGTGGAGGACTACGAGCAGCAGGTCGTCGCCACTTGCCGGCAGCTGCAGCGGACCACTGACCAGGAGGTGGACCCGGCATCCCCGCAGGCCCAGCTCACCCGCGCCAACCAGCAGATGGCCGAAATCGCCATGAAGGAGGCCACGACCCTGCTCGGCAAGCTAGTCACAGTGGCCTTCAAGGACGCCAAACTCCAGTATTAAAAATCATAAATTGATTTAAACGGCTAATCGCCTCCGCTAACAATGTACTCGTCGTTAGCGGAGGCGATTTTAGTGTGTGCGTTTGGATTTATCGTTGATCGAATGTATTGCTAGTCGATCATTCCTCGTCCATTCTTAGGAATCACTGCGGGCAAGGATTTTCACACTGCCTATCAATCGATTGAATATCCTAAGATCCGACTTCCTTAAAATAAGAAATTTCCCTTGACTTAGAGTTAACTCCAAGTAGTAACCTGATGGTGAAAAATGAATCCATGGGAGGTAATAAAATGACTAAAGAAGCAAAACTCGTATTAGGAACCTGGGCATGGGGTGATAACGGCAGCTACTTCGGTAATCATTTCGATGAGAATCACTTCAAGCCGGTCTACGATGAAGCACTTAAGGATGGCCTAAATATCTGGGATACCGCATATGCATACGGCGCGGGGGCTTCGGAAACGATCCTCGGTGACTTGACAAGTGATACCCCACGCCAAAAGATTGTGATCTCGACCAAGTTCACCCCTCAAATGGAGGATGGTACGGCCAACGCAATGGAAAATATGCTTGAGGGGAGTCTGAAGCGTTTAAAGACGGATTACGTTGACTATTACTGGATTCACAATGATGCCGATGTTGAAAAATGGACGCCTCAACTCATTCCATTGCTCAAATCAGGTAAGATCAAGCACGTCGGGGTTTCAAACCATACCTTGAGCGAGATCAAGCGGGTTCAAGCAATCCTCGGTGAAGCCGGTTTTAAATTAGATGCGGTCCAAAATCACTTGAGTTTATTAGATCGGTCATCTGAACAGGCCGGCATCCTGGATTACTGCAAGGAAAACAACATTGCATTTTGGGCTTATATGATCTTAGAGCAAGGGGCCTTAACCGGGAAGTACGATGTTGACCGCCCATTCCCAGCAGGCAGTGCCCGCGCCCAGATTTATAACGCCAAGCTACCAGAATTGACCGAATTGATTAACACCTTGAAGGAAGTCGGCGCAGCGCATGATCTAACCGTCGCGCAAACGGCAATGAGTTGGGCGGTCACCAAGGGGGCTTTACCAATTGTTGGCGTCACCAGTGCCAAACACGTTGATGATGCTGCTAAGGTGAGCGCCAGTCAATTAACTGATGAAGAAATGGTCCGTCTCGAAAAGGTTGCCGACAAGGCTGGTGTTAACACGATCGGTAGTTGGGAACCAGATATGCGTGAATAATTTGCGAGGTGAAAATGGCAGATCTATCAATTACGCAGGTTAGCAAAAAGTACGATATTACGCCAGATACGCTCCGTTATTATGAACGGATTGGCTTAATTCCTGAAGTCCCAAGAAGGGGTAATGGTAATCGTTACTATAATGACGGGATGCAAGGCTGGATTGAGATGATCGTTTGCTTGCGGCACTCAGGTGTAACCGTTGAAGCATTGATTGATTATGCTCAAATGCTGAAGTAGGGTGATTCGACCTTAGATGCCCGTGAAGACTTACTCAAGGAACAGCTAGCGATGTTGGAAGAGAAAAAGCATAACCTAAACAGGTCAATCAATCGCTTGAAACATAAGATTTCTTTGTATGAGACCGGTGAGATCAAAAAGGGTAAATCATACTTTGAAGAATACAAGATTATGGATGATTAGGAACATTGAGGGAGGTTATAAAATGGAATACGTTACGTTAAATGACGGTCATAAAATGCCAATCTTAGGCTTTGGCGTCTGCCTTATTCCGGCAAGTCAAACTGTTGATGCGGTCAGGACGGCCTTGAATCATGGCTATCGCCTAATTGATACCGCGGAATACTACAATAATGAAAAGGCGGTTGGTCAGGCGGTCAGAGAAAGTGGCATTCCACGGAATGAAATTTTCGTTACCACTAAGATGCCGCCGCAGGCTAGTTATCAAGCAGCCGCCAAAAGGATTGATGAGTCGCTAGCGGCGCTGGATATTGACTACATTGACTTAATGCTGATTCACTGGCCAGGTAGTAACAACGTTGAAACTTATCGGGCACTGGAGGATGCCCAAAAAGCTGGTAAAGTTCGTTCAATCGGCCTGAGCAGTTTTTATGGCGCTGATTATCAACAAATCCTTGATGAATGTGATGTTGTCCCAGCGGTTGATCAAAATGAAACCCACATTCTAAACCAACAACAAGCATTTCAGAAGGTCTTGAACAGCCATGGTACCGTCCTAGAGGCATGGTCACCGTTTGCCGAGGGAAAGGGGAACATCTTCAAGAACGCGACCTTGGCCAAGATTGCCCAAAAGCACAACAAGAGCGTCGCACAGGTGATCTTACGTTTCCTGATTCAACGTGGCATTATCGCCATTCCCAAGAGTGTTCACGAAAATCGAATTGCCGAAAATATCGATATCTTTGATTTTGAACTAGACGCTGAGGACATGGCGACGATTGGTTCAATGGATGAAGAAAGATCATTATTTAGATGGTAAATAGGGGATGATGATGGATGGAAACAAAAGCGGCTATTAATAACAGAAAATCAACACGCGCTTTTTTGAAGCAAGCAGTTTCAAAGGAAACAGTTGAAGAATTATTGAATTTGGCCAAGCAGGCACCATCGTGGGTTAATTCTCAACCGGAGCATGTTTACGCCGTATCGGGTGAAAAATTAGCTGAATTGAAAAGGGCCTACAAGGCAGCCGCTCAGTCTGGCCAAAAGGGTAATCCTGATATACCGGTCAAGTCACGCGCCGAATGGGCTGAGCAAGGTCAATCTAACATGAAGGAATGGAATGATAATCTCCCCAAAGTATTGGGCGCAAAGTGGGCCGAGATAATGGGCGAGCATTCTGCCGTCCTTTATAACGTGCCGAACCTACTAATTCTGACTTTACCAAAGGGTTATTCAGACTGGTCCTTGTATGATTTAGGAGCATTCGGCCAAAACTTCATTACTGCGGCGACCGATAAGGGCTTGGCGACCATGACGGCCTATCAATTTATTAAATATCCGAAGATCCTGCGTGAAACCTTAAATATTCCAGATGACGAGGTCGTCGTTATTGGTATCGGTTTTGGCCATGCCGATCCAAATGATCAGATGAATAAGATTACCTCCACAAGGATGCCCCTTGAAGAGTTTGTTACTTTTGAGGATTAATGACACCCCGCATGCCAAATAAAAGTGTGAACTTCGGTCGTTACGATCAGGCGCTTTTGGCACTCTTAACTAATGAGTTAAAACGAAGTTAACACGTCATTACAGGGAAAGGTGACTGGAAAAGCCCGGCCGTTTGGAATCGTTAGTATAATTAACGTTTATACTAGCATGCTAAGAAAGCAATTTTCAGCCACCCCGGCCGGCAATATAATGAACCATGAAAAGTGATGAGGGAGGAATGACCAATGGCAAAGATTGTTATTTTAACTGGGAGTCCCCATGACCCCGGAACATCCAAAAAGCTCGCGGACGCCTTTGAACGCGGTGCGCGCGAAAGTGGTAACGACATTTACCGCTATGATGCCGGGCTCCAGGGCCCAAGTAATCCCCATTTTCTCCAGCTAGAGCAGGCGCCCGGCATGGAGGTCGGCATCCACGATGATGACGTGGTTGAGCGAGAGGTCATTCCGCACCTACTCGCGGCGGATGTCGTCGTCCTGGTCTCCTCGCTGTACTATTTTGGTATCAACGCCCAACTGAAGGCGGTCATTGACCGTTTCTACGAGTACAACCACCAGCTGAAGGACAAGCATTCGGTCGTTTTGGTGACCGGGTACGGCAGTCAGGACGACCTCGGCGCCATCAAGCTCCACATGCAGAAGCTGCAGAAGTACATGCGCTGGCCAAGCCTCGGCGACGTCTACGCCGACGATTCATGGAACGAGCGTAAGCTGGCTAATTTTGCTCAGCAGGCCTATCAAATCGGCCAGCAGATCCATTAACAAAGGGAGGAATTAACATGGCTAAGACACTGGTACTCTATTACTCAGCTACTGACACCACGAAGCGGATTGCGGAAACGATCGCCGACCGCCTGGACGCGGATATCCACGCGATCCAGGCCCAGCAGCCCTACACCGCCGCCGACCTCAACTGGAACGATCCCCAGGCGCGGACCACGATTGAGCAGCACCAGCATGCCCAGCGGGTGCCGATCAAGGATGACCTGCCGGACACTGCTGGTTACCAGAACATCATCATCGGCCACCCAATCTGGTGGGGGATCCCGCCCCGTCTGATCAGTGCGACGATCGATGCCCTCGACCTCAACGGCAAGCACCTGGCCACCTTCGCCACGTCCGGCGGCTCCAACTACGACCGTTCCCAGCGTTTTGTGGAACGGACCGTGAAGGAAAATGGCTACGATGTCCAACTCAACCAGGGCCAGGTTCTCAATAACCCCGCTCAGGTGGACAGCTGGCTAAATTCACTGAACCTCGCATAGATTAAATTTGTGCAGCGGACCGCTGGAATGACAACGGTCCGCTAGCATCTCGCGAGGAAGTTGCGTTAGCACTAGATAGAGTCTAATAGCCTATTCTGACGGCATCTTTAGTCGTTAGAATAGGCTATTTTAGTGAGTGCGTTTGGCTTTAGCGTTGAGCGAATGCATGGCCGGCCGGTTGTCCCGTGTCCATTCTTGGGGATTGCTATCGTCGGGAATGTCACCGGCCAGGATTTGCTGATAATGCTGCACCTTGTGATTCATATAGTCAACCGTCGCCTGTGCTTCTGCCAGCCGCTGGTAAGCCCGCTGGCGTTGGCGTAGGATGATTTGATACCGCTTCTGCAGGTTTGCTTGTGACTCGGGCAGCTTACAGAGCCGGCAGTACTCCTTAATGTCGTCGATCGAGGCCCCGCACCCCTTCAGGCAGGTGATGCCCTGCATCCAGTTGAGCGACTCGTCGTTGAAGACCCGGCGGTTGCGGCCGTCGCGCGCACACGGGAGGATGCCGATGTCGGTATAGTAGCGGATGGTGTATTCCGTGACGTGGAACATGGTGGCAAATTGATTTAGTGAGTAGGTCATCTGATTCTCCTTAGCGTAATGATTGACTTCGAGTTACACGAACTAACTATACTTAATGTTAGCACAAGTAGTTAAGCAATGTTTGGAAAGGGAGATCTTACAATGGAATACATCACGTTGAATAATGACGTCAAAATGCCGCTACTGGGCTTTGGCACCTTCCAGCTGACCGGTCAGCAATGTGCGACTGCGGTCAGCGATGCCATCCAGGCCGGCGATCGACTAATCGATACCGCCGAGGCCTACGGAAACGAGGAAGCCGTTGGCCAGGGAATAAAGATGAGCGGCCTTGACCGGCGGGACCTCTTCCTCGCCACCAAGGTCAATTTCACGTCGTATGATGATGCCCGGGCCACGGTCCTGGCATCCATGCGTAAACTGAATACCGACTATTTGGACCTGGTCCTCCTCCACTGGCCATTTGGGAACTACTACCGGGCCTGGCACGAACTAGAGAAGCTTTACCAGGAGAAGCGGATCCGGGCCATCGGCGTCTCTAACTTCGAACCCGATCGGCTGGTTGACCTCATCGCGTACAATCAGATGGTCCCCGCCGTCAACCAGATTGAGACGAACGTCTACTGCCAGCAAGGGGCAGCCCGCAAATGGATGGCCAAGTATGGGGTCCAACCGATGGCTTACGCTCCCCTGGGGCAGGGGCGGCGCAACCACATGTTCACGGAGCCAACGATCGTTTCCTTGGCAGAAAAATACGGGAAGACCCCGGCCCAGGTATTACTGCGTTACCTCACCCAACGGCAGGTCATCGTCATTCCCCGGAGCACCCAGCCAAAGCATATTCAGGAAAACATCGCTATCTTTGATTTTACGATGACCGATGCGGAATTGCAGGCGATTGCGGCCCTTGACCAGCGGCAGCCACTGATCGGGAATCCGGAAGATCCGCACCTGGTCGAAGCGGCCCAGAACTGGTAGGGGGTGAAGATAGATGAACGTGTTAATTCTGGGCGCCACCGGCACGCTGGGGACGGCCCTGACCAAGGAATTGCTGAAAACCACGGACAATCAGTTGACCCTGTTTGCCAGACACGTCGACCGGTTGACACCATCAGCCCGGACCCGAGTGGTAGCCGGGGATGCCCTCGACCCAACCGCCCTGAGGCAGGCATTGCGGGGTCAGGATGCGGTCTACTGTGCCATCTCCGGCAAGCAGCTGCCGCAGGTTGCCCAAAACCTGGTCACCACCATGTCGGCGGCGAATGTCCAGCGGCTGATCTTTACCGCCGCCGTCGGCATCTATGACGAGATTCCGGATGCCATGGATGGCCAGGACAATTTGGCGAATAACCAGGCCCAACTGCCCAACCGGCAGGCCGCTGACATTGTTAGCGCTAGCAGCCTCAACTACACCATCATTCGTCCCGGCTTTCTCCGGCCGGGCGACCCGGAAGATTTCGTGCTGACCAGCAAGGGCGAACCAGCGCAGGGCTACATCACGACAATCCCATCCCTGGTTAAGTTTGCCAGCCAACTGCTTAGTAATGATAAGATGTACTCAAGGGGAAACGTCAGTATCACTAGCGATAATACCGATGTGACCTCCTAATCTAAAGATTCACAGGGGCTAGACATGGAAACAAGAATATTGCGTTACTTTTTGGTCGTCGCTAAGCAGGGGACGATCTCGGCGGCGGCACGGGAATTACACATCTCCCAGCCAACTCTCAGCCGGCAGATTCAACAACTCGAATCCCAGCTCAACACACCGCTATTTATCAGGGCGAGTCGGCACATGTATCTCACCAAGGCGGGCAGTGCCTATGAGGAGAAGGTACGTCGGATCCTGACGGAACTGGATCAGGCCAATGAACTGGTCGCCACGATCAGTAATGATGATTTGACCGGCACGATTCGCATCGGTTGCGTGGAATCGGAGGTCACCAAGATATTGGTGCCGGCGCTGACGGCCTTTCACCAACGGTACCCGCACGTTCGTTACGAATTCTACGATGCTGATGGTGAAGATATCCAGGAACGACTGGATCAGGGCATCCTGGAGTTAGGGATGGTTTCCGCGCCGATTAGTACGGTCAAATACCACACCCTCAAGCTGCCGGTTCAGGATCGCTGGGGCCTGTTGGTCAGACCCGATAGTGAACTGGCCCGCCACCGGGTCATTACCGTCAGGGACCTCGTGACCGTGCCCCTGATCATCCCCCACCGGGCGCTGTTTTACAATGACCTGAATGAGCTGGTGCAGGGCCGGCAGTTAAACATCGTGGCGGAGTCGAACCTGCTGACCAACGTCTGTTACCTTGCCCAGGCCGGCGTTGGCAACGTGGTTTGCATCGAGGGCGCCCCACGACCGGCCACCACCAACCTGAAGTTTATCCCGTTTGCTCCCGAACGTCGCCAGGAGCAATTCCTCATCTGGCCTAAGGGCACGACGATGACTGAAGCAACACGAAAGTTTGTTAGCCAGTTTCGCCAAGAAATTGATGCCCAAAGTGAGTAGATAAGTACTAATTATAGGTAATTTACATCTGTGCTTGATCATTCCATAATTGAGGCGAGGAAGTGATGGATGATGAAGTATAGTCATATTCCAACGACGGATATTAAGATCTCAAAACTGGCGGTTGGTGGGATGAGCTTCGGCAAGCCGGCCATGAAGACCTACCGCTGGATCCTCGACGAAGGGCAGACTGATCGGGTGGTGCAGCACGCCCTGAGTCTCGGGATCAACTTTTTTGATACGGCCAACGTATACGGGATGGGGACCAGTGAAGAGTACATCGGTAACTCACTGCGAAAGCACCAGGTGCCGCGTGACCAGGTGGTCCTGGCCAGCAAGGTTTACTTCAACGATGGCCGCCTCTCCAAGGAAGCGATCAACCGGGAGATCGATGGCACCCTGCAGCGGCTCGGCACCGACTACCTGGACCTCTACATCATTCACCGTTTTGACTACGACCACCCGATCGAAGAGACGATGGCGGCCCTGGACAACCTGATCAAGGAAGGCAAGGTTCGGGCGATCGGCGCCTCGGCCATGTACGGTTACCAGTTCCAGAACATGCAACACGTGGCCGAACAAAATGGCTGGCACCGGTTTGTTGCGATGGAGAACCACTACAACCTGCTTTACCGTGAGGACGAGCGGGAACTGATCCCGATCTGTAAGCAGGATGAGGTGATGCTGATGCCGTATAGTCCGCTGGCCAGCGGTCACCTGACCCGGCCAACCTGGGAGGGGCACTCCAAGCGCAACGCGACGGATACCTCACAACGGGCCAAGTACGACCACGCCAAACAACAGGACATGCCAATCGTGGAGCGGGTTGCCGAAGTGGCCGCTCAGCACCACGTCAAGATGTCGCAAATTGCCCTGGCTTGGCAATGGGCCAAGGGGATCACGGCGCCGATCGTCGGGGCCACCAAGACCCAGTACCTGGACGATGCTGCCAAGGCCGTCGACATTGAACTAACCCCCGCTGAGGTGAAGTACCTCGATGAACCGTACACGGCCCATGAGATCGTCGGCGCTCTCAACCAGAACCCGGTGGGGATGCTGCCCAAGGACGTTAAGTGAGGGAAGTGCGAGCGATGCAGATGGTTAAACTCAATAACGGGATCACGATGCCACAGCTGGGCTTTGGCGTCTTCCAGATGGACGACTTAGACGAATGCTACCGCGCCGTGACCGCCGCAATTAGGGCCGGTTATCGCCTGTTTGATACGGCGGCGGCATACGGAAACGAGGCCGCTGTCGGTAGGGCGATTCGGGATAGTGGCATTCCCCGTGACCAGTTCTTCGTTACCTCGAAGATGTGGATCCCAGATTATCAGGGAACCAAACCGCAAGCGGCGATTGACCAGTCCCTGACCAAGCTGGGCCTGGATTACATTGACCTCTATTTGATCCATATGCCCTATGGGGATGTCTTCAATGCCTGGCGGGCGATGGAAAAGGCCTATCAGACTGGTAAGCTCCGGGCAATCGGCGTTTCCAACTTCTCGCCGGATCAGGTGACCAACTTAACGCTTTTCAATAGTGTCAACCCAGCGATCAATCAATTAGAGATTAACCCCTGGAACCAGCAGCAAGCGAACCTGGCCTTCAATCAAAAGCAAGGCATTCAGCTTGAGGCCTGGGCACCGTTTGCGGAGGGAAAAGATCAGATATTTACGAATGTGATTCTAAGGACGGTTGCCCAGGCGCATCACAAGACGACTGGTCAGGTCATCCTCCGCTGGTTACTGCAACGTGGCATTGTGGTTATCCCGAAGAGTGTTCACCAGGACCGGATTCAAGAGAATATTGACGTCTTTGATTTCTCCCTGTCGGAAACCGAGATGCAGCTGATTGGGGAACTCGATCGGCACCGCAGCCAGTTCTTTGATCCACATGACCCGGCAGCGATCGAAACAATCGTGAAGGGCGGTCGCCCGGGAGCAAATCACTAGAATGGGTAAAGTGAAGGAGGCAGATCGATGAGTCTAGTAGTAAACCTGTATTACACCGGCAAGGGCGGCAGCGCCAAGCGCTTCGCCGCGGCGATGGAAAGCACCGGTGTGGCCCAACGGATTCGTAATGAACCGGGCAACGAACGTTATGATTATTTTCAACCACTGAATGATCCCGAGACGATCCTCCTGATTGATCAGTGGCAAGACCAGCAAGCCCTGGATGCCCACCACGCATCCCCAATGATGCAGGAGCTCGCTGACCTGCGGGAAAAGTACGACCTGCACATGAAGGTGGAGCGTTACGTCACCGATGAGCAGGGGATGCCAGCGGGTGATCAGAAATTCATCCGTAAATGAATTATTAATGAAAGGAGTCGTTTCATTATGAAAGCAACTGTATATGAAAAACCGGGCGATGTTGAACTTAAAGAGGTTCCGAAGCCGGAAATAAAGACGGCCAATGACGCCATCATCAAGGTTGTTCGGGCCTGTGTCTGTGGGTCGGACCTATGGTTTTACCGTGGTATCCATGAATTCTACCGTCCAGGAACGGTGGTTGGCCACGAGGCAATCGGTATCGTGGATTCGGTTGGTGAAAACGTCAAGAACGTTAAACCGGGCGACTTTGTCATCGTACCGTTTACCCATGGCTGTGGGCACTGTGTTGCCTGCAAGAATGGCTTTGACAGCAACTGCCTTAACAGCAACTTCGCCAGTGGTATCACCACCGGTTACCAGGCGGAATACCTGCGGACGGAGAATGCCAGCTGGGCGTTGGTAAAGATCCCCGGTCAACCAAAAGACTATTCCGATGCACAGTTGAATGACCTCTTGACGCTGGCCGACGTGATGGCAACTGGTTACCACGCTGCTGCCAGTGCCGAGGTCAAGGACGGTGAGACCGTGGCTGTTATTGGTGACGGTGCGGTTGGCCTCTGTGGTGTCATCGGTGCCAAGTTGCGCGGTGCCAAGCGGATCATCCTCTTGAGTCACCATGATGATCGGGCAAAGCTAGGCCGTGAATTTGGCGCCACGGACATCGTTTCCAGCAAGGGTGACCAGGCCGTTAAGGACGTCTTAGCACTGACCGAGGAAAACGCCGGGGTTGACGCCGTGCTTGAATGCGTGGGGGCAACGAGTGCCATCGAGCAGGCGGGCCAGATTGCCCGTCCAGGGGCAGTGATTGGCCGGGTTGGTGTTCCCGAAACGGAGCCTAAGGCCAACCAGCTCTTTGGTAACAACATTGGCCTTCGTGGGGGAACGGCGCCGGTAACCACTTACGATCGGCAGGTATTACTTGATGCCGTTCTAAATGGCAAGATCCACCCCGGAAAGGTATTCACGAAGCGGTTCAAGCTTGATGAAATTAAGCAGGCTTATGAAGCAATGGATAAGCGGCAAGCAATCAAGTCACTGGTAATCGTGAGTGAATAAATCGCCAAATCAACTACTTGTATTAGGTCAAATAGAGACTGAGTTAACGCCCAGTCTCTATTTTAAATACTTAAATTCAGCTCGCCGATAAGGACGGGAGCTAGCTTAACTATTCTAAAATGAAGGAGTAAGTCTTCGATGAACAATCAAGATAACAGTTTGATAAGTGACCCGAAAGGTAAGGTTTTTGAAAATGGGCAAAGAAACACGTTCTTTTAAGGACGTGATGAATTGCCTAGTTTTTTTAGCTTTTAGCCGAACATATGTTTTAGGATATGATATAATATACTTAACAGAAAGATTGGTGCTCAGATATTAATTAGCTTTGTTGACTGACCGCTGATGAAGGAATGGTGGTAGAAATGGTGCAGATCATAAAAGGCATTAAACTCCGCCTATATCCCAATGCCCAGCAAAGGGAACAACTGTGGCAGATGTTTGGTAATGATCGCTTTGTTTGGAACCAAATGCTGGCGATGGCGAAGGAACGTTATCAAAATAATCCCAGCAGTCACTTTGTCAATGAATATGGCATGAATTACCTATTAAAAAGACTCAAGCAGGAATATCCATTCCTTAGGACTAGTGACGCAACTAGCTTCCTGGTGGTCAATCATAACCTTGCCCAGGCGTTTAAAATGCTTTTTAGGCACCAGGGCGGTTACCCGCGATTTAAATCGCGTCGTGCTATTCGGCAGGCTTATACGGGACGATCAGTTTGTCGGGTGCTTGCTAAGCGGCGAGTGAGATTACCTAAGCTAGGGAGCATTCGGACCAGTAAGACGACCCGGTTAGTTAATGGCAAAATCAAGTGCTATACGGTTTGTTTTGAGCCCACTGGTCGTTACTATCTGTCATTACAAGTGGCATTTGGGGCTCCCGAACATTTAAGTAAGACAGGAAAAGCGGTCGGCATTGATGTTGGGATCGCTGATCTAGCCATTAGTTCTGATGGGATTAAGTACGGAACCTTTAACGCTAAATGGGCGGAAAAACAAGCAGCAAAATGGCAAAGTATGTATGCCAAACGGAAACATCAAGCGACGGTTGCCGTCCGTCAATGGAACCATTACCATAAAACGGTGAAAAAAGAATTGGATGATTACCAGAACTGGCAACGAGCCCAACAACAAAAGGCCCGCTACCAAACAAAGATAGCGAACCAACGGAAAGATTATTTGCATAAACTGACAACGGCCTTGGTTAAGCAATACGACCTAATCGTCATTGAAGATTTGAAAGCCAAGAATCTTCAGAAGAACCATTGTCTAGCTAAGGCCATTGCGAACGCTAGCTGGTATCAATTCCGGACCATGTTAGCATACAAGTGCACCTGGTATGGTAAACGCTTAGTAGAGGTTAGACCAAACTATACTAGTCAGGTTTGTAGCCACTGTGGTTACCATAGCGGACCAAAGCCGTTACAAGTTCGTGAATGGACGTGCCCAAATTGTGGTACCCATCACGATCGGGATATTAATGCGGCAGTTAATATCTTACGTAAAGGATTAAAAGTCGTTGGCTAGGGACTAGCCGTGGTAAAAGAGTGGCGTTCTGTAAGTTGGGTATCCTGAACACAGGTGTAATATCCTAAATACTACCCCATGTTCCCAGAAGCTCAGTCATTGATGGCCGAGTAGTTCACAAGTCGATGCAGGACGAATACGATGTTTTGACCCAAGAGAAGAAGCGTCGGCTGACTATGACTAACGAAAAGTAATAATACGGCTCTGCCAACCGAATCACGGTTGGCCGGGACGATTGGGAACCGATCTTATCCATTCATAAATAGTAAATGTAATTACCGAGCAAAATAGCCTGCTCTAGCGACTGCAGTGACGCTAGAACAGGCTATTTTATGTTTGTGGGCGACTTTAGTTGTTCTTCAACAGGTGGGCGGTAAGGACGGCCGCGTTCAGGAGGGTGACGATCGCGACGGTGGCCGTGAAAATTGCAAACGTCGGCCGGGCAAGGGCAATCACGAACCCCGCCACGGTGGTTGCGGCGAAGCAGGCCATCACCGGCTTAGTGATGACAATCCGGTTGTAGTGGTTGGCAATCACCAGCCCGATGTAGAACAGGCCGAGTCCACCGAAGAGGCAGGCGGCGGTGAAGAGTGGCTGGGCATTCTCCTCACTGATGAACTTCAGGGCCACCGTGAACAGGCTGATGCCAAAGAGGATGAAGTAGTGGAGGTAGATCATCAGATTGCCGGTTTCCTTAGTATGGTGTTCGTCAATGAGGTGGTCAAACTCAACGATGTAGGTGAAAAAGAGGTTGACCACGCTGACGAAGATGAGGATGGAAAAGATCGACAAGTTGGCCTGGGTGAAGTAGTCCGCAATCCCCACGATGGTTTCGCCAAACATCAGGATGATCAGGGCCGTCAGCCGCTCCAGGAGGTGGGAGAAGATGATCGGGCGGTGCCGGGTGTACTTCCCGGTGAAGGCCGGCCCAATCCAGGAGACAATGATCCCAATCAAGGCGATGGTGATGCCGACGCCATTGGGGGAGAGTCCCCCGATCAAAAGGGCGACCGTGCGCAGGCCGAGGATCAGCGCAAACGTCCGGGAGATCTGGCGGTCAACCTGATCCCGGGCCTGATGGTAGACAATCAGGTACTGGAGACACAGGGTTAGCGAGAGCAGGCCGGCCGCCGTGAAGAAGGTCGCCAGGTGCCGGTCAAAGGTGGCCGTGAAGGCGTTGGACATGTAGAGGACAATCGCCATGTCGACAAACGAGAAGCTGATGTTGGTCCACGACGACTTTCCGTAACGGTTGGTGAAGACCATCTGGACCATCCAGGAATTGATGAAGACGATCACGACCAGGGCAAAGATGGCCAGGGTCACCGGGCTGACGATCCCGTGCTGGAGGTGGTGGATCAGACCGGTGGCCCGGGAGATCATGTAGACGAAGACCAGGTCATAGAACAGTTCGACCAATGATACGCGTTTGGTTAAGACGTTATCCATAATTACAATTCCTTTCTCTTACGGCCACAATACCGTGTACTTCAAGTATTATTCTACCATGGTTAGGCTTCTTATTCTGGCGAGGACGGGGATAGGGTAACCGTCGTTTACTTATGCTCGCAAAGATTTGAGTGATGATGGGTTTGCACAACTGGATCCATCGATTAGTAAGATCACCCACGTCGCACATTATTTAGTTTGAAAGCCAATATTCAAGAGACAGTGATAAGTTACTTTAACTTTAATAAAAAACAAAAATAAAACAAGAAAAACTAAAAACCAACAAATCTTTTACTTTGAAAGGCACCACAACTATGGAGTAAACTATAGGGTGTAATAATAGTTGGATGGCGATCTCCCACTCATTGAACGTTGCCAACCACCAGAAGATGTTTAAGGCTCTGTATGACCTAAGTGGGAAGACGGTGCTGTTGGATCTGCTGATCAAGGTTGTTGGTCTGATCCTGTCGATGACGATTTACGCCCCGGCCATGCTGTACGCGATCCTGCTGTCGGTTTCGAGTTTTGCAGCCCAGTTGAAGAAAGGACAGATGAATTGATGGATAACAAGACGACGAAAATGTCCTCCAAAGACGTGGCGGACTATTTCGGGGTGACCACCGACACCCTGCGCTTCTACGAGCGGAAGGGGGTCATTCCACCGGTCCACCGGGATAAGAATGGTTACCGGGTCTACACCGACGTGGAGCTGAATTGGTTATACCTGGTACTCAACCTGAAACGGGCCGGGTTATCATTGGAAAAAATCACGGAGTTTGCCCAGCTGGCGTTGAGCAAGGGCCAGGATGCCAAGGCGGCGCAAAAACAGCTGCTCCAGGAACAGATCGACGAGGTTGATAAACAGCTGTTTAATCTGCAGCAGACGCGCAAGGTCCTGCAGTGGAAGCTGGATACCTTCGACGAGCACCTGGGCCGCATCGACGCCGGAAACCTGGATGCCGTGGACATTCGCAAGGAATGGCAAGATTACAAAAAATAAGGGTGAGGACGGAATCATTACGATTCCTGCCTCACCTTTTTTAGTGCTTCCGAACGAAGTCGATCAGGTCAGCGGTGACCGTCTTTTCCTGGTGACCATAGAAACCGTGGCCGGCCCCCTGGACCGTGATCAGCTGGGCATGGGGGTACATGGCGGCCGCCTGTTGAGAATAGTGGATCGGGACATAGAGGTCACGGGTGCCGTGGAAGATCAACACCGGGCCCTGGTACTTGCTGACCGTCCCCAGCAGGTTATACCCCGGAAGGTCCTTGACGTATTCCCGGCCCAGGGTCATGCCCATCAGGTTGAATGTCGTGGGGAAGTCCTGCCGCGGGAATAGGTCGTGCATCATGTCCGGAATCACGAAGGCGGGGTAGAGGAGCATGAGCCCCCTGATGTCGTCACGCTGGGCAGCCACCATCGCCGAAACGACCCCGCCCTGGCTAGCCCCAAGGAGGTAAATATTCTGGTAACCCTGCTCCTTAAAGTGGTCGACTACCGTGTTGAGGTCATCACGTTCAGTGAAGATCGACATCTTGGTCATGTCATCACGGAAGGTCCCGTGGTTGAAGTCAAAGGTGTAGGCCGAGTAACCCTGCTTGGCGAAGGCGCGGGCGTAGTCGATGCCGCTGTATCCCGAATCGCCCAGACCGTGGGCGAAGATAACCAGCGGGGCCACTAAATCCTTGGTTTTCGTATAGAGGTGGCCATTTAGTACGAAATTTTGCTTAAAGATAGTGCATCTTCCTTTCTTATTAATGTTCTCACGCTAATGGCTAAGATACACCCTGGAGCTGACTCCACACCAAGAAAATTTAAAAAAGTCCTTGCCCTGGAGCTTACTCCATAGTTTAGAGTAAGAATCGTTGAAAGCAAACCAAGCAGAAAGAAGGAATTTTTAATGGCTGAAAGTAAAGTTGTTGTGATCACTGGTGCATCCAGTGGAATGGGTGAAGCCACTGCCAAGCTCCTGGCCAAGGACGGCGACAAGCTGGTATTGGGCGCGCGTCGTGAGGAACGGCTGAAGGAAATTGCCAAGGACATCGAGGAACTGGGTGGCGAGGCAGCATACCTGGCGACCGACGTTACCAACGATGACGAGGTGGAGGCCCTGGCCAAGCTCGCCATCGATAAGTTTGGCCGGATTGACGTCTGGCTCAACTCTGCCGGGATCATGCCTCAATCATTCCTGGCCCAGAAGAAAATCAAAGATTGGGACAACATGATTGATATCAATATCAAGGGGACCCTTTACGGAATCGGTGCGGCCCTCCCATACATGATGAAGCAGAAGAGTGGCCAGATCATCAACATCGCCTCGATTGCCGCCCACGTCTCCGGACCAATGAGTGCCGTTTACTCCGGCACCAAGTTTGCGGTGCGGGCAATCAGTGAAGGCCTGCGTCAGGAGATGGCCCAAGCCAAGACCAACGTCCGGGTTACTTTGATCTCACCAGGGGCCGTTGACACCGGTCTGATCAATTCAATCACTGACGAGAAGGTTAAGGCCGGCACCGAAGAATTCTACAAGAACTTCAGTATTCCGGTTGACCGGATCGCTACGACCATCAAGCAAGCCATCGACCTACCCGCCGATGCCGCCTGGAATGAGGTCATCATCCGGCCAACTGCTCAACAGATGTAGGGACCTGATCAGATGGCGAAAATTCTCTTTATCAACGCGAGCGAAAATCGCAATGGCAACACCGTCCGCTTGGGTAACAAGCTGCTGGCGGGGGAGGATTTTGTCCAGGTCAACTTAGTGGACTATAAGATCTATCAGATCGGTCAAGACTTTGCCGACGACCAGTTTGCGGCGATCTACCACCAGATGGCTACCGCAGACACGATTATCCTGGGCACGCCGGTCTACTGGCATGACATGAGCGCCTACCTGAAGACACTGATTGAGCGGATCTCCCAACGTAGCGGGAGTAACGAACTCGCCGGGCGCAGGGTCGGTCTACTGATTCAGGGGGCCAACCCGCTTGATGCAATCAAGCCCGTGTCCAGTGTCATCAAGCGTTTCTGTCAGGTTGCCGGGATGACCTACATTGGCAATGCTAGCACGACGCTGGGCCTGGCAAAGATGAAGAAGCAATTGGACGATTAAGGAGGAGATAACGATGGCTAAAAAACAAACGGCTGGCCGCAAGTACCTGGGTGACTTTGCCCCCAAGTTTGCGGAACTAAACGATGATGTGTTGTTTGGTGAGGTCTGGTCCCGCGAAAAGGAACTCAGCCCACGGGACCGGAGCATGGTGACTGTCTCGGCATTGATTACCAAGGGCGCCTTTGCACAGTTGCCTAACCACATGAAGCTGGCCAAGCAGAACGGGGTTACCAAGGACGAAATCGTTGAGGTAATCACCCAACTGGCATTCTACGTCGGCTGGCCGAATGCCTGGTCCGCCTTCAATATTGCCAAGGACGTCTGGAAAGACTAATAAGGGGACCGCTGAATGGTTGGGACCCGTCAGCGACGCGGAATATGATGAAACCTATGGATATTCACCAAGCAGCGGCAGAGCTTGCAGTTACGCCGGATAAGATTAGGTTCTGGGAGCAGCAGCACCTGATTCCACCAATTAAGCGTGATCAAAGTGGCCTTCGCCAGATCACAAAAACCGATCTCGATTGGATGCGTCTGGTATTGGCACTGGAGCAGCCAGACTTAACGGTTGACTTTCTGAGTGAATTTAGTCAGCTCTTTACCTTTGGTGCGGCGGCCCAACCAGCGCGAGAGGAATTCGTGAACTGTAAGTGCCAAGAATTACAGAAAAAGTGTGTGGGCCTGATCGTACAATACCCGTACAATACCCCTTAGGGTTGACACTTTAAATAATAAAAGTGTGAATCCTAGGGGGTATTTTTTATTGCAAGTTATTCTACGATGGAGAAACTCAAGTTACTTCGTAACTACCAAAAATCAGATTGTGAT
>DXAA01000013.1 GCA_019117285.1 Candidatus Limosilactobacillus intestinigallinarum
GAAGCTATTAAATATTTCAACACTCAACGAGCTTATACATCCAAAAACGGCTTGACCGCGGAAAAATTCCGCGCTCAAGCCGCATAAAATATTTTTCTATTTGAACTGTATACTTGACAGGCGTTAGTGCCTAGTCCCTCATCAGCCACTTTTAATTAGTCTTCAATTCGCTTGAGCTCCAGTAAACTACCGGTGTAGGCGTCGGCCTTGAATTCGTAGTTTACCAGCTCGTCATCCTCGCGGCGGGTCAAGCCACCCTGGTAGGCGTTTGTCTTAACGGCAAAGCGTTGGAACGGTACCGCATGATGGTCGATCCAGCTCCCGGTAATCTGACCTTCGCGGGCAAAATCGTTGCGGACCATCCGCAAGATCCGCCGCGCGGACATTGGCCGATTACCAAAGAGCTTACCCGCAATGAAACCGGCAAGCCCGGAGGCCCCCAGGGTGATGGGGACGATCCAGGGGTTAGCTGTACTATTTGAATCGTTCATTTTAGATTAAATTACTTCTTTCTTGATGTATTTGGAGATTGGGTAATTTAAGGCAACACATGTATTCTACCATACCGGCGCGACGAAAAACAAATTGGTTGGCCCAGGCGGATTACTGGTGGGGCCCAGTGGCCGTGATATAATGGTGAGAAAACGGGAGGGCTAAGAATGGAAAAATTACCGGTAATGCGCGAGGATGAACTGCTGCAGAGGGTACAAAATGGACGCTACGTTCTCTTCTTCACTGCCGACTGGTGCCCGGACTGTCAGGCGATCAAGCCGGCCATGCCAGCCATTGAGCGGGACTTCAGTGCTGATCACTTCTACCTGGTTGACCGAGACGAGAACATCGACCTGGCCGCCGACCTCAACATCTTTGGGATCCCGAGCTTCGTTGTCTTTCAGGATGGTCAGGAAATCGGCCGTTTCGTCAACAAGGAACGGAAAAGCAAGCAACAAGTGGAAGATTTTTTGCGCGATTTGAAGTAAAATAGGATGGCGGTACGTGACCATTGCTTTTGACGATGGTCGCAAAATACAAATTGGAAAGGAACATTCGATGTTAATTTCAAGTTACAACCCGAAAGAAATGGGCGACATCTTAGTCGTCATCACGGCTCCCGACAACGGCGACCAGACCAGCACGGTCAACGATGGGGTGGCCCAGATCACCGATGAAAAGGGCCAGCTGCTGGGCTACAACTTCCTGGCGGCCAGCACGATCTTGCCCGAATTAAAGGGGCAAAACGGTCAGGTCTTCCTAGATGATGACCAAGTGGCCAAACTGAACGCCAAGCTGACGGCGGCCGGCTTTGACCAGCAACTGACAGCCGATTCGACGCCGAAGTTTATTGTCGGTTACGTGGAGAAGATGGAGGATCACCCGAAGTCCGACCACCTGAAGATTACCCAGACCAAGATTGGGCCGGACCAGACCGTGCAGATTGTCTGCGGTTCACCTAACGTCAAGGAGGGAATCAAGGTCGTCGTTGCCCGTCCCGGTGCCATGATGCCGGATGGTAAGATCATCTGGCCAGGCGCCCTGATGGGGGTTGAGAGTGACGGCATGCTCTGCGGTTTCCGCGAGCTGCACTTGAAGAATGCGCCAGACAAGAAGGGTCTCTGGATCATCCCTGACGACTGGCAAGAAGTCGGGGAAGCGGTTGACTTTGACCGGGCCAACACCTTCTTTCCAGCAAAATAGTTAATAATTGGTGAAAGCTATTGCCAAAACGCTAGAATGCTATATTATTTATTGAGGGACCAGGGAACTGGCCCCTCAATGACTTTTAAATTAACTGCATGAAAGCTGAAAGGAAACTGGATTGATGGAAAAGCAAACATACTATTTTGTTGGAATCAAGGGAACCGGGATGGCCTCGCTGGCCCGGATCCTGCATGATAAGGGAAACACGGTGCTGGGTTCCGATATCGAGAAGGAAACCTTCACCCAGGGACCCCTGCTGAAGGCGGGCATCAAGATCCTGCCGTTTGACCCGGCCAACATCAAGCCGGGGATGACGATCATCCAGGGGAACGCCTTTGACGATGACCACCCGGAGATCAAGCGGGCCCACGAACTCGGCCTGAAGATCATGTCCTACCCAGAGGCGGTGGAAAACGAGGTTGCTAACCACACCAGCATCGGGATCGCCGGGGCCCATGGTAAGACCAGTACGACAGCCCTGTTGGCCCACGTGCTGGACGCCGTGGAGCCAACCAGCTACCTGATCGGTGACGGGGTCGGCAAGGGCAACGCCCAGGACCGCTTCTTCGTCTTCGAAGCTGACGAGTACCGGGACCACTTCCTGGCCTATCACCCGGATTACGCCATCATGACCAACATCGACTTTGACCACCCGGATTACTTCAAGAACATCGACGACGTTCGCCAGTCCTTTGAAACCTACGGCCGGCAGGTCAAGAAGGCCATCTTCGCCTGGGGGGACGACGAGAACCTCCACAAGCTCGACGTTGACGTGCCAATCTACTACTACGGGACCGGTGACCAGGACGACTTCCGGGCCGAGAACATCCAACGGACGCCGGCCGGGTCCACCTACGACGCCTACTTCCGCGACCAGAAGCTGGGGACCTTTACCATCCACCTCTACGGTGAGCACAGCGTCCTGAACAGTCTGGCGGTCCTGGCAGTGGCCTACATGGAACACGTTGACATGGCCGACATCAAGAAGGAGCTGGCCAACTTCACCGGGGTCAAGCGGCGGTTCAGCGAGACCGACGTGGCCGACGATAAGATGATCGACGACTACGCCCACCACCCGAGTGAGATCAAGGCCACAATCGACGCCGCCCGGCAGAAGTACCCGGACAAGCAGATCATCGCCGTCTTCCAGCCCCACACCTACTCCCGGCTGGCGGCCTACATCGACGGCTTTGCCAGCTCACTCAGCCGGGCCGACAAGGTTTACGTTACCCCAATCTTCGGTTCCATCCGGGAAAACAAGGGGAACATCTCCAGTGCCGACCTAGAGGCCAAGATTCCGGGCAGCGAGGGCATCGACATGGATTCGATCGACAAGCTGGCCCAGTACCACGACGCCGTCCTCATCTTCATGGGTGCCGGTGACGTCGAGAAGTACGAGGATAAGTATAAAGAAATCCTTAATAAGTAAAAATATTAGACAAAAATGGTAGTGGTCGCTACCATTTTTATGTTATTTTAGGGTTGCTTAAGTTTTTATAATTGAATAAGAAAGAGGGATTATCTGATGGATAACTTTTCTAATGGTTCGGGCCGGCGGATTGTGACCGACGCGGCGGGATTGAATCGTTTCCTGACCCGGATGTATGGGAACATGACCCTGGCCGTTTTGGTTTCGGCATTGAGTGCCTACCTAACGATGACGGTCTTCCGTGCCCAGGTGATGGGCTTCTTCGGCCAACACCCGGCCATGGTCTGGATCATTCTGTTGCTGCCGATTGCCCTGTCAATGGGGGTCAGCTTCAGCGCGACCCGTAACCCGGTCGGTGGCTTTGTCATGCTGCTGTTGACAGCGATCATCTACGGGGTTGAATTTGCCCTGATCGCCGGCGTCTACACGGGGGCCGACATCGCGGCAGCCTTCGTTTCATCCGCGGCGGTCTTCGCCACGATGGCCATCTACGGGACGGTCACCAAGCGCGACCTGAGCCGGTTTGGTGCTCACGCCATGGCGGCCCTGGTGGCCCTGATGATTGCCTGGATTGTCAACATGTTCCTGCACAGTCCGGCCATCACTTACATCTTCTCGTTCATTGCCGTCATCATCTTCGTTGTCCTGACGGCCTGGGATGCCCAGAAGATGAAGCAAATTTACATGAACTACAGTGAACAAAGCTCGATGACGGGGCTGGCAGTCCTGGGGGCCTTACAGCTCTACCTCGACTTCATCAACCTCTTCCTCTCATTCCTCCAGATCTTTGGGATGAGCGAGCGCGACTAACAATAAAAGCCAAGCGAGGATTCTTTCTCGCCTGGCTTTTATTGTTTACCCTCGATTGACCACTTCTGGAGGTAGTAGGTGACGTTGATAATGAGGATGATTAGGACCGCCAGCCAGATGGTCTTCATGTGAAGGATCGGCTGGACCTGGGCGGAGGCAATCGCGCCGAGGGCGAAGCTGATGACGATCACGGTGTAGTCGAGGGCCGGTTGGCGCTGGCTCTGGTCGTGGTGGAAGTAGTACTCGCTCCAGGCCACCACGGACTTCTTGATGTTGCCACTGGTGAAGACACTGCTGTAACCGAGGCCCTCGATTTTGGTGAAGGCAGCGTTCTGCATGGCGAGACCAAAGGAGATCGCCGGGACACTGATGTAGGTCGGGAAGCTTGCCGGTAGCCCGCCAACGATGATCCCGATGACTAGGATCGGCATCAGGCAGAAGACCCGCCAGTAGTGGGCAATATGGGCGTGGAAAACGCTGACGACGGCTAGGCCGATAATAAAGGCAATCAGTGAGGCGAGGCGGTCAACTACGCCGAGCAGGTTGTGGTTGGCCAGGGCGGCACTCAGGAAGACAATGTTTCCGGTCTGGGCCGCCGCCAGGGTGTGGTCACACTGAATGTAGGTGAAGGCGTCGGTGAAGCCCCCGCAAAAAGTGAGGGCGATGGCGAACAACCGGGCCTCGGCTAGGTGGCGTTGATCGATGAGCTTATGCATGAAAATCAGTCCTTAAACAGTAGTCGTTGTTTATTATATTCCTGAAAAGACCGATCGGGAAAGTAACCCCGGCGACTAATCTTTGGTACAATTATTTTTAGAAAAAGAAGGGCGGGAATTAAATGACAAAACAATTACTATTGATTGATGGTAACAGCATCGTCTTCCGGGCGTTCTTTGCCATGCACAGCCAGATCGATAAGTTTACCAACAAGGATGGCCTGCACACGGCGGCCATCTACGGCTTCAAACTGATGCTGGACCACGTGCTGGACAGCTTTCATCCGGACGCGGCCCTGGTGGCCTTTGATGCTGGCAAGGTGACCTTCCGCACCAAGATGTATGGTGACTACAAGGGCGGGCGGAACAAGACCCCCGAGGAGCTGACCGAACAGCTGCCCTACGTCCGCCAGCTGGTCAAGGCGGCTGGCCTGCACAGCTACGAACTGCCCAATTACGAGGCCGATGACATCATCGGCACCCTGGCCAAGGAGGCTGATGATGCCGGCTACACGACCCTGATCGTGACCGGTGACCGGGACCTGACCCAACTGGCCAGCGACCACACCACGGTGGCGGTGACCCACAAGGGGGTTACCGAGACCGAGCACTATACCCCGGCCCACGTCGAGGAGAAGCTGGGGATCACCCCAACGCAGATTATCGATATGAAGGCCCTGATGGGTGATAGCTCGGATAACTACCCGGGTGTTACTAAGATTGGGGAAAAGACGGCCCTGCGCCTGGTCAAGCAGTTTGGTTCGGTTGAGGGCCTCTACGACCACATCGATGAGCTCAAGAAGAGCAAGATGAAGGAGCACCTGGTTGAAGAAGAGGACATTGCTCGGGAATGCAAGACCCTGGCGACGATCCTCCGCGACGCCCCGATCAAGATCGGGCTAGCCGACCTTACCTACCAGGGGGAACAAACTGAAGAACTGGTCGACTTCTACCAGCAGATGGACTTCAAGTCCTTCCTGAAGAAGATGAACGTTGCCCCCGAAGACGGTGAGCCGGCGGTGGCCCCGATTGAGTATACGGAGTTAGACGCCGACCAACTGGCCCAGCAGGTGGGCAAACTCAAGGGGCCCCTCAGCTTTTACCTGGAGATGCCTGTGGCCAATTACCACCTCTCGCCGTTTGCCGGCTTCGTGATCGGCGATGGTCAGCACTGGCTGGTTAGCCGTGATGCCGAGCTCCTCAAGCAGGCCCCACTCAAGAAGCTGCTGGAGGATCCGGCAACCATGAAGAACGTCTTCAACGCCAAGGGCCAGATTGTCGGTCTGCACCGGCTGGGGATCAACCTGACCGGTGTCGACTTCGACCTCTTGCTGGCTTCCTACTTGCTCAACACCAACGACAACAGCAACGACCTGGGCAAGGTGGCCGGTGAGCACGACTACCACAACGTCCAGACCGACGAGGAGGTCTATGGCAAGGGGGTCAAGCGAGCGGTTCCCGACGACGACACAATCTTCTTCACCCACTTGGCCAACAAGGCTCGGGCGATTCTGGACCTGCGGACTCCCCTCTACGATCAGCTGAAGGAAAACCAACAGATGCCCCTCTACACCGACATCGAGCTGCCGCTGACCCGGGTCCTGGCCCAGATGGAGATGACCGGGGTCCACGTCGATGCCCAGACCCTCAAGAACATGGGGAGCAAGCTCAAGGAACGCCTGGCCGAGATCGAGAGCCAGATCTATGAAGAGGCCGGTGAGGAGTTCAACATCAACTCCACCAAGCAGCTCGGCCACATCCTCTTTGAGAAGCTGAAGCTGCCAGTGATCAAGAAGACCAAGACCGGCTATTCCACGGCCGTCGATGTCCTGGAGAAGCTGGCTGACCGGGCACCAATCGTGGCCCAGATCCTCGAGTACCGGCAGATCGCCAAGCTTCAGTCGACCTACATCACCGGCCTGCTCAAGGTGATCCACTCCAGTGACCAGAAGATCCACACCCGCTACCTGCAGACCCTGACCCAGACCGGGCGCCTGTCCTCGGTTGATCCGAACCTGCAGAACATCCCGGTTCGGCTTCCCGAGGGTCGCCAGATCCGGCGGGCCTTCGTGCCGAGCCATCAGGGCTGGCAGATCTTCTCCTCTGATTATTCCCAGGTGGAGCTACGGGTCCTGGCCCACATCACGGGGGACAAGAACCTCCAGGAGGACTTCAAGAATGGTGAAGATATTCACGCCAGCACGGCTCGGCGGATCTTCCACCTGCCGGCCGACGCCGCAATTGACCCGAACATGCGGCGGCGGGCCAAGGCGGTCAACTTCGGGATCGTCTACGGGATCAGTGATTATGGGCTGGCCCAGCGGATCCATGTCAGCCGTGCTCAGGCTCACGAGTTCATCCAGAACTACTTCCACGAGTTCCCCGGGGTGGAGAAGTACATTCACGACACGGTGGCCTATGCCAAGGAACACGGCTACGTGGAGACGATCACTCACCGGCGGCGCTACCTGCCCGATATCAACGCCAAGAGCTTCAGCCGGCGCTCGTTTGCCGAACGGACGGCGATGAACACCCCAATCCAGGGGAGTGCGGCCGACATCATCAAGATCGCCATGATCCGGATGCAACACGAACTGGAGCAACGCCAGCTTCAGGCGAAGATGCTTCTCCAGATTCACGACGAATTGGTCTTCGAGGCCCCTAAGGAAGAAATCCCGGTATTACAGAAGCTGGTTCCCCAGGTGATGGACTCGGCCGTCAAGCTGGATGTCCCGCTGAAGGTGGACAGCAAGTTCGGCGATACCTGGTACGATCTTAAGAAGTAAGGAAGTCATTCAAGTTGCCAGAATTACCAGAAGTGGAAACCGTCCGCCGCGGTCTGCTGAAGATTGCTAAGGGACGTAAGATTAATGCTATCGATGTTTACTATGGAAAGACCATCACCAACGATGTCGAGGAGTTTCGCCAGGCCCTGATCGGCCAGACAATTACGGATATCGACCGGCGGGGCAAGTACCTGCTCTTCCGGTTCAGCAACGACCTGACGATGGTCTCCCACCTCCGCATGGAAGGCCAGTACTTCAGCCAGCCAATCGGTGGGCCGCTTGACAAGCACACCCACGTCATCTTTCAGTTCACGGACGGTACGGAGCTTTGCTACCACGATACCCGCAAGTTTGGCCGGATGACCCTGGTGAAGACCGGGGATGAGATGCAGGTTGGTGGACTCAAGACAATCGGGCCAGAACCGACGCCGGAAGCCTTCAAGTTGGACTTCTTCGCTGCTGAACTCCATAAGAGTCGGGGGAAGATCAAGCCCTTCCTCCTCAACCAGCACCATGTTGCCGGCCTGGGTAACATCTATGCCGACGAGGTCCTCTGGATGAGCAAGATCAATCCAGAACAACCCGCCAACACCCTGACCGATTCGCAGATCCAGTCCCTGCATGACAACATCATTGCGGAGCTCGCCCAGGCCATCAAGTACAAGGGAACGACGGTCCACACCTTTGCTAACGCCTTCGGGGACGCCGGGGGCTTCCAGAAACGACTCAATGCCTATGGCCACGGTGGGGATAAGTGTCCGCGCTGCGGTACCAAGATGGTTAAGATCAAGGTGGCTCAGCGGGGGACCACCTACTGTCCCCATTGCCAGCCACTACGGGAGGTTCAGTGATGACCAGAATCATTGGTTTAACCGGCGGCATCGCCAGTGGCAAGTCAACGGTCAGTAACCTCCTGCGCCAGGCGGGCCTCCCGATCATCGACGCCGATCAGGTTGCCCGCCAGGTCCAACGACCCGGTTCACCAGCCCTAGACAAGCTGGTGGCCGCTTTTGGCCATGAAATCATCGCCCCGGACGGCCATCTGGATCGGCAACGACTGGGGCAGCAAGTCTTCGCCGACCCAGCAGCCCGCCAGGAGCTTGACCGGATCATGCAGCCCCTGATCAGAGACGCCATCTGGCAAGCGGTTGAAAACTTCAAGAAACAGGGGGTGGCCAATGTCATCCTGGATGTGCCCCTCCTGTTTGAGGCAGGTTACGATGATGACTGCGACCTGGTCGTGGTTGTGCGGGTAAGCCCGGCCACCGAACTACAGCGTCTGATGGCCCGCAATGGTTATTCCAAGACGGCCGCCCAGGCCCGGATCGCCGCCCAGCTGCCTCTGAGTACGAAGGTGGCCAAAGCGGATGTCGTGATCGACAACAACGGCGGCCTGGAACAAACGCGGCGCCAGGTAGCCCAATTGGTTGAAGACCTGCAGGGCACGCAGTAAAATAAAGTATTACCTAACTAGTTAAAAGGAGGGGAACGCTTTGCGATGCCCACACTGTCATAAAAATGGTTCGCGGGTGGTCGACAGCCGTCCTAGTGAGGATGGCACCTTTATCCGTCGCCGGCGTGAATGTGTCCACTGCGGCTTCCGCTTTACCACTTTCGAACGCTACGAGGAGACACCGTTGCTCGTCATCAAGAAGGATGGCACCCGGCAAGAGTTTAGCCGGCAGAAGATCTTGAACGGGATTGTCCGGTCCGCCGAGAAGCGGCCGGTAAGTATGGAGCGCCTGACCAAGCTGACCGACAAGGTGGAGAAGCAGGTGCGGGGACTCGGTGAGAACGAGGTTTCCAGCCAGGTCATCGGTAAGTTTGTGATGAACGAACTGAAAAACGTCGACGAGATCGCCTACATCCGCTTTGCCAGTGTCTACCGTCAGTTCAAGGACGTGGACGCCTTCATGAGCGAGTTGGAAACGATGGTCAAGGATGAACACAAGAAGAAGTAGGGGGTTAGAGCGTGACGGGGCCAAGTTTTGATCCGCAGGCGGGTTATCTCGTGACCGCCGCGGCAGACTTTATCAACTTCAGTGACCAGACCTTCACGAATTTCTATCAGCCGGTGTTGGGTCCGGTAGCCTTTAGCCTCTTCTATGCCCTGCGCAGCCAGCTCATCGCTGCCCCGACCCTGGCTGATCGGCGTCTCCAGTCGACCCTGTTGGTCCAGATCAATGCTGGGCAGAATCAAGTGAGCGAGGGCCTGCGTCGCCTGGAGGGAATGGGGATTGTTACCACCTACTTCCAGCATGACGCCCAGGGGGATCTCTACGTCTACGAGCTTCAAGCAACCCTGACGCCTGCTAAGTTCTTAAACGACAACCTGCTGAGTGTGCTCTTGCTGGAGGCCATCGGTGAACCGGCCTTTAAGCGGTTGGTCAAGCGGGCCCGTCGTTACCAGTTGACCGGTGACCGGACCGGGTTAAAGAACATCAGTCACCACTTCCTGGACACCTATCAGGTGGACCAGCGAGAAGTGGTGAATGTCCCAGCTGCCGTCAAGCAGGCCCAAGTGACGGCCCCGACTACTCAGCCACGTTCCCTGGTGACCACGAGTGCCGATTTCGACTGGCCGACTCTGCTGGCCCTCTTGAAGGGGCAACCGGTAGCCCGTGACGACCTCGCCAGCCACCGGGAGCTGATCGAGGTGGAACATCAGCTCTATGGAATTGACGAGCCGACAATGGCCCGCTTGATCCGGGGAGCCCTGGACCTGGCGACCAACCACTTCGACGCCAAGAAGTTCAAACGCCAGGTGGCAGCCCACTACAAGCAGGCAGCCAGTTCCGCCGCAACTCCTAAGCACGAGGTCAATGATAATGATTCGCGATTGACCGATAAGGACCGTCAGTTGCTGAAGAGCACCGATAACTATGCCCCGGTGGCCTTTCTTCAGGCCCTCAAGGAGCAGACCGGGGGCTACGTGACTGCCAGTGAGCGAAATGTCTTGACTCGCCTGATTCAGGACGGTAAGTTGCCGTCACCGGTCATCAACGTCCTGGTCTGGTACGTCATCGCCGACCTCGGTAACGCCACCCTGAAGGGCAGCTTTGTGGATGCCATTGCCAACGACTGGCTACGGGCCGGAGTTCATGATGGTGCTGGCGCCCTGATTCAGTTGAAAAAATTTAACCAGGATCGGCAACAGGGTGCGGTTAAGCGGAGTAACAAGAAGCATAGTTACCGGCGAATGGAGGTTCGCGAGACAATGCCGGACTGGAGCAAGCAGGATGAGGCCGCCCGGACCAAGAAGGCCTCGGCGGCGGCCCTGGCCAAGGCCCGGGCCCGGCAGGCTAATAATCGGAAGGGGAGGTGACTACTTTGGAATCGCTAAACAAGACAATTCAGAAGATGATGCAGGGCCGCAACGTGGCGTCCAGCATGGATCAGGTGATGAAGCAGGTCTACCAGGATCCCGAGGTCCGGAATTTCCTGACCCAGCACCAGGACCAGCTGACCAAGGAGAGCATCCGGCGGGGCCGGTCCAAGCTGTACGAGTTCTTCCACGAAAAACAGCTGATCAAGGCGGGCAAGGCGACGGTGGCCCCTGGCTACTCACCGCAGCTCCAGCTGGTGGCCGGGCAGATTGACGTGACCTATGTGCCGACCCAGCAGCTGCTTGAGCGCCGCCACCAGGAACACCTCCGTCAGCTGGTCAACTCGATCAACATGCCGAAGTTCATCCGCCGGGCCAGCCTGGATGACTACTACCTCGATGACCAGAACGGCACGGAAGGCCGGGTGATGGCCTACAACGCCGCCAACGACTTCATCGATAACTACCAGCCAGATCACTTCCGGCCGGGTCTCTACCTGACGGGAAGCTTTGGGGTCGGTAAGACCTACCTGTTGGCGGCGACGGCCAATAAGCTGGCCGAGCATGACGTGGCTACCACGATGGTCCACTTCCCGAGCTTTGCCGTCGAGATGAAGAATTCGATTCGGACCAATGAGGCCGGGCCCAAGATCGACGCGGTCAAAAAGGCCCCGGTCCTGATGCTGGATGACATCGGGGCCGATGCCATGTCGACCTGGGTTCGTGACGACGTCCTCGGCGTGATCCTGGAGTACCGGATGCAGGAGGAGTTGCCGACCTTCTTCAGTTCCAACTTCTCGATGGACCAGCTGGAGAAAGAGCACCTGGCGATTAACAACCAGGGGGTCGTGGAACCGGTCAAGGCGGCCCGGATCATGGAGCGGATCAAGTTCCTCTCCAGGGAGATCACGATGAATGGGGAAAATCTGCGAAAAAAGGGATAATCCCTTGACATTCATCAGTTAATTTTGTAGTCTAGTAAACGTTGAAAGAAAAAGCAGAAGCACCCGCTTCTCGCCTGGGCGACAAGGGTCGTCGGGCTGACGAGATGAAATTGAGCAGACGAACGAGGTCTGTTCCTATTGAGCGGGGTGCACTGTGCGTCCCGCTTTTTTTGCTTGATCTTTCGCTAATAAAATTGGAGGTGCGTTGCCATAGCACAAGATATGATTGTCAATAACGGTATTCGTGCACGGGAAGTGCGGCTGATTGACCAGAACGGTGAACAGTTAGGGATCAAGTCGAAGCGTGAAGCACTTCAATTGGCAGAAGATGCCAACCTTGATTTGGTGTTAGTAGCACCAAAGGCACGGCCAGCTGTTGCCCGCATTATGGATTACGGTAAGTACCGTTTCGAGATGCAAAAGAAAGAGCGTGAAGCTCGTAAGAAACAAAAGACAGTAACCGTCAAGGAAATTCGCCTGAGCCCATCGATCGACACGAACGACTTCAACGTCAAGCTGAAGCGGGTTCGTAAGTTCATCGAAAAGGGTGACAAGGTTCGGGTTTCGTTACGTTTCCGTGGCCGTGCCATCACGCACAAGGATATCGGTCGTGACATGATTGAACGGATGGCTGAAGAAACTTCAGACATTGCTACTGTTGTCCAACGTCCAAAGATGGAGGGACGGAGCATCTTCCTGACGCTCGCCCCAGCTGCTGATAAAGCGAAAAATTAATTTAAGAAGGTAGGAATAAGTTATGCCAAAGATGAAGACTAACCGCGCTGCTGCAAAGCGTTTCAAGCGTACTGCTAATGGTGGATTCAAGAGTGGTAACTCATTTACCAGTCACCGTTTCCACGGTAAGACCAAGAAGCAACGTCGTCAATTACGTGGCTTGAGCATGATGGACAAGTCCAACGTAAAGCGTTACAAGAAGTTACTGCCATTCAAGTAAACTTCAATCGAATAAATAATACATATACGTAGGAGGATTTCAACATGCGAGTTAAAGGTGGAACTGTTACGCGCGCACGTCGCAAGCGCATCATGAAGTTGGCAAAGGGTTACCGTGGTTCAAAGCACCGTCTGTTCAAGACTGCTAAGGACCAAGTAATGAAGAGTTACGTTTACGCTTTCCGTGATCGGAAGGTTAACAAGCGTAAGTTCCGTGAACTCTGGATTGCCCGGATCAACGCAGCTGCCCGGATTAACGACATCAGCTACAGCAAGTTGATGCACGGTCTGAAGCTGGCTAACATCGACATCAACCGGAAGATGCTGGCTGACCTGGCTGTTAACGACCCAAAGGCATTCACTGCCCTCGTTGATGAAGCCAAGAAGGCCCTCAACTAAGATTGAAAATTTGAGCCACCCATCCCTTTATTTCGATGGGTGGCTTTTTTAATCGATGGGGTTGGCGGATCAATTGAAACCCGTCTGAACAATCGTTATAATTAATCTAATACTGCATAATGAGGTGCAATCTTGTTAGAAAAATTTAAACCAACCTGGATGGTTAAAAATATCTACCAGGTCTCACCACAGGAGCTCCAAGCTCAGGGAATTCGGGCCGTGTTCTCCGACCTGGATAATACCCTGATCGCCTGGAATAACCCGGCCGGGACGCCTGAGCTCCGTCGCTGGATGGACGAACTCCATGCGGCCGGCATCCCCCTGATTGTAATTTCCAACAACAGCAAGCAGCGGGTGGCCAAGGCGACGGCCCACCTGAAGCTGCCCTTCATCTCCCGGGCACTGAAGCCGCTAAGCTTTGGGATTACCAAGGCCCGCCGCCACCTGGGTTTGAAGAAGCATGAGGTGGTGATGGTCGGTGATCAACTGATGACCGACGTGATTGCCGCCAACCGGGCCGGGGTCTACAGCATCTTGGTCCAGCCGCTGCTCAGCACGGACAAGTGGGTTACCTGGCCCAACCGCTTCATGGGTGACCTGGTTGAAAAACGGTTGAAGAAGAAGTATCCAGACATGAAATGGCAGGAGGGATTAAGCAAAGATGAGTGAACAAGACGATCAATTACGGTGTATCGGTTGTGGGGCCGTTATCCAATCCACGGACCCGGCCGCTCCGGGTTACACGCCTAAGTCGGCAATTGAGAAGGGATTGGCGACCGACGAGTTGTACTGCCAACGCTGCTTCCGCCTGCGTCACTACAACGAGATCGCCCCGGTTTCCCTATCGGACGATGATTTCCTGAAACTGTTGAGTCAGATTGGTCAGGCCAAGGCCCTGATTGTCTACGTGGTCGATATCTTTGACTTCAACGGCAGCCTGATTCCGGGCCTCCATCGCTTCGTTGGTGACAACCCGATCCTGCTGGTCGGTAACAAGGAGGACCTCCTTCCGCACTCACTACGCCGGCCCAAACTGCGGGATTGGATCCGTCAGCAGGCTAATATCGCCGGGCTGCGGCCGATTGACACGGTCCTGGTCTCGGCCAAGAAGAACCACCAGATCGATCACCTCTTGGATACGATCGAGCACTATCGTGGCGACCGCGATGTCTACGTGGTTGGGGTCACCAATGTTGGTAAGTCAACCCTGATCAACCAGATCATTAAGCTGCGGACCGGGGTCCAGGATCTGATCACGACCTCCCGCTTTCCGGGGACGACCCTGGACGAGATCGAAATTCCGCTGGACGATGGTCACCGCCTGGTTGATACACCGGGAATCATTCATCCCCACCAGATGGCCCACGTCCTGTCGCCCAAAGCCCTGAAGCTGGTTGCCCCCCAGAAGGAGATCAAGCCGCGGACCTACCAGTTGAATCCGGAGCAGACCCTCTTCTTAGGGGGAATTGCCCGCTTCGACTACCTGAAGGGGGACCGGGCTGGGTTGGTAGCCTACTTTGACAACAACCTGACGATTCACCGGACCAAGCTGGCCAATGCAGACCACTTCTACGAAAAACACGTCGGTGAACTTCTGACGCCGCCAAGTGCCGATGACCGGGCAGACTTCCCGCCACTGGAGCGGGAGGAGTTCCGGGTCCACGAGAAGAGTGACATTGTCTTTGAGGGGCTGGGCTGGATTACCGTCCCTGCCGGTACCACGGTTGCTGCCTGGGTACCAAAAGGCGTGGCGGCCCTGATTCGTCGTGCGATGATTTAATTAAGAGAGGTTTAACAATGCAATTACGAGGAAAACAAAAACGTTTCTTACGGGCCCAGGCCAACCACCTGCAGCCGATCTTTGCAGTGGGCAAGGAAGGGTTGACCGACCAATGGTTGGCCCAGCTGGATGGCGCCCTGGACCGGCGCGAGCTGATCAAGGTTAATATCCTGCAGAATGCGGATGTGACCACGGCTGAACTGAAGGATTTCATTGAGCAAAATACCGATATTCAGGTGGTTCAGTCGATCGGTCGGGTATTGGTCCTGTTCAAGGTTTCGGCCAACAAGGACCTGCGTGAGCTGTCCGACCGGGTTGCCCGGATCTAGGAGAGGGTAACTATGCAGCGCTGTCGAGTATTTGCCAGCCCACAGACCCGGGTCCAGCCGGAGACCGTCACGACCAGTCGCCGGCACCGGGTTGGGATCTACGGCGGAACCTTCAACCCAATCCACAATGCCCATCTCCTGGTGGCCGACCAGGTGGGGCACTCACTTTCATTGGATCAGGTCCGGTTCATGCCGGACGCCACGCCGCCCCATGTCGATCATAAAACGGCGATTGACGCCGAATTACGCCTGGCGATGATTAAGCTGGCGATCCAGGGTAATCCCCTGTTTGGGATCGAGGAGAGCGAGCTGCGCCGGGGTGGGGTCAGCTACACCTATGACACGATGAAGAAGATGATCGAGCAGCATCCGACGACCGATTACTACTTCATCATCGGCGGTGACATGGTGGATTACCTGCCCAAGTGGCACCGGATTGATGACTTGGTCCGCCTGCCGCGGTTTCACTTTGTCGGTGTTCGCCGGCCGGGGGCCAAGAACGAGTCGGCCTACCCGGTGATCTGGGTGGACGTGCCCCTGGTCAGTTTCAGTTCAACGGATATCCGGCGCCGGATCGCCCAGGGACTGCCGATTAGGTACATGGTCCCGGACGCGGTGGCCGCCTTTATAAAGGAGCATCACTTGTATTATGAATGAGGAAACAATTGAGTATACGCATCACTATGTTCCAATGACCCGGGACCAGCTGGTGGAGCGTCTGCAGGCGGCGCTGAAGCCCAAACGCTTCCACCATGTCCTGCGGGTTGAGCAGACGGCAATCACCCTGGCTAAGCAAAACGGGGTCGACGTCGAGAAGGCCAGCATTGCCGGGCTCTGTCATGACTATGCCAAGCAGCGGCCTGACCAGGACTTCATCGACGAGATCCATGCCAAGGGTTTGGATAGCGACCTGCTGAACTATGGTAACGCCATCTGGCACGGCATCGTGGGTGCGGAACTGATCAAGGACGAGCTGGGGATCTGGGATGAGGACATCCTAAACGCGGTTCGTCACCACACCACCGGTGCCGCCAAGATGACCAAGCTGGAACAGGTGGTCTACATGGCCGACTACATCGAGCCAGCCCGTGACTTTGAGGGAGTTGAAACGGCCCGCCAGATTACGGCCGCCGACCTCGGGGCTGGGGTGGCCTATCAGACCAAGCACACCCTGGAGTATTTGATTGAAAACAACAAACCGGTCTATCCGAAGACGATTGAGACCTACAACGCCTGGGTACCGGCTTATGAAGGGAAGATTAACTAGATGGAAAGCAAACAATTATTAGAGATGGTTGTCAAAGCCGCCGATGGTCGGCGGGCTGAGGACATCGTGGCATTAAAGGTTGACGAGATCAGCCCGATGGCGGACTACTTCGTCATTATGACCGGGGGTTCCGATCGGCAGGTTCAGGCGATTGCCAACGCGATTATCGAGAAGGCCCACGAGAACCAGGTCAACATCGGTAGTGTCGAGGGGAAGAACCATGCTAAGTGGGTGCTGATCGACCTCGGTGACGTGGTCGTCCACGTCTTCCGGGAGGAGACCCGGAGCTTCTACAACCTGGAGAAGCTCTGGTCCGATGCCCCGTTGGTCAATGTCGACGAATGGGTTAATGACTGATGATCTACCACACCTTTGCCCAGCTCTACGACCAGCTCTTCGATGATGAGCTGTACCGGAAGTGGGCGGCCTATACCCAGGCCAACGGTGGCTCGTCCGCCCAGCAGGTGCTCGACCTAGCGGGGGGTGCCGGGCGGTTGGCGGTCCTGCTGGCCCAATGGGGGCAGGCGGTGACGGTGGCCGACTTCTCGGCGGACATGCTCAGTCTGGCCAGCCAGCACGCCGCCGCGGCCGGGGTCGAGTTAACCCTGGTGGAGGCCGACATGCGCGACTTGACTGCCCTGCCGCAGTATGACCTAGTGACCTGCTTTGCCGACTCACTCTGTTACCTGGCAGACATTGAAGATGCTGAAACGACCTTCCAGCAGGTGGCAGCCCACCTTCGCACGGGCGGCCGCTTTCTTTTTGATATGATCACCCCCTATCAGACTGATGTCGTCTATCCGGGCTACATGTATAACTACGAGGATGACGACCACCAGCGGGCCTTCCTCTGGCAAAGCTACGGCGACGATGACGTGCCTCATGGGGTGATCCACGAGCTGGCCTTCTTCAACCGCCTAGCGGATGGGCACTATGAGCGGATCGGGGAAACCCACTTCGAACGTAGCTACCCGCTGGCGACCATCACAGCGGCCCTTAAGCGCAGCGGCTTCACCGACATTGCGGTAACGGCTGACTTCGGGAGGGCGGCCCCTGATGAGCAGACGACCCGCTGGTTCTTTTCTTGTCAAAGGTAGGTGGATTTTGATGCAGGCAGTTGGCATGGTTGTCGAGTACAACCCCTTTCATAACGGTCACCGTTACTTCCTCCGTCAGGCACGGCAGCTGACCGACGCTGACGTGACGGTGGCGGTGATGAGCGGGAACTTCACCCAGCGAGGTGAGCCGACAATTGTTGATAAGTGGACCCGGGCGCGGGCTGCCCTGGAAAGCGGGGTCGACCTGGTGGTGGAGCTGCCGATCTTCTATGCCGCCCAGCCGGCCCACCGCTTTGCGGCCGGGGCCCTGGCAATCCTGAACGCCCTCCAGGTGCACCAGGTGGCTTTTGGAGCCGAACACCCTGACTGGGACTTCCCGGCCCTGGTGGCGGCCGAGCGGCGGTTCAACCAGGCCGAGTTTGACCAGTACAATGTCACCTACGCCACCCAGTTCAATCAGCAGCTGCGGGCGCAGACCGGCCGGGAGCTGCGTGATCCCAACGATATCCTGGCCTTCGCCTATACCAAGGCGGTCCTGACCCGGCACTACCCGATCCAGCTGACCGCGGTGCAGCGGCGGGGCAGTGATTACCACGACCGGGAGATCCATGGCCAGATCGCCAGCGCCAGTGCGATCCGTCAGGCGGTGGCGACCGGTACAGATTTCATCGCCACAGTGCCCACAGCAATGCGGGCGGCCCTGGCGCAGGTCGACCGGGTTCCCGACTGGGCGGATCTCTACCCAATTCTGCGTAACCAGCTAATTCAGGCGCCCCTGAATTATCTGGCGACGACCTACCAGATGGCCGAGGGCCTTGAGCACCGGATGAAGGAGGTGGCCCAGCGGTCGCTGACCTTCGACGCCTTCATCCACGGGGTGAAGACCAAACGTTATACCTACGCCCACCTGCTACGGATGTGCCTGTATACCACCCTGCAGTTGAGCGAGGACGAGGTGGTCGCCCGGACTGACCAGCCCTACATTCACATCCTGGGCTTCACCAGACGGGGGCAGGAATACCTCCACCAGGTTAAGAAGGCGGTCCCGGTGCCACTCTTCACTAAGGTCAGTCAGGGAATGCGGGATGGCTTCTACAACCTTGACTACCGGGCGGGGAAGCTCTACCAGAACTTCACCCCGGTTGAGCAGGACCTCAAACACCCGCCCATCATGATTCGTTAGGGCTTGAGGGACTGTCAAGGAAAAAACATTGACAAGTATTTGTGGGCCTAGTATAATTGCATACGTTGCATTAGGAGGTTAGTACGATGAAATGGTCGTTAGCTGAGTTACATCGTTACCAAAATGAACCACTTCATATTCAAAGTACTTTTGATCTGAACGCATCATTGACTAAACTGTTCCCGGACATCATCTTGGCCGTTGCACCGGTCAAGGTTGACGGGTACGTATCCTATGACGACGGGGATGCCACCATCAGCGCACACGTCACGACGACGTTGACGGTGCCCTCCAGTCGTTCATTGACGCCCGTTCAGTTACCACTTGACTTTGACTTTACGGAGACGTATATTGATGATCGTTCCCACTTCTCCCGATACGAGGATGACGAGGTTGTCTTCTTGTTGAAGCGGGGTGAGACGATCGACTTCGATACTGCGTTAGCCGAGAACATCGTCGAGCAGGTACCGTTACGAGTGCTTTCTGCTGATGAAAAGGCCGGTAAACCCATGCCAAATGGCAAGGGCTGGAACGTCATCTCTGAGGATGACTACGCCGCCAGCAAGCAGAAAGATAAGAAAGTTGATCCACGTTTCGCGAAACTCCAAAAATTATTTCCTGATCAGGATGATAAAAAGTAGCGGACGGTTAAAAACCATTTGTGGATAATATTAATCCTAGGAGGTGTCAAACATGGCTGTTCCAGCACGGAAGACTTCAAAGACCAAGAAGCGTATGCGTCGGGGTCACATCAAGTTGAATGTCCCTGGTTTAACTCCTTGCCCAAACTGTGGTGAACTTCGTAAGTCCCACATGGTATGCCCTAACTGCGGCTACTACAACGGCAAGCAAGTTGTTAACACTAACAACTAATTTTTAATGAGAAAGATCACTCTTTAGGCGCCGGACCTGGGGTGATTTTTTCATTTTAAATGATAATACGGCGTTTTCTTTCGTCAGGCGCAGACTTTTCCTAATTTGATAACCAGAACGCTGGGGTTTATTAGAAAACTGTGATAAAATTATTTTGTTTTATTAATACGGTCGTTATTAAATTGATTGTTAGTAGGTGAAATTAATGAGTCGAATCTTGATTATTGAAGACGAAGAGAATTTGGCAAAGTTTGTGGACATGGAACTCAAACACGAGGGTTATGAAACCGACGTGGAGCTCGACGGCCGAGCTGGGCTGGAAGCGGCCCTCAACCAGGACTTTGACGTGATCCTCCTCGACCTGATGCTTCCCGAGCTGAACGGGATCGAAGTGGCACGCCGGGTCCGGGAATTGAAGGATACGCCGATCATCATCATGACCGCCCGGGACTCCGTGATTGACCGGGTTTCTGGCCTTGACCACGGGGCTGACGACTACATTGTCAAGCCGTTTGCCATCGAAGAACTGCTGGCCCGAGTCCGGGCGCTGCTGCGGCGGATCAGCATTGAGGATGGCAACAACAAGGAACACCAGACCACCGTCAACTACAAGGACCTGACGATTGAGAAGGAAAACCGGGTTGTCCGGCGTGGCGACGAGGTGATTAACCTGACCAAGCGGGAGTATGAACTCCTTTTAATCCTGATGGAAAACATCAACGTGGTCATGTCACGGAAGGAACTGCTCTCCAAGGTTTGGGGCTATGATTCCAAGGTCGAGACCAACGTGGTCGACGTCTACATCCGTTACCTGCGGAATAAGATCGATCGGCCAGGGGAGAAGAGCTACATCCAGACCGTCCGGGGTACTGGATACGTAATTCGTTCGTAAGGTTCGTGGTAAATTATGGAGGAAAAAACTAGCAACCGCCGTTTTATTTCCTTAAAGCTTAAGTGGGCCTTCGGGACGGCCGTGGGTTCTTTGATTATCTTCTTCATCGTCGCCATGGCGATGTTTAGCTCCTTTACCCAGAGCCTATTCAGACAGGAACGCTCCCTGCTCAACCAGGGGATGACCAACATCAGCCGGCAGCTGGGTCGGGTCAACCAGCCCCTGACGAAGAAGAACATCAACAACGTGATCGATCCTGACGGCGGCCGCGCGGTATCCGGAAGCGAGTACCAGCGGCCAATCGTCCAGGAGCTCAGCGATGGTCATCTGATTGTCAATATTTATGACCGTCAGAAGCGCCCGATCCTGAGTACCGGAAAGAGCATCGCCCAACCAACCTTTACTGCTAAGCGTCAGGTCCGGATGGCCAAGGGGACTGCTCACCAGGTGATCATCGGTCAGGAACCGATCTATGCCCAGCGCGGGCACCGGCTGATTGGTTACCTCCAGGTGGAAAACAAGCTGAACGCCTACTACCGGAACTATAACCAGCTGCGGTTGGTCGTGATCCTGGCGATGTGCCTGGTCATCCTGGCCAGCGGGCTGCTCGGCTACTTCCTGTCACTGCTCCTTCTGCGGCCGCTCGGTGAGATCCATGATACCGTTAAGATTATCAGTAAGGACCCGACCAAGAACGTCCGGGTTCCCGTGCCTAGCCACAACGATGAGCTGGCCGAGCTGACCACGATGTTCAACGAGATGCTGGACCGGATGCAGCGCTACATCGACCAACAGTCACAGTTCGTCAGTGACGTCAGCCACGAGTTGCGGACACCGATCGCCATCATCCAGGGGCACTTGGACATGTTGGACCGCTGGGGGAAGGATGACCCCGAAGTCCTCAACGACTCGATCAAGGCCTCATTGATTGAGACCAAGCGGATGAAGAATCTGGTCCAGGAGATGCTGGATCTCAGCCGGGCCGAGCAGGTGGAGATCAACTTCCGCCACGAGAAGACGGTGGTCAACGACGTGGTTCACCAGGTCTTCAACAACTTCAAGATGCTCTATCCGGACTTCAGCTTCACCCTTGATGATGACCTGAACGAACCGATCACGGCCAACATCTACCGGGACCACCTCGAGCAGGTCCTGGTAATCCTCTGTGATAACGCCATCAAGTATTCGACGGAACGCAAGGAGGTCCACATCTCCCTGTCCCGGGGGATGAACACGGTGGAGATCGGGATCCAGGACTTCGGTGAGGGGATCCCGGCCGAAGACGTCGACAAGGTCTTTGACCGCTTCTACCGGGTGGACAAGGCCCGCAGCCGGAAGAAGGGCGGCAACGGTCTCGGCCTGTCGATTGCCAAGCGTCTGATCGAGGGCTACCACGGGTCGATCACCCTGGAGAGCTCCCTGGGGGCCGGCTCCCTCTTTCGGATTATCCTGCCGATCGTGGAGGACCCGGAAGCGCTTTAGTATTATGAGAATTTAAAAAGAGTCGCGATGCTTGTATCATCGCGGCTCTTTTTGCTTAATAGACATTCTGTATTAAAAGCTTCTCATGGTCGTTCTTTAATGAACACGGATCGCCTATAATAGAAGTGAGCTACTTAAAATAATAAAGTATCTTACTTGGGGGAGTTGAATTATAGTGGCTGATAAACAGAAAAAATTAATCACCACCCCGACATTGGTGTTGATGATTATTTCGACAATCTATGGTTTTGGGAATGTCTCCATCGCCTACGCCCAGATGGCCTACGCGGGGATGTTCTGGTATATCCTGGCTGGGGTATGCTTTTTCTTCCCGTGCTGCCTGATGATGGCGGAGTACGGGTCGGCGTTCAAGGACGCCAAAGGGGGCATCTACTCCTGGTTGGCCGGGTCGATCGGGGAGAAGCTGGCCTTCATCGGGACCTTCATCTGGCTATCCAGTTGGATCCTCTGGCTGGTCTCGAGTGCCTCGCGGTTGTGGATCACCCTCTCGGCGCTGCTGTTTGGGCATGATACCACCCAACGCTGGCACTTCTGGATCTTCAATTCGACCGAACTGATCGGGATCCTGGCGATCCTATTCGTGCTCCTGGTCACCCTGCTGAGCTCGCAGGGGATGAACGGCATTACCAAGATCAGTTCCTTCGGGGGCGCCTTCATGATCGCCATGAACGCAATCTTCATCCTGGCGAGCCTGGTGACGATCATTGCCAACAAGGGGGTGACCGCCCAGCCGATTCACGGGCTTGCCAGCTTCTTTGAGTCACCGAATCCGTCCTTTAAGACGCCGATTGCGGTGATCTCCTTCGTCGTCTATGCCATCTTCGCCTACAGCGGGATGGAGAACCTCGGTGGGGTCACCGACAGCATGAAGGACCCGGAGCACACCTTCCCACGGGGGCTGGTGATCGGGTCCCTGCTGACGATCGGTAGCTATGTCCTGATGATCCTGATGACCGGGTTTACGGTCAACTACAACCACGTCATTGCCCGGCCGAGTGTCAACCTGGGGAACGTTACCTACGTGGTCTTCGACCGGCTCGGTTATATGATGGGCGTTTCCTTGGGCTTTAGCCACGGCGTCAACCTCTTGCTGGGGGACATCTTCACCCGGATGATCGCCCTGGCCGGTCTGATGGGGATGCTTGGGGCCATGTTCCTGTTGGTCTACTCACCGATCAAGTCCTTCATCATGGGGGCCAACCCGAAGCTGTGGCCAGCCCGGGTCACCAAGCTGAACAAGCATGGGATGCCGGCCTTCGCCATGTGGATGCAGGCGATCTTCGTCTGCTGCATTATTTTCCTGATCTCCTTTGGGGGTTCGGCAGCGGACGCCTTCTACCAGATCCTGACCGACATGGTGAACGTCTCAGCCTGTGCGCCGTATATCTTCCTGGTCGGGGCCTTCCCGATCTTCCAGAAGAAGAATATTCCGCATGACTTTGTGGTCTTCAAGAACCGCTTCTGGACCAACATCCTGGTCGGCTTCGTTGAGATCATCGTCTGCCTGGGGATCATCTTCACCTGCATCCAGCCAATCCTGGATCACGACCCCCAGACGGCCTTCTGGACGGCATTTGGCCCGATCTTCTTCGGCATCGTCGCCTGGCTCTTCTACCGGCACGCGGTCAGGAAGAACCACCTCAACCTTTAGCAATTACAAAAAAATCGCGATCCTCAGCGGGACCGCGATTTTTCTATGCCTGATTAAATTGTTTGATCCGCTGGTGGACCAGCAGGGCGGCGATGATGCAGACCAGGAACTCGGTGACCGGCACCGCCGCCCAGACCCCGTTGATCCCGACCAGGGCGGCGAGAATCAGGATGGCCGGCAGGAGGATGACGTACCCCCGCAGAATAGAGAGGGTGAACGACGCCCGGGCCGCGTTGATTGCCGTCAGGAAGAGGATGAAGAGCAGGTTGAGGGCGCTGAAGAAGACACTGGTGAAGTAGATCGGCAGCCCCACCCGGGCGTAGCTGACCAGCTGGGCGGAATGGGCGGTGTTGAAGAGCTCGATGATCGGCAGTTTGAAGGTCACCAGGATGACGAAGGAGATCGTCGCCAGCAGGAGGGTGATGATCGCCCCCATCCTAAGCGCCGTTGTCACGTTGACGAAGTGATGCTGGCCGTACTCCCGGCTGGCGATCGGCTGGACACCGAGGGCCACCCCGTTGGCGATCGCCAGAACGACGATGGCAATGTTGGAGATCACCCCGTAGGCCGCCACCGCGTAGTTGTCGGCTAGCTGCAGGAGAACGTGGTTGAAGAAGTAGATGCTGACCCCGGTACTGAGCTCGTTTAAAGCCGCGGCCACGCCGAGCTTGGCCGAACGACCGAGGTTGGCCAGCTGCGGCCGGGCCCAGTGGAGCTGGAGCTGGCGGCCGGCGAAGTGGCGGTGGCGGGAGAGGACGAGCAGGCTGATCAGCGGCGAGAAGAGCACCGCCAGGGCGGCCCCCTCCATCTTGAGCCCGCAGCCGAAGATGAAGAACCAGTCGATCACGATGACGGAGAGGGTCTCCGTCAGGGTGGCCTTCATGGTCAGGGTCGGGTTGCCATCGTTTCTGATGAAGTTGATGGAGATGTAGTTGCACATGTAGAGGGGCCCGGACCAGGCGCAGATCCGCAGGTAGATGATCGCCATCTGCCGGGTCTGGTCATCGGCCCCCAAGAAGTTGACGACTGGGGTCGCAAAGACGTTGAGCAGGATCGCCAAGACAATCCCCAGGGTCGCCGCAAAGATGATCAGTTGACTGTAAAGGTCCCGGATCCGTTCGGGATGCAAGACCTTGTTGAGTGAGAAGATCGTCGCCCCACCGACCCCCAGCAGGAGGCCGATCCCGTTGAAGACGTTGAAAAGGGGGAGGACCAGGTTGAGGGTGGTCAGGCCCAGCGCCCCGGCGGCAATCGAGATGAAGAGGGTGTCGATCAGGACGTAGAGCGACATCCCCAGGGTGGCAACGACGTTCCGGACCACGTAATGCCGGACCTCGCCCCTAATTGCTTGTGTTGAATTCATGATATTCCTCCAATTGGTCCCCATCCCCCGCGAACGGACGCCTGTTTGGGGACCGCAACTTTGTGGCAAAACCCGGCGATTCTGCAATCCTTATTTCATTTCTATCCTATCAAATTCCGGCTAACTTTTCATAGCGGTGGCTCAGATGATGATCCCCTGACAGTGGTCGAGTTCGTGTTGGACAATCTCGGCGGCAAAATCAGTCAGGGCTAGCTGCTGGCGCTGCCAGTGTTCGTTGAAGAATTCAACCGTGATTCGCTGGTAGCGGGTTGTGGGCCGCTGGCCGGCCAGGGAGAGGCAGCCCTCCTTGGTCTGGTAGGGCTGAGCCTTGCGAATGAGTTGCGGATTAAACATCACGACCGGCAGGGGACCGAGCTGGGCGATGATGACCCGCTTGTGGACGCCAATCATGTTGGCCGCCATGCCGACACAAGCGTCTTGGTGGGCGGCCAGGGTGTCTTTGAGGTCACGTGCCAGGGACAGGTCGGCCCGGCTGACGGGCTTGGACGGCTGCTGGAGCTGGTGGATATCGGTGACGATTGGTTTGATCATGGTGGTTCCTCCTTAAAGGAAAGGACTGAAGATTTCCCTCCAGTCCTTTGCGACATTATTTCTTTTTATGATGCTGTTGCTTGCCGGCGTTGCGCTGGCGGTTGCGTTGGGCCATCTGCTTGGCCGGGTTGGGCTTCTTGAGTTGGTCGATCGCGTCGGCCGTGCTGGTATCATTGCTGGACTTGGTCGTCGTCGGGGCCGCTGGCATCTTGACCGGGTGCTTTTTGGCCTCTTCGGCAATCTGCTTGCGGATCCGAGGCCGGTAGGCGTTGACCATCAGAGTTTGCAGGATGGCAAAGAGCCCACCGATAAAGAAGTAGAGCCCTAACCCAGCCGAAGAGGTCAGGGAGATAAAGAAGGTCATGAATGGACTCATCCAGATGGCCATCTTCATCTGCTTCTTCTGTTCTTCGGGAACCCCGACCAGGCCCAGATAACTCTGGACGGCGTAGGCAATGAAGGACAGAACGGCGAAGATGAAGCTCGGTTTCCCCAAGGCCACCCCAAAGAAGGTAGCGTGATAGAGGTCTGGGGAGTAGCGGATGGCGGCGTAGAGGGCGGCAAAGACTGGCAGCTGGATCAGCAGCGGCAGGCAGCCGATCCCCCCGGTCAGGCTGATGTTGTTGTCCCGGTAGAGGGCCATCATCTGCTGGCTGACCGCGGCCTGCTCCTCAGGGGTCTTGGCGGCCTTCTGCTTGGCGGATAGCTCCTTGATCAGGGGTTGGACGCGGGCCATCTTCTCCTGGGTGATGGTGGACTTCTTCATTTGTGAGAACATCACCGGCAGCAAAATTGTCCGGACGATCACCACGATCACGATGATTGCCCAGCCGTAGTTGTTGCCGAGGTGGCCGGCCAGCCACTCCATCAGGTGCTGCATCGGCTTAGCCATGTAGTCGTAAACGAAGCCGTAAGGGCGGCCGCTCTTAGTCGTACGGACACAGCCGCTGAGCAACAGGAGCATTGTGGTCATCAGACCGACCACGGTAAGGCGTTTATGTTTCATACGGTATTAAATTCTCCTTGTGTTAAATTTTAATTGACTTCAATAATGAATATGGATAAACAGTACATATCTTACTCTAAACCGGGCCGAAAAGCCACCACCTGCCCCTAAATTAGGCCCGGACGGTAAACTGGTCACCGTAGTCGGTGCGCGTGCCAGTCGTCTGCTTGACCCGGTCGACGATGGCGTAGGGGGTGGGGCCGGCCGCCAGTTGCCGGATGAAGTCCGCCACCGTTTCGTCGGGACCCTGGGCCTCGACGTAGACGGACCCGTCGGCCTGGTTGCGTACGAAGCCGGTGATGCCGAGCAGCTGGGCAATCCGGAGGGTTCCCCAGCGGAAGCCGACTCCCTGGACCCGATCGGTGATGGTTAAGTGAACATTGACCATTATGGTCACCCCCCCTTAATGGAAACTTATAAAAGTCGATCCTTAGTTAAGGATATTGTACACCTATAACATGGTATAATTATCATAAGAGAAAGGGTAGTTTAACTTATGGAAGAATTAACATCAATTCACAATCAACACGTTAAAGATTGGAAGAAGCTGGCCACCAAGAAGTTTCGCAAGCAGACCGGCTACTATCTGTTGGACGGTTGGCACCTGGTCAACGAGGCCGTCCAGGCCGGGGTGGCAATTCATCAGCTGATCGGGACCGCCGACCAACTGGCAGAACACCGCGACCTGTTTGACCATGCGGATGAGGTTTACACGGTGACCATGGAGATCATGAAACACATCACTGACACCGTCACGCCGCAGGGGATCGCGGCCGTCGTTGACCTGCCGGATGCCCACCGGGTACCTACGCAGCCGTTGACCGGGGCCTGGTTATTCCTCGACCGGGTCCAGGACCCTGGCAACGTAGGGACCATGGTCCGGACGGCGGATGCCGCGGGCTTCACCGGCGTCGTCGTTGGGCATCGTTCTGCCGACCTGTTCGGCCCCAAGGTTGTTCGCTCCATGCAGGGAAGCCAGTTTCACCTCCAGCTCTTTGAGGGTGATCTTGCCAAATGGATTGCCGACTTCAAGGAAAACGGGGCGCCGGTATACGGTACCCAGTTGAACCCCCAGGCCAAGAACTTCCGGGATGTTCATCCCGGTAAGACTTTTGCCCTGATCATGGGTAACGAGGGCCAGGGGATGAGCAAGGAATTGCTTAACGCCACCAGTGATAACCTTTACATCCCGATGCGTGGGGAGGCCGAATCACTGAACGTGGCCATCTCAGCGGGCATCCTCATGTTCCAGCTGAACCAGTAAGCTCGCTTACTTTTGATAAGACAAAAAGATTTATTTTTGGTTGGTCATCATGTATGATGGTGGTAACCAATAGAAAAGGGGTATTACATGAAATCAAAGAATGAGTGGCGCAACGATCAAGAATACGTCTCAATTGTTTCTGACCTGCTGGCCCAGCCTGCCGTTAAGAAGCTGGCTAATTATACCCAGCACCACCATTCGAATCGTTTGCAGCATTCCATTGCGGTTTCTTACGACAGCTACCGGATTGCTAAACGACTCCACCTTGATTACCGGAGTGTTGCCCGGGCCGGCTTGCTCCACGACATGTTCTACTATGACTGGCGGACGACCAAGTTTGACCTGGGGACCCACGCCTTCATCCATCCGCGGGTAGCCCTGCGGAACGCGGAGAAGATTACCCCGTTGAACAAGATGGAGAAGGATATCATCTTAAAGCACATGTTTGGGGCGACGCTCACTGTGCCTCGGTACCCAGAAAGCCTGATTGTTTCATTGGTTGATGATTTTGAAGCAGAGCACGAATTCTTTAGTCCGATGCGGGCCAAGCTTCGTCGCCGGATTAAGAAGCGGCGAATGCGGACTATTTGGTAGGAAGGAGACATCATATGCAACACGAAGCTAGCACACCGGTTGCGGATGGTGGTTGTCAATTGTGTCCCAAGTTCACGCAAACCTTCATGATGTTAGGTAAGAAGTGGAACGGCTTAATTATTGAAGTCTTATTGGAAAGCGACACCTTACGATTCAAGGACATTGCCAACAGCGTTAGCAAGTGCAGTGACCGGGTCCTTTGTGAACGGTTGAAGGAACTGGAGGATGACCAGATTATTGTGCGGAACACCTATCCGGGATCCAGTCGCGTTGACTATTCATTGACGACGCGGGGACGCGAATTAGCACCAGTGATGAAGGCAGTTCATGCATGGAGCGACAAGTGGTGCTAATTGGGGCTTGACCAATTCCCGTCGAGTCATTAGAATGTTTAGTATAATTAAAAGCGATGACGGAAACTAGTAACCGGTAAGGGCTGTTAGAGAGCCACCAGAATTCTGCAAGCGGTGGTCAGCCCAACCCAGTGAATTTCATTTCCCGAGCCGATATGTAATGGTATTCCGGTCGATCACCGTTATTGATCAACTTAAGTGTATGGGCATGTGCCCATAAACTAGGGTGGTACCGCGAAGCTTCGTCCCTATTGGGATGGGGCTTTTTTTATTTGAACAAAGGAGTTGAAAGCATGGGATTAAGAGAAAAACTTGCTGACCTGCGCCAGCAAGGATTGCAAGAAATTGAAGACTCACAAGACCTCAAGAAGATCAACGAGATCCGGGTCAAGATGCTAGGCAAGAAGGGCCCAATCACCAATGTTTTACGGGGGATGCGGGACATCAGTGCCGAGGAACGGCCTAAGGTTGGTCAATTTGCCAACCAGGTGCGTGACGACCTGACAACGGCCATCGCCGAGAAACGGGCCGCCCTGGAACAGGCCGCCCTGAATGCCGAGTTGGCTGCCGAGACGGTCGACGTTACCCTGCCGGGCAGTCCGGTCGCCCAGGGCCAACCCCACGTCATCCAGCAGATCATCGACCAGGTGGTGGACCTCTTCGTCTCCATGGGTTACGAGGTTGCGGTTGGTGATGAGGTTGAGCAGGAAGTCTACAACTTCGAAAAGCTGAACCTGCCCAAGGACCACCCCGCTCGTGACATGCAGGATACCTTCTACGTCACCCCATCCGTTTTGATGCGGACCCAGACCTCCCCGATGCAGGCCCGGATGCTGGAGAAGCACGACTTCAGCCAGGGCCCGTTGAAGATGATCTCTCCTGGGAAGGTCTACCGGCGGGACACCGATGACGCCACCCACAGTCACCAGTTTAACCAGATCGAAGGGATGGTAGTCGGCAAGCACATCACGATGGCTGACCTGAAGGGGACCCTGGAGGTCGTTGCCCAGTCCCTCTTCGGCGACAAGCTGAACGTCCGCCTGCGGCCAAGCTACTTCCCATTCACGGAGCCATCCGTTGAGGCCGACATCACCTGCTTCAACTGCATGGGCAAGGGCTGTGCCATCTGTAAGCACACCGGTTGGATTGAGGTCCTCGGTGCCGGGATGGTTCACCCGAACGTTCTGAAGATGTCTGGGGTGGATCCTGAAGAATACGGTGGCTTTGCCTTTGGCCTGGGTCCGGACCGCTTCGCCATGCTCAAGTATGGGGTTGACGATATCCGTAACTTCTACCAAAACGATGTCCGCTTCTTAAATCAATTCGACGAGAAAGGATAATGTAAGATGAAAGTATCATACCAATGGTTAAAGGAATACCTCGACCTGGACGTGGCGCCACGCGAGCTTGCGGAAAAGATTGCCCGGACGTCGGTTGATATCAACGACGTCTACCAGCCAGCCGACGGGTTGAAGAAGATCGTGGTCGGCAAGGTCGTGGCGATGGAAGACCACCCGAACTCCGACCACCTGCACATCTGCCAGGTTGACGTCGGTGCGGAAAAGCCGATCCAGGTGGTCTGCGGAGCACCAAATGTGCAAGCCGGCAAGAAGGTCATCGTAGCCCTGAACGGCGCCCGGATTGCCGATAACGTCAAGATCAAGCGCGGCAAGATCCGCGGGGTCGAATCCAACGGGATGCTCTGTGCCCTCCAGGAGATCGGCTTCAGTGACAAGATTGCCCCGAAGGACTACGCGGCCGGCCTCTACTTCCTGCCGGACGATGCTAAAGAGGGTGAACCGGTCTTTGGCTACCTGGGGATGGACGACACGATCATCGACACGGACGTCACCCCGAACCGTGGGGACATGTTGAGTATGTACGGTAACGTCAACGACATCGCCGCCTTCTACGACCTCCAACCCCACTTCAAGGAGGCGCCGGTCGAAGAGAACGGTACCGAAAACACCAGTGATTTGGTCAGTGCCAAGATTGATGACGACAAGATCGCCCCAACCTACAAGCTGCGGGTGATCAAGGGCGTTAAGATTGCCGACAGCCCGCTCTGGATGCAGATTCGTCTCTGGAATTCCGGAATCCGGCCGGTCAACAACGTGGTCGACGTCACCAACTACATTCTCCTGAAGTACGGCCAACCGCTACACAGCTATGACTACGATCGCCTGCCCGGTCATGACTTCGGGGTTCGCCACGCCAACGAGGGTGAGCAGTTCACGACCCTGGACGGGGACGAACAGACCCTGAAGGCCAACGACATCCTGGTCACGGTTGACGATCAACCGGTCGCCCTGGCCGGGACGATGGGCGGTGAGGGCACCGCGGTCAGCGACCAGACGACCACGGTGGCCCTCGAAGCCGCCATCTTTGACCCCGTCATGGTGCGGAAGCAGGCCCGGCGCTTAGACCTGCACAGCGAGTCCTCGATGCGCTTCGAGCGGGGCATCAACCCGGCCACCGTTGAGACGGCCCTGAACGAGGCCGCCGAACTGATCAAGGAGCTGGCGGGCGGCCAGGTCACGAAGGGAATCGTCACCGGCAGCGAGCAGCCAGCCGTTGATAAGCAGATTACCTTATCGTTGGCTAAGGTCAACCACGTGCTGGGAACCGACCTGAAGATGGCCGACGTGGAAGACGTCTTCGCTCGACTGCACTTTGCTGCCGACGTCAAGGACGACGACCAGATTGAGGTCACGGTGCCGGCCCGGCGTTGGGACATCTTCGTGGCCGCTGATCTCTACGAGGAGATTGCCCGGATCTACGGTTATGATAACCTGCCAGCCACCCTGCCGGTGATGACCCGAAACCGTGGTGGCCTGACCCCTCGGCAACGCTTCATCCGCGCCAGCCGCCACGACCTCGAGGGGATGGGGCTGACCCAGGCGATCAGCTACTCCCTGACCACGGTCGAGAAGGCCAAGCAGTTCCAGATCGATCCGGTTGCCGAACCGATGAAGCTGGACTTCCCAATGAGCTCTGACCACGTGGCCACCCGGATGAGCGTTATCAGCGGCCTCTTGATCGATATCGCCTACAACGTGGCTCACAATGTCAGCAACGTGGCCCTCTATGAAGAGGGGCGGGTCTTCTTGCCAAAGGGCGGCGAGCGTCCTGAGGAACAGGAACACCTCGCCGGCGCCATCACCGGTCAGCTGCTGGCCAACGACTGGCACACTGAGGATCGGCCAGTGGACTTCTTCCAGGTCAAGGGAATCGTTGAACGCTACCTCCACAACATGGGCCTAGCGGGCAAAGTGACCTACGTGGCCGATCAGTCCCGGCGTGAGATGCACCCTGGCCGGACTGCTAACATTCTGCTCGACGGCCAGCTGGTCGGCTTCCTCGGCCAGGTTCACCCAAGCACGGCCAAGGCCTACAAGATTCCGGTAACCTACGTCTTCGAGCTGAACCTGGAGGCCCTGATCGCAGCACCAAAGGTTGCCAACGAGTACCACCCAATCAGCAAGTACCCATCGATCACCCGGGACATTGCCCTCCTGATTGATAACGACATCACCAACGAGATGGTCATGGACGTCATCACCAAGCGCGGTGGTGCCTTCCTGAAGGACGTCCACCTCTTCGACGTTTACAGTGGCCTGCACCTGCCGAAGGGCAAGAAGTCGCTGGCCTACACCCTGACCTACCAGGATGACCACGACACGCTGACCGAGGACCAGGTCAACGCTGCCTTCGATAAGGTCACCAAGGCCCTGACGGACACCCTGGGTGCTGAAATTCGTTAAGGTTAAGAATAATGTGAGACCCCATCACTTAGCGGGTCCCACATTATTTGTGTTTAAGAAGGGCGAAAATTGAACGACGAGCGATTGAAACGACAAAACCGCCTGGTCCTTTGCCTGGTGGCCATCCTGGTGCTCGCCGGTCTGATCATCCACCAGTACTTCAACTACTCGTTACGAGCGGTGGATGAGAACGATCACCAGCGGGTAACGGTGGTCATCCCCGCGGGGGCGACCGACCACCGGGTGGCTAAAATCCTGAAGGAGCATGGTCTGGTGCGTAGCCAGTTTGTCTTCGACTACTACCTGCAGACCCACAAGACCCACGGGGTGAAGGCCGGCAAGTTTCACCTGTCCCGGTCGGTCACTGTCCCCGAATTGGCGGGGATCCTTCAGCAGAATCGGGCCGCAAAGAAGCGATAGGGGATTGCCGTGACCGGCAGAGTGCTATATACTATTTGAGATTAATTTTATTAGAGGAGCAGAAAACAGAGCATGAGTACAGAAGAACAGCGGCGGCCAATTATCATCGGTGTTACCGGGGGATCCGGGAGTGGGAAGACCACGGTCAGCAAGGCGATCTACAACCAGTTGCACGGCCAGGCCATCCAGATCATCACCCAGGATACCTACTACAATGACCAGGCCGACATGACGATGGCCGAGCGGAAGGCGGTCAACTATGACCACCCCCTGGCCTTTGACACCGACCTGCTGATCAAGCAGCTGGCCGACCTGCGTAACAACAAGGCGATCGAGATGCCGGTATACGATTACACCCAATACACCCGGTCCGCCGAGACGGTTCACGTCGAACCCCAGGACGTCATCATCTTGGAGGGGATCCTGATTTTAGATGATGAGCGCCTGCGTGACCTGATGGATATCAAGGTCTACGTCGACACTGACGACGACATCCGGATCATTCGCCGAATCAAGCGGGACATGGCCGAACGGGGGCGGACCCTGGATTCCGTGATTAACCAGTACCTGGCCACGGTTAAGCCAATGTATCACCAATTCGTGGAACCGACGAAGCGCTATGCTGACATCATCGTTCCCGAGGGCGGTGAGAACCACGTGGCCATTGACCTGCTGACGACTAAGGTCCGGGATATCCTGGTCAAGCGGGGGCACACCCTACAATAGAGTTTACAAATCCATGACGGAATGGTAATGTAGCCACTGGATAAAATATGAGGAGTGAATTTTTAGATGGCTGAAGAAAAAGAATTTCCAATGACCCTTGAAGGGAAGCAGAAGTTAGAGGCAGAACTGGAAGACTACAAGATGAAGCGTCGTCCAGAAGTTATCAAGCGGATTAAGATTGCGCGGAGCTACGGTGACCTTTCCGAAAACTCCGAATACGAGTCTGCCAAGGACGAACAGGCCATGGTCGAGGGTAAGATCGCCCAGATCGAAAACATGCTGCAGTACGCGGTCATCATCGATAACGAAGACGTGGCCAAGGATGAGGTTTCCATGGGCCGGGAAGTCACGATCAAGGAGCTCCCGGACGAAGAACCTGAGACCTACTCAATCGTCGGGGAATCCGAATCCGACCCGATCAATGGTAAGATCTCCAACGAGTCACCGATGGCCAAGGGCCTGCTCGGTCACAAGATTGGTGAAGAGGTCAACATCGACGTTCCAAACGGCACGATGAAGGTCAAGATCTTAGACGTTAAATAATTAAATACGGAGCTGGTGCATGCGGTCAAGGATCGTCGTAATGCACCAGTACGAAACACGAAGGACCGCTGGCGTTCGGTAAAACCGGACACCGGCGGCCCTTTTGTTAGGCAGAATCCTTGGTATTTTACTGGGCAGATGGTACAGTTAAGACTATGAAAGTGCTATCATATAATCAGTTAAACGAGTAAAGGGGATTTCAATATGAAGTTAATTGTTACCGATGCCGCTAACCAGTGGTTCAAGGATGAGATGGATCTAAAGCCGGGGGATGGGATCAAGTTTTACGGCAAGGTTTACGGACGCACGGAGGTCCATCATGGCTTTTCCCAGGCCTTTGCCAAGGATAACCACCCGATCGACCCCGTATTGGAGGTGGTCAAGGACGGAATCAACTACCACGTCAACGAGGTTGATGAGTGGTTCTTCACCCGCCTGATCACGACCGTCGACGCCAATGACGACGGCCCGGTCTTCCACTTCCAGCACGAGGACGGGGACGAGGCGCCGGACGTCGCGGGTTTGACCAGCGACCAGGACGACCACGCCGACAACCAGGCGGACGCCTCGACCGGGGCCTCCCGGCACGAGGGCTAACCAAACCGTTTTAAAACGCTAAACAGCCACCCAGGAAAACTCCTGGATGGCTGCTTTTTGTTATTGCTGCCGCCGGACAAGGTAGCAGGTCAAGCTGAGGCTGATGACGGTGATAATTGTCCCGAGAATTAGGTATGGTGGCCGGTAGTAGAATTCGACCCGGTGCGTCCCGGTGGTAATTGGCAGGGCCATGAAGGTGCTGATCACGGTCCGCGGCTGGACCCGGTGACCGTCGACTTTGACGTGCCAACCCGTGGCCGCCGGGATAGTGGTCATCAAAGCCGCCTGACCGTGATGAATCTTGACCGTGCCCCGGATGCTGGTGGGGGTCGCCTGCTGGATTTTCAGTGGTGACTGACGAAGGGTCTTCAGGCTAGCATCAAAGGCCCGTTGGTTCAGCCGGTAAACGCTGACGTTTTGCAGCCAGACACTGGTCTTCTTCAGGCGGAAAGTGATGGTGACCGGCCGGCCCTTCTGGTGGTGGGCTAAGTTGATCACCACGGTGTCGCGGTAGGTGTCGTACTGACTGAAGTCGCGACGGTTCAGACTGAGGCTAGCATTGTCCTTGACCTCGGGCCCGAGGGTGAGGTAGTAAGAATCGTTGGTCGGTGGGGTAAACTTCAGCTTGATGCTGGCTGGCTTCAACAGGTTCTGTTTGCGGAAGGTCGTCCCGGTGATCTGGTGGGCGGCCTGGACATTGTTGAAGCGGACGGCGGTGAAGTTCTGGACGTTAAACAGCGGCTGGTTAATCGGCCGCCCCGCCAGCGCCTGGAAGATCTGCGACTGGTAACTTAGCGGATCCAGGGTGGCCTTGCCCAACTGGAAGATTTCCGCGCTGGCCCCGAAGGCAATCGGTAGGGCGGTCGGGTTGTGCCGGCTGGCGATCATCCTGGTCTGACCGACCTTGGAAAGGTGGGCCCAGTCCGGCCGATAACCGGAGAGCGGCATGATCTGGTCGCCGTCTTCGACTCCATGATGGCGGGTGGTCATCGTGTACTTGAAGCCGAGGAGGGCGTCACTGACCTGGGTCCCGTTGGCATAGCTGACGAAACCATCCCCGGCCGGCTGACCGATCGCCCCCATGAAGGCCGGAATCGGTGGCTCCAGGGTGGAACCAAAGTGGTCGGCGGAGTAGAAGTCCCCCTGCATCGGGTCGTCCTTGGTCCGCATGAAGGTCTTGGCTACCCGGTAGAAGCCCGGGTCGTGGTGCTTCAGCTGGCGGCTGGCGGTGTCGAGCTGTTGGGTGTACTTACCGAACTCGGCCTGGGAGACGTAGGCGATCTTATTGAGGCTGGTGAAGGCGGCGGTCCCCACGTCACAGGCCACAATCAGAATGATCAGGAAGTCGTACAGGTGGGGGGAATTGCGCCGGGCAATCATCAGGACTGCCAGGGAGACCAGCACGAAGCCCAGCCCGATCAGACGCTGACTGGTGGAAAGATAGGAAAGCTTCAGCCGGCCGGTCAGCCAGCAGATGACGCCGCTGAGCACCAGGATCGCCAGGGCCCCGGGCCACTTAAGCTGGTAGTCAGGCTGGAGGACCCGGGCAGCGAGCAGGATGCACCAGAAGGCGAAGACAAATGAGAACCGGTAGGGGTACCAGACCGGAAACTGGCCGGCATGCCAGAGGAGGTCTAAGGGTTCATAGCAAAACGATAGGATCAGGAAGGCCGTGACCAGGCCGGCGACGAGCCGCTGGGACCAGCTGATACGCCGGGAGAAGAAGTACAGCCCGGCCCCGATGATCAGCAGCATGCCGATGTAGATGTTGGGCTGACCGCTGGGCATCTGGTTGAAGTCAAAGGATCCCGGAACCAGCTTGCCGAGCATCTTGAGCGGCTGGTACTCGAACTTATTGTTAATTACGGTGGTGGTGTAGGTCCCCTTGCTGGTCGTCAGGGCGTAGATGGTCGGCATGAGGCTGATGGCCGCGATCCCGGCACTAGCCAGGGAACTGGCCAGGTAAACCCCACTGGCCGTCAGCCGGGCCCGCCAGTCAGCCAAGGTCGGCAGCTGCCAGGCGACGACCAGGATGGTAAACAGGCAGATCATCCAGGCCATGTAATAGTTGTCGATCATCATGACCGCCAGCCAGGCGATGTAGGTGCCGGGCCGGCCCGCATGGAGCAGGCGCAATAGGCCCCAGATAATCAGGGGGAGGATGATCAGGGCGTCCAGCCAGATCATGTTGAGCTGGTTGGCGATCATCCACCCGTTGAGCGCGTAAGCCGTGCTGAAGGCCCAGATCCGCCAACCGGCCTGGAGCCGGGTCTTGATGAGTAGCCAGGCCATGGTCAACCCAGCCAGCCCGTAGCGGATGAGGGTGAGGGCCATCACCCCACTGGTCAACCACTTGCCAGGGAAGAAGAGCAGCAGGAGGTTGAGGGGACTGAAGAGGTAGTAGGCATTGGTCCCCAGCATCTCGCCCCCCAGTCCCTTACTAAAGGAGTAGAAGAGGGCACTGGGGTGGTGGAGGATCATGTTGCGAAAGTAGGCGAAGAAATCAATGTACTGTTGACCCAGGTCGACCGTCAGCAGGCTACTCGGGCCAAAGGGGGCCATCTGCCGGTAGGCAAAGTAGGCCCCCATTAAAATGACCGGGATCAGGAAGCTCCCCGTCAAGATCAGTGTGTTCTGTTTTTTTTCATTCTGGCGATTCACAAAAAGGTTCCTTCCCATATTGTTGTTGCTGAATATTATATAACGATCCGGGGGACGAAGTCGTCACTCAAGAATTAAATTTAAGTAAATCATGGTGGTTTGGTGTTCATTTTTTCATAAATAAAGAGTATTATTTTTAAGTTAGTAGTGGAGGGCCGTCTGCGCCCACCGATAAAGTTTGGTAAAATAATAATCACTACAATGAAGGAGAATTTAGATCCTGTGAAAGTCTTTGATCGAATAAAGAGCTTATTTAATTCGCAAAATCGTAAGAAGCGCAGTGCCCAATCGGTGATCCCATTCCGGCTGAACTTCTTGCTGTGGGTCGTCGGGATCCTCTTGCTGGCCCTGACGGTTCGGCTGTTCTACCTGCAGGTACTGAACGGGACCGCCTATAAGGCCGAGGTCAAGCGATCCGATACCTCGATTCAGACCAACAACGTCCAGCGGGGGATGATCTATGACTCGCAGGGCAAGGTCATGGTCGGCAACCAGACCCACCAGGCGATCACCTACACCAAGGGGTCCAACGTGACGACGGCTGATCTCTACAAGATCGCCAACCGGCTGGGCCGCTATGTGACGGTGACCAACAAGAACTCCCGCCTGACCGACCGGAACGAGGAGGACTACTACCTGGCCGATAAGGGGCGGTTGAACAGTATCCTCAAGCACGTCAAGACCAGCAGTGACGACAGCGAGGATGACAAGTACAACAAGGCCTTGGACTACCTGAACAGTCACCCCGATGCCTGGCACCTGACTAGTCAGCAGAAGAACAATGCCCGCATCTATGCGGCGATGAGTGGGGCCTACTCCCTGTCAACGACCTACATCAAGGAGACCGGGGTGACCTCCGGTGAACTGGCGGCCGTTGGGGAACACCTCAGTGAGATGCCCGGGGTCAAGATCGGGACGGCCTGGACCCGGAACTATCCGCAGGGTAAGGACATCCAGAGTCTGACCGGGACGGTTTCGACGACTGGGTTGCCAAGTGACCAGGTCAACAGCCTGCTCTCGCAAGGGTACTCGCGAAACGATAGCGTCGGTCAGAGTTACCTTGAAAAGGAATACCAGGCCACCTTGGCCGGGTCCAAGTCCCAGACCGAGGTCACCACGAACAACAACAGTGTGACCAAGGAAGTCATGAAGTACCCAGGTAAGAAGGGGGATAACCTGGTCCTGACCATCAACTCCAAGTTCCAGAACCGGGTCCAGGAGATCCTTAAGAATAACTATGCTTCAGCGGGGAATGAATATTCGACCGGGGTTTACGCCGTCGTCATGAACCCCCACACCGGAGCAGTTCTGGCGATGGCCGGGATCGATCGGGATCCGGCAACCGGGAAGGAGACCCCCGACGAGATCGGGGCAATCAACCACCCGATCACCATGGGGTCCGTTGTCAAGCCGGCCACGATCATGGGGGCCCTGATGGATGGCGTCATCACGCCAAGCAACAACACCCTGGTCGACCAGCCGATTAAGGTGGCCGGGACCTCCTCCAAGGGTTCCTGGTTTAACCACGGTGGTTCGGCCAACATGTCACTGGATGCCCCGACCGCCCTCGAGGTTTCCTCGAACTCCTACATGATGCAGCTAGCCATGAAGGAGGGGGGCATGAAGTACAGCCCGAACACCCAGATGACGTTGAAGCCAAGCATCTTCGCCAAGGAGCGGGGCTACTTCAACATGTTCGGCCTCGGGGTCAAGACCGGGATCGACCTGCCGGGTGAGACGGCCGGTTACAACGGGCCATCGGATCAGAAGCACATCGGTTCGGCACTTGACTTGGCCTACGGGAACTACGATGGGTACACCACCATCCAGCTGGCCCAGTACATGTCAACGATCGCCAACGGTGGCTACCGGATGCGGCCGTACGTTGTGCAGTCCATCCGGGGAACCCAGAAGAACGGTCAGCTGGGTAAGGTTGAATACACCACCCAGCCACAGGTTCAGGCCACGATTCCGGCTTCCAAGGCCGACTTCGACCTGGTAAGACGGGGGCTCTACCTGGTTACCCACGGGACCAGTCCATACGTCACTGCCAAGTCTCTAGGGACGGTCAAACCATCCGTCTCCGGGAAGACCGGGACAGCCGAAACCTTCTACAAGAAGCACCCAACCGCCACGATCAGTTTCGCCGGTTATGCACCGTCTAACGATCCACAGGTGGTTGTGGCCCTGGCCATTCCTGGTTCTACCAACGAAAACGGTGGTGCCAACATCAACATGGCCAAGCAGATTTTCCAGGCCTACTGGAAGATGGTCCAGTCACCAAAGGGCTTTACGGACGGTGAATAGTGAGCTGTCAAGGTAATTTCCTTAACAAACTTTGCTAAATCACTAGCCAAACCAATTAATAAATGATATAGTTGTACGAGTTAGGGTTACGATAAATAACCAATTAAGATCAAATAAAGTTTGGAGGTTATAACTCATGCGTGTCAACATTACCCTTGAATGCACTTCATGCCACGAGCGGACTTACTTAACCAGCAAGAACCGTCGTCACAATCCCGACCGGCTTGAATTAAAGAAATACTGCCCACGGGAACGCAAGGTGACATTACACCGCGAAACTAAGTAATGTTTGCTTAGTTTATCAAACCAGTCAATTGCTTTTGCAATTGCTGGTTTTTTTATTCATTGGAAAGTGACGTTAGGTAAATGCTTTTAACCACCCGTCCGCCGAAAAAACGCTTGCAATATGGAGGGCGACCTGTAATAATGTATTCTTGTAACCGTTTATCATTATGTATAAAGGGGAGATTTGAGAATAATGACGTATTCCAAGAATGAGTTGCGGCAGGCCTACATTGCCCGTCTGCAGCAGCTAGATCTTAATACGCGTCTTAGCGAGGAGAAACGTCTAACTTCAATGCTTTTCAACCAACCCGAGTGGATGCGTGCCAAGGTGGTAGCGCTGACCCTCAGCCAATCGTTTGAAATCGACACGGCCCCGATCCTCCTGCATGCCCGTCACGAGGGACGGACGGTGGTGGTACCCCGGACCCTACCCAAGCATCAGATGGAGTTTGTTGAGATTACGGAGAGCACTAACTTCGTGGAGAGCTCCTTTGGGGTCCTCGAACCGGCAGACGGCCGAGTGTTTAGCCCGGACGAGATTGACCTGATGGTGGTGCCGGGCGTGGCCTTCACCACGGATGGCCACCGGCTTGGCTTTGGGGGCGGCTACTATGACCGCTACCTGAGCAAGTACCATGGAGACACGATCTCCCTGGCTCTGCCAACCCAGCTGGCCACGGACGGTGAATGGCAGGCCGACGAGTATGACCAGCACGTTGCTAAGGTATTGACCTTAGCGGAGTGTTAACCAATGCGGTCACGTAGTTGGTCCCTGGCGCCGGTGACCATCACCCTGGTCGCCATCCAGGTGCTGGTGTACCTGGCCATGACCCTGGTCGGCGGTTCCACCAATTCGGCGGTGCTGGTGCCAGACCTCTTGCGGGCAGGCCAGTGGTGGCGGTTGATCACCCCGGTCTTTGTTCACATCGGTTTTACCCACCTCTTGATCAACAGCTTGACCCTCTATTTTCTGGGCCTCTACATTGAGCAGCTGTTTGGTCACTGGCGGATGGTGGTCATCTACTTTGTCAGTGCCATCGTTGGTAACCTCTGCAGTGCCTACTGGCTGGCTGGCAGCCTGGCCGCTGGGGCCAGCACGGCGATCTTTGGCCTGTTTGGCGCCTTCCTGATGCTGGGTGAGTCCTTCCGGGACAACCTGGCGATTCGCCAGCTCAGCCGGCAGTTTCTCATCCTGGTCCTGCTAAACGTCGGCACCGACCTGCTGGTGCCGGGGATCGACCTGGCGGGGCACATCGGTGGTCTGGTCGGGGGCTTTTTGATGGCGTACGTCGTCGGGGCGCCCAAGCTAGGCCCGGTGGCGCCGGCCAAGCGCTGGCTGAGTGCCACCATGCTGGTGGTTGGGATCCTGGTGCTGATTTGGGAAGTGAGCTGATTTAGGATGACAATGGTACCGCGCGATTTTAGGACGTTATATGATGTTCAGCAGTTGCTCAAGGAGTTCAACGTGTTTGTCTACGTCGGTAAGCGTCTCTACGACATTGAACTGATGGCAATCGAGCTCGACAATCTCTACCAGTCGGGGGTCGTTGACCGGTCAACTTACATGAAGGCCAAGATTGTCCTGCGCAAGGAACATCGTGAAGAATTGAAACGAGAGCAAACGGGGAAACTGTATTAATCCCCAGGAAAGGAATTATTATGGCAAACAAGAAATTATTTGGTGTTGATCTTGGTGGGACGACCATCAAGTTTGCAATTTTGACGGAAAACGGTGAGATTCAACAAAAGTGGTCGATTCGGACCAACATCCTGGATGAGGGTTCCCACATTGTCCCTGACATCATTGAATCCATCAACCACCACCTGGACCTCTACAAGATGGACAAGGACCAGTTCATCGGGATCGGGATGGGGACCCCCGGAACGATCGACCGGGACAAGGGGACCGTGGTCGGTGCCTACAACCTGAACTGGAAGACGACCCAAAACGTCAAGGAAGCCATCGAAGCCGGTACGGGGATGAAGTTTGCCCTCGATAACGATGCCAACGTGGCTGGCCTTGGTGAACGCTGGAAGGGTGCCGGTAACGAAGGTGACGACGTGGCCTTTATCACCCTGGGTACCGGTGTCGGCGGTGGGATCATCGCCAACGGCAAACTGGTTCACGGGCTGGTCGGTGCCGGTGGTGAGGTCGGCCACATGATCGTTCAACCAGACGGCTACCTTTGCACCTGTGGGAACCGCGGTTGCCTGGAACAATACGCATCCGCAACCGGGGTTGTACACATTGCCCAGGATAAGGCCGAGGAATACGAAGGCTCCAGCCGGCTGAAGGCCATGATTGACAACGGGGACGAGATCACTTCCAAGATTGTCTTTGACCTAGCTAAGGAAAACGACTATCTGGCCAACAAGGTGGTCGATGAGGTTTGTCACTACCTGGGTCTGGCCTGCGCCAACCTGAGTAACATCCTCAACCCTGAGTTCGTGGTTATCGGTGGTGGGGTTTCCGCTGCCGGGGACTTCCTGCTCAAGCGGGTCAAGGCCAACTTTGAAAAGTACGCCTTCCCAACTGTTCGGACCTCAACCCAACTGAAGCTGGCCGAACTCGGTAACGACGCCGGGGTCATCGGTGCCGCTTCCCTGGCCCGGCAATTTGCTAACGAATAATAGCGAGGCGAAGCGATCGTGATTTTAGGAGTTAGTCAAGGATTATTAATCTTCAACACCGTTATTGTCATCTTGCTCTTGGCCTGGCTATTGACCTGGTGCTTCCAATACTGGCGGCGTAACCACTACGCCACCGTCTTGGACCAGGAGGAATTCCAGAAGGGGATCCGCAAGGCCCAGGTGATCGACCTGCGCCAGGAAAACGAGTTCAAGGCCGGTCACATCCTCGGGGCTCGGAACCTGCCGTATGTTTACCTGCGTCAGCAGTATGGCGAACTGCGGCCAGACCTGCCCGTCTACATGTACGACCAGGGGATGGCCATCAGTACCCAGGCAGCCGCATTCCTGGGGAAGCACGGCTACCACAAGCTGTACATCCTCAAGGGTGGTTACAACGACTGGGATGGTAAGACCAAGAAGGCCAAGTACTAAAACAAACAAAAAACAGGAGATTGCGTGTGAAAGGCAACCTCCTGTTTTATTATTGACGTGATTAGATCTGGTGAGCGGAACGACCCTTACGGATGGCCGCCTTCCGGTTCTCGTCAAATTTTTCTTCTTGTTCTTCGACCGGCTTGATGACGTTCTTGTGGAAGGTCAGGGCTGCGCCGGCCAGTGCGGCGATGGTTGAAGCAGCACCGATGAAGATACCCTTAGTGAATTGTTTCATAACACAGTTCCTCCTTTAGTTATTAACTTAATTCTATTATGATTGACTTAGGTATGATTTACCAGTGATTTACGCTAAATTTTGCGATAATTTATGAATTGTGGGAGAAAGAAAAATGACGAAAATAGTTGCAATTGTGGGCCCAACCGCCGTGGGTAAGACGGCCCTGTCGATTGAGGTTGCCAAACGCTTTAGCGGGGAGGTGATCTCGGGGGATTCGATGCAGGTCTACCGGCACCTCGACATCGGGACGGCCAAGATCACCCCGGATGAGATGGCCGGGGTCCCACACCACTTGATCGACATCTGTGACGTTACCCAACGCTACTCGGCCGCCATGTTCAAGCAGCAGGCCAATGCGGCGATTACGGATATTGCTGGCCGGGGCCACCTGCCCCTGGTGGTCGGCGGGACCGGTTTCTACCTCCAGACCTTGACTAACAACCTCGCCCTGGGCCAGGACCACTTCGACGACCGGTCAGCCCAGATCCGCCAGCACTGGCACCAACTGGCAAGGGAACGGGGGGCCGATTACGTGCGTCACCGCCTCGCCGAAGTGGACCCAGTGGCCGAACAGCACATCGAGGCGGGAAACCTGCGCCGGGTGATCCGGGCCCTGGAGGTGATCGAGAAGACCGGCCACCGCTTCTCCGACCAGCCCCACCAGGCCAGCTCCGACGACTACCTGCTGATTGGGCTGACCACCGATCGTCCCGTCCTATACGACCGGATCAATCGTCGGGTCGACCTGATGGTCAAGGCGGGCCTGGTCGATGAGGCCCGCTGGCTCTATGATCACGGTGGCGCGGCCCTGCCGGCGGGGAAGGGGATCGGCTACCATGAGTTCTACCCTTACTTCGCCGGGGAATGCGACCTGGCTACGGCGATCCGCAAGGTCAAGCAGGACTCCCGCCACTATGCCAAGCGCCAGCTGACCTGGTTCCGCAACAAGATGGACGTCCACTGGTTCGACCTGGTCAGTGGCCGGAATGCGCCTGAACAAATTAACGAATTGATCCAGTCGTGGTTAATTAAGTAAAGTCTGCCAAGCGAAAAGATTTCAATTATCTTAAAGTTTTGATATCAATTGACTTGTCCGGGGTGGATTGGTATCCTTAAAAACGTATTGAAAAAGTAATTGTGGACTGATTTTACGAACATTTATCCATTATTGGTCTATGCCAAACTTGATTGTTCGGGGATCACCGCCGCATGCGATGACTTAATAAAATTAAGGTCACGGTTATGATTGGCATTAGCGTAACTGGTTTTTACTGAAAGGGAATGAATTAAATGGCTAAGCGAGAATATACCAAAGAAGAAGTTCGTCAAATGGTGAAAGATGAAGACATTCGTTTCTTGCGGGTAATGTTCACCGACTTACTGGGCACGATCAAGAGTGTCGACCTGCCAGTGAGTCAGCTGGAGAAGCTGCTGGACAACAAGATCATGTTCGATGGTTCTTCCATCGACGGCTTTGTCCGGATCGAAGAGAGTGACATGTACCTCTACCCAGACATGTCCACCTGGTTGGTCTTCCCATGGGGGGCCGAACACGGTAAGGTGGCCCGGGTGATCTGCAGCGTTCACAACACCGACGGGACGCCATTCTCCGGTGACCCACGGAACAACCTGAAACGGGTGCTTAAGGACATGCAGAAGCTCGGCTTCAAGGACTTTAATATCGGTCCAGAACCAGAATTCTTCCTTTTCAAGCTCGATGAAAACGGCAACCCAACCACCAAGGTCAACGACCAGGAGAACTACTTCGACATGGAACCCGCTGACCGGGGGGAGGACTGCCGGCGTGACATCGTCTTAGCCCTCGAGAAGATGGGCTTTGACGTTGAGGCGGCCCACCACGAAGTAGCCCCAGGCCAACACGAAGTGGACTTCAAGTATGCTGACGCCCTGGAGGCCGCTGACAACATCCAGACCTTTAAGCTGGTAGTCAAGACGATTGCCAAGAACTACGGCCTCCACGCTACCTTCATGCCAAAGCCACTGTCCGGGATCAACGGGTCCGGGATGCACCTTAACATGTCCCTGTTCAACCAGGATGGCAAGAACGCCTTCTACGACGAAAATGATAAGAACCAACTTTCGACGACGGCCTACCACTTCCTGGGTGGGTTGATGAAGCACGCCCGGAGCTTTACCGCCATCTGTGACCCAATCGTCAACTCCTACAAGCGGCTGGTTCCTGGCTACGAGGCCCCGGTCTACGTGGCCTGGTCAACTTCCAACCGGTCACCACTGGTTCGGATTCCAAACGACCGGGGGATGGGGACCCGTTTGGAGCTGCGGTCCGCTGACCCATCGGCCAACCCATACCTGGCAATTGCCAGTGTCCTGGAGGCCGGTCTGGACGGCCTGCGCAACGACCTGCCACCGGTTCACAACATCGACGAGAACATCTACCAGATGAGCCTGGCTGAACGGCAGGAGAAGGGGATTGTCAACCTGCCTGACACCCTCCACAACGCCTTGAAGGACCTGGCAACCGACGACGTCATCAAGGGCTCCATGGGTGAACACCTCTACAAGAGCTTCATGGAGGCCAAAACCCGCGAGTACGACGCTTACCGTCAGCACGTCTCTGACTGGGAACGTCACCAGTACATGGAGCAGTACTAAAATTTAAAAACTGACCAAGCAGAAAAGCTGGCGAGGCCATTTTCCAATGACCTGGCGGCTTTTTCTTGCTGTCAATTGACAAATGCCCACATTCAGATACAATTATACTTGTTGTAATAGCGGCTTTTTGCTGTTAATTAGTTACTAAAGGAGAATCGAGATAACATGGATCAAAAGGTCAGAGTTCGGTATGCACCAAGTCCAACTGGTTTCCTGCATATTGGAAATGCCCAATCAGCATTGTTTAACTACTTATTCGCACGGCACTTTAATGGGACGATGGTATTACGGATTGAGGATACCGACACGAAGCGCAACGTTAAAGATGGTGAAGCCAGCCAACGGGAAAACCTGCACTGGTTAGGGATCGACTGGGACGAAGGTCCAAACAAGCCGAACCCGAAGTACGCCCCATACCGGCAGAGTGAACGGAACGCCAAGGGGATCTACCACAAGTACATCCAAGAACTGTTGGACAAGGGGATTGCCTACAAGGACTACACGACTGAGGAAGAACTGCAGGAAATGCGGGAACGTCAACGGGCCAACAAGGAGGCACCGCACTACGACGGTCGTTGGTACGGCCGGAGCGAAGAGGATCAAAAGGCGGCCGAAGCCAAGGGGTTGAAGCCAACCATCCGTTTCCACTTCCCGAAGAACCATGACTACGAATGGGACGACATCGCCCGGGGCCACGTCTCCTTCAACTCCGACAACCTCGGTGGTGACTTCATCATCGAAAAGAGTGACGGGATGCCAACCTACAACTTTGCCGTGGTTGTTGACGACCACTCCATGGACATCACCCATGTCCTGCGTGGTGCCGACCACATCTCCAACACGCCAAAGCAGATCGCAATCTACGAGGCCCTCGGCTGGCAGCACCCTACCTTCTGCCACATTCCGTTGATCTTCAACCCGAAGACCCGGAAGAAGCTGAGTAAGCGGGACAAGGACACCCTGCAGTTCATCAGTGAATACAAGCGCCACGGTTACCTCCACGAGGCAATCTTCAACTTCATCGCCTTCCTGGGCTGGTCACCAAAGGGCGAACGGGAAATCTACTCCAAGGACGAATTGATCAAGGTTTACGACCCAGACCGGATGTCCAAGGCCCCTGCCTACTTCGACCAGAAGAAGCTGGACTGGATGAACGCCCAATACATCAAGGCCATGTCCGTGGACGAGCTGACTGACCGGACGATGGAACTGGTCAAGGAGGGTGAGACCGAGGAGGCCAAGCGCCTGCAGAGCATTCCCGAGGACGATTGCAGGGACATCATCAAGAAGACGATCCACGTTCACCAACGCGACGTTAATAAGCTGCTCGAAGTGATCGAATACGCTTGGAGCTACTACAAGGTCTTAGATGAACACTTCAACTACGACCAACTGGTAGACAACGATGACTTCAACAACGATGACGTCATTGCCGTCCTGCAGGGTCTGAAGGACAAGCTGGTCAACGGTGGTGACGACCTCGACTACGCCCAGGCCATCAAGGAAGTTGGTAAGGAAACCGGCATCAAGGGTCGGAACCTCTACTTCCCATTGAACCTGGCCTTCACCGGGTCAACCTCTGCTCCCCAGATCTACGAGATCATGGACATCTACTCACGGAAGACGGACATCGAATTGCTTGACCGGATGATTGCTGCGTTCAAGTAATCACTAATCAAAAGTCGGATGGCAGTAGCCACCCGGCTTTTATTTTAAAATTTGCTTGACCACTATTGCACAAATCAGTTAGGCTATAAGCACACAACATCTTTTCGAGAAGGGATATGATCATCAATGGTTGAGATGAGTAAACACATGCGCGCCACGCTGAACGACGTGCCGACGCTGAAGCTTTTTGATTTTTCAACATTTGTTTCAAAGATTCCCGACGTGATCGAGTTCACCCTGGGGGAGCCGGACTTCAACACCCCCGAGTACGTCAAGCAGGCGGGGATCCAGGCCATCCAAAGCAACCGGACCCACTACGCACCACAGCGGGGGACGACCGGTCTCCTGCAGGCGGTGGCCGATAACCTGGCCGACCGCTATGGTCTCCACTACGACCCGAAGACCGAGATCCTGATCACCAACGGGGTCACCGAGGGGGCCTATTCCGCGATCACGGCGGTCACCAATCCCGGTGACGTTGTCCTGGTTCCGACCCCGACCTTCTCCATCTACGGCCCCGACGCCATTATTGGTGGGGCCCAGGCGGTCGAGGTTGACACCTCGGTCACCGACTTTAAGCTGACCCCAGCCCTGTTGAAGAAGTACCTCGACCAGTACGGTGACCGGGTAAAGGCAATTATCTTCGTCAACCCGTCCAACCCGACCGGGATTGCCTACACCCAGCAGGAACTCGACGGCCTGGCCGCCCTGATCAAGGGGAAGCCGATCTTCGCCATCAGTGATGAGATCTACAGTGAACTCAACTACGACGGGGAGTACGCCTCGATGGCCAAGTCCCTGCCGGAGCAGACCATCCTGACCAACGGCTTCTCCAAGTCATACGCCATGACTGGCTGGCGGATCGGCTATCTCTGTGCCCCGAAGGCCATCACCAGTGAGATCTTCAAGGTCCACTCCTTCGTGATGATGGACGTGGCCACCTTCACCCAGGACGCGGCCGAGGCGGCCCTGCGTGGCGGCACCGACGCCATCGACGAGATGGATCGTCAGTACATCGAACGTCGGGACTACATGCGCGCGCGTCTGGAGAAGATGGGCTTCAAGTGTTCGAAGCCGATGGGAGCCTTTTACATCTTTGCTAAGATTCCGGCCTTCCTGGACCAGGATGACACCAAGCTGATCTACCAGCTGGCCAAGGAGGCCCACGTGGCCGTGACGGCCGGGACCTTCTTCGGTGCCGGTGGTGAAGGCTACTTGCGCTTCAGCTACGCAACGGCCCTGGACCAGATCAAAGAGGGGATGGACCGGCTCGAACGGTTCTGCCAGGAACAACAAAAGTAATTTAAAACAGAAAAAGAGCAAGCAACCGGAATTGCTTGCTCTTTTAATTTGGATTGTTTCAAAAAGCTTAGTCACTCAGTTTCTTGGCTTCTTCATCAAGCTTTGCGAAACCAGAGCCATCAGGCTTCTTGTTTCCACGCTTTTCCATGGCCTTACGAGCCATTTCCTTACGTTCTTGTTTGCTCAGTGCCATAATAACTTCGCCTCTTTTCGAAACGCTCCGTTGGTAACAGATATCATACGGAAGTAAAATATCTGTTACATACATTATAATTCATATTATAAAGATTACAATATCGAATAGTTAAATTGTTAAGAAAGTCCTCAATTAGCAATTTGCTTCTTTAAAAATAATTAAAAGTTGGCTAAGATTAAAATAGTATTCAAACAAGGAGAAATGTTTATGGCAAGTGAAAATCAAGACAGCAAGGCCGTAGATGTTAGTCAAAAGATCGAGGGCCGAATTGCAACGAAGGTCAAGTACCTCCAGGAGTTGAACCAGGCCATTGACCAGCACCATGACCGGGAAGTTTACCGGTTGCTGGACAACCAACGTTACGCCAAAGAAATTGAGCACCGTGAGCAGCAACCCAACGATGAAGGGGTCATGAGCCTGGTTGACGACCTGGCCGACCAGCTGAGCAGCTACCTCAGTGCCAACCTGATCAAGTACCTGGGCAAAACCTACCCATTTTTCTACTACGAGGAATACCAGACCGGCCACTACCGGATCTACTTCGGTAACTGGTGGGACCGGCGGCGGTTTGGGGAGCTGGACGTGTTGAACGTCCGTTTCTCCTTTGACCAGACCGAATACCAGATGCTGAATAAGTCCTTCGAGCTGGCCCGGAAGAACAAGCGTTACAACAGTGATCGCATCAACAAGATCTCCAGCGAGAACGACCGCCTGCAGGAGCTGATCGACCACCAGCGGGAACGTGAGGAAAAGCGGCAGCACGTTCAGGCCGAACTGAAGGACATCAACTCCCACTCCGGCCTGTTCGAATCCAGTCGTAACCGGGCCAACCGGGAGGAACTGGTGACCCAGCTGCAGAAGTTGGAGGACGAGGAGACCGAGGCCCGGACCGCGGCCCAGACGATCAAGGAAAATGAACAGGTTGTCCTGGCCCTCTCCAAGGAAAACACCATCCTGAGCTACGAACAAAAGAGCATCATCGACACCTTTGGCAGCTTCGAGGACTTTGAACTGGCTAACCGGAATCTTTATGCCGACTACCTCAAGAGTCTGAGTGATGATCAGGATGCGGGGAAGCAGGTGAATGCAGATGACTAACAAGATTGACAATTCGCCAGTCGCACGGATCAGTGCGCTCTCTAACTCCTTCAAGGACGTCTTGAAGCGGGGTCAGCAATACGTCGACCTCCTCGATCAGCTGGCTTCAACCACTCAGGCCGAAGACCTATTGGCGGCGGCCGGTGAGTTGACCAAGCAGGACCTGCACAACGCCTTTATCAATTTCCCCCAGCACTACCAGGCAGCGGACTACTGCATGCTCTTCATGGGCCGGCTATTGGAGATGCATGGCGTCACGAGTGTTGCGGTTAAGGAAAATCGCCAGCACGAGTTCGTGGCCACGGTGGACCCCCTGACTGATGCCAGCTTCAAGTTTGTGGTGAGTGACAATGGAGAGGCGGCCTTCACCGAACAGAGCCAGCAGCAACCGCTCTTCTACATGAACCTTAACCAGCGCCTCTTCCAGTTCAACAACCGGGCCCTGGTCAACTACTTCATCGTCTACGCCCTGCAGAAGCACAGTGACCTGGAACTACGGGATGCCATCAAGCCGTTGATCGAGTTTGCCAATGAACTGGCTGACGACCTGGGCTTCACGATCAACTTGGGGATCCTGAACACCGCCAATGACCAACGTTTCAAGCTTCAGGAACCCGACCTCCAGCTGACCGTGATCGACCGGCTCTTTGTCAAGACAGCCGAGACCGACTACATGCTGATGAACCTGCCGCACAACAGTGGGGCAGAACTGCTGCTGGATCAGGGAATCAAGTTCGACCTGTCCTTTGATCCGGACGATTACAGCCAGGAATGGGCCTTTTCGGTCAAGGATCCGGGTGAACAGGTCTCCTTCTTTGACATCCTGCTCCACTACAACCTGGTCCGGCAATGGTACCTGGCTGATCGGGATGCTCTGGCGGTGCGGTCAGAGCAGTTGATCATTGCGGATGATGAACCAACGACGCCCGTGACGACCACCGTACCACCGGAGCCGAGCGAACCGGCCTCAGCCACCGCAGCGGATGATTCCGCACCAGCCGAACCGACAGCCCCAAAATCGGCGGATGATGATGAGACGGATGAAGAGATCAAGCATGATGAGGATGATTAAATGGCATTAGATATTACCAAGATGTTGCACACAGTGGTCGACCTGGAGCTGACGATCGACGACGCCAAGGAGTTGCTGATTGGGCCAGCAACCCGTCAGCAGACGATCTTTGTCCAGCTAGACTGTCAATTAGCCAACTTCGCCCAGGCAGCGGGGTGGGCGGACGTCCTGGACCAGGGGACCCATGACGCCGATCAAGCCCGGCAGAGCTACCTGAAGAGCCTGGCCCTCCTGCTCCTGTTCAGTGCCAAGAAGCAGTGGACGCATCTGGTGGTGCTGGACGATGACCAGTGGCAGCGGATCACGACGGCCAAGCAGTCGACCAAGCTGGGTGATTTGAACAAGGAGTATCTGGCAATCAAGCACTTCCTGAATGGGGCCTACTACAGTCACCGGCAGGAGGACTTCCGCCACGCCTGGCATCTTCTACTCAAGATGGGGATCGTTGATTTTGGCTATCAGCCGGCGACCCTTCAGCAGGGGTACCTGGATTTGCTCAAGCAGGTTGCCAAGCAATATGAAAATTAGCCAATAGAAAAGGGTGCGAAGACATTTTGCCTCCACACCCTTTTCCGTTGAAGTTGAAACAGAGATCCTACGCCTTACGATCACGAGCAGCACTGTGCTTACCAGGAACCCGGTTGTTTGACATGACGTTACCGATGACCGATCCAGCAAGAATTAATACAATAATCAAAAATGGCAACATAATTAATCACCCCATATCAATCTTCTATTTAACATTATTGTTACCATTCATTGGTTTTGCAATACTTTTGTAACAATTAAAGGAAAATCTTAAATAATTAGAAATAAAAAAGGCACGGATCAGCAATCCGTACCAATTGAGATGGAACGAGTGGGGGTCGAACCCACAACCCTCGGTTTAGAAGACCGATGCTCTATCCAGTTGAGCTACCGTTCCAGACAGGGTCAAGTATATAATCTTCTGGGCGGTTGTGTCAATATTATCTTGTTTTGCATAAATTTTTTATTAGAATAGATATCGTTTTTATTTGACAAAGCGCTTTCAAGGCCTCTATACTAAGAGTTGGTAGAAGTATAAAAGTAAGGGGGAACTTGAGCTTAGGAATGAAGGGATGATGATTTATGGCCGTTAATAAAACAGATCCGCGCGTAATCAAGACTCGTAATAGTCTACGCAAAGCTCTTGTTTATCTGATGCGTCGTGACAAGATTGAAAATATCAGCGTGCAGAAGATTACCGAAACTGCCAACATCACCCGCGGAACTTTCTATCTTCACTACCGCGACAAGCAGGATTTTATTGAGTCCGCGATGAAGGACATCCTCGATGATTTCTTTGCACAGGTGATGGTGGATAGTGAGAACTTTGGCTTGTCAAAAGAGCGGACAGTGCAGGTGATTTCTCTGCAGAAGGCATTCCAGTATATCGAAAACAATGCCGATATTTTTGATGTTCTTTTGAATGATGAAAACAATAATGGTTTCTACGAGCGATTCTATAACCGCCTAGCCAATTACTTAACCACTTATGGTAATGTTATTACAGATAATCAGAAACAGCTTGAGGTTCCTTTAAATTTGCAGATTTCCTTCATGAGTTCGGCATTTCTTGGTCTGATCAGTCACTGGCTCGAGGACGGGATGATCTATACTTCTCGTTACATGACCCAGAGCACCGCCAAGATGTTCGACCAATTAAACAGCGACGGGGCATCGCTTGTGGGCTTCTTTAGTGGCGAAAGGGACTCAGTCGTTGAAGAGATTTGACCCCGAGAAGTTGTTCGGCAGCCGTTATTGTGACGGCTGTTTTCTTTTGCAATTTATTATTGACGGCTGCGGAAAAATTTGCTATCATACAAACGTTGTATTTGTGAACCAACAACTACAACCGCGCGCTATCAAGTTTAAAGCATTTGCTGCTTGATTCGGCGAGTCTTAGATACTAAGGAGGTGCACAATATGTACGCAATTATTGTTACTGGTGGCAAGCAATACAAGGTTGAAGAAGGTAAGTCAATCTTCGTTGAAAAGCTTGATGCTAAGCAGGGTGACAAGGTAACCTTTGATAAGGTTGTCCTGGTCAGTGGCGACGATACCAAGATCGGTACCCCATTCGTTGATGGTGCTGCCGTCGAAGGTACTGTTGACAAGCAAGGTAAGGAAAAGAAGGTTGTTACCTTCAAGTACAAGCCTAAGAAGCACACCCACACTAAGCAAGGTCACCGTCAACCATACACCAAGGTTACGATCAACAAGATCAACGCTTAATGCGGAGGTGAGACAATGATTCGGGCCCATTTCAATTTAGATTCGGATCGGCGGATCACCGCATTTCAGATCACCGGCCACGCCGATGCTGGTCCCTATGGCCAAGACATCGTGTGTGCGGCGGTTTCGGCATTATCGATCTCCGTGATCAACGGTCTGGACAAGCTGGTTCAGGCGCATCCGGTGATTGAGAGCGATAATGACCACGGTGGCTTTCTCAAGGTCACCGGTCTCAGGAGCGACCACGATAGTCAGCTCCTGCTGGAGACCCTCCTGAATGGCCTGCTGGACATCCAGGAGAGCTATCCTGATAACATTGAAGTTAAAATGTTAAATTAGTTCATTGCTGGAGGTGAACAACTATGATTATGGATTTGCAATTCTTCTCCCACCACAAGGGGGGCGGTTCCACTGCCAACGGTCGGAACTCAGCTGGTCGTCGTCTGGGGACCAAGGCTGCTGATGGCTCAGTAGTTACTGCTGGTTCAATCATCTACCGTCAACGTGGTACGCACATCAACCCAGGTGAAAACGTGGGCCGTGGTGGCGACGATACCCTTTACGCTAAGGTAGCCGGTGTTGTTAAGTTCGAACGCATGGGCCGCAGCAAGCGGAAGGTATCTGTTTACCCAGTTGCCGAATAATAATGAAAAAGCACTGCCTTGCGCGGTGCTTTTTTTGTACAAAAAATGGAGGATCTACAATGACACGAATCGAACGCCTGCAAAAGCGCCTACCTAAGCTCTATATCGATGCCTTTCTGGTAACCGATCACGATAACATCTTCTATCTGACCGGCTTCGACCTGATGGCGGGGGATGGTTATCTGCTGGTGACCGCTAACGACGCCATCATCGTCTCCGATGACCGCTACCAACTGGCCCTGGCGGAATTCGACAATGACGAGGTGGTGGCGACGATCACTCGGGACTACTACGGGGCCCTCAACAAGATCTGTCAGGCTCTCAAGGTGACCGTGCTCGGCTATGAGGATACTGTCTCTTACCGGCTCTATGATGTCCTGGACGAGGTGATGGTGGCCGATATCGTGCCCTTCACCAACTTAATCGAGAAGATGCGGATGATCAAGGACAGCGACGAACTGGCCAAGCTTCAGCGGGCCGCTGACCTGCAGGCCCGGGGCTACCAGTATGTCTTAGGCCAGGTCCATCCCGGGATGACAGAGCGCCAATTGGCCAACCAGCTGGACTTCTGGATGAAGGAGCACGGGGCCAGTGGGGCCTCCTTCCCGACGATCATGGCCAGTGGGGAGAATTCAGCTAAGCCCCACGCTACGGCGGGTGACCGGGTGATTAGCGACGGGGACGTGGTGACCCTGGACTTCGGCTACTTCGTCGATGGTTATACCGCCGACATGACCCGGACATTTGCGGTCGGCTCAATTGATCCCGAGCTCCGCGACGTCTACGCGATCGTCAACACCGCCCGCCAGCAGGTGATCGACCATATTAAGGTCGGCATCCACGGGGATGTCCTGGATGCGTACGGGCGCCAGTTGATTGAAGAGGCTGGCTATGCTGACGAGTTTAACCACGGGATGGGTCACGGCATTGGGCTGGCGGTGCACGAGTTGCCGGCCAGCTATGGCCCGGCCGCCACGGATGTCAAGCTGCACAACAATGAGGTGATCACGGTCGAACCGGGAATCTACATTCCCGAGATCGGCGGGGTCCGGATCGAGGACGATGTCGTAGTAACCCACGGCGGCCCCCGGGTTCTGACCACGGCGCCGACCGATCTGGAGATTGTGGGGGACTGATCATGAACAGCCTGGAAAAACTCTATGCCGAGATTGACCAGCGGGGGCACCGGGCCCTGGCCACCCACCAGGAAACGGTCGACCCCTACCTGACCGCGGCCAGCGACGACCGGCGGGGCCTCGCCCTGATCCTCCATTTACCGGCCCACGTCTCCCGCAACATCAGCTTTGCCCTGCAGCCACTGCGGGCCGTGGAACCGGACCTCTACTGCTACCCGGCGGCGGACATGCACATCACCGTCATGGACGTCATCGGCGCTCATCCCGACTTGCACCTGTCCCCCGATCAGCTAGACCGTTACCGTCAGGTGATCGGGACCACGGTGGCCGTGTGCCCAGCCATTGATTGGCACCTGGCCGGGTTGATGTTGAGCCCCGGGGCCGTGATGGTCAAGGGCTACTATTCACCCGCCCTTCAGGACCTACGCGCCCGCCTACGGACCAACCTGGCTCAGGCTGGCCTGGCGCTGCACGAGCGTTACCAGACCCGGTCCGGTCACGTTACGGTAGCCCGCTTTGCCCATCCCCTGCGGGACCCACTGGCCATCATCAGGTTAATCGATGAGGAGCGCACGCTGGCCTGCGGTGACTTCACCACTCATACGGTCGACCTGGTCATCCACGACTGGTACAACCACCGGGTCCAGCCGGTGGCCACCTTTGCCCTGGCGGAATGACCCCGGGACATTGATTTTTGTCCCTGTTTAGTGCAAAATAGAATAAGTAATCTAAAATTGGGCTGAATAGCCCGATGACGAAGAGAAGTGGAGGACTAGTAATGGCAGAAGATTCAAAGATTATCCTCAACAGTGATGATCAGTCCCTCGGCACGATCCAGATTGCCCCACGTGTACTGGAGATCATTGCGGGGATTGCCGCTAGTGAAGTCGACGGTGTTTCAAAGATGTACGGCACGTTTGCCAACAGCGTCAGTGAACTGCTCGGTCGTTCCGACTACCGGCGCGGCGTGAAGATCGCCAACGACCAGGACGAATTGGCAATCGATGTCGACGTCTACGTTGAATATGGTGTTTCCGTGCCTAAGGTGGCCGGCCTGATCCAGGAGCGGATCAAGCAACAGGTAGCCCTGATGACCAGCCTGAAGGTCACCGAGGTCAATGTCCATGTAAAGGGCATTGTGGCAGCGGTTGAAGATCAGGCCGTTGACCCGGATGACATCTTTGGTGAGAAGAAGGATAATGAAGAAGCGGGGGATCACGAATGAGTTTAAGTCGACACCAGGTTCGTGAGGAGGCCTTCCAAGTCCTGTTTGCCCTGCAGACGGATGCGGACGCCGACCTTGCCACCATCTACCAATCAATTCCCCATCACGACCAGCACCAGATTCCAGAATATCTGAAGACCCTGGTCGAGGGGGTCAATGAACACCAGGGGGAACTGGATCAGGAGATCAGCTCCCTGTTGGCCGACAACTGGACGATTGACCGGCTCGCCAAGCCCGACCTGGTCATTCTGCGCCTCGGTCTGTTCGAGATGCAGTACGTTGATGACGTGCCAACGGCGGTCGCCATTAATGAGGCATTGGAGCTGGCCAAGACCTTCAGCAATGACCAGTCACGCAAGTTCATCAATGGGGCCCTGGGAAAGTTCGAACGTCAACTAGCAAATTAAATGGATAAACGCTGATCACTTGCCGGGCAAGGATCGGCGTTTTTTGGGACTTCGGCGGGCCTTTGTGACCGTTGATGAACATGGTAAAATAGGCACTGGCACTTAATTTTAGGAGGGGGACTTGCAATGGCAACAGTAATTGACGGCCGTCATTTGGCCGCCGAGCTGAACCAAGCGACGGCTAAACGAGCCGCCAAACTCGCCGCGCGCGGGATCAAGCCGGGAATCGTGGTGATCCTCGTCGGGGATGATCCGGCCAGCCTCATCTACACCCGCAACAAACACCGTCGGGCCGCAAAGATGGGGATCCGGTCGATCCTGAAGAAGTTTCCCGCCGATGTTGACCAGGCAACCGTGATGGCCGCCATTGACCAATACAACCGGGACGATACGATCGATGCTATCCTGGTCCAGGAGCCGCTGCCGGCCCACCTCGATGGCCTGGCAATCACCAACGCCATCCGGCCGGACAAGGACATTGATGGTCTCCATCCGACCAACCTGGGGAAGCTCTACGCCAACCAACCGGGAAACTACCCGGTGGCCTGCACCCCGCGGGGAATTATGGCCATGTTGCGGCATTACCAGGTTAAACTGACGGGGAAACAGGCAACGATTGTGGGACGCAGTATCTTGGTTGGCAAGCCCCTGGCCGCCCTGTTGACTAACGCCGACATGACGGTCACGATTACCAATCGGCACACCTCAAATCTGCGGGCCGTCACCCGGCAGGCGGATGTTCTGATTGTGGCGGCGGGCCGCCCCGGCCTGATCACGGCGGCAGACGTCAAGCCCGGCGCCGTGGTAATTGACGTCGGCATCAACCGGCTGTCATCCGGTAAGCTGACCGGTGACGTTGATTTCGCTGGGGTACAGGACGTGGCCAGCCTGATCACACCGGTTCCCGGTGGGGTTGGGCCAATGACGATTGCCAGCCTGATGGCCCAGACGGTCGACCTGGCAGAATGGAGGCAGCATGGACAGGAGTAAGTATCTAACGGTCAGTCAGCTGACCCGGTATCTGAAGCTTAAGTTTGACCGGGACCCTTACCTGCAGACCGTCTACCTGACGGGGGAGTTGTCCAACTTCCGCTTGCGCCAACGTCACCAGTACTTCAGCCTCAAGGACGATCGGGCCGTGATCGATGCGGTCATGTTCGAGAGCAAGTTCCGTCAGGTGAAGTTTCGTCCCGAGGAGGGCATGAAGCTCTTGGTGGTGGGCCACGTCGGCCTGTATGAGCGTAGCGGTCGTTACCAGATCTACATTGACCGGATGGAACCGGACGGGGTGGGATCGCTCTACGTGGCCTTTGAGCAGCTCAAGAAGAAATTGAGTGCGGAAGGCCTCTTCAACCTGCCGAAGAAGCCGATCCCCCAGTTTCCCAAACGGATCGCCGTCGTCACCAGCCTTGATGGCGCGGTGATTCGGGACATCAACACGACCGTGCGGCGGCGGTACCCGATCGCCCAGGTCGTCCTCTATCCGACGGTGGTCCAGGGGGAGAAGGCGGCGGCCGATATCGCCCGCCAGATCAACCGGGCCAACGAACGGGGGGACTTTGATACCCTGATTATCGGTCGTGGTGGGGGTTCGATTGAGGACCTCTGGCCGTTCAACGAGGAGGTGGTCGCCCGGGCGATTGCCAACAGTAAGATTCCGGTGATCTCATCGGTTGGTCACGAAACTGACACGACGATTGCGGACCTGGTGGCTGACCAGCGGGCCGCCACCCCGACTGCGGCAGCCGAATTAGCGACGCCGGTATTGACCGACACCCTCCTGGCCATCCAGGACGATCAGAACCGACTGGCCAACGCCATGCAAAACCGGATCGCCTTTGCCAAGAAGGAGCTGGCCAAGCAAACCCAGAGCTACATCTTCCAGCAGCCGACCCGCCTGTATGAGAACTATGCCCAGAAGGTCGACCAACTCACCCAACAACTGGTGCAGTTACAGCAGAACACCTTCGTCAACCGTCGGGCTCAGCTCCAGCAACTGACCAGCCGCCTGGCCGCGACCTCACCGCGCCACCAGATTAGCCAACAGGAGCAATTGGTGGCCCAGCTGACCAAGCAGCTGCAGACGGCGGCCCGGGCTGATTACCAACGGCGTCAGGAGAAGGTGGCCGGGCTGATCCGGCAGTTGGATTCCCTCAGCCCGCTGAAGATCATGGCCCGGGGCTACACCTACGTTACAAAGGACCAGCGCGTGGTCAACCATGCAGACCAGCTGACGGTCGGTCAGTCTGTCCAGCTGCACTTCGCTGATGGTCAGGCACTGGCCAAGATTACCAAGATCAAGGAGCAAAAATAATGGCAACACAGAAAGAACCAAGTTTTGAAGAACAACTGGCCCAGCTGCAGGCGATTGTCAACCAACTGGAGCAGGGGAACGTGCCGCTCGAGGAGGCTCTCCAGCAGTTTCAGGAGGGAATCAAGCTCGCCAAGAAGCTGCAGGGTAAGTTGAATGATGCCGAAAAGACCCTCGGCCACCTAATCGATGATGATGGTAATGAACGGGTCTACGAGGGCACTGACGATGACCCCAGCAACAACGGTGGTGGTAACCGTGGCTACGGTAGCGGGGACCAGGTGAAGGGTTAATCATGGTAGAGACGATTAGTGAACTAAAATCAACGATTGATGACTACCTGGGAGCCCACCTGGCGGCCGACGTCGACCAGGATACCCTCTACGATTCGATGCGCTACTCGCTGATGGCCGGGGGTAAACGGCTGCGGCCGGCCCTAACCCTGGCGACGGTGGAGATGCTCGGCGGAACGGTCGACGACGACGTCATGCACGCGGCAACCGCATTGGAGCTCCTCCATACCTATTCCCTGATTCACGACGACCTGCCGGCAATGGATAACGACGACCTGCGGCGGGGCAAGCCCACCAATCACTGTCGCTATGGGGCCGGCATGGCAACCCTAGCCGGGGATGGCCTGCTGACGTTGGCCTTCCAGTGGGTGAGTGATAACAACCTGCCGGCCCCGATCCGCGCCGAGCTGACCCTGGCCCTGGCCCAGGCGGCGGGACCGGCGGGAATGGTGGCTGGCCAGGCTCGCGATATCGAAGGGGAGGGCCAGCAGCTGGCGCTCGACCAGTTGCGTTACCTGCACTGCCAGAAAACCGGGGCCCTGCTGCGCTATGCTGTGCTGGCTGGTGGGATTATTACTAACCAGCCACGGCCAATCAAGGCGGCCCTGGCGGATTTTGGGGCCCAGTTTGGTCTGGCCTTCCAGATCTATGATGACCTGATGGATGTCCTGGGCACAACCGTGCAGATGGGCAAGGCCGTTCATAAGGATGCCGGTGAGCACAAGAACACCTACCCGGGTCTGTTGGGAACCACCGGGGCAAAGGACCAACTCCACCAGGCTCTTCAGGCGGCCAAGACCGCCCAGACGAAGCTCGGGCAGCTGACCGGCCGCTCGTTTGCCGGTTACGACCAGTTTTTAGCATACTTTAAATTGTAGAGGAACTTAGGAATGAAAAAAGAACGCGTAGATGTATTATTAGTGCAGCAGGGGCTCTTTGACTCCCGGGAACAGGCCAAACGTTCGGTGATGGCCGGTGAGATCCTGGGGAAGAACAACGAGCGCCTCGACAAGCCCGGCCAGAAGATTCCGGTGACGACCACCCTGCACATGAAGGGGCACAAGATGCCCTACGTCAGTCGGGGCGGGTTGAAACTGGCCAAGGCCCTGAAGGTTTTTGACATCAGTGTTCGGGACAAGACGGTCCTGGACATCGGTTCATCGACCGGGGGCTTCACCGATGTGATGTTGCAAAACGGCGCTAAATTGAGTTACGCTCTAGATGTCGGGACCAACCAGTTGGTCTGGCAGCTGCGGGAGGACCCCCGGGTGGTCGTGATGGAGCAGACGAACTTCCGTTACAGCACCCTGGATGACTTCACCCATGGCCAACCGGAGTTTGCCTCCATCGACGTCTCCTTCATCTCACTACGGCTGATCCTGCCGCCACTGGCCCAGATCCTGCAGATGGGCGGCGAAGTGGTGGCCCTGATCAAGCCCCAGTTTGAGGCCGGTAAGGAGCACGTCGGCAAGCACGGGATTGTTCGGGACCACGCCGTTCACCGCACCGTTCTGGCGGAGGTTCTCAAGTTTGCCAATGAGGATCACTTCGATGTGTTAGGACTAGACTATTCACCGATCAAGGGTGGCCAGGGGAATATCGAATTCCTGGCTCACCTCAAGCTGACCGACCGGCCGGGAACCGTGTCATCAACGGTTGATATTGACCGGGTCCTCGCGGCGGCCGATCAGGATCTAAACCAAAAGGAAAAGTAGGGAGTTTACTATGAAAAAGGCAGAACGTCAGGAGAAGATTCGGGAGATCATCACGGCGGAAAGCATTGAGCGCCAGGAGGACCTGGTGAAACGCCTGAACGAATTGGGACTGCGAGTCACGCAGGCGACGATCTCACGGGACATCAAGGAAATGCAACTGGTCAAGATTCCGGCCGAAAACGGTGGCTACCGGTACGGCCTGCCGGCTTACCACCGGCAGAGTGATGAGCACCAACTGATGGACGTCCTCCAAGACAGCCTGATGGGGTTGAAGCGCAGTGATCGCTTCTTAGCATTGACGGTCCACCCGGGGAATGGGCCGGTGGTCGCCGTCCTTCTGCGGCGGGTGGACTACTCATCCATTTTCACGACCATTGGGGATGACGCCAGCGTACTGATCGTCTGTGTCTCGGCGGATGCGGCGGTCCAGCTGGAGAAGAAGTTAAACGAATTAGCAAACAACTAAGGCGGGTGAGCGTGTGCTGCAAGAACTGACAATTGATAACCTGGCAATCATCAAGCACCTGACCCTCGATTTTGCCGATCAGATGACGGTGCTGACGGGTGAGACCGGGGCCGGGAAGTCGATCATCATCGACGCGGTTGGCCTTCTCGCCGGTGGTCGGGGGTCCCAGGAGTATATTCGCCGGGGAGAGGACAAGTTGAGCCTCCAGGGCCAGTTTGCCATCCCCACGGACCCGGCCATGAGTGATCTGCTGGATTCAATGGGGATCGACCACGAAGACGGGATGCTGATCATCTCGCGGGAGATCCACCGCAACGGGCGCAACATCATCCGGGTCAACGGGGAATTGATCAACACGACGATGCTGCGCAAGATCGGGGCGCACCTGGTCGATATTCAGGGGCAAAATGAGCACCAGCGCCTGATGCAGCCGGAGACCCACCTGGGGATGCTGGACCAATTTGCTGGCGCGGCGGTGGCCCCGCTGCTGGCCAAGTACCAGGCGCATTACCAGGATTATGTCAAGCTCAAGGCGGCCGTAAACAAGAAGCAGGCCAATGAACAACAATGGGCTCAGCGGCTGGACATGCTTCGCTACCAGGTCAAGGAGATCAGTGCAGCCAACCTGAAGCCCAACGAGGAGGATGAACTGACCAGTGAGCGGGACCGGCTGGAACACTTCCAGCAGATCAACAACGCCCTCCAGCAGGCGGTGGCCACCTTCAACGAGGGGGAGGCCCCGGTCCTCGACCAGATTGCGACCGTGATGGACGCCATCAACGGGATCGCGGACTTCGACGATGCCTATGATCAGTTGAGCAAGTCCTTAAACGACGCCTACTACGCCCTCCAGGATGTGGCCAACGAGGCCGGTCAGCAGTTGGACCTTTTGGAGTTTGATGACGGTCGCCTGGCGGAAATCGACCAGCGGCTGACGACGATCGGGGACCTGGAGCATAAGTACGGTGATCGGGTCGACGACGTCCTAGCCTATTATGCCAAGATCAAGCAGGAACTCGACGAGATGGAGAGTGCCGCCGACAGCAATAGTGACCTGGAACAGCGGTTAGCCGCGGCCGAAGGGGAACTCAAGGGGCTCGGTAAGCAGCTCAGTCAGGTTCGGCAGAAGGCCGCCCACGAGCTCGCCAAACGGGTTCATCAGCAGCTGCAGGAACTCTACATGGCCAAGGCCGACTTCGAGGTCCACTTTGCCAACCACGGGGCCGACCAGTTCACGCCGACCGGGATCGATGAGGTTGAATTCTACATCCGGACCAACCCTGGCGAGACGATGGGCCCCCTGGCCAAGATTGCCTCGGGTGGGGAGCTGTCCCGGGTGATGCTGGCCCTGAAGACGATCTTCGCCCAGAACGAGGGGGTTACCAGCATTATCTTCGATGAGGTCGATACCGGGGTCAGCGGCCGGGTCGCCCAGGCAATTGCCGACAAGATCAAGCTGATTGCCGCTCATTCCCAAGTGCTCTGCATCACCCACCTGCCCCAGGTGGCTGCGGTCGCCCAGCACCACTTCCTGATCAAGAAGGGCGTCCATGATAACCGGACAACGACTCGGGTCACCGCCCTGACGGCTGCCCAGCGGGTCGATGAACTGGCGCGGATGCTGTCAGGGGAGAAGATCACCCAGCTGACCCGGGAACACGCCCAGGAACTGCTGGAGATGGCCCATCCCAATGGAAAATAGAAAAAACACTCACGACTGTCAGAAATGCCGATCGTGAGTGTTTTTTGGTTCTTCGTCAAGAAGTACTGATGAGAAAATAGAATAAGTTTTTAAGCAGCTCGTGTCTGGAATTTGGCACGAGCTGTTCTTTTATTATTCCAGTTGATGGTCACATATGAATTAGGTAAGGCGAGCAGGATGCGAGCCCGAAAATTGAAGAAGTTGCGGAAACCATAAGCGGTTCGTTTAATGACTTTAATCTTGTTATTTGTCCCTTCTACGGGGCCATTAGTATAATGTCGATATTTAAAGCTGTTAATAATCTCTAATTTATGGATTCGCAAGGTTCGTTGTTACCTTGATCTTTAAAGTGCGCCGTATCTAATTCAAGGTGGGTATCTTTAATTCCAAGAGCAGCTTTGGTAGAATAATCCATGAAAGATGGTCCTTTCTTTACGAAGACGGGGTTCCGAGCCATCTTTCGTTTTTTATTTTAAATTTAAACCAAAATAAGTACCGATGTTAAATCCATCAGTACTTAAAATTGTAGAATCGTGTTTTTGAAAGTGGGCAAGGAAACACATTCTTTTAAGGACGTGATGAATTGCCGACTGTTTTAGCTTTTAACCGAACATATGTTTTGAGATATGATATAATATACTTAACAGAAAGATTGGTGTTTAGATGTTAATTAACTTTGTTGACTGACCGCTGATGAAGGAATGGTGGTAGAAATGGTGCAGATTATAAAAGGCATTAAACTCCGCCTATATCCCAATGCTCAGCAAAGGGAACAATTGTGGCAGATGTTTGGTAATGATCGCTTTGTTTGGAATCAGATGTTGGCGATGGCGAAGGAACGTTATCAAAACAACCCCAGCAGTCACTTCGTTAATGAGTATGGCATGAATTATCTCCTGAAACGGCTCAAGCAAGAATATCCATTTCTTAAGATTAGTGACTCAACTAGTTTTCTCGTGGTTAATCACAACCTCGCCCAAGCCTTTAAGATGCTTTTCAAGCAGCGAGGTGGTTATCCAAGGTTTAAATCGCGTCGTTCCACCCGACAGGCTTACACTGGACGGTCGGTTTGTCGAGTGCTTGATAAACGGCGGGTGAGATTACCTAAACTGGGGAGCATTCGAACCAGTAAGACAACTCGGTTAGCTAATGGCAAAATTAAGTGCTATACAGTTTGCCTTGAGCCAACCGGACGTTACTATCTATCATTACAAGTAGCAGTTGGAGCTCCCGGACACTTAAGTAAGACGGGGAAAACGGTTGGAATTGATGTTGGGATCGTTGATCTAGCCGTTAGTTCTGATGGCATTAAGTACGGAACCTTTAATGCTAAATGGGCTGAAAAACAGGCAACCATTTGGCAACGTAAATATAGCAAACGACGTCACCAAGCGACAGTTGCCATTCGTCAATGGAACCATAACTGCAAAACGGTGAAAAAAGGATTGAGTGATTACCAGAACTGGCAACGGGCGCGACAACAGAAAGCCCGCTACCAAGCTAAGGTAGCGAATCAAAGAAAAGATTATTTGCATAAACTGACAACGGCCTTAGTTAAGCAATATGACGTAATTGTCATTGAAGATTTGAAAACCAAGAATCTTCAAAAAAATCATTGCTTAGCTAAGGCGATTGCGAATGCCAGCTGGTATCAATTCCGGACCATGTTGGCATATAAGTGTGCCTGGTATGGTAAGAAATTGGTCATTGTGCAACCGAACTATACTAGTCAAATTTGTAGTCATTGTGGTTACCATAGCGGACCAAAGCCGTTACAAGTTCGTGAATGGACGTGCCCAAGCTGTGGCATCCATCACGACCGGGATATTAATGCGGCAATTAATATCCTGCATCAAGGATTAAACGCCGTTGGCTAGGGACTAGCCATGGTAAAAGAGTGGGGTTCTGTAAGTTAGGTATCCTGAATACAGGTATAACATCCTAAATACTACCCCATGTTCCCAGAAGCTCGGTCATTGATGGCCGAGTAGTTCACGCGTCTGCGGGGCGATTAGAGGTTAGCGATGTAGCGGATCTGGTCGAAGTCGACCACGTAGGTTGTCTGCCGGCTGCTGATGAGGTAGCGGTGGTCATCCAACGGCTTGACCCGGCCGTAGGTGTTGACTGGGTAACCTGCCGCCGTCTTGGGCATCAGCTGGAAGAAAACTGACCAGTGTTCCTGAACGGCGCGGTCAAGGAAGAGCTGCCGCTGGCTTGCCGGCTGTGGGGTCAATAGCTTAACCCGGGGCACGAAGACGGGATCTTCAGTCAGTAGGTGGTGGATGGTCCGGGTCAGAATTTGTGGGGCACGCTGAAGTAGGGTTGGTTGATTGACTTGTTGCATGATGACGCCTCCGAACGTTTGTTTGTGACTATAGTATACGAACATCTGTTCCAAAATGCAAGGGCAATTTTCACCGACGAAAAGTCTGGTGGAATGGTTGATTTATCGGGAAGTTTAGTGCATTATAGTATTAATACGTTAAAATTTGATAGGGAGCAATAGAATGGCAAATCGTGGAATGTTAATCGTCCTTTCTGGTCCATCCGGTGTTGGTAAGGGGACCGTACGAAAGGCGATCTTTGATTCGAATGACAATGACTTTCAGTACTCTGTTTCAATGACCACTCGCCAGCCACGGCCGGGCGAGGTCAACGGGGTCGACTACTACTTTGTATCAAAAGAGGAGTTTGAACACGAGATTCAGACCGGGGGCATGCTCGAATACGCCAAGTATGTTGACAACTATTACGGCACCCCATTAAAATATGTTAATGAAACGTTGAATTCCGGCAAGGATGTTTTCCTGGAGATCGAGGTCAACGGGGCGATGCAGGTCCGGTCGAAGGTGCCAGATGGGGTCTTCATTTTCCTGACGCCACCGGACCTGGACGAGCTGAAGCACCGTCTGATCCACCGGGGAACGGACAGCATGGAGGTCATCAACAAGCGGATCCAGAAGGCATTTGGCGAGATCCAGATGATGCAGAACTACGATTACGCGGTTGTGAATGACGAAGTGCCCCGTGCCGTAGAGAAAATCAAGGACATCATCCGCACGGAACGGTTGCGGGTTCCCCGGGTAATGCCACGCTATCTTGAAATGTTAGGAGACTCACAGAAATGATTCTTTACCCATCAGTTGACGAATTGTTAAAGCGGATTGATTCGCGTTACTCACTGGTCATGCTGGCCAGCAAGCGGGCGCACGAACTGGACACTGGTTCCGCACCCCTGTTGGACCACTACGAATCCAGCAAGTCCGTCGGTAAGGCCCTTGAGGAGATCCTGGCCGGCAAGGTCACCATTGACCCCGACCACACCGAGGACCTGCAGGACTAATCAAATTACTTACTAAACACATGAGGGGACTTTTCACATCGATTGCGGTCGTGAAGCGTCCTCTTTTTCTGTTCCCAATGATATAATCAATTGAGAATAAATTGGATGGGGTGAAAGAATGGCAAAAATAACGGTGTATCTCTCAGGAAGTATTGCGGCCTATAAGGGGGTTGAGGTCGTACGGGGCCTGCAGAAGGCTGGGCATACGGTGCGGGTCGTGATGACCGCGGCCGCGACCAAGCTGGTGGGTCCGGCGACGCTGAACGCCCTGACCAAGTACCCGGTGCTGACCGACCTCTGGGATGATCAGACCCAACCGATTCCGCACATTGAGCTGGCCGACTGGACCGAACTAGCCCTGGTGGTGCCAGCCTCGGCGGACCTCCTGGCCAAGCTGGCCAACGGAATTGCCGACGATGCCGCCTCAACGACCCTCCTGGCCACGGCGGCGCCCAAGATAGTGGCGCCGGCGATGAACCGACAGATGTGGGCAGCCCCCGCGACCCAACGGAACCTGGCCCGGCTGAAAAGCGATGGGGTCACCGTCATTGAACCGGTGACCGGTCGTCTGGCCGAGGGTTACCAGGGGCATGGCCGCCTGCCAGAACCGGACCAGATTGTTGCCCAGGTTCAGGATTTTCTCCAGGCCCGCGCCCGGCTCGCCGGTAAGCGAGTGGTGGTGACGGCCGGGGGAACCCGGGAACCGCTCGATCCGGTGCGCTACATCGGTAACCGGTCCTCCGGTAAGATGGGGATTGCCATCGCCCGGGCCGCGGCCCAGGCGGGGGCTCAGGTCACCCTGATCACCGGGCAGGTCAGCGTTCCCGTCCCCGATGATCCCCAAATCGAAGTGGTGACCGCCCTGACGACTGAGGAGATGCTGGCGGCGGTCCAGACGGCTTTTAAGAAGGCGGACGCCCTGGTGATGGCGGCGGCCGTGGCCGATTACCGACCGGTGGCGGTGGCCAACCAGAAGGTCAAAAAGGCCGCCGATCACGGGGGCTGGACGTTAGAACTGACGGAGACGGTCGATATCTTGAAGACCGTGGCCGCCACTAAGCGCCCCGACCAACTGGTGGTCGGTTTTGCGGCTGAGACCGAGCAGCTCCTGGCCCACGCCCAGGATAAGCTAGCCAGCAAGCACGCCGACCTGATCGTTGCCAACAGCGTGGCGGGCAGTACGGGGGCGTTTGGTCGTGACGACGACCAGGTCACCATTCTCCGCCAGGGACGGCAGCCGGAGCAGTGGCCACGGATGACCAAGACAGCGGTGGCCCGGCGTCTGGTCGCCGAGTTAGCAACGAAAATGAAGTGAGGTGATTGGATGGCAGAACTGGCTCAGGTTGTTGTTGACGTGCCGACAATGCAGACCAATCAACCCTACACCTACCTGGTACCGACACCACTAGAGCGGCAGCTCCAGGTGGGGATGCGGGTGGCCGTGCCCTTCGGCAATGGTCATCGCCAGGTCCAGGGGTTCGTGGTTGGCTTCACCACGCATTCCAATTACGATGGCGAGCTGAAGCCGATCGCTGCGGTGATGGACCTCCAGCCGGTGGTGAACGCCGAGCTCCTCGACCTCAGTAAGTGGCTGGCTGACACTACTTACGCCTTCTGGATCTCCTGTCTGTACACCATGTTACCCAACATGCTCAAGTCCAAGACCCAGCGCTTCGTCCGGGTGGTCGACGAGATCGACGAGCAGACCTACTTCGACCTCTTTCACGGCAAGGACGAATGTGACCTGGCTGAGCTGCAGGGTGATCCGGCCAAGGTCAAGCAGCTGCTGAAACTCCAGCGGGCAAAGAAGGTTGAGATCACCTACCGGGTGGCCGACCGGGCCCGGGCCAAGACGGTGACCGGAATTACCCCCTTGCTGGACTTTGAACAACTGGAGAATGCCCGGACCTCCCTGCACCCGAACGCCCACGCCCAGAACCGTCTGCTGTCCTACCTGCAGAGTATCATTGGCCAGACCGTTAAACAGACCACGGCCGAACAACGGGCCCAGCTGCGCGCCGCCACCTTCAACCAGGGGGCCAAGAAGGGCTGGCTGAAGAAGGTGCCGGTCGAGGTTTACCGCAACCCTTACGCCCAGCCGGTCGATGACGATCACCTGGAAGAACCGCTGAAGCTGAATCCCGACCAGGAGCGGGTGGTCCAGACCGTCGACCAGGCGATCGATGACCGAAAGAGCCAGACTTTCCTCCTCCAGGGGGTCACGGGCAGCGGGAAGACCGAGGTCTACCTGCAGACGATTGCCCGGGCCCTGGATAAGGGCCAGACCGCCCTGATGCTGGTCCCGGAGATCTCGCTGACCCCGCAGATCGTCAACCGGGTGCGGCGCCGGTTCGGCTCCCAGGTGGCGGTCCTGCACAGCGGCCTCTCCAATGGGGAACGCTATGATGAATGGCGTCGGATCAACAATGGGGACGCTCGAGTGGTGGTCGGGGCCCGGTCCGCGGTCTTTGCCCCCCTGGAAAACATCGGGGTGATCATCCTCGATGAGGAGCACGAGACCAGCTACAAGCAAGACGACATGCCCCGCTACCACGCCCGGGAGGTGGCCAAGTGGCGGAGTAGGTTCCATCACGCTCCCCTGATCCTCGGTTCGGCCACCCCAAGCCTAGAGAGTCGGGCCCGGGCGCTGAAGGGGGTCTACCAGTTACTGCGTCTGCCGCACCGGGTCAACCAGCAGCCCCTGCCGCCGATCGAGGTGGTCGACATGCGGCCTGAAGTCAAGCGCCGCGGGGAGAGCAACTTCTCGACCAAGCTGCTCCGGGAGCTGGACCTGCGCCTGCAGCGTCACGAGCAAAGCATCCTAATGTTGAATCGACGGGGTTTCTCCTCCTTCATGATGTGCCGGGACTGCGGGGAGGTCCTGAAGTGTCCCAACTGTGACATTTCCCTGACCCTCCACCTGGACACCCGGACGATGAAGTGTCACTACTGCGGGCATGAGGAAGCGATCCCCCAAGTCTGCCCGCACTGCCACAGCCGGCACATTCGCTACTACGGGACCGGGACCGAGAAGGTGGAGCAGGAACTCCACCGGCTCCTACCCGCCGCCCGGATCATCCGGATGGATGTCGACACCACCCGCCGCAAGGGGATGCACGAGAAGCTCCTCCGCCAGTTTGGTCACCGACAGGCCGATATCCTGCTCGGTACCCAGATGATCGCTAAGGGGCTTGACTTCCCCAACGTCACCCTGGTCGGGGTGTTGAACGCCGATACCGGCCTGGGTTTGCCCGACTTCCGGGCCAGTGAGCACACCTTTGACCTCCTGAGTCAGGTGAGCGGCCGGGCTGGCCGGGCCAACAAGCCGGGGCAGGTGATCATCCAGACCTTCAACCCCGACCACTACGCCATCAAAGACGCCCAGGCCCACGACTACGAACGTTTCTTCCGCCACGAGATGGCCCTGCGCCACCAGGCCGGCTACCCGCCTTACTACTACACGGTCCGCCTGATGGCCAGCCATCCGGAAGAGGCCCAGGCGGCCCGGGCGATGACCGCGATCCACCAGCAGCTGGTGAGTGGCCTGGCCTCGTCGACCATCATCCTGGGCCCCAGCCCCCGGGCGATTGCGCGGATGAAGCGCCGCTACTACTACCAGATTGTGATCAAGTACAAGCATGATCCGCACCTGCACGACCTCCTGCAGACAATTCTCCAGGAGACGCAGGAGAAGGAATTCAAGGACGTTCAGGTCAGCATCGACCCGGACCCGCAATACTTCATGTAAACGAAAGGAAGATCGATATGTCAACATCAATTGTTTTTATGGGGACCCCACAGTTTGCCGTCCCGATTCTCCAGAGCCTGATTGACCAGCCCGACTACGACGTCAAGGCGGTGCTGACCCAGCCGGACCACCGGATCGGTCGCAAGCGCGTTCTGACGGCCTCACCGGTCAAGCAGCTGGCCGAAAAGTACGACATCGAGGTCCTGCAACCGGCCAAACTCGCCAAGAGCCCCGAGATGGACCGGATCATTGACCTCCAGCCCGACCTGATGATCACCGCCGCCTATGGTCAGTTCCTGCCGACCAAGCTGCTGGACGCCGCCAAGATTGCGGCCATCAACGTCCACGGCTCCCTCCTGCCCAAGTACCGGGGTGGGGCCCCAATCCAGTACGCGGTCATCAACGGCGACCAGGAGACCGGGATCTCCATCATGTACATGGTCAAGAAGATGGATGCCGGAGACGTGATCGCCCAGGAGGCCATCCCAATCGAGAAGGATGACGACGCCGGCACGATGTTTGACAAGCTCAGCATCCTCGGCCGCGACCTCTTGCTCAAGACCCTGCCCGACCTGATCGCCGGCCGGGTTCACCCGGTTGCCCAGGATCCGGATAAGGTGGTCTTCTCGCCAAACATCTCCAGCGAGCAGGAGCGGATCGACTACCGGATGACCGCCACCCAGATCGACAACAAGGTCCGGGGGCTGCGGCCGGCGCCCCTGGGCAACATGATTATCGACGGCCTGCGGACCAAGATCTATGACGTGACCCCACTGGACGAGCACACCGACCGTCCTGCTGGCCAGGTCGTCCGGGCCACTAAGCATCAGCTGGTCCTGGCAGCCGGGGAGGGAACCACCTACCAGATCAACCGCCTCAAGCCGGCCGGCAAGCAGGCCATGGACATTACGGCCTACCTGAACGGTCACCAGCAGCTCAAGGAAGGAGTTCAAGCAGTAAGCGATGACTAAGAAGACACAATCGACGGCCCGCGGGGTGGCCCTGACTGCCCTGGAACGGATCCGCCAGGGAGCCTACTCCAACATTGAGCTCGACCAGCTCCTTTCCCGGACGGCCCTGAAAGACAGTGACCGGCGCCTGGCCACTAACATCGTCTACGGGGTTCTCCAGCACCAGCTGACCCTCGACTACTGGCTGCGGCCCTTCGTTCACCGGAAGCTGGATTCCTGGGTCGAGACCCTGCTGTGGATGGCGATCTACCAGTACCACTACCTCGACCGGGTCCCCGACTGGGCGGTCACCAACGAGAGCATCGAACTGGCCAAGCAGTGGGGTAACCCCGGCACCCGCAAGTTCGTCACCGGGGTCCTCCACGCCATCCTCCGTCAGGGCCTGGCTGACCTGGACACGATTGCCGATCCAACCCGACGCCTGGCCATTCGGGAGAGCGTGCCGGACTGGCTGGTGACGGCCTTCGTCGACCAATACGGGATGCCAAAGACGGCAGAAATCCTGACGGCCATCAACCAGCCGGCCCACGTATCAATCCGGGTCAACCCGGCCGTCACCAGCCTGGACCGGGTGAAGGCAACCCTGGAACAGGCGGGGATTGAGACCCGGCCGAGTGCGATTGCCCCAGACGCCCTGGTGATCACCAAGGGCGAGGTTCTCTCCAGCGACCTCTTTGCCCAGGGGGCGATCACGGTCCAGGACGAGAGCGCCATGTTGGCCGTCGACAGCATGCAGGTCCAGCCCGGCGACCGGGTCCTGGACGCCTGTGCGGCCCCGGGGGGGAAGACGGTCCAAATTGCGGCCCAGCTTACCAATGGCCGGGTGGACGCCCTGGACATCCACCAGCACAAGACCCGCCTGATCGAGAAAAACGCCCGCCGGCTCCACCTGGCCGACCGGGTGGTGACCCACGCCCTGGATGCCCGCCAGGTTGACCGGGTCTTTGCCGACGAGAGCTTCGACAAGATTCTGGTTGACGCCCCCTGCAGCGGGATTGGCCTCCTGCGTCGTAAGCCGGAGATCCGCTACAGCAAGCGGCCCCAAGACAGTGACCAACTTCACCAAATCCAACTGGCAATTTTGAATGCCGTCGCACCAAAAGTGAAAAAAGGCGGTATAATTACGTACAGTACGTGCACGATCCTGGACCAGGAAAACAACGGGACGGTGCAGGCCTTCCTGGCCGCCCACCCCGACTTCCAGCTGGTCCGGACCGCAACGACACGTCATGTCAAAGATGATCGAACTACCGCCACGCTGACGATCCTGCCGTCCGACTTCGGGTCCGATGGCTTCTTCATCAGCACACTTAAGCGGGTTATGTAGAAGGGAATTCAGATAATGAAAGTTGCCTATCAAACGGATATCGGTCGACAGCGATCACAGAACCAGGATCGGGTGGCCCAATACATCGATAAGAATGGTAATCGCCTTGTCGTGATTGCCGACGGTATTGGGGGCAACCAGAGTGGTGACGTGGCCGCCGAAATGACCATCAAACGGCTCGGTCATCGTTTCAAGGTGGACAGCCCGACCGAACCACTGGAGGCGATCCGGTGGTTTGCCCGGGAGGTCCAGTTAATTAACGATCAGATTCTTAAAAAATCAAAAGAGAAAATCACGTACCAGGGGATGGGAACGACGATGGTAGCCGCCATCATCTTCAAGAAGACGCTGGTGGTCGCCAACATCGGTGACAGCCGGGGTTACCTGCTGCACCGTAGTACGCTGACCCAGGTCACGATTGACCATTCCCTGGTCAATGAACTAGTAATCAGCGGTGATATTACCGAGGAGGAAGCCCTTGAGCTTCCGCAGAGTAACATTATTACCCGGGCAATCGGGATCTCTAAGGACGCCCAGATCGAGGTTAATCGTTTTGACTTCAATCCGGGCGACCAGCTTTTGATGTGTTCGGACGGCCTCTTCAAGACCGTTGAGAAGCGGGACATGGTGGACGTCCTTCGCCAGCCGATCTCACTGAAGGCCAAGTGCGCCCAATTGGTGGACATGGCCAATGAGGCGGGCGGCCCCGATAATATTACCGTCTTAATTGGAATAAATGATGACCAGGAGGGTTGATTATGAATCCTGGAGACATAATTGGCCATCGGTATAAGATTATTCGCTCCCTGGGTGAGGGGGGCATGGCAAACGTCTACCTGGCCTACGACACGGTCCTGGACCGGCAAGTCTCGGTCAAGGTGCTGCGCCTCGACCTGCGTGACGACCCCAACACCAAGCGAAGGTTCCGGCGGGAGGCGATGTCAGCCACCAAGCTGAACGATCCCCATATTGTTGGGATCTTCGACACCGGCGAGGAAAACGGCCTCCAATACATGGTGATGCAGTACGTCCAGGGGACCGACCTCAAGGCCTATATCAAGGACCACTACCCGATTGCCCTGCCCCAGGTGATTGACATCATGGAGCAGGTCCTGTCGGCGGTGGAGGCGGCCCACGCCCACGGCATCATTCACCGGGACCTCAAACCACAGAATATCTTAATCGATGAGAATAAAAACATTAAAATCACGGACTTTGGGATTGCCGTCGCGGTCTCCCAAAATTCCCTGACCCAGACCAATACCCTGATGGGGTCGGTCCACTACCTCTCGCCTGAACAGGCGCGGGGAAGCATCGCGACGAAGAAGTCGGATATCTATTCACTGGGGATCATCCTCTACGAACTGCTGACCGGGAAGGTGCCATTCGAGGGGGAAAACGCCGTCTCGATTGCCATCAAACACTTCCGGGAGGACATCCCATCGGTGCGGTCCGTCAACCCCCACATTCCCCAACCGCTGGAGAACGTGGTGATCCGGGCGACCGCCAAGGACCCGATCGACCGTTACGAGAACGTCAAGCAGATGGCTGACGACCTGAAGACGTCCCTGGACCCAGCCCGGGCTAAGGAACCCCGTCTGGTGATCCATCATGATGACAACGGGGAGACCAAGGTCCTGCCGCTAAACAAGCTACCCCACAACCGCAAGAATCCTGATGCTGGTCAGACGTCCAGTCCCCAGCAGCCTCCTAAGCCTAAGCCAAGCTTTTGGCAACGCAACCGCCGCCACATCATCGGGGCCCTCATCCTGATCGTGGTGGCGATCGTGGCCGGTTGCAGCTGGTGGTTCCTCCTCCGGCAGGTGATCATCCCCGACGTCGAGGGGCAGACTCCCCTGCAGGCCGAGCAGCGGCTGAAGAAGCAGTCCCTGCGGGTTGGCAACATCACTCGGGTGCATGACCAGAACGTTGCCAAGAACCACATCATCAGGATGCAGCCGGGCCCGAGCACTAAGACCCGGGTCAACAGCAGCATCAACTTAGCGGTCAGTACGGGGGTCCGTCAGCTGAGGATGGGCCACTATGTCGGTCGGGACTACGCCGAGACAGCCAAGATGCTTCGCCAGAAGGGCTTCCGGGTTCACCGGCGGATGGTGTATTCCGACACGATTGATCCCGGAACAATCACCAAGCAGAATTATCGGCGGGGGACCGTCGTCAAGCCGAACCGTAACATCATCGACTTTGAGGTGAGTGCCGGTAAGCAGAATATCAAGATTCCCGACTTCACCAACCAGGACATCAGCGTGGTTCAACAGTTTGCCAACAAGCACAACCTCCAGCTGACGACCCAGCAGAAGAAGTCGAAGACGATCGCCACCAACCACGTGATCAGCCAGACCCCTAAGGCGGGGATGACCCTCAACCACGGGGACACCCTGACGGTCACGATTGCCAACTCCGGCAACCAGACCAAGACGACTAACATTCAGATCAACATCCCGTTTGACAGCAACGGTGGCCAGCGGGAGAACCGGGTCCAGGTCTACATCCGGGATGCCAACCACAACCTGACGATGGAGTACCAGGACATCACCATCAACCAGGAGACCACCATCAACGTGCCGTTCACCCTGAAGAACGGCCAGACGGGGGCCTACCGGGTGGTTCGCAATGGACGAACCATCATGAGTGCCACCAACATTACCGGATAAGAAAGTGAGGCGTGTCGTGAAGACAGGAACAATTCAACAATCATTAAGTGGCTTTTATGACGTCATTGCCGACGGTGAGATCTTCCGGACCCGGGGGCGGGGAAACTTTCGGAAGAAGAAGATCAAGCCGATCGTCGGCGACCACGTGGAGTTTGAAGACGGCTACCTGCTAAAGGTCTTGCCGCGGCGTAACTCCCTGGTCCGGCCGCCGGTAGCCAACGTCGACGCCGCGGTGGTGGTGACCGCCGCCACCCAGCCGGTCTTCTCGGCCAACCTCCTGGACCGGCAGCTGATCGCCCTGGAGCGCCAGGGGATCACCCCCTTGATCTACTTCTCCAAGACGGACCTGCTGACGAGTGACGAGTACCAGTCCATCGACCAGGTGGCCGCGGGTTACCGGGCGATCGGCTACAACGTCTTCTGTGCGCCCCAGCCCTTTGCAAGTGCCCAGCTGACCCAATTGCAGGGCCTGCTGACCGGCAAGATTGTGACCATGATGGGGCAGACCGGGGCCGGTAAGTCGACCCTGCTCAACCACCTGGCCCCAGAATTGAACCTGGCGACGGGCGAGATCTCCCAGGCCCTCAAGCGTGGGCGCCACACCACCCGGAAGGTGAGCTTGTTGGACGTCAACGGGGCCCTGATCGCCGACACGCCGGGCTTCTCCTCCTACGAGACTTTCGACATGACGGTAGAAGAATTACCGGGTCTTTTCCCGGAGATGCGCCGCCTGGCTCCCCAGTGCAAGTTCCGGGGCTGCCTGCACATCAAGGAACCGCATTGTGCAGTGAAAGACGCCGTGGAGAATGGTATAATCATGGAGAGCCGGTATGACGATTACCTGCAGTTTCACGAGTTGATCGCCAACCAGAAACCAAATTATAAGAAATGAGGGAGTTTTAGAATGATTAAAGTAGCACCATCAATTTTGAGTGCCGACTACGTAAACTTACAGAAGGACATCGAGAAGGTCGACAAGGCCGGTGCCGAATACCTGCACATCGATGTCATGGACGGGACCTTTGTCCCAAGCATTTCTTACGGACCGGGCTTCGTAAAGGCCATCCGGCCAATCACCAAGATGACCCTGGATGTTCACCTGATGGTTGAAAACCCAGAGCACATCCTGCCGATGTTCATCGACGCCGGTGCCGACATCATCGGGGTTCAGGTTGAAGCCACCCAGCACATCCACCGCGCCCTGCAGATCATCAAGAACGGCGGGGTCAAGGCCGAAGTTGTCATTAACCCAGGAACGCCAGTGGCAATGATTGAACCCGTCCTGCACATGGTTGACCAGGTCCTGGTCATGACGGTTAACCCTGGCTTCGGTGGGCAAAAGTTCCTGCCGGAGACGGTGGACAAGATCGCCCAACTGAACGCCATCAAGCAGGAGAAGGGTTACAACTTCGACATCGAAATCGATGGTGGGGTTAACAACAAGACGGTTGTCGACTGCTACAAGGCCGGTGCTACGGTTGCCGTGGCCGGTTCCTACGTCTTCAACGCCGATGACCCGGCTGCCCGGGTGGAAGCCCTGCGCGACGCAACGAAGTAAATAAGCGCTGACCGGTTATTAACTGGTCAGGATTAAATGGGGTCCAACCCGGATGATGAGTTGGACCCCATTCGTCGGTTATGATGAGGAAAGCGAGGAATTTGGGATGCAAGTAAATGTGATGGTCGGGGGGCCGCGGGACCTGATCCCGGTCGATTGGGTCCGCCAACACCGCGATGAAACCTGGATCGGGGTTGACCACGGGGCCACCCTCCTGCTCGAGTGGGGGATCACCCCGGTGGCCGCGATCGGCGACTTTGATTCCACCAACCCGGCGGAACTCGCCCGGTTGCAGGCCGCTCTGGATGACATCGAGGTCTACCCACCGGCCAAGGACTTCACCGACACCCAGCTGGGGATCATGACCGCCATCAAGAAATACCAGCCGGATAAGATTGTCGTCTGGGGGGCCACGGGGGGCCGGTTGGACCAGGAGCTGGCCAACCTCTATCTGCCACTGCAGGATGCCTTTGGCGACTACCTAGCCAAAATCGAGCTGGTTGACCGGGGCAACGTCGTTCGTTACTTCCGACCGGGGACCTATTCCATCCACCGGCGGCCGGACTTTGACTACCTGGCCTTCGTCAACCTGACCCCGGTGACTGGCTTGACCCTGCCGGACGAGAAGTACCCGCTGGTCAACTGGCACAGCCCGATTCCCTTCGCCTGGTCGAGCAACCGGTTCACCAGTGCGGTCAACCACTTCTCCTTTGATGAGGGGGTTGTGGCGGTGATTTGGTCCCGTGACTAGCCCGTCCTGATGGGGCTCGGTCGCTCCGACGGCAGTGTCAAGGGAAAATACTTGAAAGAAAAACCTTGCACTGACCGGGCGGCTATGGTAAATTAATTAGGTGAGTTACATCGCAACTATTGCGTAAACGAAATAAAGATGAGAAGAGGAGGGTACCACCAATGGCTAAAGATTTTATCAACGGTAAACGGACGCGCTTCGGTAACAAGCGTTCCCACGCCCTTAACTCAAGTCGTCGCAGCTGGAAGCCAAACTTGCAAAAGGTAACCATTCTGGTTAACGGCAAGCCAAAGAAGGTTTACGTTTCAGCACGTACACTGAAGTCCGGTAAAGTGACTCGGGTTTAATCAAACAAAAATGATGTCGTCCATTGTGGGCGGCTTATTTTTTATTCAATTGATTAACCCCATTAACTAATCGACGATGGGGGTTACTTTTCTCACTTGACGTGCTATGGTAAGATGGTGTTAGCTTTATTTAGTGAGTAAGCGTAGCGCTAAGCAGTGCTGACGATTTTAAAAGGAGGCCATAATAATGGCAGTAAAGATTAAAACCAAGGCGGGCACGATTGACATCGACAACGATGTAATCTCATCGGTTGTCGGCGGGGCCGCCACTGATAACTATGGAGTTGTTGGGATGGCAAGTCGGAAGCCATTACGCGATGGCGTTAACCAGATCTTGCGGCGCGAGAACTTCAGCAAGGGGGTCGTCATCCGGCAACAGGATAATGGGATTACCGTTGAGGTCAACATTATCGTAAGCTACGGGACGAAGATCTCTGAGGTTTCCAAGAGCGTCCAGTCCAAGGTAAAGTATAATCTAGAATCAATGCTCGGCATCACGGCAGACGCCGTTAACGTCTGTGTCCAGGGTGTTCGTTCAATGGAAGACTAGTTGGATACGGGAGGAAAGTTAATTGGCTGTCACAGAAATTACGAATCTTGAATTTGGCAAGATGGTCCAAGCGGCCGCTGACAAGCTCAACAAGAATGCCGAATTCATTAACTCTTTGAATGTTTTCCCGGTGCCGGATGGTGATACCGGGACGAACATGGCCTCATCGATGGCCAGCGGGGCCAAGTACGAGCGGGCCGAGAACAGCACCGCCGTCGGTGACCTTAGCGCCGCCCTGGCCAAGGGCCTACTGATGGGGGCCCGGGGTAACTCCGGGGTTATCCTGTCCCAGATTTTTCGGGGCTTTGCCAAGGCCACGGCCGGCAAGGACAAGCTGAGTGCCCAGGACTTCGTTGACGCCTACGCCAACGGGGCCAAGACGGCCTACAAGGCGGTCATGAAGCCGACGGAGGGGACCATTCTGACGGTGGTCCGGGAGTCCGCCCAGGAGGGTCTCAATCAGATCAAGGACACCGACGACCTGACGGCAATCATGCACGCCATCTACGAGTCCAGTGAGGCGGCCTTGAAGACCACCCCGGACCTGCTGCCGGTCTTGAAGGAAGTCGGCGTGGTTGACTCCGGTGGTCAGGGACTGGTCTTCGTCCTCCAGGCCTTTGACGAGGCCCTGAGCGGTCGGGTCGACAAGAGTGAAGACTACAAGCCGGACACCGCCGAGGTCGACGAGATGGTCAACGCCATGGACCACCAGAGCGTCCAAGGCAAGCTCGACCCTAAGGATATCAAGTACACCTACTGTACCCAGATGCTGGTCCGGCTCGGCAAGGGGAAGGAAGTCACCAAGCAGTTTGACTACGACACCTTCTACAACCACCTGGCCAAGATGGGGGACAGCCTGCTGGTCCTAAACGACGACCAGGTAGTCCGGGTTCACGTCCACACCGAACACCCCGGCGAGGTCTTGACCTGGGGCCAGCAATTTGGTGACCTGCAGACCATCGAGATCCACAACATGGTATGGCAGCAGGAAGAGATCATGGAGCACGACGACGAAGAGGCTGCCCAAACGCCTGTCGAGAAGGCCAAGGAAGCGGCGCCTGCACCGGAGACGGCCGTCATTGCCGTGGCCTCTGGTGATGGGATCGCTAAGCTCTTAAAGAGCCTTGGCGTCACCCACATCATCAGCGGTGGCCAGACCATGAACCCAAGCACCCAGGACATCACGGACGCCATCAACCAGAGCGGCGCCAAGCAAGCCCTGGTACTGCCGGATAATGGTAACATCTTCATGACGGCCGACCAGGCAGCGGACGTGGCCGACATCCCGACCAAGGTGGTCCACACCAAGACGATCGCCCAGGCCATGTCTGCCATGCTGGAATACAACGCAGAGGCCTCCCTGGAAGACAACCAGGCCAACATGGAGGAGAACATGACCACGGTGGCCAGTGGTGAGGTCACCCACGCCATCCGGGACACGAAGATCGACGGCCGCCAGATCCAGAAGGACGACTACCTCGGCATCGTCGACGGTAAGATCGTTGAGGCCACCCCAGACCTGCAGGAGACCGCCATCAAGATGGTCAAGCAGATGCTGGATGAGGACAGTGAAGTCGTCACGATCCTGGTCGGGGCCGACGGTGATACCGAGACGGCCGAAGCCATCAAGGCTGCCATCCTGGACGTTGACGATGAATTGGATGTGCAGATCTACGATGGTGGCCAGCCGGTCTACCCATACCTGATCTCAGTTGAATAAACCACGTAGTAACATGAAACTTATGGGGGCTGTGACGAAGACCGCTTTGTCATGGCCCCTTTGCTGAATACGGGAAGGGAGGAAGTAAAATGCAGAGCCTACAGGATCCGGTTACCAAGTTGAAGGGGGTCGGGGCCAAGCGGGCCGCCGACCTGGCGACCCTGGGGATCGATACGGTGGCCGACCTCTTGACCTACTACCCGACCCGCTACAATGACCTGACCCCGGCGGACATCCAGACGGCCAAGGACAAGCAGAAGGTCACCCTGGTCGGGCAGATGGTGTCCGAACCCCTCCTGACCCGGTTTGGCTACCGCCGCAACCGGCTCAGCTTCCGCCTTCAGGTTGGTAACAACGTGGTGATGGTGACCTTCTTCAACCAGCCCTACCTGGAGAAAAAGCTGGCCATCAACAAAACCGTGACGGTGATGGGGAAGTGGGATGCTCGCCGCCAGCAGGTGACCGCCAACCGCCTCCTCGCCTCGGCCCCTCAGGAGAGCAACGACTTCGGGGCCGTTTACTCGGTGAATAAGCATGTCAAGCAGGCAATGTTGCGGGGACTGATCCGCCAGGCCTTTGAGGAGTACCAGCGGGTGATCCCGACCCTGTTGCCGGCCACCCTGCGCCAGCGCTACCGCCTCCTGGACCGGCGGACGATGATCAAGGAACTCCACTTTCCGACCGACGCCGCTCAGGCCAAGGCCGCCCGGCGGACCGCCACCTATGAGGAGTTCTTCCTCTTCCAGCTGCGCCTGCAGGCGATTCGTCAGGCCCAGCGCCAACAGGATGGCCTGCAGATCCTCTACCACAACGATGAGGTCAAGGAATTTATTTCCCAGATCGGCTTCGAGCTGACCAACGCCCAGAAGCGGGTCGTCAACGAGATCTGCGCGGACCTGCGCCGGCCCTACCAGATGAACCGCCTCCTCCAGGGGGATGTCGGCTCCGGGAAGACAATCGTGGCGGCGATCGCCATCTACGCCACGATCACGGCGGGCTACCAGGCAGCCCTGATGGCCCCCACCGAAATCCTGGCGGCTCAACACGCCGAGAAGTTATCCAAAACCTTTGCTGGGACCCATGTCCACATCGGCCTGCTGACCGGATCGCTGTCGACCAAACAGCACCGTCAGCTCCGGGACGCCATCAAGCGTGGTGACATCAACCTGATCATCGGGACCCACGCCCTGATTCAGGACGACGTTGAGTACGCCAATCTCGGCCTGGCGATCACCGACGAGCAGCACCGCTTTGGGGTCAACCAGCGGCAGCGCCTCCGGGAGAAGGGGGACCACCCCGACATCCTGGCGATGACCGCCACCCCGATCCCGCGGACCCTGGCGATCACGGCCTATGGTGAGATGGACGTCTCGATCATTGATGAGATGCCGGCCGGGCGGAAGCCGATCAAGACCCAGTGGTTCAAGGTCGACCAGCAAAACGAGGCCCTTCACTTCCTGCGCGACCAGCTGGCGGCTGGCGCTCAGGCCTACGTGGTCAGCCCCCTGATCGAGGAATCCGAGGCCTTAGACGTTCAGAACGCCACCGACCTCTACCAGCAGCTGGCGACCTACTTTGAACCCGACTACCGGGTCGGCCTCCTCCACGGGCGGATGACCGGGGAGGAGAAGGACCAGGTCATGCACGACTTCCAGGATGGCCAGACCCAGGTCCTGGTTTCAACCACCGTTATCGAGGTCGGGGTCGACAACCCCAACGCGACGGTGATGATCATCTATAACGCCGACCGCTTTGGTCTGGCCCAACTCCACCAGCTGCGGGGTCGGGTTGGTCGTGGGAACCGGCAGAGCTACTGCCTCCTGCTGGCCGACCCCAAGACCGACGACGGCAAGGCCCGGATGAAGACGATGGTGGAGACGAACGACGGCTTCAAGGTAGCCCAGCGCGACCTGGAGCTACGCGGGTCCGGGGACGTCCTCGGCCGCAAGCAATCCGGCCTGCCCGACTTCAAGGTCGGTGACCCGGTGGGCGACCTCAAGATCCTGCAGATTGCCCGCAACGATGCTGAGCAGCTGCTGAAGACCCCTCACTGGGACGACGTTGATGATAACCAACCGCTGGTGCTGTACCTACAACGCCACCAGCTAGAGACACATTTCGATTAAGGAGCGATTCTAATATGAAAATTGCAGTTGACGCGATGGGCGGCGACAACGCCCCTAAGGTAATTGTGGAAGGGGTGGAACAGGCCCGTGACCTGTACCCCGACCTGGAGTTTGACCTCTACGGTAATCCGGACGCCATCAAGCCGCTGGTCCAAAACGACCAGCGACTGACCATCATCCCAACCAGTGATGACATCACGATGGGGGAGGAACCGGTCCGGGCGATTCGGCGCAAGAAGGACTCCTCAATCGTGAAGGCGGCCACCGCCGTCAAGAAGGGGGCGGCCGACGCCTTCTTCTCCGCCGGCAACACCGGGGCGGTCCTCGCCGCCGGGATCTTCATCGTCGGCCGGATCAAGGGGATTGACCGGCCGGGGCTGACCAGTGTCCTGCCGATCGCCAAGCCTGGGGCCAGCCGCCACAACTTCGTCTACCTCGACACCGGGGCCAACGCCGAGAGCAAGGAGAAGAACCTCCTCCAGTACGCCTACCTGGGCAAGTTCTACGCCGAGAGCGTCCTCGGGGTAGCCAATCCGCGGATCGGCCTGCTCAACAACGGGGCCGAGGAGGACAAGGGTGATTCCCTCCACAAGGCCGTCTGGCAACAACTGAACGCCCGCGACGACCTAAACTTCATCGGTAACGTCGAAGCGGGCGACCTCCTCTACGGCAAGGCCGACGTGGTGGTCAGCGACGGTTGGACCGCCAACGCCGCCCTGAAGGCTACCGAGGGGACGGCCAAGATGATGCTGACCCTGATCAAGCACGGGATCTTAAACGGGGGCTTACGGGCCAAATTGGGTTACCTCTTGCTCAAACCAGTCTTCCACCAGATCGGGCAGACGATGAGCACCTCAACCTATGGTGGGGCAGTCCTGCTCGGCCTGAAGGCGCCGGTTGTCAAGACCCACGGGGCCTCCGACGCCCTGGCGGTCAAGAACACCATCGGTCAGATCCACACCATGCTGAAGGCCCAACTGATCGAAAAGACCGTTGATTTCTTCACCGACAATCCAGAAGTGGACAAGTCAGGGAAAAACGAATAGAATAAGGGAGTATTTTGTAAAGAGAGGTTATAAGAATGGCTGATAATAGAAGAAAGGAAATCTTCGACAAGGTTTCCGAGATTGTAGCCGACCATTTCGACGTTGATCGGGCTAAGATCACCGACGAATTAAACCTGAAGACCGACTTAGATGCGGACTCCATTGACTTTGTTGAATTTGTCCTGGAACTTGAGGATACTTTTGGCGAAGAGATCGATGACGAGGACGCCGAGAAGCTGAGCACGATCGGTGAAGTGGTTGACTACATCGAACAGCACACAAACTAAGACGAAAAGCTCCGCTAAATGGAGCTTTTTTATTTTCCCGGACTGCGTAATGACGAGAACTCTAGTATAATAGGGAAGAATTAGCTAAAACCCATAATTCAGAAAGGAAAGAATCTATATGATCAATGAACTACAAGACTACCTGGCCAAGGAATTTGATATTCATTTTGATGATCCGGCACTGCTGGCCGAGGCCTTTACCCAGGCTTCATACGTCAACGAGCACCCCAATCAGAATCTGAAGTTCTACGAGCGGATCGAATTTCTTGGCGATGCCGTGTTGGAACTGATTGTTTCAGAATATATCTACAAGCGCTATCCTGAACTGCCCCAGGGGAAACTGACCCGGCTGCGGGCAGCGATGGTCTGCGAGGACAGTTTCTCTAAGTTTGCTAAGGAGTGCCACTTTGACCAGTACATTCGCCTGGGCAAGGGGGAGGAGAAGGCCGGTGCTCGCCAGCGTCCCGGCTTGCTCTGTGACATCTTCGAATCCTTCGTCGGGGCTCTCTACCTCGACCAGGGCCGGCCAGCCGTGGAGAAGTTTGTCCGGCGGGTGATCTTCCCGAAGCTAGATATGGGCTGGTTCGACCACGCCGTCGATGCCAAGACCAGCCTGCAGGAGTACCTGCAGCGGGATGGCGACGTCAAGATTGAATACCACCTCCTTGACGAGACCGGGACCGAGAACGACCCCGAGTTTCACGTCAACGTGATGGTGGACGGGAAAGTGGTTGCCGACGGGCATGGTTCCTCGAAGAAGCATGCCGAGATGCAGGCGGCTCAGAACGCCCTGAACAAGTTACGCAAGCACAGCAATTAATTTTTTAGGTGAGTGAAAGCGACAATGCAGTTATTGTCTTTAACGTTAGACGGCTTCAAGTCGTTTGCCCAGAAGACCACGATCAAGTTTGAACCGGGGATGACCGGGATCATCGGCCCTAACGGCAGCGGCAAGAGCAACATCATCGAGGCGATCCGCTGGGTGATGGGGGAGCAGTCAGCCCGGCACCTGCGTGGTGACAAGATGGCCGACGTGATCTTCAACGGGGCCGCGGACCGGGCGCCGCTGAACCGGGCGGTGGTTTCGATCACCCTGGACAACAGCGACCACTACCTGGCCAGTGATTTCCGGGAATTAAAAATCACCCGTAAACTCTACCGTAACGGGGACAGTGAGTACCTGATCAACGGTCAGAAGGTACGCTTGAAGGACATCACCGACCTCTTTATCGACTCGGGCCTGGGCCGGGAATCATTCTCGATCATCTCCCAGGGCCGGGTAGCCGCGGTCTTCAACGGGAAACCGGAGGACCGGCGGGGGATCATCGAGACGGTGGCCGGGGTGGCCAAGTACAAGCAAAACAAGGCGACCGCCGAGAAGCGACTGAGCGTCACGATGGACAACCTCAACCGGGTCAACGACATCATCAGCGAGCTCTCCCGGCAGCTGGAACCGCTGGCCGACGAGAGTGCCCTGGCCAAGGACTACCTCGAGCAGAAGAAACAGTTCGACCTCCTCGACCGGACCCAGACCGTCCGTCAGTACGACCGGGAGCGGGCTCACTTCGCCCAGGTCCAGGCCAAACAGCAGCAGACCGTCAAGCTGGTGGCTGACTACCAGGCCCAGCAGGCCCAGGTTGACGCCGCATTGACCAAGCTAAAGCAGCGCCGGGCCACCCTGCTCAAGCAGAAGGATGCGGCCCAGCAGGCGATCCTGGCCCAGACGGAGAAAATCGCCCAACTGAAGAACCAGCAGTCGATGTCCTCCATGAAGCATGACCAGCAGGTGGCCGACCAGCATCGGCTCAACGACCAGGCGGCCCAGCTGCGTGATCAGCTGCAGGCGGCCCAACAGGCCGAACAGGAGGCACGTGATCAGCTGGCGGCCCACCAGCATGAGATGGCCCAGCGCCAGGCTGACTACGACGCGGCCCAGCAGATGAGTAACGCCGAACGGATCGCGGCCCTGAACAAGCAGCTGGGGGACTTGCGCAACCAGCAGATCAACCTGATGCAGGAGTTGACGACGGTGCACAACCAGCAGGCCTTCTTGAAGCGGAGTCACGAGCAACGACTCAGCCAACAGAACCAGAACAGTAGTGAGCTCCAGGAGAAGCAGGCCCAGCAAGCCCAACTGCGTGAACAGCAACAGCAACAAACTCAGGAGCAAGACCGCCTGAACCAACGGGTGGCCCAGCTCCAGACCCAGGTGACCAGCCTGAACCAGCAGCTGGCAGCCACCAGCCAGCAGTACCAGCAGGCCCAACGTGACTGGTACGCGGCCCTCGGGGACGTGCACTCCACCAAGTCCCGGATCAAGAACTACCGGGCGATGAGCGAGGAATACGCCGGTTACTACCAGGGGGTCCGGACGGTTCTGCAGAAGCGGCAGGACTTCCCGGGTCTGGCGGGACCGGTCAGCGAACTCTTCGACGTGCCCGCCAAGCTGACGACGGCCATCGAGACGGTCCTCGGCGGCCAGCTGCAGCAACTGGTGGTTGACCGGCAGGCGACCGGGAAGCAGATCATCAACTACTTGGTCCAGCACCGGGGTGGTCGGGCAACCATCCTGCCATTGGACACCCTGATCCAGCGCCGGCCCGCCAATGCCTGGGGCCAAGTGGCCAAACTTCCCGGGGTCGTCGGCCGGGCCGTCGACCTGATCGACTTTGATCCCCGCTTCCAGGTGGTGGCCAACTACCTACTCGGCAACACGGTGGTGGCCGATAACCTCGACCACGCCACCGCAATTTCCCGGGCGGGCCACCACCAACTTCGGGTGGTTACCCTGGATGGCCAGCTGATCAACGCCAGTGGGGCCATGACCGGTGGGGCCAACCGCCACCGCCAGCATGGCCTTCTGACCCAGAAGCAGCTCGGTAAACAACTGACGGACCTCCTTCACCAGCAGGAGAGCCAGGTCAGCCAGGCCGAGCAGCGGGTGGCCGACCTGAAGCAGCAGCATGACGATCAGGGCCAGCAATTGGCGACCCTGCAGAATCAGCTCCACACGGCCCAGCTTGACCAGCACGCGGCCCAGTCGCAGCTGGAAATCCTGGCCGGCCGGCTCCAGGACTTCGAGCGCCAGATTCAGGCCCTCCAGTCCCAGGCCAACCAACAAGGGGACCAGGTTAAGAGCGATCAGGACCAGGTTGCCCAACTGAAGAAGAAGGAAGACGCGGTGGCCCACCGTCAGCAGGCCACCGAACAATCAATCAATCAGCTGACCACGCAGATTCACGACCTGGAGACCAATGCCTCAGCCCAGAACGAACAGCTCCACCAGATGGAGCAGTGGCTGGCGGTGGCCGCCGAACGTCGGCAGCAGTTCCAACGCCAGCTGACGGCGGCGACCCAGACAGTCACTGCCACCCGCGATGCCCTGACCCAGGTCCAGCAGCAGCTGACGGCCCTCCAGCAGGCGATGACGGATGAATCAACCACGGCCGCCAGTCAGGCGGCCCTGCAGACAGCCGAGGATCAGTTGGCGACGACCAAGCAGCGGGTGGAACAATTTGACCAGCAGCTAGCCAGCCTGGCCGATGACCTAGCCGTCCAGGAGGACCAACACCAACGGACGGCGGCCCTCCAGCAGGCGGCCAGTGATGACGCCAGTGACCTCAAGGCCCAGCAGGTACGTAGCGAGGGGCGGTTAGACCAGCTCCTCAACCACCTGAGCGAGCAGTATGAGATGACCATCGATGCGGCCCGTCAGGGGGTCAGTGACCTGGCTGACGACCAACTTGCCCGTCAGCTGAAGCTGTTGCGGCGGGGACTGGCCGAACTTGGCGACGTCAATGTCGGCTCGATTGCCGAATATGACCGGGTCAAGGAGCACTATGACTTCCTCAAGGGCCAGCAGGATGACCTCCTGGCGGCCCGCAAACAGCTCAACCAGACAATGGGCGAGATGGATAGCCAGGTCGAACAACGCTTCACCCGGACCTTCAAGCAGGTGTCGGCGGCCTTTGACGAGACCTTCAAGCAGATCTTCGGCGGTGGTCAGGCTAAACTGGTTCTGACCGATCCGGACCATCTCCTGACGACCGGAATCGACATCATGGCCCAGCCGCCGGGTAAGAAGAACCAGCACCTGAGCCTCCTCTCTGGGGGGGAGCGGGCCCTGACTGCCATCACCCTCCTGTTTGCGATCCTGAAGGTCCGGCCGGTCCCGTTTGCGATCTTAGACGAGCCCGAGGCGGCCCTCGACGAGGTCAACGTGCAGCGTTTTGCCCAGTACCTGAACCGCTTCGGCAAGACCGGGCCCCAGTTCATCGTCATCACCCACCGGAAGGGAACGATGATGGGGGCCGACGTCCTGTACGGGGTCACCATGCAGGAGTCCGGGGTCTCCAAGATGGTCTCGGTCGATGTGGTTGATACAATGAATGAAAAAGGAAACTAGAAGAAGGTGTAAAGAATGGGATTATTTGATATTTTCCGCCGGCACAAGAAGAAGGCCCAACCAGCTAGCGAAGCCAGTGCTCCTGAGAGTACGGCGACCAGTCAGGCTGAACAAGCGACCGTGCCCGCACAATCAACGACCCCGGCTGAATCGGCCGTAAATGCGGCGCCAACCATGCCGGCCAGCGAGCCGGAAAGCAGTGCGGCAGAAAGCACGGCTAGTGAAACTCCCACTGAGGAGGTGGCCAGTGCCCAATCAACGCAACCAAGTGAACCGGCCCCGTCAACTGCGGCAGGGCAATCAGCTGAGCAAACTCAGCCAACGGCAGCCACGCAACCGACGGCGGCTTCACAGGCCACCAGTGAGCAGCCCAGTCAACCGGCTGAGCGTGCCCAAACAACGGTTACTGATGAGGCAGCTAGCGAATCTACGGCACCGGTGAGTGAACCAGCTTCCGCAAGTGAAGTGGCCAGTGAAGAGAATGAAGAAGTTGCGTCCGCCAGCAGCGATTCTGCGGCGCCAACCAGTGAGGAGCCAGCCAGTGAGTCCACGGTGGCCGATGACCAGACCGTCAAGAAGTATGACCGTGGCCTGGCCAAGTCCCGGACCGGCTTTGGGGCCCGGCTCAACCGTTTCCTGGCCAACTTCCGCCACGTCGACGAGGACTTCTTCGACGACCTTGAGGACATGCTGATCGAGTCGGATGTCGGCTATGACATGGCGATGAAGCTCAGCGACGAGCTCCGGGAAGAGGTTAAGCTGGAGAACGCCAAGAGTAAGCAGGACGTCTCCAACGTCATCATCGAGAAGATGGTTGACCTCTACGACGCGGCCGGCAAGGACGAGAACCCGGACCTCAACATGGCGGCGGCAGGCCCAACGGTAATCATGTTCGTCGGGGTCAACGGGGCCGGGAAGACGACCACCATCGGGAAGATGGCGGCCCGCTTCAAGAAGCAGGGCAAGAAGGTCCTGCTGGCGGCCGCCGATACCTTCCGGGCCGGGGCGACCGAGCAGCTGGACGTTTGGGCCAAGCGTGACGGGGTTGATATTGTCACCGGGCCAGAAAACGGTGATCCAGCCGCGGTTGTCTTTGACGCGGTTAAAAAGGCCAAGCAGGAGGACTACGACATCCTCTTCGTCGACACGGCCGGCCGGCTGCAGAACAAGGTCAACCTGATGAAGGAGCTGGCCAAGATGAAGCGGATCCTGACCCGGGAGATCCCGGACGCGCCGCATGAGGTTCTGCTGGTCCTGGACGCCACGACCGGGCAGAACGCCTTGAACCAGGCCAAGCTCTTCAAACAGAGCACCGACGTCACCGGGATCGTCCTGACCAAGCTTGACGGGACCGCCCGCGGGGGGATCGTCCTGGCCATCAGAAACGAACTGCACCTGCCGGTCAAGTACGTCGGCCTTGGTGAACAGGTGGACGACCTGCAGAAGTTCGACGCCAGCGACTTCGTCTACGGCCTCTTCAAGGGTCTGGTGGACGTCGATTAGGCAAGGTGAGATAGTATGGAAATCGAGAAGAACTACCGGATCAATTCCCTGTTTGAGTTTTACCAGCCCCTGTTGACCAAGAAACAAAACGAGTACCTGGACCTCTACTACGGGAACGACTACTCGCTCGGTGAGATCGCCGAGAACTTCAACATCAGTCGGCAGGCGGTCTACGATAACATCAAGCGGACCGAGAACATCCTCGAGAGCTACGAGGCCAAGTTGCACCTGTATGCAGAGTTTCAGGCCCGGAACAAGCAGGCCGACGAGATCCAGCAGTACGTACGCACACACTACCCGGATGACGCCCGGCTCAATGAACTGGTGGGCCATCTGGAAAGCTTGGAGGAAGAATAGCAAATGGCATTTGAAGGATTAACGGAACGCCTGCAAAAGGCGATGGAAAAACTACGGCGTAAGCCCAAGGTTACGGAGGCCGACCTCCGGGAAACCATGCGGGAGATCCGCCTGGCCCTCCTGGAAGCCGACGTTAACTTTGCGGTCGTCAAGGACTTTGTAAAGCAGGTCCGGACCAAGGCCGCCGGGGCCGAGGTTCTCAAGGGACTGAACCCCGCCCAGCAGATCGTCAAGATCGTTAACGACCAGCTGACTGAACTGATGGGGGAGGAGGCCGTGCCACTCAACAAGGCCGCCCACATCCCAACCGTCATCATGATGGTCGGGCTCCAGGGGGCCGGGAAGACGACCACGGCCGGCAAGCTGGCCCTGCGCCTCAAGAACGAGAATCACGCCCGGCCGCTGTTCATTGCGGCCGACGTCTACCGGCCAGCCGCCATCACCCAGCTGCAGCAGGTGGCCGACCAAATTGACGTCCCGGTCTTCGAGAAGGGGACCGACGAAGATCCCGTCGAGATTGTCCGTCAGGGGATGGAAGTCGCTAAGCAAAACCATAACGACTACGTGATCATCGATACGGCCGGTCGGCTTCAGATTGATGAGCAGCTGATGGATGAATTAGCTAACATCAAGGAGCTGGTTCACCCGGACGAAATTCTCCTGGTGATCGATGCGATGACCGGGCAGAACGCGGTCAACACCGCCCAGGGCTTCGACGACAAGCTCGACATCACCGGGGTCGTGCTGACCAAGCTCGATGGTGACACCCGTGGTGGGGCCGCCATGTCAATCCGGGCGGTCACCGGTAAGCCGATCAAGTTCGTCGGTGAAGGAGAAAAGATGGAAGATCTCGACGTCTTCCACCCCGACCGGATGGCCTCACGGATTCTGGGCATGGGGGACATGATGACCCTGATCGAAAAGGCCCAGAAGAACTTCGATGAGGAACAGGCCCAGGAGACCATGGACAAGATGCGGGAGAACACGTTTGACTACAACGACTTCCTCGCCCAGATGGACCAGGTCACCAAGATGGGGCCACTGGAGAACATCCTCAAGATGATGCCGGGGATGGCCAACAACCCGGCGCTCAAGAACGTCAACCTCGATCCGAAGCAGTTTGCCCACATCCGGGCGATCGTCCTCTCGATGACCCCGGAGGAACGGGAGAACCCCGACCTGATGAACCCGAGTCGGCGCCGGCGTCTGGCGGCTGGTTCCGGCCGGCCGATCGTCGAGGTCAACCGGATGATCAAGCAGTTTAACCAGATGCGCAAGATGATGAAGCAGGTCACCAACGGGAACATGAGCGGGATGCAGAACCTGTTTGGCGGCCAGATGCCTGGCGGCAAGATGGGGCAGATGGCGATGAACCGGATGGCCCGCAAGATGAAGAAGGACAAGGCCAAGCGGATCAAGAAGCTTCGGAAGCTGCGCAAGAAACACTAATTTCAAGAAAAATTTACGCCTGTCAAGAAAAACTACTTTACATTCCATTTGAAGGCTGGTATATTATTATCTGTTAAAAGAAATCAGGGAGGTGCAAAAGAATGTCCGTTAAAATTCGTTTAAAGCGCATGGGTTCCAAGAAGCGTCCTTTCTACCGGATTGTTGTCGCTGACTCACGTTCCCCACGTGATGGTCGTTTCATCACTTCATTAGGTACTTACAACCCATTGACTACTCCAAAGGAAGTTAAGTTCGACGAAGACGCCGTTATGGATTGGTTACAAAAGGGTGCACAACCTTCTGACACTGTTCGTAACATGCTGCAAAAGGCTGGCGTTATGAAGAAGTTCCACGAAGCTAAGTACGCCGCAAAGAAGTAGTGATGAGTGATCATGACCGAGACTGATATCAAAGCGTTGATTCGTAGTTTGGTAACCCCACTTTTACGACACCCGGAATCACTTTCGATTACGGTGTCGGACAGTGATCGTTTTCGGCGATACACCGTGAATGTTGATCGCGCAGACGTGGGTCGGCTGATTGGCCGGCAGGGACACGTCGCTGCGGCACTACGAACGGTTGTCGAGGGCGCACGTTCGCGACGCAGCAACGCCAAGAAGATCCGGTTACTGATTAATGATCATCGACACTAATTAAAAAACCTCCCACACCAACCTGTGGGGGGTTTTGCCATTTTAGGAGGTAAACATGGATTTTTATAACGTTGGTAAGATTGTGAATACCCACGGCATCCGCGGCGAGGTTCGGGTAATGCCGACCACTGACTTTGTCGACGAGCGCTTTGCGGCGGGACAGGACCTCTACCTCGACCGCGCTGGTGACCCGCTGAAACTGACGGTGGAAGCGGCCCGCCAGCACAAGGGCTTCATCCTGGTGAAGTTTGTCGGTTACGACAACATCAACGACGTCCAGGCCTTCCGCGACCACGAGCTGATGGTCAGCGGGGCGGACCAAGAACCGCTGGAAGATGGTCAATACTACTACCACCAGATTATCGGCCTGGCCGTCAAGACGGTCGATGGGGACGAATTGGGGAAGATCAAGGAGATCCTCTCCCCCGGGGCTAACGATGTCTGGGTCGTCCAGCGGGCCGGCAAGCAGGACCTCCTCCTGCCGGTGATTGATGACGTGGTCAAGGATGTTGACCTCGATGCCGGGGTTGTCACAGTTGAATTAATGGAAGGACTAGAATAGTGCGAATTGATATTTTAAGCTTATTCCCAGATATGTTTCAGGCGACGCTGGGTGAATCAATCGTCGGGCGGGCCCAGGAGAGCGGCTTCCTCGACATTAACGTCACCGACTTTCGTCAGTACACGACCGACAAGCACAACCACGTCGACGATGCCCCGTTCGGTGGGGGCGCGGGGATGCTCCTCCAGCCCCAGCCGATCTTTGACGCCATGGCAGCCATCCAGGAGGAGACCAAGGACACCTATCCGAAGGGGCGGGTGATCCTGATGGACCCAGCCGGGCGACGGTTCGACCAGGACTACGCCCAGGAGCTGGCAATGGAGGATCACCTGACCTTCATCTGCGGCCACTACGAGGGCTATGATGAGCGAATCCGCCACCTGGTCACCGACGAGGCCTCCCTGGGGGACTATGTGCTGACCGGGGGCGAGCTGGCGGCGATGGTGATGATTGACGCCACCGTCCGCTTCGTTCCGGGAGTGCTGGGCAACCAGGCCTCCCCAATGGGTGACTCCTTCAGCAACGGCCTGCTGGAATTCCCCCAATACACCCGGCCCGCGGACTTCCGGGGGATGAAGGTGCCGGAGGTCTTGACCAGCGGGAACCACCAGAAGATCCGGGAATGGCGGATGCGTGAGTCCCTGCGGCGGACCCTCCACCGGCGGCCCGACCTCCTAAAGACGGCCAAACTAACCCGGGAGCAGCAACTGATGTTGGAGGACATCAAGCTCGAAGAAGATCCGGACGTGCCCGACTGATGGTGACCCCGATGAAAAAACTAATTCAACGTTTACTCTGGAAACAGGATCCCTCGGTCTATGAGGCTAAGGACTCTAAGCTGACCCCCAGCCTGCGGACCATCGACCTGATCGGCCTAGGGACGGGGATGGTGGTCGGTACGGCCATCTTCACCCTGCCCGGGATCGTGGCGGCCGAACACACCGGGCCGGCCGTCCCGCTGGCCTTCATCGTGGCGGCAATCGGGGCGGGCCTGTCCGCCCTGGCCTACGCCGAGACGTCCTCGGTCCTGCCCTTTGCCGGGTCGGCCTTCTCCTGGATTAACGTCCTCTTCGGCGAGTTCTTCGGCTGGATCGCTGGCTGGGCCCTGCTGGCGGAGTACTTCATCTCGGTGGCCTTCGTCGCCTCGGGATGGTCGGCCTACATGCAGGGCTTCCTGGCCAGCCTCGGCATCCAGCTGCCCCGGGCCCTTACCGGCGGCTTTGACCCCGGCCACGGCTCCTATGTCGACATCCTGGCGGCCCTAGCGATCCTGGTGGTCGGTATCCTGATCTCGCGGGGCCTGCATCAGGTGAGCCGGATCGAGAACGTCATCGTGGCGGTCAAGCTCCTGGTGATCCTGATGTTCATCGTCGTCGGGGCGACCGCCATCCAGGCGAAGAACTACGTGCCCTTCATCCCGCCGCACCGGCCGGGCACCAGCTTCGGTGGCTGGCAGGGGATCCTGGCCGGGACCGCCCAGATCTTCATCGCCTACGTCGGCTTTGACGCGATCGCGGCCAACACCGCCGAGACCCGGAACCCACAGAAGACGATGCCCCGCGGCCTGATCGGGACATTGGTGTTGGGGACCGGCTTCTTCATCGCCGTCTCCCTGGTCCTGGTGGGGATGTTCAAGTACGACCGCTACGCCAACAACGCGGAACCGGCCGCCTGGGCCCTCCGCCACGCTGGCCACTACTTCACGGCCAACTTGCTCTCGGTGGTGGCGATCGTCGGCATCTTCTCCGCCCTGATCGCCATCCTATTGGCTTCGTCGCGGCTGATCTATGCCTTCGGGCGGGATGGCCTGCTGCCCAAGACCCTTGGTGTGATCGACGACCGCCACGTGCCCAACCATGCCCTCTGGCTGATCACCGTCCTGGCGATGATCCTGGGCTCAGTCTTCCCGTTCACCTTCTTGGCCACTCTGGTTTCGGCGGGGACGCTGGTGGCCTTCATCTTCGTCTCCCTGGGAATCTACGCCCTCCGTCCGCGTGAGGGGAGAGACCTGCCCGATGCCCAGTTCAAGATGCCCTGGTACCCGGTCCTGCCGGCGGTCTCGGCCCTGTTTTCGGCCGTGATCTTCTGGGGGTTGAACATCGACGCCAAGATCCTGATGGTCGGCTGGTTTGCGATCGGGCTGGTGATCTACTTTGCCTACGGGCTGCGCCACTCGATCATCAACCAGGAGCACCAAAAATAGGCCTTGCAAGTTAGGGCAAAAGCTTGTATAGTAGTTATTGGCTGTTTAGCCGTGAATAACGGTATTCCGCTGCCCCAATGGGACATGAATGTCGGCGAAAGGAAAGAAATTATAATGCGTCAAAACAAGTTGATCGAAAAGATTACTGCTAGTCAATTACGTGATGATATTCCTGACTTCCGTGCCGGGGATACTGTTCGGGTTCACGCCAAGATCGTTGAAGGTTCACGTGAACGTATCCAGATGTTCGAAGGTGTCGTTATCAAGCGCCACGGTGCTGGCATCAGCGCTACCTACACTGTTCGGAAGATCAGTAACGGTGTCGGTGTTGAACGTACTTTCCCACTTCACTCACCACGTGTTGAAAAGATCGATGTTCTCCGTCATGGTCGGGTACGTCGTGCTAAGCTGTACTACCTGCGGGCACGTACTGGTAAGGCTACTCGTATCGCAGAACGTCGTCGCGATACTGAAAAGTAATCACAACCATGAAGAACTCCTGCCTGGCAGGGGTTCTTTTTTTGGTTTAAATTTTGAAGAGGAGCTTATGAAAACGTCATTGGTGGGACGATTATTGTCAAATTATTGTCAAAATTATGTCCTAGCCCCGTTAAATTAAAAATTTCACCAACTTCTCGGCTCCCTGTCCTGCGGTCACATAGAACGGTTTACCTCATCACCGGCGGGTTTGCATTTCCTGATTGCCCGTGCCATAATACTGCCAACACGAAATAAATGATGTCAGCGAGCATCAATTTTGGAGGTCAATTGAATATGCAACAAACAAGTACGCATCTTGGACACACAATGACGACGAACCAGAAGTGGGTGATGGCATCCACCGCCGCAGGGTTCTCGTTGGAAAACATGGACATCATGTTCCTGTCGTTTGCCCTGGCACCGATCATCGCCGAGCTGCACATCTCGAGCACGGCAGCCGGGTGGATCGGCTCGATCACGAACCTGGGCATGTTGGCCGGTGGCGCCATCTTCGGACTTGTCGGGGATCGTATCGGCCGGGTCAAGACCTTCACCTATACGATCTTTATTTTTGCCTTTGCTACCGCCGCAATGTTCTTTGCCCACACCCTGCCGATGATCTACACGATGCGGTTTTTGGCCGGGATTGGGGCCGGTGGTGAATACGGCGTCGGCATTGCCCTGATCGCCGAGAACTTCCAGCCGGGCCTGATCGGGCGGTTGACCTCGGTCGCGGCGATCGGCGGCCAGGTCGGGGCGATCTTTGCGGCCGTGATGGCGGCCTACATCATCCCGGCATTCGGCTGGAATGCCCTCTTCCTGCTCGGGGTCATCCCGGTGATCCTGACCTTCTTCATCCGGCGTCACGTCCACGAGAGCAGTGAGTTCCTCACCGCCCACGCCCACGCGGTCAAGACCCACGAGAAGATCGCGGTCAGCCGGCTCTTCGCCACGCCGGCCCTGGCCCTGCAGACCCTGGGCCTGATGGTGATGACGATTGTCCAGATCGCCGGTTACTTCGGCCTGATGAACTGGCTGCCGTCGATCGTCCAGAAGCAGCAGGGCCTGTCGGTATCCGGGTCCTCGCTCTGGATGGTGGCCACGATCATCGGCATGAGCATCGGGATGATGGTCTTCGGCACAATCATGGATAACTTTGGACCGCGCTGGGCCTTTGGAATCTTTTTGATCGGGTCCGCCTCGGTCATGTTCACGATCCTGATGGTCAAGAGCGCCATCGCGCTGATCCTTGCCGGCGCCTTGATCGGCTTCTTCTCTAACGGGATGTTCGGCGGTTACGGGGCGGTCATCAGCCGGCTCTACCCAACTGAGATTCGGTCCACGGCCAACAGCATCATCATGAATGTCGGCCGGGCGATCGGCGGCTTCTCCTCGGTGGTCATCGGCCTGCTGATGGACCACTACACCCTGGCGGTCACGATGGGCTGCCTGTCCGCCCTCTACGTCCTCTCCTTCCTGGTCATGGAGGCCCTGCCGGGGATGCGGAAGCTGGCGCACTAGAATAGTAAAAAATAATGGTGGAAATCCGCAACGGGGTTTCCACCATTTTCTATTTAATGTTAGGATAGGGGCGCAATAGGTGAGGTGATAATCATGCAAATCATTAAAGAACAGACAGCCGCCGCGGCCAGTGCCCAGGCCTTCAAGATCGTTGCCGACCTGGCCCGTCGCGACCAGCTACAGGTGATGGGCCTGGCGACCGGGAGCACGCCGCTGGACCTGTACAAGCTGATCCGGGAGAGTGACCTGGACTTCAGCCGGGCCAGCTCGGTCAACCTGGACGAGTACGTGGGCCTCAAGCCGACTGACCCGCAGAGCTACCACTACTTCATGCGGGAACATCTCTTCAAGGCCAAGCCCTTCAAGGCGTCGTTCTTCCCAGACGGGACCAATCCCGACGCCGGGGCGGTGACCCGGGAGTACGACCGGATCCTGGCCAGTCACCCGATCGACCTGCAGGTGTTGGGGATCGGGCGCAACGGCCACATCGGTTTCAACGAGCCGGGAACGGCCTTCGATAGCCGGACCCACCGGGTGGCCCTGACCCCGTCGACGATCGCCGCCAACGCCCGCTTCTTTGCCCAGCCGGACCAGGTGCCGCGCTACGCCTACACGATGGGGATCGCCTCGATCATGGCCGCCAAACGGATCATCCTGCTGGCCTTCGGTGAAGAGAAGGCCGCGGCGATCCGGGCAAGCCTCAAGGGCCCCGTCACCCCGGACGTTCCGGCCTCGGTCCTCCAGCGCCACCCCCACGTGACGGTAGTCCTGGATGCGGCCGCCGCCAGCCAGCTATAAGCAAGAACGGGAGCACGCTAGAACTAGTAAGCTAGTTCCGGCGCGCTCCCGTTTTCGTTACTTGCTCCAGTTGATCTGCCGGTAGTTGTTGGTGGCACTGCGGCCGATCACCTGACCGTTCAGGTAGATCGTCGTCTTGCAGCCCTTCTGGACGGCCGCCTGGCTGAAGTTGGCCAGGCCGTTATCCATCAGGGTACCGATCACCCCGTTCTGCATGGTGTCGATCAACAGGCTGCGGCGGGCCTTGCTGAGCTGGAAGAGGTCGTCGTTGACGTCAACCTTGATCGTGTGCTTGTTGGTGTAGGTAATCTGCTTGATGCTGGTGAAACCGCGGAACTGCTTGTCGCTGGACTCGTACTGCTGGCAGTCGGCGAGATAGTCGGCAATGTTGCGGTTGGCCAGGGCCAGGTTCTCGTTGCTGGCGGCCTGGGCGACCGGTAGGGTTGGAGCAGCATTGATGGCAACCGTGGTGGCGCCGGCCATGCCGAGGCTGGCGACCAGGGTCAGGGTCAGTTGACTGATTTTGTGCATGATGATTTTCCTCCCATCTGAATATCCACCGCTATATTATGACCGTTTTCGGCGAGCGGGGCAAGTGCTAATAGTCACAAGCTAAACTACTGTTAATTATCGCCAACATGGTATAAACTGTAACCGTATTCAAAATTAATTAGAAGGTGGAAATAATGTTCTTTATCGATACCAGCCGCAACGGCCAGCCCGTCCATGACGCCCTGGTCAACCAGTCCCTGGACAACTACCTGATCAACGACCTGCGATTGCCCGGCCACGGCCTGATCTGCTACATCAACCAGCCGTCCGTCATCATCGGGGTCAACCAGAACGCCTACGCCGAGATTGACCTGCCATATCTCAAGCAGCACAACATTGAGTTGGTTCGGCGGTCGAGTGGTGGTGGGGCCGTCTACCACGACTTCGGCAACCTGGTCTTTGAAAATATCGTCGTCGGTGACACCAGCAAGTTCGGCGACTTCCACGCCATCGGTGATCCGGTTGTCGACGCCCTCCACGATCTCGGTGTCGAATCGGCCGAGGTCAGCGGGCGCAACGACATGACAATCGACGGCAAGAAGTTCTCCGGGATGGCGATTGTCAAGGGCGATAACTCCTACGCCGCCGGGGGTACGGTCATGTTCGACCTGAACATGAAAGCCGCCAGCGAGGTCCTGACGCCGGAGAAGGACAAGCTGGCCTCCAAGGGGGTCAAGTCCGTCGACGCCCGGGTCACCAACATCAAGCCCTACCTGCCGGCCAAGTACCAGGACTGGACGACCGAGGACTTTAAGAACTACCTGCTCTGCCACATGTTCGGTGTCGACTCGATGGACCAGGTTGAGACCTACCACCTGACCGACCATGACTGGTCAATCATCGATCAGCGCCTGGACAAGCAATACCGGACTGACGAGTGGAACTACGGGAAGAACCCGGGCTTCAAGCACTACGTTTCCAAGCACTTCCCGATCGGCACCGTCTCCTTCAACTTCAACGAGAAGGACGGCCGGATCACCGAAGCCAAGATCTATGGGGACTTCTTCACGGCCGGCGACCCACACATCGTTGAGAACCACCTGATCGGGGCCAAACTTGATAAGGCTAGCCTGGTCGACGCCTTAACAGCCAGCGACCTGGCTGCCAACCTCGGTCAGGTCAGCGCTGACGACCTCGCCGACCTGATCCTGGCTGATTAGGGGGGTGCGATTATGTGGCAAAAGATTGTTAACTGGTTCAAGCACCTGTTCAGTCACCAACCCCCGGTCCACCGAGAGGACAACGGCCTCTGGTGGCAGGAGGACAACGGCACGGTCAAGGTGGGCCTGGCCAGCCAGGTGATCGACGAGCTCGGCGACATTACCTTCTTGGAGACGCCGCAGGTTGATGAGGCCGTCGACAAGAACGACCAGCTGATCGACATCGAGGGTGGCAAGGCGGTTGAAACCTTCAAGTCCCCGGTCAAGGGGAAGATCAGTCGGGTCTATGCGGACTACCAGAACGACCCGGCCAGCCTGAGCAAGGCAACCGACCCGCTCCTGGTGGAGATCCAGCCCGCCTAATAACAAAAAAATCCGTCCAGCACGCACTGGACGGATTTTGGCGTTTAAACGCTATTTCTTTTGGTTACGCAGGGCGGCGAGGAAACTCTCGTGGCGCTTCTCAGCCTCCTCATCCTTGTCGATGAAGAAGTAGGCGACAGCGGCAAGCACCGCCACCACGGTCCCGACCAGCAGGGTCTTGGCCGTGAAGTTGGTGACCATGTAGCAGGAGACTGCCAGGGCCAGCGCCGGGATGGTGTACTTGCCCGGTAGCTTGAAGCCGTGGTTCGGGAACTCGTCGGTGTGCTTGAACTTGATCACCGCCAGGATTGACGGTACGTACTGGACGAAGGAGGCCAGCACGGTGCAGGAGACCAGGAAGAGGTAGCTCTGGGTGGCAAAGGCGGCGGTTAGGACGGCCGTCATGATGATGGCAATCCAGGGGGCGTCGTGCTTGTTTTTCTTACCGATCACCTTCGGCAGCATCCCGTGCTCGTTGGCCAGGGAGGCCACCAGGGATGGGGCGTTGAAGGAGGCGGAGAAGGCGACCCCGAAGATACTGATCAGCATGCCGACGATGATCACCGTGTAACCCCACTTGCCGATGGCGTCGCCAAAGGTGCTGGCCAGTGGCGTGGAATAGCCGCCGAGCCGGGACCCGGCAACCCCGATGGCGGTCAGCATCATCAGGGCATCGAGGATGGTGACGCTGACCATGACCGCGATCAGGACCCGGGGGATGTTCTTCTCGGGGTTGTTCATCTGCTTAGCCGCAATCGGCAGGAAGGAGAAGCCGGTGAACAGGTAGAAGATCGGCGTGAAGGCCGCGCCAAAGTGCTTGAGAAACGGCCCCGCCCCGGTCATGGCGGCTGCCGGGATCACCGGTGAGAAGTGGGCCTTGTGGATGAAGAAGACCCCAACCACGATGAAGATCAGCAGGGTCAGGATCTTGGCCGCGGCGGAGATGTTGTTGACCGCCTTGACCAGGTCCCGGCCGAAGAAGTTGATGACGGCGAAGAGGACGATCAGGCCCATCGCCGCCGCATAGTAGACAACGTGGTTATCGAAGACCGGCAGGAAGCTCTTCAGCGTCGTCAGCAGGGCGACGACCTCCGCGGCCAGGGTGCAGCAGCCCAGAAACCAGGTGAAGATCCCCAGCTCGTAGCCGGTGAAGCGGCCAAAGGCGTTGTAGGAATACAGCCAGGCGGCCCCCGACCCGGTGAAGCGACTCGACAGGTCGGCGTAACAGAGGGCGATCATCGAGACCGTCACCGCCGTGCAGAGCAGGACCACTACGGACATCAGGTTCATGTAACGATAGATGACGGAGGGGAGCAGGAAGGTCCCGGACCCGATCACGCCATTGATCCCCAGAAAGTAGATCGACAGAAAGGATAGCTTCTTGGGGACGGAATTATGCTTGTTGATAATTATCACCCCATCAAAAAATTAATGCGCCTCCATTGTAGTGCTTTTTGCCCAGCGTGATCACCTTAAGTGAAAATATTTTCAAAGACAGGGGGAATTATAACATTGGTCTAACTTCACTAAATTGCCTTGACATTAGCTGATAGATCGTTCATGATAGCGGTGTATCAAAAATTGGTCTAGTTAAAAGGAGCGCTTATTGTGCAAACATCATTTCAGGGCGGATTATTCATCAGCGGTGCAGACCCGGCAATGCTCACGGCCGCCGCGGCGATCGACGACGGTTGCGGCCTGGTCCTAAACTCAACCGAATCCCGCGTTGATGTCCATCAGCTGGCGGGTGAGTTGGCCAGCCACCGCCTCCTCCTGCCGTTGACCGTCACCGCTCCCCGGCAGATGCGAGCCCAGGCCGAGGAGTTGAGCCTGTGTGGTGACAACGTCTACGTCCAGGTCCCGGCGATGACGGCGGGCCAACCCAACACGGCCCTGATCCATGACCTCCTGGCCGAGGGGGTTCCCCTGGCGGTCACCGGCTTGGCGACCCGTCAGGCCGTCAAGCCGGTCCTCGACCAGGCCACGGCCAGCGCAACCCCGCTCCTGCTGATGATGGGCGCCGCCACCGCCTACTACGACCTGATCGTCAGCACCGCCCTGGCCCACCTCTTCCCGACAGTCCAGCTTGTCGTCGCGGCCCGTGACCAGCTGGCGCTCCTCCGCGCCCAGCGGCTGGCCGTCGATGGGGTGGCGATCACCGTTGACCAACTGTGGGACGTTGCCCAGCCGGTCACCGGGGCCGCCTGCCAACTGCAGTACTAAACGAAAAGAGCTTCCCAACATTCGTGCTGAGGAGCTCTTTGACGTTTAAAACTAGGCTTTCTTGGGGGTCCGCACCAGCAGGACCAGGCCCAGGTTGACCAGCAGGGTCAGTCCGGTGACGGCGAAGACCATCGGGTAGGATGACAGCCCGGAGATCGCTGAGCCGAGCAGGGAACCGAGAACGGCCCCACCGGCCTGGAAGGACTGGTTGTAGGAGAAGATCCGCCCGAAGGCCTCGGTCGGCACGTCCAGGGTCAGGACGGTCTGGGTGGCCGGCATCAGGGCGGCGTTGGCCAGCCCTAATAGGAAACGCCAGAAGGCCAGGGACCATGGCGAGTGGGTGAAGGTCATCGGGATGAAGAGGACGAAGGCGACGGTCAGGCCGACCCGCAGAACGCGTTCGGGCCCGATCCGGTCCATGGTGTGGCCGATCTTGGAGGCGGCGATCAGGGTCCCCAGGCCCGGCGTAGCGGCGACAACCCCGGCGACGAAGGCCACGTTCCCGTGGTTGTGCATCAGCGACCGGACGTAGAGACTGATGATCGGGTCGATCGACATCGTGGAGGCGGTGACGATCATGGTGGTCAGAAACATCACGAAGATCAATTTAGGGTTGTCCAATTCCTTAACGATCTGCTTCATCGGCTTCATGGCGGCCTTCTTGATCGGCTTGAAGTGCTCCGTCGTCAGCAGCCAGGTTGACAGGAAGACCAAAAACATCAGTCCCCCGGTGATGAAGAAGGGGATCCGGTAGCCGAAGAAGCCGGACAGGGCCCCACCGAGCAGGGGGCCGACCAGGTTCCCGGCCACCCCGGCGGTCGTCATGGCGGCCATGACCCAGCCGGAGCGTTGGTGGGGTGTCTCACCGGCCATCATCGCCGTGGCGTTGTTGATGTAACCGGAGAAGACCCCCTGGAGAAAACGCATCCCGATGATCATCCAGACAGTCTGGGAGAGCCCGGTGACAAAGATCGTGCAGGCCATCACCCCGGACGCCCGCATGCACATCAGCTTCCGCCCCTTTCGATCGGCGAGGTTTCCCCAGAGTGGGGAGACGATCGCCTGGCTGATGAAGGTCATGGCAAAGGCCAGCCCAGAGTAGAAGTTCAGCTGAAAGCGGCTGAAGTGACCAAGTTCGTTGATGAAGAGTGAGATGAAGGGCATCGTCATTGAGTAGCCCATCCCGGTGATGAAGGCGCCGAGCCAGAGAGTGTAAAAGGTGCGGTGCCAACCCCGGGGGAATTTACCAGTTGCGGCTGGAGAATCCATGAAAAGCCTCCTTGATTTTCAATAATACTTAACAGAATACGCGCCATCTGCCGAAAAGTTAATGATTTTGCTTGATCAGGTAGTGAGCAAAGGTTACTAACATCAGGATGACCAGCAGGACGGTGACCCACATGGCGACCCGGATCCCGGTGATCAGGGATGCCGGGGTGTCGGCGATGACCACCAGCATGGTGACTGAAACGGCCCCGAAGACCTGGCGGAGGGTGTTGTTGAGGGCGGTCCCGTGGCTGTTTTCAGCCCGCGACAGCTGGGAGAAGGCCTCCGACAGGGCCGGACTGAAGACGCAGGCGTTGCCGATCATCCGGATGGCGTAGGCGATGGTCAACACCCACAGGGATGAACCCCGGGAGATGGTGACCAACGGGATCGAGGCCACCAGCATGATCACCCCGCCGGTGATGATCAGCCACTTCGGCCCGTACTGGTCGTAGATCCGGCCGACAATCGAGGCGGCGATGGCGTTGCAGATTGCCCCGGGGAGAAGGATCAGCCCGGAGACAAAGCTGCCGGTGTGGGTGACGTTTTCGGTGAAGATTGGCAGGAGCTGCTCGGTGCCCAGCAGGACCATGAAGGCGAAGATCCCGACGATGGTCATCAGGCGAAAGGAGGAGTACTTGAAGATCTGGACCTTGAGCATCGGGTTGGCAAGATGGAGCTGGCGCTTGACGAAGACGGCGATCACCGCCAGGCCGCTGACCAGCATCGCCAAGCCCAGCCAGGCGTTCTCCTGGAAGGCGGTCAGGCTGCCCAGGGTGAGCCCGGACCCAATCAGGGAGATCAGAACGGACAGGTAGTCGATCTTAATATCCCGGGGCTGGGAGAAGTTGGCCAGCTTGAAGTAGCCGATGACCCAGGTCAGGACCATGAAGGGGAGGACCAGGATGAAGAGCCATCGCCAAGACAGAACCTGGAGGATGAAACCGGCCAGGGTCGGACCGATGGCGGGCCCGGCCGAGATGACCAGGCTGGAGAGGCCGAGGATTGACCCCCGTTTCTCAATCGGGTAGATCGAGATCATGGTGGTCATCTGAAACGACATCAGCATCCCACTGGCGCTGGCCTGGATCAGCCGGGCGAGCAGCAGGGTGAAGAAGTTGGTGGCGAAACACCCCAGCAGGGTGCCGACGATGAAGGTCCCGATGATGCCCAGGTAGACATGCCGGTTGGTGAACTTGTCGTACATGTTGGACGAGAGCGGGGTGACGATCCCGATGATCAAAGTGTAGCCGGTGGTCAGCCACTGGGCGGCGTTGAGCGAGACGTGGAGGTCGTGCTGGATGACCGGCAGGGCGGTGACCATCATCGTCTGGCTGGCCAGGCTGACGAAGGACGAGAGCAGGAGGATGACGGTGATCAGCCGCCGGGTCCGGTCGTTAATCGAAACGGTTGGTGATTTTGACATGTTAATTTCCTTTCGCGATAGTATCTTATCCAGTCTATCACCTGGGCCGGGCCCAGCGTCAAGGGGGAATTGAGTGGCAATTTTCCCGGACATTCGCTATATTTATATAGTAGAAAGGAAGGGTGACAACGTGAAAAAGAAGATTGCGGTATTTTCAGATGTCCACGGTAACTTGACGGCCCTGCAGGCGATGTATCGTGACAGCCAGGACCAGGGCGTGGATGAATACTGGTTCGTGGGGGACCTTTTGATGCCGGGCCCGAGTGTCAATGCAATCTGGGACCTGGTGGAAGAGATGGCACCGACCGTCTTTGTCCGCGGCAACTGGGATGACCTGGTGGTGGTCGGTGCCCGGGGGCAGATGGACATGGACAAGCCTTCGCACGTCTACTTCGGTCGCCTGGCCCAGTACGTGGCCGAGCACGCCGCCCCGGGGATCATCGACCAGCTCGCCCACTGGCCGCTGCAGGTGACCCGCCAGGTGGGGCCGTTGAACTTCGGCATCTCCCACAACCTGCCGGACTTGAACATGGGTCAGGACCTCTTCCCGACCAATGCCTCGGCTAACTTCGATAAATTGTTTGTCACCAAGCCCGGTCAGCCGGCGATCGACGTGGCGATCTACGCCCACGTCCACCACGACCTCCTGCGTTATGGGACCGATGAGCGGATCGTCCTCAATCCGGGGGCGGTCGGGGAGCCCTTCAACCACTGGCCGACCCTCCAGCGGGACCTGCGTGCCCACTACCTGATCCTCGAGATCGACGACCAGGGGATGGCGGCCACCAGCTTCCGCCACGTGGCCTATGACCGGGATCGGGAGAAGACCCTGGCCGCGGCGACTGACCTGCCATACCGAAGCCTCTACCAGAAGATGATGGACACTGGCTTTGCCTACACCCACGACGACGAGCTCCTCCAGGACTATAACGATCGTTATCACTACGTTGCCGAGTACGAGCACTTTAAGGAAAACTTAAACAAATAGGCGGTCATTTCACTTGTAAAAAGTTAGAGGACCTGGCATAATATAAGATGAATGATTATCGCAGATGTTTTGAGATTGTTGTTGTAATGAAACGCTGATCATATTAAAAGGAGAAACAGCTTATATATGGCAAAAAAGTCAAAGATTGCTAAGTTACATCATCAAGAAGCATTGGTAAAGAAGTACGCTGCTAAGCGTAAGGAATTGAAGGCCCAGGGTGACTATATCGCCCTGTCCAAGCTGCCACGCAATTCCAGTCCGGTCCGGCTCCACAACCGGGACCGCTACGATGGTCGTCCGCACGCCTACATGCGTAAGTTCGGGATGTCCCGGATCAACTTCCGGAACCTGGCACACAAGGGTCAGATTCCGGGGGTCCGGAAGGCCAGTTGGTAATAGATATCTAGATGAAGGATTACGGGATTGCCCGTAATCCTTTTTTATTTTCAGCATGGCCCTAAAAACTGCTATACTAAGGGTAAAGTATTGTTTGGAAATGGGGGAGCTAGATGAGCGAGCAAGTAGATTACCGAGAACTGGAACGGCTGGTCACGGCTCAGCCGCAGGTCCACGCGGCTGATTATTACATCAATGCCCGGTCCCGGACACAGGTGGTTTATGACCAGACGATTCAGATGGGAAAGAGCATCCTGGAGGAACGAGACACGGTCCAGCTATCGCCCCAGACGATGGTCGACATGGCGGTTCAATCGATCAATAACGCAATCAAGGCACTGAAGGGGAGTGCCGAACAGTCCAACGGGGCAGTCACTGCCCCAGCGACCAGTGATGCCCCCGTTCAGCGGCCAGTTACCCCCCAGCCTAATTCACCAGCTGCCTTTGCCAACGCGACCGTGCAATCCCCGCTGAGTGCGGCAACCCATGCTTCCCAACAAGCGACAGGTCAGGAGGCCGGTCCGCAACAGTCCGGTTCCGTTCAGACGACCACGCCGGCCGGGGTGCAGGCGGTGGCGAACCCGGTCCAGGCGAATCGTCCCCAAACGGTTACGGTCACGCCGGCCTCGTCAACGGTGGAACCGGCTCAGCCTGACTCGGTTGCGACCACGTCGGCGGCTGCCAATGGTGATTCCCTATTCCTGGCGGGATCAGCCACTACGGATCAATCAACCAGCCCTGCCGATCAGCCGGCACCGGCAGCGTCTGCTCAGTCAATGGCTCAACAGGCGCCGACTCCTACCCCCGCTGCCCAGTCGACGCCCCAAGCGCAATCGAAGCCAAGTGGCCAGCCCTTGCCAACCGACCAATCAACCGCTCCGGAGGCGGGCTCCGCAGTGGACCTACCACGGTCGTCAGTGACCGTCAACTCAACCCAGCAGGACCCCGACACTCCGGAACGGCCGTCCGTCGGGAAAGCCATCTGGCGGGGACTCCAGTGGACCCTGGGTTTTAAAAGAAATAATATCGAATGACCAGTAGATCGTAATGGGTAACCGTTACGATCTATTTTAGAATTAATCTAAATTAATCCTTGATTAATAGACCCAAACAGTTATAATGAAGGTGTAGTTAAGAATGATTCTAATTTAAGGAGAGGATATTCATGAATTTTGTCGGACACGAGATTGAAGACTTTAAGGTCAACGCATATCAAGATGGCAAGACGGTTGAAGTTACCAAGAAGGACGTTTTGGGCAAGTGGAGTATCTTCTTCTTCTACCCAGCTGACTTCTCATTCGTCTGCCCAACGGAACTAGAAGCCCTGCAGGACAAGTACGAGGACTTCAAGCAGGCTAACGCCGAGATCTACTCCGTCTCCGAGGATACCGAGTTCGTTCACAAGGCCTGGGCCGAAGCCTCCGAGAAGATCGGTAAGATCAAGTATCACATGCTGGCGGACCCGGCTGGCAAGTTGGCCCGGATGTTTGATGTCTTAGACGAGGACGCCGGCCAGGCCTACCGGGGCGTCTTCATCGTCGACCCGGATGGCAAGATCCAATCCTACACCATCAACAACATGGGGATCGGTCGGAGCGCAGCCGAGATTCTGCGGACCCTGCAAGCTGCCCAATTCGTCCGTGAACACGGTGACCGGGTCTGCCCAGCCAACTGGAAGCCAGGTCAGGACTCCATCAAGCCAAGTCTCGACCTCGTCGGCAAGCTTTAATCCGGTGACCGCCGATGAGTGAACAACATTTATACGACCTGATTATTGTCGGTGCCGGTCCCGCGGGGTTGTCCGCGGGCCTCTATGCCGGGCGGGCGACCCTGGACACCTTGGTTGTCGAGGGTGACACGGTCGGCGGCCAGGTCACCACGACCTCGGTGGTCTACAACTACCCAGCGGTCGAAAAGGTGGACGGCACCCAGTTGATGAACCAAATGCAGCGCCAGGTGGCGGACTTTGGGGTTGAAATCAAGCACGACCAGATCACCAAGTACGACGTTACCGGTGAGGTTAAGACCCTGACCGGCAAGAGCGGGGCGACCTACCAGGCCCGCAGCGTGATCATCGCCACCGGGGCCAACCCACGCAAGGTTGGCTTCCCGGGCGAGGATGAGTTCCGCGGCCGGGGGATCGCCTACTGCTCGACCTGCGACGGTGAACTCTTCACCGGCCTGCAGATCTTCGTGGTCGGCGGTGGCTATGCAGCCGCCGAGGAAGCCGACTACCTGAGCCGGTTTGGCAAGCACGTCACGGTCCTGGTCCGTGGCGACCACTTTACCTGCCCGCCACTGACGGCGGCCCGGGCCCTCAATAACCCGAAGGTCAGCGTCGAGTACAACACCGAGGTCAAGCGGGTCGATGGTGATGACTACCTGACCAGCGCGACCTTGGTCAATAACAAGACCGGCAAGGAGACCGTCTACCACGTCGATGCGGGTGACAACACCTTTGGGATGTTCATCTACGTCGGCACCGAACCGGCGACCCAACACCTGGACGGCATCGTTGACCTGGACAAGACCGGCTACATCAAGACCGATGACAACGGTGCCACCAACGTGCCTGGCGTGTACGCGGCCGGGGACGTGATCGTCAAACCGCTGCGCCAGATCATCACGGCCGCGGCGGATGGGGCCACAGCAGCCACCGCCGCCGAGGCCTACGTCACCGCCCAGAAGCAGGAACAGGGGATCCCGATCCACGCTGCCGTAGCCAAGAAGCCGGCCAAGACGGTGGGTCAGACCTCCCAGTTGGACAAGCAGGAAGAGGTCACGCCACACCAAGGCAACTGGCTGACGGCGGACATTGACCAGCAACTGCGGCCAATCTTTGACCGCCTGACCAAGGGCGTTACCTTCCAGGTCAACACCAACGATAGCGACCTCAGCCAGCAACTGGTCAGCTTCGTCACCGAGTTTGTCGGTCTGGATGACCACTTCACCCTGACCACGGTCAAGGGGGACGACCAGTACCTGCCGATGCTGAAGCTGTTGGACAGCGACGGCAATGACACCGGCCTCCACTACGCCGGGATCCCAACTGGCCACGAGCTGAACTCGCTGGTCCTCGGGGTCTACAATGTGGCGGGTCCTGGCCAGACGATCGCCCCAGAGATGGCCGACCGGATCAAGCAACTCGGTTCGGTCGACATCCGGATCGGGGTCTCGTTGACCTGCCACTTCTGCCCGGACGTGGTGGCGGCTTGTCAGCGGATGGCCTCCTTGAACCCGGGGATCACGGCGACGATGATCGACCTCCAACACTTCCCAGAATTGCGTAAGGACAAGAAGATCATGTCCGTGCCGGCGACGATGATCGGTGACGATCCGGTCATCTTCGGCAGCCAATCCCTGGACGAACTGGTCACGGCCGTGGAGAAGCACGAACAGCAGAATTAAACCCTAAAATTAATCCCTCCCAGGGCTCAACAGTGAGCTTGGGAGGGATTTTTTGCAAAAAAATTTGCCTATATTTGGGGGAACGGCCGGTGGTTACCGCAAGGAAATTAGGTGGATCGCGGCCGTTCATCAATCTGTTAGCGAAATATCATACTATCTTTGCGAGATTAGTCCAATAGGCGTCGATTACAAAATGATTGAACTTATCACTTAATAGTTGTAACCTGAATTTAGTTCTAATGTTAGTATATTATTAGCAAATAATGATATCTTTCTTAGAATGAACCCTCTAACGAAGGGAGGTGAAAAAAATGAGATTTCGATTGCAATGCAAACGCGCGATGACAGTCTTTCTGGCATTGTTGACGGTGATTCTAGCATTTTGCTTTATGCGTCCCGTTAGTGCCGACCAGACCGTGACCCCAACGTCGGTGACGACCGTGACGAACCAACCAAACGCACCGAACAAGGGTAACCAATCCACCCAGTCGATAGCGCAGGCTTCATTAGCAACCGGGAATTCTCAACAGACGAATCAGTCCACTTCCGCAACGGCAAGTGATGGAGCTAACGCAAACAAGTCCGCAACCACGGCAGCTAAGTCTGCTGAGGATAACTTATCGGCTGCTAAGAAGAACGCCCAGTCAACGGCGGATCAACCGCAGCCAACGTCAGGAAGCAATGATTCACAAACAATGAATATTCGGGAAAGCAGGACGACTGCAACCCCACAGACGTTAGCGGCGGAGAAGGCGACCCAAGCGACTGCTGGGCAGGAGATCCAGCCAACCAGCATTAACGCCACGATCACCGACGCGAGCGGGAATGAAGTCCCGGCGGGGCAGACCCCGCAGGTCAACCAGTATTCCCCGTTAAACATCCACTTCAGTTTTGATTTGACGGGTAAGAACGTTCAACCTGGGGACTACTTCAATTTCACGATTGGTAACAGTGGCGACCACCTGAGTGTCCAGAATGCCTCGATCCAGTTGTATGATCAGAACAGCAAGCACATTGGCTATGTTGACCTGACCAGCGCCAGCGGCCAAATCAATGGTCGGGTGACGTTCACCACCACCGGTAGCGATGCTAATGGTGAGTTCGACGTGCAACTTAAGGTTAACGGGAATAACACGAGCAGTGGGACCACCGTTCCGGTAACGATTACCCTCCCTAACGATCACAAGATCACCGGGGAGTTTAAGTACGTCCCGGGAAGCGATGCCCCTGAGGAGCAGTTTAGCAAGTATAGCTATAACAGCAAATTGGGTCCGGATAAGAGCAATCCTAAGGCGACTGACCCAGATTACTACACGCCGGACGACATCACGAAGGGGAACCTGACCTACGCGATTCGGCTGATCCACCATCATGGGGATGCCGAATACACGAAGGCAACGATTACCGACCAGTTACAGACCCCCGGTTTCACGTATGACCAAAAAAGTTTTCTTCTTTATAAGACGCACTGGACATACACCGAGGGTGACGATGGCAGTTATCACTGGAGCAGTGGTAGCTTGCATAACATTCCTTCATCGGACTACACACTGACGATCAGTGCTGATGACCGGAGTTTTACCATGGACTTCGATACGCCAACGCTTGGTGATGGTGATGGTTACATCATCTTCTACCGGCTCCTCTACAACGGTGAACCAGTTAACAAGATCACTAATGTAGATGACAAGCCAGCTGATGGCACAGTCATCCACAACACGGCCGAGCTGAATCGTCCCGGTGGTAAGACAATTACCTACCCACAGACGATGGTGATCAGCGGCAGTGATGGTAAGGCGCAGGTTAAGTTCTTTACCATTACGGTTACCAAGACTGACCAGAGCAACAAGCCCCTGGCAGGTGCAACGTTCCAATTGATCCGGAACTCGGACAAGAGCGTTGTTCAGACCAAGACAACCGGGGCTGATGGTAAGTTAACCTTCGATCGGCTTTTACGTGATAACTACACGTTGCATGAGCTTGTGGCGCCAAGTGGTTATGACTTAGCAAAGGATGTGCAGATTAGTTCTGACGACTTTGCGAAGACGCATGATTACGCGGTGACCATCAAGGATGAGGTTGTCCCAACGACCTCCGTCAAGGTAACGAAGAAGTGGGATGACAACAACGACCAGGATGGCATTCGTCCGAAGAGCGTTACGGTTGACCTTTTAGTTAATGGTGTTAAGGATGGGCAATCCAGAGTGCTGAATGAAGACAACAACTGGACGGCCACCTTTGATAACCTGCCGGTAAGCCAAGACGGTGAGACGATCGAGTACACGGTTGCAGAAGAGACCGTAGCTAACTCTAAATATACGGCTAAGGTAACGGGTGATGCCAAGAGTGGTTTCACGATTACCAACACCTATACGCCAGCGACGACTTCCGTCAAGGTAACCAAGAGTTGGAATGATAACGACAACCAAGATGGTAAGCGGCCGGATAAAGTTACGGTTATCCTGTTAGCCAACGGTGAAGAGACTAAGCACTCCATAGAGTTGAGTAAGGCCAACAATTGGACTGATAGTTTCACGAACTTGCCAGTATACAAAGACGGTAAGAAAATCAACTATACAGTTGAAGAAGAGACAGACGATAAGCTTGCTAACTACACGTCTAAAGTAACGGGTGATGCTACTCAAGGCTTCACGATTACTAACACGGAAAAGGCACAGCCAAAGCCAGAAGTTACTTCCGTTACGGTAACCAAGAGTTGGGATGACAACAATAACCAAGATGGGCTTCGTCCAGATAAGGTTATTGTTGACCTCTTAGTCAACGGTAGTAAGAATGGGCAATCCAAAGAGTTGAGTAAGAGCAACAATTGGACAGCCACTTTTGATAATCTGCCGGTAAGCCAAGACGGCCATGCGATTACGTACACGGTTGCAGAAGAGACTGTAGCCAACTACACGCCTACGGTAACGGGTAACGCCAAGGATGGCTTTATCATTACCAACACCCACAAGCCGGCAACGACTTCCGTCAAGGTAACCAAGAGTTGGAATGACAACAACGACCAAGACGGCCTTCGTCCAAAGAGCGTTACGGTTCATCTCTTCGCCAACGGTAATAAGACTGACCAATACAGAGTGCTGAATGAAGGCAACAATTGGACGGCTACCTTTGATAACCTGTCGGTAAACCAAGCCGGCCATGCGATTACGTACACGGTTGCAGAAGACGGTGTAGCTAATTACACGTCTGCAACAACTGGTGATGCCAAGGATGGCTTTACCATTACCAACACCCACAAGCCAGCGACAACTTCCGTCAAGGTAACTAAGAATTGGGATGACAACAATGATCAGGATGGTCTTCGTCCGACGAGCGTTACGGTTCATCTCTTCGCCAACGGTAATAAGACTGACCAATACAGAGTGCTGAATGAAGGCAACAATTGGACAGCCACCTTTGATAACCTGCTGGTAAACCAAGCCGGCCATGCGATTACGTACACGGTTGAAGAAGAGGCTGTAGCTAATTACACGCCTACGGTAACGGGTAATGCCAAGGATGGCTTTACGATTACCAACACCCACACACCAGCGACGACTTCCATCAAGGTTACTAAGAGTTGGGATGACAGCAACGATCAGGACGGTCTTCGTCCAAAGAGCGTTACGGTTCACCTGATGAATGGTGACCAGGTTGTTCAGACCAAGGTCTTGAATGCGGAAAATCACTGGAGTGCAACCTTTGATCAGCTGGCCGTTAATGAAGACGGCAAGCCGATCACTTACACGGTTAAGGAAGACGGTGTATCCAACTACACGTCTACGGTAACGGGTAATGCCAAGGATGGCTTCACGATTACCAACACCCACACGCCAGCGACAACTTCCGTCAAGGTAACCAAGAATTGGGATGACAGTGATGATCAGGACGGCATTCGTCCGAAGAGCGTTACGGTTCACCTGATGAATGGTGACCAGGTTGTCCAAACCAAAGTCTTGAACGCGGAAAATCACTGGAATGTGATCTTTGATCAGCTGGCCGTTAATGAAAATGGCAAGCCGATCACTTACACGGTTAAGGAAGATGGTGTAGCCAACTACACATCAGCGGTAACGGGTGATGCCAAGGATGGCTTCACGATTACCAACACCCACACGCCGGCAACGACTAACTTGACTGTCAATAAGGTTTGGAAAGATGCCGATAACCAGGACGGCTTACGTCCAACAAGCATCAAGATTAACTTGTTGGCTAATGGTCAAGTTGTTAAGACTGTTGACTTGACTGCTGCTGGCAACTGGAGCGGTGGTTGGACTAATCTGCCGGTATACCAAGCTGGTAAGAAGGTCACCTACACGGTTGAAGAAGCTGACGTTCCAGCCGGTTATCAGGCCACGGTTAATGGCAACACGATTACCAATACTCACACGCCAGTGACGATTTCCAAGAGCGTCACGAAGCAGTGGGTTGACAATGATAATCAGGATGGTATCCGTCCAACTGAAATTACCGTTAACCTGTTGGCTAATGGTAAGATCGTTAAGACGTTGACGCTGAGTGCTACTAACAACTGGACCGCTACGGTAAATGGCTTGGCACAGAAGACGAAGGGCCAAGATATTGATTACACTTGGCAAGAAGCCAATGTCCCAGCCGGTTACCAGGCTAAGGTTGATGGCGACACGATTACCAACACTCACACACCAGCGACTATCGCGAAGACGGTTACGAAGCAGTGGGTCGACAATGATAATCAGGATGGCATCCGTCCAAACGAGATTACCGTTAACCTGTTAGCTAATGGCAAGGTCGTTAAGACGTTGACGCTGAACGCCGCCAATAACTGGACGGCTACGGTAAACGGCCTGGCACAGAAGGCTAATGGTCAAGATATTAAATACACTTGGCAAGAAGTTAATGTGCCGGACTGTTACCAAGCTACAGTTGATGGTGACCTGATTACCAACACTCACACGCCGGCAACGATCTCCAAGAGCGTTACCAAGCAATGGGTCGACAATGATAATCAGGATGGCATTCGTCCAACTGAAATTACTGTTAACCTCTTGGCTAATGGTAAAGTTGTTAAGACGTTGACGCTAAACGCCGCCAATAACTGGACGGCCACGGTAAACGGATTAGCACAGAAGGCCAATGGTCAAGATATTAATTACACTTGGCAGGAAGCTAATGTGCCAGCTGGCTACCAAGCCACGGTTAATGGCAACACGATTACCAACACTCACACGCCGGCAACCATCACAAAGACGGTTACGAAGCAGTGGGTCGACCATGATAATCAGGATGGTATTCGTCCAACTGAGATTACCGTTAACCTCTTGGCTAATGGTAAAGTAGTTCGGACGTTAACGCTGAG
>DXAA01000014.1 GCA_019117285.1 Candidatus Limosilactobacillus intestinigallinarum
TGAATAGCTCTAAATCAAATTAATTAAGCGAATTGACTTCGCAAATGTTTTGCTTCAAATCACCGAAGTGATTGAAGACCCTACACATTTAGTTCGTCAAAAACTTTGTTCAGTTTTCAAAGGTCTACCATGTTAGCAAAAACTAACAAAGCTATTTTATCACAATTATCAGAAACATGTCAAGAACTTTTTAAGAAGTTCGAAGTGCTTAACTGACAAGCGACTTAAATAATATATCATGTCAACGACTAACTGTCAACAAGCAATTTTAACAAGTTGTTCAAATCATCTTGTCAGGCGTTGACAACGTTAATTACTATACCCTGATCATTATTCATTGTCAACAACTTTTTCAACGCTTCAATCGTCATAATCTTGTTTAAACCATTTGATGATTATAAGTAGCGGTTAAAGTTCGGATTGTCCTGATTTGACACGGGTAGATAGCCACTAATATCCCCAACCAATGGCTGAAAAAGCAAACAATAATTTTTCGAGTTTTCTTTCCACCACTTGCCATTTTATGAAGTTATGGTTCACAAAAAGCGTTAAACTTGCTAAACTCAATTATTGTTAACAATAAAAATAAAAGGAGCAAAAATTGTCTACTTTAATAGATTTCATCCTCCATATTGATGTTCACCTGATTCAGATCGTTAACCAATTCGGTAATAGTACTTACTTTATTCTGTTGGCGATCGTTTTCATTGAGACCGGAGCGGTCATCATGCCCTTCCTACCGGGGGATTCACTATTATTTGCCGCCAGTGCCCTAGCGGCCGACCCACGGTACCATCTCAATATTTGGATCTTTGTTTTGACTTTCCTATTTGCATGCTTGGCTGGGGACTCGGTCAACTTCCTAATTGGGCATAAGATCGGAAAAAGCCTGTCTAACCATTCCCTTTTCGGAAAACTCATCAATAAGGAAAGCCTTGCTAAGGCAGAAGGCTTTTTTGAAAAGCATGGAGCGCCAGCAATTATTCTTGCCCGCTACATGCCAATCATCCGTACTTTTGCCCCCTTTGCGGCAGCCGGCTCGGGCTTTCCCTACCAGCGATTTATTCGTTACAGTATCATCGGTTGCACGAGCTGGGTAGCCCTCTGCTGCGCCTGTGGCTACTTCTTTGGTAACCTTCCCTTTGTCCAGGAGCACTTCTCAGTTATCATTCTGGCGATCATCGTTGTGACCCTGATTCCAGCGGTTGTTGGTTTTATCCGGTCGAAGCTTGAGAAGGCCTAGCTGTATTGCTAGCCATCCCCACAGAATCCCTAACAGACCGAGAATGAGGATGACCAGGATGACCAATAAGTGCCAGAAAAACCGTTCTGGCATCAATAAGATGATTGGATCCCTGTGTGGTACAAAGATCCAGTCATGATTGTGAAACACAAACTGATGAAAGTGAATGAAATCTGTGGAGAAGTTAACCAGTGGTAACCACGCCACCATCACTAAAAGATACATCAGCCATTTCAACGGCAAGAGCACGCGTAACAGCTGCCCTTGCCGTTTTTGTCTGCTTAACAACCGGAGCACCCCAACCAGGCTAATGAACCCCACAGCCTCCCCAATAAGCAGCAGGCGCCGGACATCGCCAAAATGGTTAATTGCCTGAGTGGTTAATGGGATGTTCCTTAACTGTAATTGCCCCGGCCAGGGTTGTTGAAGGTAAAAGATGAGCCGCCAGTAATCAGCCCGTACCTGCTGTGGGCTGAGACCAATCTGGCGTTGGGATGGAACGTGGATGAACAATGGTGATAGGTTAACGGTAATAAAAAGGGCAATCCCGATAGCCGCCAGGACACTCAGCCCCACCGTCACGATTGCTCGTCCCTGTTTATTCAATTTTCCACTCATCAAGGCTTTTTACCGTATGGGTCGGTTGGACCGCCATCTTGGCAACCTGATCGGGAGTTGACAGCCCCGTGTAGACCAGTAAACTATCCATCCCCGTGTTGATAGCAGCGCGGATATCCGTATTGTAATTATCGCCAACCATCACTACCTGATTGCGGTCCAATCCGGTCTTCTGGAGGGCCATCTTCATGATAGTCGCCTCGGGTTTACCAATCATCACTGGTTTTTGCTGGGTAGCATACTCAACGAGCTTGATCAGAGAACCAGCACCCGGTACCATCCCCCGTTCGTTAGGCAGGTTACTGTCAGCATTGGTGCCGATGAAGGTCGCACCAGCCCGAATCAAAAGAACCGCCGTCTCCAGTTTGGCATAGGTCACCTGGGAGTCCAGACCGACTACCACGTAATCGGGATGGTGGTCGGTCAGCTGAAAGTGGTGCTGTTCCAACGCCGTCCGCAATCCGCTCTCACCAACTACATAGACGCGCCGGTGATCGCCAGCCACCTTATCCAGGTAGTCAGCAGTTGCCAGAGCGGTTGTATAGACATTGTCAGCCGTCACGTTGATCGCGTGGTTCTCACGGAGGTTATTGGCCACAAACGCCGGTGTTCGTGTGCTGTTGTTAGTCACAAACAGTACCGTTTTACCTGCCGCCTGCAGCCGTTTGATGAAACGCGCCGCGGCGGGAATGCGTTTAGTCCCCTTGTAAGTGGTCCCGTCAAGGTCGATAAAGTATCCCTGATAATCCTTCATTTCTTTGCTCCTTGTCGCTTATGAATGACAAACTTCTGTTGGTGGTTACTGGTCTTGACCCGTTCAGCATGCTGGTGATGGCGGTGACGAACGCTGGGTTGTTTGAGCTTACGCCGCCGTTCCTTGATCACGGGGCTCCGTTTTCCCCGCCGCCGTCGCCGGGGCAGACGGACGTCATCGTTGTGAATGATGAAGTAGGCACAGCCAAAGTTACAGTCCTCAAAAAGGTAATCCTCGATCGTGTCAACTCCCTGCTCAGGATTATAGTGGGGATTATTCTTCGCGTAGAAGCCCTTAAGGCGGAGTTGCTCATAGCCCCAGTCGCCGACAATATAATCATACTTGCTGAGAATATTACTAAAGCGCTTGGCCAGCTCACCCCCGTCAAAGCCGTCCCGGTATTCCTTGACCAGTTCGTAAGGATGACCGTTCAAGGTAAAGTGCTCGTGGTCCTGGGCAGCGAAGTGGTACAGGTCCGCGCGTTGTTCCTCCCGCTGGTCAATATAGTCTTGTATCTTTGCTCGGTTCATCCGGATTCCCCTTTTTAAAATTTATCTTTATCAATCATAACACAAGTGGTCACTGCCGCTTGGCAAAGTCCACCGCCTTACCCTCAACCATCTGCTCAACCTCGGGGAAACTTAGTGGTTCACCAAACGCTGGCTTTGGTGATAGATAGTCTAACTCGGGACTATCAACGCCCACGTTGATGTTCTCCTTGACCGGCACAGCGTAGTGATGGATGTGGCCGTGAAGGTTGACAATTTGTGGGGCAATTCCCAGCATCATGGGGTAGTGGGTCAGGTAGTACTGGCGGTGATCGTACTTCAACAAGACGCCAACGTCATGGAAGCGGAACTTGGGGGCACCACCGAAATCATAGTTATGCGCCGCAAGATACTTGAAGAGGGCCCGGCTATCGTGGTTTCCCTTGACCAGAATCAGGTGGCCATTGAGCTCATTTAAGACCTCGAGAACCGCTGCATAGGACCGTTTCGCCGGCTTGGTGAAGTAAAGGGCAATGTCGCCGAGGTGGTAGACCGTGTCGTCTGTCCCCACCTTGGCGTTCCAATGGTCAATGATGGTCTGATTCATCACCTGAACGTTAGGAAAAGGTCGCGGGGCGAAATCATCGACCCCCAGCAGATCACTGTGAAAGAAATGGGTATCAGCTGTTACAAATTGCATTCAATCACCTTCTCGCTTTCATTATACAAAATAACCTAAGACTGGTTGATTCCCAATCTTAGGTTATTTTACTTGACAGTATTCGACAATTACTTGCCCTGTTCCTTCTTCAGACGTTCGATGTCCCGCACAATCATCAGCTCTTCGTTGGTTGGGATCAACAGGGTCTTGATCTTGGCGTCCGGTGTGGACAGGTCACGTTCAACCCCGTGGCACTTGTTCTTTTCCTGGTCAATCTTGATTCCAAAGTAAGCCAGCTTGTCGGTAACCATCTTCCGAACCGGGATACTGTTTTCACCAACTCCGGCCGTGAAGACGATCGCATCGGCACCACCCATTTCGGCGATATAGGCACCAACGTAGCGAACAATTCGGTTAACGTACATGTCGAGGGCCAGTTGAGCCTGGTCGTTACCCTTGTCGGCAGCGGCCAGAATGTCCCGCATATCTGGTGAGAGCTGAGAAATACCCAACAAACCGGACTTGTGATTCAGAATGTTGATCATCTCTTGTGAGGAAACTCCCAGCTTTTCCTGGACAAAGGCGACCAGGGATGGGTCAACATCCCCAGAACGAGTTGCCATCGTGATCCCGGCCAGTGGTGAGAAGCCCATTGAGGTATCAAAGGACTTGCCACCCTTAACAGCCGTGATGGAGGCACCAGCCCCGATGTGCATCGTGATCAGCTTAAGGTCTTCCAGCGGCTTGCCCAGCATGGCAGCGGCCCGACCGGCAACGTAACGGTGGCTGGTCCCGTGGGCACCATACTTCCGGGCACCGTACTTTTCATACCATTCGTAAGGAACACTGTAGAGGGCATTCATCTTTGGCATGTTGACGTGGAAGGAGGTGTCAAAAACTGCAACCGCAAAGGCGTTTGGTAATACCTTCCGGAAGGCCTTGATCCCGATCAATTCAGCTGGGTCGTGAAGAGGAGCGTATTCGGATAACTCGTCAATCTTCTTGATGACATCATCATTGATAACGGCAGAATCCTTGAAGAATTCACCACCGGCAACGACTCGGTGGCCGACCGCTGTGATTTCGTCATAGCTCTTAACGATCCCTAAATCAATCAGTTGATCCAACAAGTAGTTAACGGCTGCCCCGTGGTCGGCAAATGGCTTTTCGTCTTCGTGCTTCTGGCCGTTACCATACTTGATTTTGGCATGGCCCATTTTTTCACCAATCCGTTCGATGGTTCCCTCGGCAACCACGTCCTCACTTGGCATATCGAATAACTTAAACTTTAACGTTGAACTACCTGCGTTAACGGCAATTGTTTTTGACATTATAAACTGTCTCCTTTATTGATTTAAATTCGTGGCAACCCAATGATCGATTTCACTTACAAAGGCACCGAACGCCTTGGTCTCCTTAAATGATGGGAATTCCCCCAGGAGGACCTTCGCTGCCTGCTTACTACCGCCACCCTGACGCTGCAACAGAAGGATGGCCTTCTGAGCAGCCGGATTGGCAAATAGCTCGGCAGGAAGATTAACAAGTCCCTGTAAATGAGCGACCGATTGGATCCACTTGACAAATGACTGTGATTCCTTGGTTTGGAACAGGTTGCTTGGCACCAGGAACACCCCAAAGCCACCCGGCCGGAGGTAGTTCATCGACTGCTCAATCAACAGGTGGTGAATATAGGAATGGCCTTCCTTAGCCCGGGTCTGGTAGTTTTTGGTGTTTTGATCTAACGGATAGTAACCAATCGGGAGGTCCGCTACCGCCAGATCACACTGCGGAATATCCAGGGCGTTGATGGCATCCTGATGATACAGGTCGACGTCCAGCTTCTGCAGGGCGACGCTCGCACTAGCAACCTCTAGCATTGCGGAATCGTTGTCGATCCCATAGCCGTGGATTGGTTCCTTGCTGGCCTTTTGCAACTGGTTAATGACCGTTGTCAATAGGTTAGCGGTCCCCACCGCCGGATCAAAGATCGTGTATGGCCGGTTGATCTTCGTTACCTTTTCGATTAGAAAAGCCATCAAAAAGCCGATCGTATCTGGTGTCATCTGGTGGTTAGCTTGAATGGCATCCTTACGAATCACCTTCAAGAAACTCAGCTGAACCAACTGACGAAGGGTCTCAGGATCGGCATCAGCAATATCAAGCTGCTGGTAAATGTCCTTCAACTTCGCGACCGTTGCCGGATCCGGCACCCCGTCTTCGACCTGAACCTCATCATCAATGACGTTCTCAATATTCTCGAGCATGGCATCCAGGTAAGAACTGCGCAGTGCTGACTGCAGGATCTCCGTCGCCTGGTCAAACAATTGAAATAATTGTTGTGGTGTTTGCTGTGCCAGTGTTGGTCACCTCCATTAGGTTACAATCATTCCACTTAATAGTTTACCGATTATACCCGATAAATTCAAGAATCCGCCATTCGCTAAACAATTATTTTTTATTTGCCAAATTATGCGCCGCCTCCCGGAGAAACTGCCGAGCCAATTGGTCTTCAATCGCCCACTGCTCGCTGTAATAGTGGTATTGCCAGACCACCGCAAGGCAGATAATCGTCAGGACAATCATCCCCGTCAGCAGGGCATAGCCGGACCGCTTACTCTTGATAAAATTGAATAATTCCCGCCAGTCTTTCACCATTCTCACGGGTCACCTCCACCAAAACACGTTGACCGGGCAACTGAGTGAAACGATACGCCTTTCCCTGAATACCATCCAGCAGAGGCAAGTAGCCGCCCCGCTCCACCGCGGTCAGATACATGACACGACGGCCTTGCAGGGTATAATTCAGACCCGTCCGCGGACTATAGACCCGCACCGCTGTCCCACTGACGTGTCTTAGGACAAAGTGGTGACTGTCAGCCTCCATCTCCTTCAGGAAGACGTACCAGTCAACCGGGTGATCCAGGGAATGTCGTTCGCTATTGGTAAGGGCTGTCATGCCCCAGCCGGCTAGCATCAGCGTTATCGCGGTAATCAGCAAGGCCATGATACACTCAATAATAGTAAAGCCGGTCATTTTCTTCATCTTCGTAATAACACCACCAATCGCTGACCATGGAAAACTGCGATGCGCCCGGAATCCGCCGTGGCCCGGTAGCCCTGGCGTTCAATAATGGCTGGCCGGCCCGTGGCCCGAAACTGATCGCTACTCTCCTTGGCCAGCCGGGCCTCCATCAGCCTGCCGTCGTGACGGACCTGCTGGCGGGTCAGTTGCTGCTGGCTGGTTAGCAGGGTCACGATGCCCAACGTCACCACCGCCAGGGCGAGGATGCTATCGGCCATCACGAAGGCCCTAATTCGGTACTTTTTCAAGACGGTAACCTCCCCACGCTAGTTGGATCTTCATCAAGTAACCGCAACGATGCCGACGGGACGCAAAATGAAGTGTCCGCGGTGCGGTGTAACCCGTGTCATCAATCACAATCATGTCAAACGGTTCGACCTCTAGTGTCGATGGAATGTCCAGGTAGGTATGGTGATCATCCCGCGTAAACCTAATCCGCTGGGTTTCCGGGCAATAGTCAATCAAGGTCGACTGGTGGTGGACCTGGGCCGCCACCTGCGCCGCCCGCCAATTCTGTCGCATGCCATGCCAAAATTGCTGTTCCCCGATCGCCTGTCTACTCGGTTGAAAACTTGGTGTCAACAGCAGGTAGATAGCCGCAACTATTCCCAACACCACAATCATCTCGACACTGGTAAAGGCCGCCTGCTTCTTCATCGCCGGACCGCCTTCCCATTAACGATGGCGATATGCTCCTTCTTAGCCTTCTGCACCTGGGCTGCCGTCAGGTAGTCTTGCTGGCGAAGCTGATCCAGACTGACGTTGGCACTGCCCGTCTCGTTTTCATAGGCGTCAACCTGGGTCTGAACAACCGCAACCATCGCATTCTGGTGGATGCGGGTAGCGTTTTTCCGCTGCTGGGCTAGGTTGGGCAAGATAATCAGGATCAGCAGGCTGATGATAAACAACACAATCGACATTTCCAGGAGGGTAAAGCCCGCCTGTTTCTTCCGTAAATACTTTTTCACCATGTCATGCAACCCCCTGTAAGGAATGATAGATCGGTAACAGGATACTGAGGTACAGGGCCACGATCACCGCCGCAATTAAGACGAACACAACCGGTTGGACCCAGGTTAGCAGTCGTTCAATTGAGCTAACTAACCGCTTGAACTGCAGCTGGGCAAATACCGCCAGCTCATCCCCCAGTTCCTGACGAGTGGCACCCTTGTTGATAAAGACAACTAACTCATTGGGGATGAAAGGGTAGTGGATGATTACCTGGTCAACCTGTTCCCCTTCCGCCACCAGCTTCCGGATGATGGCACTGAACTGGTAGAGCAGCGAATCCGTCCCGTATTGGCCGGTCACCCGGATAATCTCCTTAAGGGAGAGGCCGTGTCGGAGCATCCCCGCCAGGTTGGTTGTCAGGTAGTAGCTGTAATAAAGCCGATAACTGCGCCCCACGATTGGCAGACGACACCGCTGGATCATCCGCTGGCGGGGTGATAGTTGGTGCCACCGGTACCACTGCAAGCCACCGACAATTGATAGACAGGTCAGCAGGTAGGCGGCCACGTTGATCGCTAGATTCGACCAGCCCATATTCGTTGACTGGGTCTGCCAGCTGTTAAGCTCCGGGTAGATAAAGATGACCAGTCCACTAACTACGACCGCTAACATTCCGAGTAAGAGCAGTGGATACTGCAGTAGACCACGGAGTTTACGGCGCTGGCGGACCTCGGTCATCCGTAATGTTCCCAATTCGTTCAGGGTCTGCGCAAGGGCGCCATGTTGTTCGGCCAGACGGAGCTGGTAGTAGAGATCCTGGTTGACGTATTTCTTCAGGCCGGTTGCCAACATTTCGCCCGCTGCCAGCTCTTGTTCCACCTCACACAAGAGTGGCTGGAGACCTGGCATCACCGTCCTGGTGAACCGGAGGGCATGCTGAAGTGAGAAGCCCACCGTCAACAGATCGTGAATCAAGAGGAACCACCGCCCCTGTTCTGCTGCTGTGAACTTAACCGTTTTGGTAGCGGGCCGCCTCCGCAGGTGTGATTTGGTTCGCTGCCACTGCCCGGTCAAGATATTGGGTCCATGCATTTGTCATTCCCCTCCCCTTTTGTTCCTTTACCTCGTCAACCAGCGTCAGACCGCTCAGCAGGTCAAACAGAACTGCTGGTTTTTTATCAGTTTGCATCAGTAATCTTTGGTAGGCCACTCCGGTCATCACTTGTTCTAAATAGTATGGGGCTACCCCCAGCTGGATCAGCCGGGCAATCACCCCGTAGGCATCCCGAGCGTGGACCGTTCCCAGGACTAGGTGGCCACTCAAAGCCGCCTGAACCGTCATCATCGCCGTCTGGGGATCACGAATTTCCCCAATGATAAAAACGTTGGGGCGGTGACGCAGCCCCAGCCGCAGCAGCTGCTGATACCCCATTCCCGCTAGCTCATTGATCTGAAGCTGAACAAAGCGCGGTTCATTAATCTCAACCGGGTCCTCAATCGTCATCACCACCTGGTCCTGAGCCAGTTCACGGGCCAGTCGGTACATGGTCGTGGTCTTCCCCGACCCCATGGGACCCGCAAAGAGCACCAACCCCCGGCGATGCAAGAGCGCCTTGAGCTCCTGCCACTGCTGCGGAAAGAGCAGGTGGTAACGATCATCAGTCAGTTGGTAAATAAACCGGACCACCAGCGATTCCCGACCCTGGTAGTCACCGACACTGGATAGGCGGAGGTTGATCTTCTCCGGGCCACAGTGCCAACTCATTGCCCCCAACTGCGGCCGCCGATGCTCACTGACGGCCATGTCGGCTCGGTACTTCAGGTAGGCGATCAGCCGACATCCATAGTCAGCCGGAACCGCCTTGAACAGTTTTAGCTGCCCCTGCTGCGCAATCATCATCCGGTAATAGTGTTTGAACGGTAGCACATAGAGATCGGCAATCCGCCGACTGGTAATCACGTTCAAATCCTTTTCAAAGGCTTCCATAATCCATCCCCCCTACTTATTAAGAACGGGAAAATGGAGCTTTAAAACGAAAAAAAGAGCCACTGAAAATTCAGTAGCTCTTCGTAGGCAGCTTGGCCCTAATTATTCTTCGTCGTCATCATCGTCGTCTGGTAAGATCCCAGTCTCGTAGATGTCGGCAACGTCGTCGTTAGCAGTTAATTCATCAATTAAGTGCCGGTATTGCTTGACCTTATCCTCAGGAACGGCGGTCCGGTTTTGTGGGATCATCGTTACTTCGGCCGTGTCGAGTTCGTAGCCCTTGGATTGCAGAGCGTCACGAACACTGGCCATGTTGCTTGGGTCGGTGAAGATTTGGAACTTCTCGTCACTGGCCTTCATGTCGTCGGCACCGGCATCCAGGGCGTCCATCAACATGTCGTCCTCACTAGTGTCCAGACCATCGCGAAGGATTTCAATCAGACCCTTCCGGTCGAACATGTAGGAAACAGAACCACTAGCACCGAGGGAACCGCCGGAGTGACTGAAGGCGGAACGAACCGCGGAGGCCGTCCGGTTCTTGTTATCGGTCAGTGCGGAAACCATGACGGCAACCCCACCCGGAGCGTAACCTTCGTAGGTAACCTCTTCGAACTTGGCACCACCAATACCAGAAGCCTTAGCAATGGCCCGGTCGATGTTCTTCTTTGGCATGTTAGCCGCATGTGCCTTATCAATTACCAAACGCAGTTGAGCGTTGTTCGCTGGATCAGGATCACCTGCTTTAGCTGCTTGGTACAAATCACGTGAGATCTTTTGAAAAATCTTACCACGCTTAGCATCTTGGGCGTTCTTCCGCCCTTGAATGTTATGCCATTTTGAATGTCCTGACATTACTGACTCCTCTTTTCTTAATTAATGTGATAAACAGATAAATTTTAGCAAAGTTTAGAAATTAATTCAAGGTCAACGGTGGGAAAGCAAGCGACCGGCAAATATTCGCCAGATAAACAGGACGATCGTTACCACCAGGATCGGCCCCAGGATCACCACAGCTGTGTGTATGAAGGCCGCTGATAGCTGGGCCACGAAGGCCGCATAGTCGGGTTGGTCGGCCGCTAGCTGTGGTGCCAGCTTACCGATTGCCCCACAGACCAGGCCATCGATGACCACTGTCCAAATCCCAATCCAGCTAAAGCTCTGGGCAAAGTGCCGACCGAGAATCACCAACACGATCAGGATCAGTAGACCAATTCCCGTCACCATAAAGATCGCGTTTGTTACCAGCTTGGTCAGGTGAATACCATTGGCTAGCCGGGCCACCACGGGTGTGTTCAGCTGACTATTCACCACATTGTTGACGTTTTGAGAAAGGTCAGCCGAAACCGCACTGCCAACGCCGGCCAGGCCATATTGGGCAAGCTCACTGTCAGCCGTGGCCCCCGCCCGCTGGGTTACTCGACTGAGATCCAGGTGAATACTCTTACCAGCATAGACCTGATTGACCGCCTGGGTAAGGAGGTGGTCGGTGTCCTTATCGGTCAGCAGGGAGGTTGGGACCCCATAGCGTTGCAGGGCACCATTGACCTGATCAGTGATCGTCGTCTCGACCACCGAATCCTGAACCTCGCGCAGGATAAACTTCGGGTTGAGCAGGGTGGCATTGAGAATCATGCTCAAGACGAAGAAGACCAATAGAACGGTTCCCCAGAAGTTGAAGAAGTGGTGACTTGGTGCTGGTGTTGCAGTCGGTTCAGGCGCTGGCGCAGATTGCTGGGCAGCTTCCCGCTGGGCCCGTAATTCACTACGCGTCGTCACGGTTGATTACCGGGTTGATTGCCGCTTGGCGAAACCGTGGTCCAGGATGACATCCTTTTCTTCCTTCTCGTCCGCGGCCTCATCCTTGTTATCCATCAGCTTGGTCAATAACCGCATGGCAATCGCACCAATATCGTAGGTTGGTTGCGTAATTGAGGAGATTGTCGGCCGGGCAATCTTCGTGTAGGTCGTGTCGTTGGAGGAGATGATCTCAAAATCATCCGGAACCTTGATCCCATTATCAGTCAACCCGTTCAACAGGCCCACTGCCAGGTTATCGTCACTGACGTAAGCAGCCTTAACCCCCGCGTCAACCAGCTTCTTAGCCTGGTCGTAGCTGGCCTGGTAACTGCCATCGGTTTCGACAACCAGCTGATCATCAAATGTAACGTTCCGCTCCGCCAGGGCCGCCTTGTACCCATTCAGCCGAGCGTCACCGTTGATGGTGTACTTCAGGGAGCTGGTAACGAAGGCCACGTGATCTTGGGCGTTGTCGAGGAGCTTCAGGGTAACCTCCTTGGCCGCGTTCTGGTAGTCGATCCGGACGGTTGCTAGGTCATCATCGTTGACTACGGAGCCGGCAACCACGACGGGCGTATTGCCGCTCTTGAGTTCACTCTTCAACTCGTCGGGAATATTGTAACCCATGAAGATGATCCCATCGACCTGCTTAGCCAGAAGGTTATGAACCACCTTGAGAACCTTATCATCATCGTTATCGGAATTGGTCAGGATGATGTTGTACTTGTACATGGCAGCAATATCGTCGATTCCGAGGGCCAGGTCCGCAAAATATGGGTTGGTGATTCGGGGAATAACCACACCGACCGTGGTGGTCTTCTTGGAGGCCAGGCCCCGGGCAACCGCGTTTGGGCGGTAGTTCAACCGCTTGATGACGTCCATCACCTTCTGCCGGGTAGCTGGCTTGACGTTCGGATTACCATTGACAACCCGCGAAACAGTTGCCATCGAAACCCGCGCTTCACGTGCAACGGTGTAAATTGTTACTGATTGTTTCTCCATAAGATAGCCCTTTCTTTACTGTTATTGTCTGTTTTCATAGTTTTTCATAACTTTACTAATATAGCAGATCGGCTCTGAAATGGCAAACGTTTTCAACAAAAAAATGCAATCAACCTTCCCTTTTATGGGAGATTGATTACATTTAACGAATCAGCTTACTTACTTGTCTTCTGATCCTTGTCATCAGCCTGGTCGGTCGCATCGATCACAATATCATCGTCAACCACCCGGTCATCGTTGTCATCCGGGTGAGCAGCGTTGGCCAGTTCCTGACGGATATCAGCGGTCTCCTCATCGAAATCATCGTTAGTCAGCCGGTCAGCCAGGTGGCTAGCGGTCTGCTTGGCCTTAGCCTTGGCACCCTTGACGCTGTCAACCACCCCACTGAACTTGTCGTCGGCCTCGGCCTCGGCCATCTTAGCATCGACAATGTCGAGCGCATCTAGGGCGTAGTCGGTCGTCCGATCAGCCAGATCGGTAGCCGTATCATTAACTCGTTGCTTTAAGGCGGTCTTCTTCTCGTTTGGCATCAGTTTCCATGCTGCCGCAGTGGCCAGCCCTCCTAAAAGGGCCCCAATTAATACCTTTTTACTCATCTGTATCGACTCCCTTCTTTGCTGCACGCCGTTGCTTGAAGCGGGCAATGCCGTTTACCACGGCAGCCTTGCCGGCGGTCTTCAACAGACCCATTCCTAACTGAGCCTTCTCACGACGCGCGTTAACCTTCTCCGTCATCTCATGCAGACTATCGTTGACGTCAATCACGCTCTGACTAACATCAGCCACCGCCTTGACGGCCGGATCAAGCTGGCTGGACTTCTTGTTGATATCATCGAGCAGGGAGTTAGTGTTGCTGAGCACATCCTCGACCTCCTTACTCAGGTTATCCATGTCCCGGGTCAACAGGGCAATCGTCGCGTTGGCCTCCTTCATCGTCTTGGTCAGCTGAGTTAGTACAACGCAGGCGAACACCACCAGAATCAAAAAGGCGATCGCGGCGATCAAGCCCGCTAACTGTCCAAAAGTCATCATACCCCTCCTTTGTATTAAATGGTCATCCATATCAGTTACTCAAGACAAGAATATCACAAAACGGTCATAAACAACAATTGTCCTATCGACATTTTACAGTATTCCTTGTTAGAATTGACCTGATTAACCAAATGAGGAGGACGATAATATGGTCATCGCTGCCAGCAATGCCCAGCTCAACAAACAAATCGAGGAGGTGCGCAAGGCCTTCACCGACTTATCCTGGCACCAGATTCTCCAACAGTGTCTGAACAAGCTCTTGCTGATCATCCTGACGATTTTGATGTTTGCCCTCATTCTCTGGTTTGGCCGGCTGGTCATCAATCACTTGTTTCTAGAATCCAATAAGCACCAGCTGCTCAAGAACAGCAACCGACTGGCGACCATCCGGGCCTTAACCCTCAACATCTATCGTTACACCTGCTACTTCTTTTTCCTGTACGCCCTGCTCTCCGAGATCGGCGTGCCAGTGGGGACCCTGATTGCCGGGGCCGGGATCTTTAGTATCGCCCTCGGGCTGGGGGCCCAGGGATTTGTCAGTGACCTGGTCAATGGTTTCTTCATCCTGCTTGAACAGCAACTGGACGTGGGTGACGTGGTCGAGGTCGACCAAATCAAAGGAACCGTCACCGCCCTGGGGATCCGAACCACCAAGGTTACCAGTGCCGACGGAACCCTCAACTACATCCCCAACCGCAACATCACGATTGTTCGTAACTTCTCGCGTAACGACATGGTCACCAACGTCGATGTCTACATTGCCCCCAATGCGGTTCTGAGTGAGGTCGCCGCCACCGTCAAAACCGTCAATCAGAAGCTAGTTACCACCACCCCCGAGCTCCGCGATCAGCCGGTGATCGTCGGGCCAGTCACGGTCGGTACCCAATTGGCCTTCCGGGTGACGATTACCGTCGCCAACGGCAGCCAGTCACAGGTGGCCAGCAAGTTCCTGGCCGCCTATCTCCAGGCACTCCACGCGAAAAATATTCCATTATCATGGGAGGGAGATCATCACAATGAGCATTAAACTAATCGCCACCGACATGGATGGCACCTTTCTGCGTGACGACCATCAATATAATCAGCGCCGCTTCAAGCGTCTCTTCCGCCAGTTGCAAAAGCGCCATATCCGTTTCGTGGCGGCGAGCGGGTCCAGCTTTCCCCGCCTAGCCCGGGAGTTTCAGCCCTATGTCGACCAGATGGACTTCATCTCGCAGAACGGGTCGGTGATCCACCATGGTCAGCAGTTCCTGGCCGCCTACCCGATCGAGGTAACCGCCCTGGAGCGGGTGACGCACATTCTCGACCGCTTCTACGGTCCCCAGGACATCAACCAGCTGGTCGTCTCCGGGCCGACGACCTCCTACGTTGATCAGGCAATGGACGCTAAGAACTTTGCCGTGATCAAGCTCTTCTATGAGGACGTGGTCCGAGTCCCTGACATCCGCCAGGTCTTCAGTGCCTATCCCGATGAGCAGTTCACCAAGATCTCGGTCAACTTTGCTCCCCACATCGACCTCAACAAGGTGGCGGCGGTGATGGACGGCTACCTGCCGCCGTCCCTGATCATCGAGAACTCCGGCTTCAACACCGACCTGATCGGCAACGCCCGGGGCACCAAGCGTAACGCCCTGGCCGTCCTCCAGCAGCGCTTACACCTAGCCGACGACGAGATTGTCACGTTCGGTGACAACGAAAACGACCTGGGAATGCTAGCGATGACGTCCCGTAGCTACGCCATGCAAAACGCCAACCCGGTCATCAAGCTGCAGGCCGCCCACACGACCGCCATCGACAATAACCATGACGGGGTCCTCAAGACCATCGAACAGCTCCTCAAGAACGACGCTTAGACACAAAATGGCCACCGCTCAAGTTGCGGTGGCCATTTTCGTTTACTTATTCAGAACCTGGTAGAAATGATCAAAGTTGTGGACAGTATAGTTGACGGCTTTCAACAGCTCGCGCCGGGTGACGATCCCCTGGAAGTGCTGACGGGCATCGACCACCGTCAGGAATGACTGATCGATCAACAGGTGAAGGTTCTCCTCGACATCAAAGGGGTCGGTAATCGTCGGGGCATCCGTCTGCATGACGTCACCCACCGCCAATCTTTGTAGGCGGTTAATCGCGATCCGGTAGGTGTCCAGGAGGTGGTCGGTGATCATTGCCAGCGAGATCAGGCCCCGGTAGTGGTTGTCGTTATCGACCACCACAATCTTGGCGTAGCGATCCTTGGTCAGCACCAAGAAGGCGTGGTCAAGGCTGTTGGTGACGTTGACGGTGGCGACCAGGCTGGCCGGGATCATGAACTTCTGCTTGTTGGTCAGGAGCATCTGTTGCAGATGTTGATCAATCACGGGCACCCCTCCTTCCGCTCGAAGACAAAGTGCAGATCGGCAACCGGCTGACTGTCACGGGTGTAATAGTCAACGACGAAGCGGTCGGTCGTCAGCTCAACCACTGCAAAGGTCCCACCGAGACGGGCATACTGGCCCCGCGGCAGGCTGATGCTGCCGGGGTTGATCATCAGCATTCCGTCCTCAACCGTCACTGCTAGCTGGTGGGTATGGCCGTAGCAGACCATGTCCGCTTGTTGCTCCTGCCCCTTCAGCATCAACGGCGTCAGGGTTGAATTAACCTGGTAACGGTGACCATGGGTGGCGTAGACCCGCTGGCCCCCGGCGACCACCGTCTGCTCCAGCGGGTAGTCCAGACCCCAATCGTTGTTGCCCAGAACGGCAACTTCAAATTGCTGCATCACCGGCAGGGTCGGGGCCATTTCCGAGTCACCACAGTGGATCATGAGGTCGACTTTATCCTGCCACTGCTGGGTGATCTGCTCAAGGATCTGTTGGTCACCATGGTTATCACTGATCACTAAGGCCTTCATCATGCTCGCCACCATTCCGGGAACCGGGCCATGAAGTCACGCAGGGCCGCGCCCCGGTGGCTGATGGCGTTCTTCTGGTCGGCCGTCAGTTCAGCCAGGGACTTACCCAGGGAATCAACGAAGAAGAGCGGGTCGTAGCCGAAGCCATTCTCGCCCCGCCGTTCATGGAGGATCCGGCCATCGACCCGACCGTTGGCAACCAGCTTAGCCCCGTCCGGCTTGAGAGCCACGATGGTTGTGTGGAAGTGGGCCGTCCGTTGGTCATCAGGAACATCAGCCAGTTCATGAAGGAGCTTGGCGTTGTTCGCTGCATCGTCGTGATCACCGGCGTAGCGGGCCGAGTGGATACCCGGGGCCCCGTTTAAGGCATCGACTACCAGGCCCGAGTCATCGGCCATCACCGGCAGGTTCAGGGCCCGCATCACGGTTTGGGCCTTGATCGTGGCGTTCTCCTCAAAGCTGGTGCCGTTCTCGTCGATGGTAATCGGTGGGAAGTCGGCGAGGGTCTTGACCGTGATGTCGTGTGGGGCCAGCATCTTCCGGTACTCCCGGGCCTTGCCAGCGTTCTTGGTCGCAATTACTAAAGTCGTCATCGAAATCGTCCTCCTTGTCTACAGGTCAACGTGGTCACAGCTGGTGAATTGGCCGGCGAGCCACTGCTGGGCCCCAGTCACCAGGTCCGCCCGGTCACCGGTCGTGTACAGTTTTACCGTTCCCGCGTCCTGGTCCGCTAGCAGTTCCTGGGCAGTTAAGGTTGCCTGGGCCTGCTTGATGGTCTCATAGGCCGGGTCGATCAGGCGAACATTGGGCCCCATCTTCTGCCGAATCTCAGGCGCCAGGAACGGGAAGTGGGTACAACCCAAAATTAGGCCGTCGACCGGGTGCTGGTCAAAAAATTGCAAGGCCGCATTAACCGTTTCCTGGGCCTGCGGGGTCCCGGTCAGGCCGTGTTCGACGATAGGAACCATTTCCTGAGCCGCGTGACTATAAACCGTCATCTGGGGAGCCAGGCGGTGGATGGTCGCTGGGTAGGCCCCCTTCTTGATGGTTGACGCGGTGCCGATCACACCGACCGTCTTCAGGTGGTGGTGGACTGCCGCAATCGCCCCAGGCTCAATCACCCCGATCACCGGAACCGGCAAGGTTTGTTGCAGGAGGGGCAGGGCCGCCCCGGTCGCGGTATTGCAGGCCACAATCATCATCTTGATATCCTGTTCAACCAGGAAGTGGCCGATGTTTAACACCAAGTGCTGCAACTCATCCTGGCTCTTGGTTCCATAGGGAAAGTGCCCCTGATCACCCACGAAGACGAGTGATTCCTTGGGGAGCTGCTGGTGGAGGACCCGCATCACCGATAGGCCACCGAGTCCAGAATCCATTAAGCCAATTGGCCGTTCATCCATTTCATTCACCTCATTAAATTCAACGTTTTTATTTGATCCGTTTAAAATTGCTTGAAACTATATTATCGTTTTCCAGCGCGAATTTTGCAAGTTTTGAAAAATTTTACTATTCCCACCGCCATTTTTAAGTATAATAGGATTGATTGCGATAAAGGAGCGAGAAATTTAATGAGTCAAAAACGTTATGATCAATTGCTAGCCAGCCACCAGGGCCTGATGAATGGCACCCTGCGTGACGTCATCCTGCCAAGCATCCTCGGCAAGGAAGCCGACGACATGCTCTACTGGATCGGGAAAGACCTGGCGCGGGAGTACCCGGTCGCCACCCATGATGACCTTATCATTTTGACTCACCAGCTGGGGCTTGGGGACCTGCAGCTGCAACGCCATGATAAGACCAGCCAGGTCTGGCGGCTGGGGGGCCCACTCGTGGCCGAACGGATCCACCGTGACGAGGAGCAGACCTCCTTTGGCCTGGAGCTAGGCTTCCTGGCCCAGGAGATTGAGTTCCAGCTCGGGACAGTCGCCGAGGCCGAGCTCACCGATCGGCACCACGAATACGTCGATATCACCGTCCAGAACGACCCCAAGACTGACGCCGATAGCGAGCGAAGTGAGCTTGTCACCTTCATCCACGTGACCGCTCCCCAGGCCGATGAATCAGCGCCCAAGAAGAAGCACAAGCGCTCACTACTGAAGAAGAAACACGATAAATAGCAAGAAGACCTGATGAACTGTGCAAGTTCATCAGGTCTTCTTTTTATGCCTTATGCCGTGTATTGTTGCAGGATCTGCTGCAGCTGTTCCTTCGGATGGTAACCGACGATTTGGTCAACCACCTGACCGTCCTTCTTGATCATCAGGGTTGGAATACTCATGATCCGGAACTGCTGGGCCGTGGCCGGGTTCTGGTCAACATCCAACTTGAAGAAGTTGACCTCCGGCATCTCCTCAGAGAGGGCCTCGACCACTGGTGATTGCATCCGACACGGTCCACACCAGGTCGCCCAGAAGTCAATCAGGGCCACCCCGGTTGCCGTATCCTGTTCAAAGCTTTGGTCAGTTGTTACGTTAACAGCCATTTGCTCGTCCTCCTATCGAATTGGTTACCCTTATTCTAGCAGAGGGCGCCCGTCCTGTCACGATTGCTGCTTACTTTTACTTAGTAGACTACAGGTTGACAATCGTGGCCCCGTCACCACCGTTGTTCGGTGCCGCATAGCTGAAAGACTTGACCCGCGGGTTACTCTGCAGGTACTGCTGGGTTCCCTTCCGCAGGGCCCCGGTCCCCTTTCCGTGAATGATGGTAACCGAAGACAGGTTGTTCAAGAGGGCGTGATCGATGAAATCGCTGAGCTCACTCATCGCCTGTTCGTAGCGGTGACCACGCAGGTCCAGCCGCGCCGAGGTATGCCGGGTCTGGGTGGTATGAATGGCACTCGACCGCCGCGTGGTCTTCTCCTTTGGCAGTGATTTCTTGGCGACCTTCTCTAGGTCCTGTTCGTCGATCTCCATCTTAAGGATCCCGATCTGGACCTCCCACTTATGGTTGCCCCGTTTATCGAGCAGCTCACCATACTGGCCATAGGACTTGACCAGGACGGCATCTCCGACGTGGAGGTCGTGCTTGGCCTTGGCCCGTTTGAGGACACTATTATGTTTGAGACGGGGATCCTCCTGGTGCAAGGCGTTTAGGGCCCCCTGGGCGTCGATCAGCTGATTCTCCTTAACGTTGGCCCCCTGCTGAACCTCCAGTTGCCGGAGGTGGTGGATGATGCTATTGGCCTTCCGCTTGGCCATCGATACCTGGTGGTTGGCCTTGGACCGGGCCTGGTCGAAGAGCTTGTCCCGCTGCTCGTTGAACCGGGTTAGCTTCTCATCCAGTTCCTTCTGGGTCCGCTCGTTCTCCTCGACCAGCTTACTCAGACGTTCGCTCTCCTCACGGCCAGCCTTCCGTTGGGCCACCAGGTCACCGATCATCTGGTTGAGGTCCTGACTATCATCACTGACCAGCGACCGGGCCTCGTCGATCACGGCCGTGTCAATGCCCAGCCGCTGGGCAATCTCAATCCCGTTGGACCGCCCCGGGATCCCCAGCAGGAGTCGGTAGGTCGGCTGGAGGGTCTCCTGGTCAAACTCCATGCTGGCGTTGATCGTCTTAGCCCGGTCATAACCATAGACCTTCAATTCCGGGTAGTGGGTCGTGATGACGACCGTACTTCCCTTGCTGCCGATCTGGTCAAGGATTGCCATCGCCAGGGCTGCCCCCTCCTTGGGGTCGGTCCCGGCACCGAGTTCATCCAGCAGGACCAGGCTGCGAGCGGTGATCTGTTCGAGGATCGCCTTAACGTTATCCATGTGCCCCGAGAAGGTTGACAGGTTCTGCTCCAGGGACTGTTCATCCCCGATGTCGGCGAAGATGTTGTCGAAGACGCCGATCGTACTCCCCTCCTCGGCCGGAATGAAGAGCCCTGATTGTCCCATCAGCTGGATCAGGCCAAACGTCTTCAGGGTGATCGTCTTCCCACCGGTGTTCGGTCCAGTGATCACGATCGCCTGGTAGTCGCCACCAACCTTGATATCGTTTGGGACCACTTTGTGCGGGTCGATCAAAGGATGGCGGGCATGCCGGAGGTTAACGTGGTTCTCGCGGCTCAAGATCGGCAGGCTGGCCTTCATGTCATGGGCCAGGGCCGCCTTGGCGTTGATAAAGTCCAGCTTCCCCAACACCCGTTCGTTGTTCTGGATGTCGTGACGGTAGGGGGCGATCAGGGCCGATAATTCGGCCAGGATCCGCAGCATTTCCTGCCGTTCCTCAATCTGGGCCTGACGAAGACGGTTGTTGTACTCAACCACCCCGGCCGGTTCAATGTAAAGGGTCTGGCCACTGGCACTCTGGTCATGGACCACCCCACCGAGTTTATTCCGGTAACGGGCCAGGGCCGGAACAACGTAACGGTCGTTCCGGATCGTCACCACCGGTTCACTGAGGTACTTGGCCCCCTTGCCCCGGGTATAGCGCTCCATCTGCTGATGGATCTCACCCTCGGTCTTGACGATCAACTGCCGGATCCCGTGCAGCTTGGTGGAGGCCTCATCGTTCAGGCGGCCATCTGGGTCCACCGACCGAATCAGGCGCTGGGTAATCGATGGAATGGTTACCAGGCGATCCACCAGCTGGTCAAGCACCCGGAGCTTGATCTTCTTCTCCCGCATCTGGTCGAAGAAATTCTTCACGCTCATGCTGGTCTGCAGAACCTTGGTCACCTGGGCCAGCTCCGTTCCGTTCAGGTTGGCACCGATCTTGAGCCGCTTCATCTGGGGCTGGATGTCAGCCAACTTGGGGATCGGAATACCGCCCTCCAGCCGCAGAATGTCGGCCCCATCGGTAGTCTCCGTCAGGTAACGTTGGACGCGGTCATAGTCCCCCTGGGGCGCCATGCGTTCCAGTTCGTGGTGTCCGGCTGCCGAAACCAGGTAGCGGGCCAGCATCCCCTTGACGCGTGCAAATTCTAGTGTTTCCGTAATCTTATGGTTCATTCTCATTCTTCCTTTATTTAAGCGTACTGAGCATCAGCTGGGCCAGGCCCGGGGTCTGGTTGATCATAAACTGGGCCAGGCCTGAGTTAGCCAACTGCAGCTGCCACCAACCAGCGGGCCACAGCTGGAGGATCACTAGGGCCACGTAGATCACCACGTAGCCAATCACTAATGACAGGATGCCCCCGGCCAGCTGATCAAAGGTGCCAATCACCGGCAGTCGTTTGATCCAGTGAAGCTTGCTGATCCCCCAATGACAAAGCACCGAGACCAGGGTGAAGATCACCAGGAAGGCAATCCCGTTATAGAAAAAGACGTTGTTGTCGACCGTCTTCAACATGGCCGTCGAGTAGACCGCGTTCCGGCTGACGTCGGGCAACAGGCCACTCAGGCCGGTACCGATCGCCCGGGCTCCCCACTTGGCAACCAGCCAGCTGACCAGGTAGGTGCCGGCATACAGAACCATCATTAGCAGGCCGCGCCGGTGACCATTGATGAAGCAGCCGATCAGAATCAAAATAATCAACGTTGTTAGAATCATGTTATTACCCGTTCGATAGAAAAGGGAAGCAGCAGCCCCCTGGCTACCACTTCCCGATTACTCGCTATTTATTAAGCATTGAAGTTTCCGTCATCATCGAGGAAGGTGTTTAAGACCTGTTCGACCATGTCCCATTCCTTGTCGTCTTCGATCGGTACCAGGTCCTGACCATCGCCGTCTTCATTGTCGGCCACGATGTAGGCCTGAATGTCAACTGAATCGTCATTTTCCTGTTCAGCAGGATAAATGAAGATGTAGGACTTACCGTAATCATCGGAATCGAAGGTAAACAGTTCCTTGAAGAGCTGTTCGTTACCATCCTCGTCGATCAGGGTGATTAAGTTTTCATCGTTGTTAGATTGTTGTTTACCCATATTGATTCATCCTTATTTTAATTTCTGGACTAAGCGGCCGTGACGATCCAAGTAACTCTGCAGAATAAAGGTTGCAGCGACTTCATCGATCACCTTTTTTTGCTTGGCCCGTGAGATGTCGGCCTCCTCGACCAGCATCCGGTGGGCCTCAACGGTGGTTAGTCGTTCGTCTTGGAAATCAATGGGGATATCCGGAAAACGCTGGGCGAGAAGGTCACCATAGTGCTTGGAGGCATCCACCCGCGGTCCTTCCGTGTTGTTCATGTTCTTTGGCAGACCAACTACAAAACCGGCCACCTGTTCCTTGGCCACCAGCTCAGCAACCCGATCAATCCCGAAGACCTCGTTGTCCTCGTCGATGGGAATGATCTCAACCGCCTGTGCTGTCCAGCCAAGGGGATCACTAACCGCAATCCCAACCGTCTTTGAGCCAACATCGAGCCCCATTAGTCTCATTTGGTCTCACCATTATTCTTCAGATACGATACAACTAATTCCTCAATGATCTCGTCACGTTCGTGCTGACGGATCAAGTTTCGGGCATCGTTTAGGCGGGGAATGTAGGCGGGATCACCAGACAGGAGATAACCCACAATTTGGTTGATCGGGTTGTAGCCCTTCTCCTCCAAGGATTCATAAACCGTCTTCAGGGTATCCTTGATATTCTTTTGCCGTTCCTGACCAAAGTCATAGAACATCGTTTCATCATTATTGGTAGTCATTAATCGTCACCTCCGACTAGTCTCTTAGCTATATATTTTACTATAAATGTTGATAAATCACAATTGTGAGGCTCTACAAGAAAGCGGCAACCGGCTGGCGTCCTGCCAGCTGATTGCCGCTCAATAAAACATTACTTATCCATGTATTCCTTAGCCAGCTTCAGGGCGTCTTGGATCCCGGCCGGGTTCTTTCCACCGGCCTGGGCGAGATTTGGCCGACCACCACCGCCACCGTTGATGGCCTTGGCAATTGACTTGATCAGGTCACCGGCCTTCAGACCAGCCTTGACCTTATCGTCGCTGACAGCAACTAACAGGTTCGCCTTGCCGTCGTTGGCCGTCCCGAGGACCAGCACGTCGGAGAGTTGCTTGGCCCGCCAGCTGTCGGCCAGTTGCCGGAGTTGACCCATTCCGGCAACCTTGACTTCGGCCGCGATCAGGCGACCCTGCTTGGTGTCCTGAACATTCTCAAAGACGTTGTTGGCCTGCTGGGCGGCGATCTTGGCCTCCAGGGCAGCACTCTTCTTCTGGGCTTCCTTCAAGTCGGCCTGAAGAGCGGCAACCTGGTGAGGAACCTCCTTGATCTGGGCGGTCTTCAGTTCGTCGGCCGTTTCGGTCAGGAGGTTATCCCGGTCCTGCAGGAACTTGAAGGCGTCACTAGAGGTCACGGCTTCAATCCGCCGGACACCGGCACCAACCCCACCTTCGGAGACGATCTTGAAGAGGCCTAACTCGTTGGTGTTCTTGACGTGGTCACCACCACAGAACTCGGTGTTGTAGTCACCGATCTTGACAACCCGGACCTTGTCACCGTACTTGTCGGAGAAGAGGGCGATCGCCCCCATCTCCTTGGCAGAGTCGATATCGGTTTCGACGGTCTTGACCGGAATTTCCTTCCAGATCTGGTCGTTGACCATCTGTTCAACCGCCTGCAGGTCCTTGGCCGTCACCTGACCAAAGTGGTTGAAGTCAAAGCGCAGGTAGTGCTCCTCAACCAGGGAACCGGCCTGTTGAGTGTGCCCACCTAAGACGTTGCGCAGGGCCTGGTCGAGCAGGTGGGTGGCGGTGTGGTTCTTCTCAATCTTCAGGTGACGCAGCCGGTCAACCACCAACTTGTAACGGGCACCCTTCTTCAGGGGAGCCGTCAGTTCAACCCGGTGCAGGTTTTGCTGGTTTGGGGCGTGTTGAACGTCAACAACCCGACCGACCTTCTTACCGTAGTTGTCGATGATATCACCGGTATCGGCGACCTGACCACCCATCTCGGCGTAGAATGGGGTGACGTCGAAGATGACCTCGATGTCCTTGTCATCAGCGTCAGCCGAATCGGCCTGCTTACCATCGTGGGCCAGGCCGATCACCTTGGCGTTGTCAACGGTCAGGTCGGTGTAACCAACGTACTTGCTGTCTTCCTTGAAGTCGGTCCACAGGTCGGTCTGAACCCCCATCCCGTTGTCCATGTCACGGGCATTCCGGGCCCGGTTCTGCTGTTCAGTCATGGCAGCTTCGAAGCCCTTCTGGTCAACCGTCAGGCCCTCGTCACTAGCATATTCCTTGGTCAGTTCGATTGGGAAGCCGTAGGTATCGTAAAGCTTAAAGGCGGTCTTACCATCGATCTCGTTGGTCCCGTTCTTCTTGGCTTCAGCGATCACGTTGTTCAGCAGGTTCAGCCCCCCGTTCAGGGTCGCACTGAAGCGGTCTTCCTCGGACTTGATGACGGAGGCAATGTAGTCGGCGTTTTCCAGGACGTCTGGGTAGTAGTCCTGCATAATCTTGCCGACGGTTGGGACCATCTTGGCCAGGAATGGTTCGTCGATCCCCAGCTTCTTGCCGGCAACTACGGCCCGCCGCAGCAGGCGCCGGATGACGTAGCCCCGACCCATGTTGGATGGCAGGGCCCCGTCACCGATGGCAAATGTAATGGTCCGGATGTGGTCGGCGATGATCTTGAACTGAATGTCGTCTTCCTTGTTCTGGCCGTACTTCTTCGTCCCACTGAACTCCTCAGTCTGCTTGATCAGCGGCATGAAGAGGTCGGTTTCAAAGTTAGTTGGGGCGTTTTCGAAGATGGAAACCACCCGCTCGAGGCCCATCCCGGTATCAATGTTCTTGTGGGGCAGCGGTTCGTAGGTATCCTCAGGGGTGTGGTTGAATTGACTGAAGACGATGTTCCAGATCTCCAGGTAACGTTCGTTTTCCCCACCTGGGTAGTTCTCGGGATCGTCGTCAGCCAGGTTGTTAAATTCCTGACCACGGTCATAGAAGATTTCGGTATCTGGACCGGATGGCCCCTGACCGATGTCCCAGAAGTTATCCTCGTCTGGGATCAGGTGGTCCTTAGCCACGCCGACCTCACGCCACTTATTGTAAGCATCATGATCCTTCGGGTAGTAGGTGATGTAGAGCCGAGCTGGGTCAAAGCCGAACCATTTGTCACTGGTCAGCAGTTCCCAGGCCCAGGGGATAACCTCGTTCTTAAAGTAGTCACCGACAGAAAAGTTCCCCAGCATCTCGAACATGGTGTGGTGCCGGGCCGTCTTTCCGACATTTTCAATATCGTTGGTTCGAATACTCTTTTGCGATGAAGTCATCCGCGGGTTCTCCGGAACGACCTTCCCGTCGAAGTACTTCTTCATCGTGGCCACCCCGGAGTTAATCCAGAGCAGAGTCGGGTCGTTAACTGGTACCAGTGAAGCACTTGGCATGATCTTGTGGCCATGTTCCTCAAAGAACTTCAGATACATCCGCCGAACCTGAGCACTGTTCAGCTTCTTTAATTCTTTCATGATATCTCCCTTTCCAAAAACAAAATCCATCCTTGCGATCAGAGACGCCGGACGACGCGGTACCACTCTGCTTGCAACGATGGATTTCGTTTACCTCTTATTTCTCGACATTGGCCGAGTTGAATATCAAATTTTATGAATGGGGAGCACCCGCCAGGCATTCATCGGTCGTCACAGCAACCCGACCGTTTCTGAAAATCGTGCCTGGCCGGCATGTCCCAAACGAGTCATATTATAGCGAACTTGGCCGCCAAAATCAACGGGCATTCCGTTCCCGCCGATGTTGCCGTTGACGCTGCCGCTTGGCCTTGCGAATCTTGTGGCGAAGCTCGAGCTTATGTTTCTGCTGCTCGTCCTCCCTGATGGCCCGCTTGATCCGCTTCTTGTAACCTGGCTTGACGCGGCGCTTAGTCTTCTTAACAAAGCCCTTCATAGACGGATCCAGCTCGGCCCGCTTGCGCCGGTAGTTCTTCCGCCGGTTACGGTCGTGGGTGGTTACCAATCGACCGCCACGCAGTTCCTTGGGAACGAACTTGATTCCCCGCTCTTCTAGCTTAGCAATCAGGTCGTCTTCGGCTGGGGCATAGAGGGTGATCGCCGTCCCGGTCATCCCGTTCCGCCCTGTCCGGCCGACCCGGTGAATAAAGTATTCCAGGTCGGTGGGGATGTCATCGTTGATCACCAGCGAGACCCCGTCGATGTCAATCCCCCGGGCAGCCAGGTCGGTAGCCACCACGTACTGGTAGTCCAGGTTTCGGATCTGGCGCATCGTCCGTTTGCGCCGGCGAGCTTCCAGACCCCCGTGGATCATGGCAACCTTGAGACCCTGCTCCTCCAGGTAGTGGGTCAACTCCTCAACCCGCTCCTTGGTGTTGGCAAAGACGAGGGCCAGGTAAGGTTCTCCCATTGTTAGGAGCCGATAGATCAACTGGTTCTTGTCCTGGCCCTTGGTTGACATCAACCAGTTCTGCACGTCGGGGTTGATGACCGCCTGGGTTGGGATCTCCTCGACCTCAGGGTTGGCCATGTACTTCTTCAGAAACGGTCGCAGCTTCTTGGGGATCGTTGCCGAGAAGACCATCATCTGCAGGTCCTCCGGAAAGTTGCTGGCGATCTGATCGACCTGTTCCAGAAAGCCCATGTCCAGGGTCATGTCGGCCTCGTCGACGACAAACATCGTCGCCGTGTGGATATCGAGCGCCTGACTCTTGATCAGGTCAAGCACCCGTCCCGGCGTCCCAATCACCAACTGAGGTTGTTTGCGGGACAGCTGGTCGAGCTGGTGCTGCTTATCAGTCCCACCGACGTAGTTATGAATCGTCAGCGGCTGAGGGGCAAACTTGTTCAGTTGCTTGGCAGCACTATAGATCTGGTAGGCTAGTTCCCGACTCGGGGTCGTGATGACCGCCTGGACGGTCTGGTTATCTGGATCGATCCGGGCAAAGATCGGCAGGAGGAAGGCATGGGTCTTCCCACTCCCGGTAGCCGACTGGCCCACCACACTCTGTCCCTTCAGGATATCCGGGATGACCCGCTCCTGAATTGGGGTTGGTTGGTAGAAGTTGATCGCCTGCACCGCCTTGATCAGGTACGGTGGCAGCTTGAAGTTCTTAAACTTGTTTTCGGTCATTGGTCAGTTCCTTTCCCTTATTTCGTTGCGTAATCGCCAGTCAGCTGGTCGAGCTCGGCGATCACCTGCTTGATCTCGTCCTGGTCCTTGGCCTTGGCACCGCTGGCCAGGGCGTGTCCCCCACCATCGTGGTTCTTAGCCAGGCCATTGATGGACGGACCCTTAGAACGCAGCCGGATCCGGTAGTGGCCGTCTGCCTGTTCCACGAAGATCGCCCAGGCCGCCACGTCCTTAATCCGTCCTGGCAGGGAAACCACCGCGGAGGTCCCCGACTCACTCAGGCCAAACTTGGCCAGTAATTCGTTGGTCAAAACCACGTAGGCGGCCCCGTGGTCCAGGATGGTCAGATGTTCGTAAACGTAGGCCGACAGCCGGGCCAGCGGCAAGGTGATCTCATTCTCCCGTTGACTGATGGCACTGGCATCCGCCCCGGCTGCCATCAAGGCCCCGGCGACCAACATGGTCCGTGGCGTGGTGGCCGGGTAGAGGAAGCGGCCGGTGTCGCCGATGATCCCAGCATACAGAGCACTGGCGGCCTTCTTGGGGAGCTGCAACTCCTTGGCAAAGTGCTGGTAGAAGGCGTAGATCATCTCTGAACAGCTGGAGGCGTCTGGTTCAACCCACATCAGGTCGCCGAAGGGCTCGTCGTTCGGGTGGTGGTCAATCTTGATCAGTTCATCCCCGTTGTTAAAACGACGGTCGTCAATTCGCGGTGCGTTGGCCGTATCGGTGACAATCACCAGGGCATCGTCGAAGGTCTCGTTGTCGATCTCGTCCATCGTGCCGATCCAGTCGAAGCCTGGAATGTGCTTACCAACCACGTAGATCTGCTTGTAAGGAAAGGAGGCTTTCAGGATCTCCGCCAATCCCACCTGGGAACCAATGGCATCCGGATCGGGACGCTGGTGACGGTGGATGATGATCTTGTTGTACTTCTTGATTTGTGCAAAAATTGCTGCTAATTGATCAGCCATGATTGTTTACCCTCTTATCAAAAAATTGTTCTAACAATTAAGTATACCAGTAATCGGCAAGTCGGCCAAACATCATTAAAGACAAAAATACCGCCCGTCATATGACGAGCGGTATTTGGCAAAACTAATGAGCAATCATTAGTTCTTCTTGGCAGCGTCCATTGCGTGGCCACCGAAACCGTTCCGCAGTGCAGAAACGACCTTCCCATCGAAGGAGTCGTCTTGCATTGAACGGAACCGTTGACTTAATGCTTCGTAGATAACTGGCGTTGGTACTTGCTTGTCCATTGCATCCATCAGGGTCCAGTGAGCTTCACCAGAACTGTGCATCCGACCAGCGATCTTGTCCAGGTGTGGGTCCTTTTCAAAGGCTTCTTGAGCCAGTTCCATCAGCCATGAACGGATAACAGAACCGTGGTTCCACATCTTGGCAACGGCAGCGTTGTCGTAGTCAAAGTCAGAAGCTTCCAGAACTTCGAAACCTTCACCCATGGCTTCCATCATCCCGTATTCGATGGCGTTGTGAACCATCTTAAGGTAGTGACCGGAACCGGCCTTACCAGTGTAAAGGTAACCGTCCTTTTCAGCAATTCCATCGAACAGTGGGGCCAGACGTTTGTTGAAGATGTCTTCTTCGTCCCCACCGATCATGAAGTTACCGTCCTTGAGGGCACCCTTCCAACCGCCTGAAGAACCGCAGTCGAAGTAGTGAATACCCTTTTCGGTGAACATGCGGTTGTGACGCATGGAGTCCTTCCAGAAAGTGTTTCCACCGTCGATAACCGTGTCGTCAGCGTCGAGCAGGTTTGCCAGTTGATCCATCGTAGAGTCAGTTGGCTTGCCGGCTGGAACCATGACCCAGACAGTCCGTGGTTGGTTAAGCTTCTTAACCATTTCTTCCAGGGTGTAGGCAGGTTCAGCGCCGTAAGAAGCAGCTTCTTCAACTAACTTCTTGTCAAGATCAAAGGCAACCACTTGGTTGTCGTTGCGCAACATGTTTTGGCAAAGGTGGATACCCATCTTACCTAAACCAATCAATCCGATTTGCATTAGATTTTCCCTCCTGTATTTACGGTCTCACTAAGGAAATGCAGCCCTCAGCAAGGGATAAAGGACGCATAAACGTCGTGCTTGAAAAATGGCCGGTAAGCGCATTAATCAAACGTCCGTTAAAAGTTTCCCACTTTTTGTGGGATTAGTCAATTACTTTTCCTGGTCATCAGCCGAGTCGGCCGTTGAATCGGCAGCGGACTCAGCACTGGCTGGTTGATCGCTAGCTGCAGAAGTAGCTGGCGCAGCAGATGCGGCCGGTTGGTCGGTAGCAGCGTCCTTGCTGTCGTTAGTCTTGACAACCCGGGCAATGGCAACCATGTCAAAGGTCAGATAGATACCCTCGCAATCCAGGGTCACCGTCCGATCGGTCTTGTTGATTGAGTCAATCTTCCCGTGAAGGCGGCCAATGGTAACCACCTCATCCCCAGGATGCAGGTTGCTCATCATGTCCTGGTGTTGCTTCCGTTGCTTCTGTTGTGGCCGGATCATGAAGAAATACATCAGGGCAATCATCAACAGAATCAGGATGATTCCAGAGTAACTGCTTGCCCCAGCACTGGCGGCACCTAAAATTCCAAACGTTAAACTATTCACAGTAATATCCATCCCTTCAAAAATACTCACCAATAACTGTAACAAACTTTATTATAAAAAGCCACTATTGGTCGCGCTGGCCAGCAAATTTACGCAGGTCAGTGGCCACCTGGCCAGCCGTGATCATCGACCGCAACTGGGCAAGCAGTTGATTGATGGTGAACAGGTTATGGAAGAGGAGGTACCGTTCCCCCACCGGCTGACCAGTGGTCAAAAGATGGTGGATCATCGCCCGGGAAACTCCGGCGCGACAGGTTGGACACCCACACCGATCAGCGAGCAGGCGATCGTCATCGGCAAACCGGTCGCGGTCCAAGTGCAAGCGTTCAAACCCGACCAGGGCATTGCCCATGGCGGCTTCTCGTCCTGCCAGGTCACTGTCGATCAGATCCACCCCACCCAGCAGCATGCCGACCAGCTGGTGGAGGTCACCGCTGGTCGGCAGGTAGCGCAGCTTGGTAGCATCCATCATCCCCACCAGTTCAGCCAGCAGACGCCCCTGTTCGGTCACTGGAACATCCGGGGTCACCCCGAGGATGCTGTAGCCGACCGCCCCCGCTGGAACGGCGGCCAGGCTGACCTGCCGAGCCCGGAGCAGACCGCCCCCAACCAGCGGGGCCAGGTCACCAGCCACTTTTGGCTGGGCCGTCACCCAGCCAGCGGTCTGTTCGGCAGCCGCATGCAGGTCGTCGACGGGGGCAAAGTAGTCATCGTCGCGAGCAAAACCCTGACTGAGGTCAGCCCCCAGCTCCTGCTGGATCACCTGTGCGGCCTGGGGGGTATAAAACTTCAGCTGGCCGCTGGCCGGGTCATGGAAACTTACCCCATCCTGCTTGCGGCCACGGGGTTTGGCCCATCGATAAGCCTGATCAGCGCCGGACGCCGTCACCAGGATCCCGGGCCAGTCCAGCAGGTCGTGTAAGTCACCAGGATGATTACCAATTCGCCAGTAGTCGATGGCATCCTGCTTGATGGCCCGAACACCACATGCTTCCAGCTCAGCGGGGGTCAAAGTGGTCAGGGCACTCCCCGTTTGCACGATGGCCGGAGTCGCCAGCTGGCGCCCGTTGACCATCACCGTTCCGGTCCGCATCTCCTGGTAGCGGTGGTTAATCTGAAACGTTACCTTCTTCCTCATCACTTAATCCCTCATTTCTCCGTTGGATAACTAATCCCGAGGTGGCGGTAGGCGGCCGGGGTGACGACCCGCCCCCGCGGCGTCCGGCTGATGAAGCCGATCTGCAGCAGGTAGGGTTCGTACATCTCCTCGATCGTATTGGTCTCCTCACCGATGTTGGCCGCAATGGTCTTCAGACCGACCGGTCCACCGTGATAGTAGTTAATCATCGTCAGCAGCATCTTACGGTCAATCTCGTCGAGGCCCTGACTGTCCACCTGGAGCAGGTCCAGGGCCTTGCGGACGGTTGCGGAGTCGATGCTGGGCTTGCCAGCCACCTGGGCAAAATCGCGGACCCGCTTGAGCAGGCGGTTGGCGATGCGGGGCGTGCCCCGTGACCGCAGGGCCAGTTCATGGGCCCCTTCGTCTTCGATCCGACTGTTAAAAATTTTGGCCGAGCGGAAGATAATCCGCTTGAGTTCATCCTGATTGTAATAACTCATGTGGGCAACGATACCGAAGCGGTCCCGTAGTGGGGCCGACAGCATCCCAGCCCGGGTGGTCGCCCCGATCAGGGTGAAGGGGGGCAGTGGGAAGTGAACCGGGTGGGCAGTCGGCCCCTCCCCGACCACGATATCGATGTAGTAGTCCTCCATCGCCGAGTAGAGCATCTCCTCCACCACCTTGGGCAGGCGGTGAATCTCATCGATGAAGAGGACGTCCCCGGGTTTGAGTTCGTTGAGCATAGCCACCAGGTCGCCGGGCTTTTCAATCGCCGGCCCACTGGTGGTCTTGATGTTGACCCCCATTTCGTGGGCAATCACCATTGCCAGGGTCGTCTTCCCCAGGCCCGGGGGCCCGTACAGGAGAACATGGTCTAAGGCCTCTTCACGTGCCTGAGCCGCCTGGATGTAGACGCTCAGCTCGTGTTTGATCTTAGCCTGGCCGATGTAGTCACGTAGGCGTTGCGGCCGTAGCGTCATTTCGATCTGTTCCTCCGCGTCGTCCTGAGAATGATCGGACATCAGTCCATGATCTTCAGCCATCTGATCGCCTCCTCACTAGTTAATCAGGGCCAACGCCTGACTCAGGTACTCCTGAGTCGTAGCGGCGTCGGTCTTAAGCAGCTGTTTCTTGATTCGTTTAATCTCGCGTTCCTTATAGCCCAGGGCCGTCAGCGCAGCGAGGGCATCCTGGAGTGCCGGGTTATCGGTCTCCACCGGCGTGTCCGGGGTAAGCAGGCTGGTACTGGTCATACCGGCCACCTTGTCCTTCAGATCGAGGACAATCTGGGAGGCCGTCTTCTTCCCGATCCCCGGGAACTTGGTCAGGTAACCAACGTTATCGTTGGCAATCGCGTCAATCAAGCCCTGGTGGTCGGGGTTAGCTAGGATCGCTAAGGCACTCTTCGGCCCAATCCCGGAGACGTTGATCAGCTGCAGGAAGAGCTGTTTCTCGGCCCGGTCAACGAAGCCAAACAGGGTGATGGCGTCGTCACGCACCGCCTGGTAGACATAGATTCGTACCTGCTTGGCCGGATCCTCCTGGAAACGGTAGGGATTAGCCACAAATAGCTGGTAGCCAACCCCACCGACTTCCAGCACAACATATTGGGGGGTCACACTGGTAACCAGCCCCGTCAGATATTCATACATTGATTCAACCTACTTTTCATTAAAATTCATGATCGTCAAACTCGTCGGCAAACGGGGTATGACTGTCCTGGATCCGCTTGAACATCTTCTCCAGGTCTTGATCGTTAAAGTGAACCGTTACCGGCCGTCCGTGGGGACAGTTAAAGGGGTTCTCACACTGGGGCAGGCGACGGAGGAGGGCCTTGGCCTCGCGATCGTCGAGGTGGTGGTTAGCCTTAATCGCCCGCTTGCAGCTCATCATGATCGCCGTCTTCATCCGGAACTCGCGAACAGTAATCTTACCGTCCTTAATCAACCACTCGATCATCTCCCGGGCGGTGTCTTCCTCCTGGCCCTCCTTGAACCAGGTCGGGTGGGAGCGCAGGATGAAGCTGTTCTGGCCAAATGATTCCAGGTTCAACCCCACCCCGGCCAGGGTGTCGAGGTGTTGGTTGATCGTCATCGCGTCGACCGTCGAATAGTTCAAGACCAGCGGTACCAGAAAGGCCTGCTGGGCGTTGCTAACCTGGCCGATCTCCTTACGATAACGCTCATAGTTGATTCGTTCCTGGGCGGCGTGCTGGTCGACAATGTAGAGCCCGTCCCCGGCTTGGGCCAGGAGAAAGGTCCCTTGGAGCTGACCAATGTATTGAAGGTCCGGGAAGCGCTGCTTATCCTTGTCACTCTTGTCGTGAACATCGAGCTCGATATTCTGTGCAGAACGAGGCGGTTGCGGCGCTGCCGGCGTGTCCAACGGATGACCAAACGGTTGCGCCTCGGCCTCATCCTGGTAGCGGCGGTCAAAGGCCTGCATTGCCGGACTGTTCAGCTCAGCAACGTGGTGAATAACCACTGGGGCCGCCACCTGACTGTCGTCCGCATCCGCGTCGGCCGGGCCATCTTCAGGCCGGTAAGCCGCCGCCGTGCTTTGGGGAGCCGCCTCATCCGGTTGAAAATGTGGTGGCACGCTGACCTGGTAATGCCCAGCAGCCTCATTTAGGCGCTGGTCAAGGTCAGCAATGTCATCATCACTCGGCCCGAACGCGGCGGGACTGACGTCGGGAATCAGGTTTTCACTGGCAATTCGCTGACGGATCGTCCTGGCAATCAGCTTAGTCAATTGGTCTTCCTTACTCAGGCGGACCTCCCGCTTGGCCGGGTGGACATTCACATCGACCAGGACCGGGTCCAGGTCGATGTTGACCACCGCGATTGGATAGCGGCCGACCATCAGCTTGGACTCGTAGCCCTGGATGATCGCCTTGGTTAGCTCGAAGTTACGAATGTAACGATGATTGATCGTGATTGTGATGTACTGACGCGAAGCCCGGGTTAGTTCGGGTAGTGACACGAAACCGGTAACGGCGAAGTCATAATCTTGACCGCTAATTGGCAGCATCTTCCGTCCGGCCTTGATCCCGTAGATGGCCGCAATAACCTGCTGAAGGTTGTCGTTACCGGCTGACCGAAAGATCTCCTTACCGTTATGGGTAAAACTGAAGGCCACGGCCGGATTTGCCAGGGCCAGGCGGTTAATGATGTCCGTGATCCGGGTCAGCTCCGTCTGGGGTGACTTGAGGTACTTCAACCGGGCCGGCGTATTGAAGAAGAGGTCGGTGACCCGAACATCGGTCCCCTGGCGCGCGGCAGCGGGTTTAACTGCCAGGGTCTCACCGCCCCGGATATGGATCTGGGTACCGGCATCCTGGCCGGCTTGGGCCGTTACCATCTCGACATCAGCCACGGAGGCGATGCTGGGCAGGGCCTCACCCCGAAAACCCATTGTCTGCACCTTAAAGAGGTCTTTACGACTGGCGATCTTACTGGTGGCGTGCCGCTGGAAGGCTAGTCGAACGTCATCACTGGCAATTCCTTCACCATCATCGATCACCCGGATACTGTCGAGCCCCGCGTTCTCAACGATGATATCAATCCGCTGACTGTGGGCGTCGAGGGAATTTTCGACCAGTTCCTTGACGATCGAGGCCGGGCGTTCAATCACCTCCCCGGCTGCGATCTGATCGGCTAGAACCGTGTCTAACTCATGAATCTTTCCCACGCTGCTCACCTCACTTCAGTTTTTCCTGCCATTGGTAAATCTGGTTCATTACTTCCATCGGTGTCATCCCCATCAGGTTGAGTTCCTTGAGTTGGTGGAGGATCTTATCCTCCTTGCTCGACCGTTTCTTCTTCGGGGTCGGCGCAAACAGCTCCATCTGCCCGTTGGCATCAACTGCCGGGGTCGGCGCAGCACTGGTCGGGGCATTCGATGTTGATTGGGGCTCCTCAACCCGGTCGGCCTGTGGGGTGTGCTCATAGACCGTCGGCTGCTTGGTTGCCGGGGCGGGGGTTGGCAGTGCTGTCTGCTTGTGCTCCAACTTCTGGAGGATCTGGTCGGCCCGCTTCAGTAATGAGTCGGGCATTCCGGCCAGCTTAGCCACATGAATCCCATAGGACTTGTCCGCCGGACCGGCGCTGACCTTGTGGAGGAAAACCAGCTCACCGTTCTTCTCAGTGGCTCCGACATGAACGTTTTTCAGCCGGGGCAGGGTGTCCTCTAAGGCGGTTAGCTCATGATAGTGGGTTGAAAAGAGGGTCTTAGCCCGGACATGTTGGTGAACATACTCGATGATCGCCTGGGCCAGGGCCATCCCATCGTAGGTGGCGGTTCCCCGGCCAATCTCATCAAAGAGGATCAGGCTGCGGTCGGTCGCGTGAACGAGGGCGTTGTTGGCCTCCATCATCTCGACCATGAAGGTACTCTCCCCGGAGATCAGGTCGTCGGCCGCCCCAATTCGAGTGAAGATCTGGTCAAAGATCGGCAGTTCGGCCGACTTGGCTGGTACAAAGCAACCCATCTGGGCCATCACCGCCGTCAGGGCCAGCTGACGCATGTAAGTACTCTTCCCGGACATGTTAGGCCCGGTGATCAGCAAGATATCGGTCTGGTCATCCATCATGACGTCGTTGGGGACATATTCCTGGTGACCCATGAATTTCTCAACCACCGGGTGCCGGCCATCTTTGATCTTCAGGGTGTGACCGGTGTTCATCTTAGGCCGCACAAAGTGGTAGTCCTCACTGACCACCGCAAAACTCTGCAAGACGTCCAACTCGGAGAGGGCCTGGGCTAGCTGCTGCAGCCGCTTGATCTCCTTCTTGACTCGCTCCCGGATGTCGACAAAGAGATCGTATTCGAGAGCGGTCGACTTCTCCTGGGCCCCCATGATCAGGGCCTCCTTCTCCTTCAGTTCTGGCGTCGAGAAGCGTTCGGCGTTCACCAGGGTCTGCTTGCGCTCGTAACGGTCCTGGGGAATCTTACTCAGGTTGACCTTGGTGACCTCAATGTAGTAGCCGAAGACGTGGTTGTAACCAATCTTCAGGTTATTGATCCCGGTAACCTCCCGCTCGTGGGCTTGGAGGTCCGCAATCCAGCGTTTCCCATTGTTCATCGCATCCCGGTATTGGTCAAGCTGCTTGTTATAGCCCTGCTTGATCAGCCCCCCATCGGTAACGGAAATTGGCGGGTCGTCGACAATGGCAGACGCGATCAGGCTGGCCACGTCACTCAGCGGATCGAGGCGTTTCTCCAGGGATTCAAAGACCGGCGAATCAAGGGTCTCCAAGACGTACTTGATCTTAGGCACCTGGAGGAGCGAGGTCTTGAGCTGGATCAGGTCCCGGCCATTGACACTCCCGTAGGCCACCCGACCAGCGAGCCGCTCTAGGTCATACACCTTGATCAGCTCCTGCTGGAGGTTGCTACGCTCGAAGTAGTGGTCAAGGAGTTCCTGGACCTTGTCCTGGCGGGCGCTGATCTGGTCCGGATCGATCAGGGGCCGATCGAGCCAGCGTTTCAACAGCCGGCTCCCCATCGCCGTCTTCGTCTCGTCCAACAGCCAGGAAAGGGTCCCCTGCCGCTTGCCGCTGCGCATGTTGGTCATCAGCTCCAGGTTGGTCTTGGAGTAGTGGTCGATCTTCATGAAGGCACTCGGCTGGTAGGCCACCGCCCGTTGCATGTGGGCTAGGGAACGCTTCTGGGTGGTTAAGAGGTAGGACACCAGCAGAGCCACCACGTGTTGTTGGGCTGGCGACGTCAGGTCTTGGGTTAGATAACTGACCTCAGCGTTCTTGAGAATCTCCGGCTGGTGGGACTGCAGGATGTTGCGCTTGGTCAATTGGTCGGTGAGTTCGGCCGGCAGGTGGTCATCGACGACCGCCTCTTTGCTGCGGAGGTTGACCAACTCGTTGACGATCGCACTGACGCTGTCAAGGGTGGTGGTCTTCAGCTCTCCGGTTGAGAGGTCGGTGTAGGCCAGGTTGAACTGCCCCTGCGCCGTACTGATCGCCGTCAGGTAGTTATTCTGCCGGGCCGCATCCCCGCTCAGGTCCATCTTAGTCCCCGGGGTAACCAGGCGGGTAACTGCCCGCTTGACCATCCCCTTGGCCTTCTTAGGATCCTCCATCTGCTCACAGATGGCGACCTTGTAACCCTTGTCGATCAGGATGTCGACGTAGTTCTCCACTGCCCGGTGAGGAACCCCACACATCGGAATCGGGTTCTTGGCGCTGTGATTACGGGTGGTCAGGGTCAACTCCAGCAGTTGGGCCCCCTTCACCGCATCATCGTTGAAGAGCTCATAGAAGTCTCCTAAGCGGTAGAACAGGAAGGCGTCCGGATACTGGTCCTTCACCTTTTGATACTGCTCCATCATCGGTGTCAGTTTTTTCGTCAAATGTCTCACCTCATCAAGTATTCACTAACTAATATAGTACGGTAGCTCCTTATTTTTGCGCGTTTGACACATAGTTCAATTATATTTTCTGCCCCCAAGCGGTGCAAGGGAAACAGCCCAAACAAAAAAGAACTGGGGAGACTCCCCAATTCTTCTACTTGGCGTAGTCGACTGCGCGTACCTCACGGATAACCGTCACCTTAATATGTCCCGGATACTCAAGCTGCTGTTCAATCTGCTGCTTGATATCATGGGCCAGGGTGGTGGCCGCCAAGTCCGAAATCTTCTTCGGCTTGACAATTACCCGCAGTTCACGACCAGCCTGAATTGCGTAACTATGGTCAACACCATCGTAATTATTTGCTATGCTTTCCAGCTTCTTCAGGCGCTGGATATACTGCTCAAGCGATTCGCTCCGGGCACCAGGACGAGCACCAGAGATGGCGTCCGCCGCCTGGACCAGGACCGCAATAACGGAAGTTGGCGCAACGTCCCCATGGTGGGAGGCAATCGTGTTGATGATTACCTTATTCTCCTTGTACTTGCGCGCCAGCTCAACCCCTAATTCAACATGGGAGCCATCAACCTCATGGTCAACCGCCTTCCCAATATCGTGGAGCAGGCCGGCCCGCTTAGCCAGGGTCACGTCTTCACCCAGCTCGGCCGCCATGATGCCGGCCAACTTGGCCACCTCAATCGAGTGATCAAGGACATTTTGACCGTAGCTGGTCCGGTACTTCATCCGCCCGACCGTCTTAATCAGGTCTGGATGCATCGAATGAATCCCCAGGTCAAAGAGCGCCTGTTCACCGGTCTCCCGGAGTTGGGCATCCATTTCCTTGCGGGCTTTTTCGACCGCTTCCTCGATCCGGGCTGGATGAATTCGACCGTCCTGAATCAATTTCTCCAGGGCAATCTTAGCGATCTCCCGCCGAACAGGGTCAAAGCCGCTCAGCACAACTGCCTCGGGAGTGTCGTCAATGATCAGGTCAATCCCGGTCAGGGTCTCCAGGGTACGAATGTTACGACCCTCACGACCGATGATTCGGCCCTTCATGTCGTCATTTGGTAAGTTAACCACCGAAACGGTTGCCTCAGAAACCACGTCAGCAGCGCTGCGTTGAATTGCTTCGACGATCAGTTTCTTGGCGTTCCGATCAGCCGTCAGCTCTGCTTCCTGTTCACTATCCCGAATCATTACTTCACGCTCGGTCTTCAACCGATCTTTCATTTCACTCAATAATTGCTCTTTGGCATCCTCGTGGGACATCTCAGCAACCCGTTCTAGTTCTTGTTGCCGTTGTTCTACTAATGCCGTTGCCTTTTTCTGTGATTGATGAAGTTGTTCCGTTCGTTGGTCAAGCTTATGCTCACGCACGCCAACCGTGTTTTCCCGTTTCTCAAGGGCATCATCCTTGCGGTCAAGCGAGGTCTCACGCTGCAAAAGCCGGTCTTCCTGGCGCTGAACCTCATTCCGCCGCTGCTTGAGTTCTTCCTCAACGCTTTCACGGTAGCGGTGACTATCTTCCTTAGCCTCCAGGATGGCCTCCTTTTTCGCCGTTGCTGCCTTTTGCTTGGCATCCGCAATGATCCCAGCGGCGTCTTGGTGAGCCTCCTTGATCTGCTTCTCGTAGGAAAGCTTGCGAACCACATAGCCGATAATAATCCCGACAACCATAGCAAGCGCGGCGAAAATTAATAAGTTCATCATTTCACCTCCGCTTCAACTATTCTGTTGTTGGTTAATTAAATTAATCTCACCGTGTCATGTAAAAACATCACACAAATTAAATTTTAAGCTTGCCCAAGATGGGTGTCAACCATTGAATGCAAGCAGCATTAAAAAAGAAAGGACTGGCCTTCGCCAATCCTTGGATACCGTCAGCCTATTTCTTGCTGGCTTCTTCAATTGTCTCTTGCTTCTGTCCACCGGCTTGGTCGGGGTTACCTTTGCCCTTAGCATCAGCCAACGGTGCCATCCCGTAAGCCACCCGGACCTTGTTCATCAGTTCGGCCATCTGGTCAGGGTGTTGGGCTAACCACTTCTTGGCATTCTCACGGCCCTGACCGATCCGTTCACTACCATAGGAATACCAGGCCCCACTCTTGTCGACCAGTTCCTTTTCGACGGCCATATCCAGCAGTTCCCCTGTCTTGGAGATTCCTTCACCGTACATGATGTCGACCTCGCAGCGCTTAAACGGCGGTGCCACCTTGTTCTTAACGATTTTGACCTTCGCCCGGTTACCAATGACGTCGGTGCCGTTCTTGATCTGTTCAGCCCGGCGAATCTCCATTCGAATCGTGGAGTAAAACTTCAGGGCCCGACCACCAGTCGTCGTCTCAGGATTTCCAAACATCACGCCGACCTTCTCACGGATCTGGTTGATGAAGATGGCGATGGTCTTGGTCTTGTTGATCTCACCGGAAAGCTTCCGCAGAGCCTGTGACATCAGCCGAGCTTGCAAGCCAACGTGGGCATCTCCCATCTCGCCCTCGATTTCGGCCCGCGGGACCAGGGCCGCGACGGAGTCAACCACAACCAAATCAACCGCACCACTTGAGATCAGGGCGTCGGCAATTTCTAGGCCCTCTTCACCGGTATCCGGCTGGGAGAGCAAGAGGTTATCAACATCAACCCCCAGGGCCTCAGCATATTGCGGATCCAGGGCGTTCTCGGCATCAATGTAGGCGGCTGTGCCACCCTGACGCTGAACCTCGGCCACGGCATGCAAGGCCACCGTCGTCTTCCCAGAACTTTCTGGGCCGTAGATTTCTACGATCCGACCACGCGGGTAACCACCGACCCCCAGGGCCTTGTCAATCGCCAAGGAACCACTGGAAATCGTCGCGATCTTCATATCGGCAGCGTCTCCCATCCGCATGATGGAGCCCTTACCGAAATTCTTTTCGATCTTTCTGATGGCAACATCTAGTGCTGCCTTTCGTTGATCAGCCAAATCAAAATTCCTCCTTTGCATCGAAATGTCCGGTAATTAATGATACCAGTTTTCCACAAAAAAACAAGAAAAATGCGAACAATGGTTCGATTATTTACTGAGGGCCTGGTAGAGCATTTGCAGCCCGGCCTGGACGCTCTGGCGACGAACGGCCTGACGACCACGGTAGGCACCGAGGTGGAGCAGCTTGGTGGTTGTCGGTCGTCCGGCAATCGCCAAGCCCACCCAGACGGTTCCTGCTGGTTGACCCTCCAGGCTATCGGGGCCAGCCACCCCGGTAAAGCCCAGACCCACGTCCACGCCGAGCTTATCCCGACTCTTCTCAGCCATCTGGGCAGCCGTCTGGGCACTGACCACCCCATGCTCGGCAATCACCTGGTGGTCAATTCCCAGTAGCTGTTCCTTGGCCCGGGCCGCATAGGTCACCAAGCCACCGTCAAAGACGTTGGAAGCGCCGGGAACCGAGCAGATTGTGCTCTGGAACATCCCACCCGTCAGGCTCTCCGCAGCGGTCACCCGCCAACCACGGTCCCGCAACTGGTCGACCACTACCTTGGCCAGGCGACAGTCATCACCAACCCCAAAGAAGAACGGGGACTCGCGCTTGATGATGGCCGCCTGGGCCGCATCGAGTAGCTGGTCAGCGATCGCCCGTGGTTGGTCACGAACCGTCATGCGGACCTGGATGGCATCCGGTTGAACATAAGAGGTAATCGTCACCCCGTCCAGGTTAGCAGTCACCGCCGCGATCTCATCCATCAACTGCGACTCTGGACGACCGAAGAAGTTCAGGGTCCGACTGGTGATCTGAACCTGCCGGCCCACCAGCTTGGTCAGCCGTGGCATGACCTCCTGGGTAACCATTGGGGTGAACTCACGCGGTGGCCCAGGCAAGACGATCAGCCGATGATCATCCTGTTCGTACCAGCTCCCGAGTGCCAGCCCCACCGCATTGGCCAGTGGTTGACCGCCCGCCAGGTACTTGGCCTGCTGGATGTTCTCCGGCATCATCGGCTTGTGGCGCTGGGCAAAGGTGCCCTGAATCCATCGCCAGTGGTCTTGATCAATCGTTAATCCCGTGCCCACGGCCTCCGCCACCGCCGCCAGGGTCACATCATCGGCGGTCGGTCCTAGGCCCCCGCAGACAAAGACCAGTGGTGAACGGCGCCAGGCCACCCGAATTGCTTTTACCATTAGGTCCCGGCGATCGGGAATCGCCAACTGACGGTCCGCCGTGATCCCCAGCGTTGCCAATTGACGAGCGAGGAACGGTGCGTTGGTATTCACAATCTGGCCGAGCACGATCTCGGTGCCCACCGATATAATCTCAGCATCCATTTTATCCACCCCTATATAGTTAATACGTAAATTATAACCTGCCGTATTAAAAAAAGCTGGGAGAAGATCTCACCAGCTTGATTATTTTTATTTAAAACCATCGGAGAAGACGCCCCGGCCCTGGATGAAGTAGTCCACCCCAGAGTAAACGGTGAAGAACAGGCAGATGTAAAGCATGATCTGCCCGAACGGAATTCCCCAAATGGCAAAGATGACGTTGTTCAGCAAGAGGAAGATGATGGCGATGAATTGGGTCGTCGTCTTGATCTTACCCGGCATCTTGGCTGCCAGCACGATGCCACTCTGCTCAACCAGCAGAAGCCGCAACCCGGTTACCGCCAGTTCACGCCAGATAATGATCGACGTAACCCAGGCAGGAACGACCTGACTACCGGTCAGGACAATGAAGGCCGTCATGACCAGGAGCTTGTCGGCCAGCGGGTCGGTAAATTTACCGAAGTTGGTTACCAGGTGGTCACGACGGGCGATGCGGCCATCAAGGTTATCCGTGATCGTCGCTGCGATGAACAGGATGGCGGCAATCAGCTGGGCCACCGGAATCGTGGCACCCCAGAAGGTCACACTCCCCCAAGACAGTGGTAACACCATCAACAACAGGAAAAACGGAATGATAATCAACCGCACAACGGTTAATTTATTAGGTAAGTTCAAAGTCTACTCCTCCAATTATCGTGTCTGCGTGTTGGTCTGCTGACGGTTATTGTTAGCGTTTGAGGTCGCCGTCGTCGACTGCTGGTTAGTAGTATTATTGCTTGCCGATTGGCTCGCTACACTGCTACTGGTTGTTGTCCGCTGACTGCTCCCGGAAGTCGACGCACTACTTGTCGACGTCGATGAGCTGCTGCTCTGTTGACTGCCAAAGTTGATCGTGACCGTCCGGGTGTTTTGATAACGGCCATTATTAGTAAAGTCAATGGTTTGGTTGCCAATCTTAAGCTTGGTCGACCGGGCATTGCCAACCGTGATCACCAGGCTGGTGGTATCCTTGGCCACCTTGACGCTGGTCTTATCATTGGCATTCAGGGTCCGATTCAACAGGTCATTATTGTTGGCCCGCACCTGCATCCAAGCCCGATCAGTCGGGTTGATTTGCAGGGTGGTGTCAGCATTCAGCTTGGCCGCTGTGTAGGTAACGCTGGTCTCGTTGCGACTGGTCTGCTTAAGCTTGAGCGTACTCTTCGCCGGCTTCTTAACCGTCTTCTTGCTGGACGAGGAGGCCTTCTTCCGACTCTCACCCGAAACGGAGACCGAGCTGTTGTCAATCCGCGTCGAGGAGTCCCGGTGGCTCCGGGCAATCGCGGTGAACCAGATGGCCGCCAGCACCAGGATGATCACCACGGTGATGATGATTGTCGGGACGTACTTACGACTCTTGCTGACCTGGTTACCGATGGTCTTGTGCTGGCTAGCCCGGGATTCTACCGCCTGCGCGATGTGGTCAGAGTATTCGGCCGTTTTGGCCTTGGGAAGGTCGTCATCGTACTCCTTGAGCAGGTCGTCCCCATCCAGGCCAACCGTATTGGCGTATTGCTTGACAAAGGCCCGGACATAGAAATCGCCCGGTAATTCGTCAAACTTTTCGTCTTCGATCGCAATCAGGTACCGCTTCTGGATCTTGGTGATCTGCTGGAGGTCGTCCAGGGTGTATCCCTTGGCCTGGCGAGCCTTCTGCAGCTTCTTACCGATCTCAACATGCTTTTGTTCGCTATTGTTTTCACTCATTAGCTTATCTCCATTTTAATTATTCGCTTATCCTTGGACATTATATCATGTCTTCTTCAGAACTGAAGTTAAGAAAAGGTATCGTTATTGATGGTGAGGGACCACCTGATAGACCGAAATCCCCTGTGGCGTGATAAACTCAGTTGCTACCTGATAGAGATCATCCAGGGTAATCGCGTTCAGCGCTTCAATCTCATCCATCAGGTTGGCACCATCAAATAGGCGTCCCGCATAACGGTTGGCAATGGCCTCTGGGGAGTCCAGCAAGCCCATCAGTCGCCCCAGTTCAGCTCGTTTAATCCCGGCAAACCGGGTCCGCGCCGCGTCAATCTGCTTATCGGCACTCTCCAGGATGGCGACCACCTCGTCGGCGAACCGTTCCATCTGATCGGTATTCGAACTAAAGTAAGCAAAGTGGAAGCCCCGTTGCATCTCAAAGTTGTAACCAAAGGAATCATCGAGGACCTCGTTATTGTAGAGACGCAGGTAGTTGTCAGACGTGTCATCGAACAGGACGTCCAACAGCAGGTCCACTGCCAATTTATAGTGAAGGCGCTCCCGGCCATCGTTAAACTGCTTGATGCCCCGCAGGCCCACCATCACCTTTGGCCGGGCGATGTTCATCGTCAGTGACCGGAATGGGATGACATCATGGGCGGTCGGGTCGTTGAGTTCAAACAACCGCCGTGGGTTTTCGGCCGGTGGAAAGTCCTTGGCCGCCTGGTTTTGCACGATCCAGTCTAGGGTTTCATCGGGGTCAAGGTTCCCAACAATGAAGAGGTTCATGTTGGCTGGTTGGTAGAAGGTCCGATAGCTCTGCATCAGGATCTCCGGTGTGATCTGGCCGATCGATTCCACCGTTCCGGCGATATCGATCCGCATCGGGTCGTGTGGATAGAGGTTCCCAATCAGGCCCAGGTAAAGACGCCAGTCGGCATCATCGTCATACATCTTGATCTCCTGGCCAATGATCCCCTGCTCCTTTTGCACTGTCTGGGCGGTGAAGTAAGGATCCTGGACAAAGTCAAGTAAAACATCCAGGTTCTCATGAAGATGGCTGGTGGTCGAGAAGAGGTAACTGGTCTGGGTAAAGCTGGTGTAGGCGTTGGAGTCCGCCCCTAGCTTACCGAAGAGGTCAAAGGCGTCATGGTCGGCCTTCTCAAACATCTTATGCTCGAGGAAATGGGCAACCCCATCCGGCACCCGGACCGCTTCCTGCTCATGATAAGGGATGAAGTGGTTATCGATTGAGCCAAAGTCCGTTGAGAAGGTTGCGTAGGTCTTCTGAAAGCCTGGCATCGGCAGAAGCTGGACGAGTAAGCCGTTAGCCAACCGCTGCCGGTATATCGTCCGGTTAAATTCTTGATACGTTTGTCTATCCATCTGTTTATTTCTCACCACTCAATAAGTAAATTGCCTGCATCTTCACCAGTTGGGCCACCCGGGCGACGTCGTCCGGGGTCACCGCATTGATCTTTTCGGCCACCGCCGTTTCTGGTGGTAGGTCAAGGAGGGCCCGCAGGAGTTGCCGACCGAGGATGTTGTTGGCCAGGTCATGACTGGCGCGATACTGATTGATCAGGCTATCCTGGACCTCGACCAGCTGTTCGGTGGTGAACTTCCCCATGCAGAGGTCAGCCAACTGCTGAGCGATCAGCTCCTCCACCCGCTGGGCATCAGCCGCCTGAACTCCCGTCTGAATTCCCAGGAAACCAGTGAACGGTAGGAGCCGGCTCGTGGCGTAGTAGGCCAGGCTAGCCTTCTCACGTACATTAGTGAAGAGCTTAGAATACGGGGTCCCGCCGAAGAGCCCGTTGAAGACCAGCCCGGCGTAGTAGTTTTGATCCTGGTAGTAAACCGGCAGCTGGTAACCCAGGTTAAGCTTGGCCTGGACCACGGGTTGGTGCTCAACCCGCCGGCGAATGGCCGGGTAGAGCGGCTGCTGGTAGTATGGTCGCATTGCCGCCACCGGCCGGCCGGCAAACGGCAGAACCGTCAGCTCATCTTTGACCGTGACGGGGTCAACATCACCAAGCACAAAAATATCAACCCGATCGCGCTCAACCATGTTGCGGTAGACCGGCACCAGGTTTTGCGCCGTCAGTTTAGCAAGATCCGCTACCCGGCCAAAGCTCGGCACCCGGAGAATGGCATCCGTTGGGTAGTAGAGGTTCATTAACTGCCGGTTAGCGTAAAACTGCTTGTCATCGTAAAGGGCGGTGATCGTCTGCTGGAGGTTGTGGGCCTGAATACGGAAGGTCGGGCCATCAAATTCATTATCATCGATCAGGGGGTGAAAGAGGATCTCATTGATCAGTTCCACCACCTGGGTGAAGAGGTTGGTCCCGGCAATCTGGTCGTTAACGAAGCTGGCCCGTAGCCGCACCGTGTGCAGGCGACCAACCCGGCCAACGCCCATTCCCACATAGGCACCATAGAGGTTCGCCAATTGGCGGGCCAAGGCCGTCTGGGTTGGGTAGCGGTGGGTACTGGTCTCCAGGAGATTAGCGAGCAGGTTGCGGGCCGTTGCATTATCCCGGGTCTGAGGCGTGGTAAAAGTAATCAGAACATGCGTCATCTTAAATTGCTTGGTGGGAATAACGTGGAGGGCCACGCCACTGGCAAGATCAAAGTGCACTGTCGATGTTCTCCTTTCCGTTCGGGCAAACGCCTGTCAGTTGGAATCGCGTTTACCATTTTTGCCGAATTAGTCATACTGACTAATGATACGTTAATCCGCCCTAAATTACAAACCGATCCCCAAAATTTAGGGTAAATCGACCCAAAAAAGCTGGGGAATTATTTCATTCCACCAGCTTTTTTCATCGCTGTCAGTTGTTATCCGGGCCCAGGAAGGTACTGTCCGTCCCGAACCACTTCTCGTTGATCTTCTTCAGCTGGCCATCCCGTTGCAAACGTCCGAGGCCGGCATTGATCTTCTTCCGCAGGGTCTTGTCACCCTTCCGCATCCCAACAGCGAAGTACTCAACTGGGAACTGCTTGTTGATCTCAACTCGGTAGGCACCGGGATCCTTCTGGTGCTTGACGTAGTAATTAGCGTAGACCTCATCCATCAGGATCCCCTGAATCCGTCCGGCATTCAGGTCGATGAAGGCGTTCGGGAAGGTGTCATACATGACGGGGGCCTTCCCCTTGATCTTATCCTTCAACAGTTTCGGGTGTTCGTTTAGGACCGTGTCCCCGGTGGAACCGGTCTGGACCCCCAGGGTCTTGCCCGCCATGTCGTTGAGGTTGTTGATGTGGTCACGCTTCAGGGTTACCAGGACCTGCCGGTTAGCCAGGTAGTCACGGGAGAAGGCCACCTTCTTGCGCCGGCTGGCGTTGACGGAATACCCATTCCAGAGGAGGTCGATCGTCCCGTTCTTCAACTCGGTTTCCTTCATTGACCAGTCGATCGGCTGGAAGTCGACCTTGATCCCATACTGCTTGAAAACGGCCCGGGCCAGGTCGACGTCGTACCCGACCAGCTTCCCGTTCTTCTGCCTGAAGCCCATCGGCACGAAGCTATCGTCGAGACCGATGATGACTTTCTTACGGCGCTCGATCCGGGACCAGGTATCCTGGTGGTTGGCACGCGTCGTGACACTCTCACAGCCGGTCAGGCACAGGGTGGGGATCAAAAGCAGTAGTAATAGCCAGATTGCTTTGAACTTTTTCATACGCTTCCCCTTCCCTTCTATGCCTGTTTCTGATCAACATCCTGAATCTGATCAAAGGACTTGTCGAGGGCCTTGACCTTCAGAATGTCATCGGCAATCTCGTTGGCAAAGTCGAAATCGTGGGTAACCACCAGCTGGGTCATCCCGTCCTTCTTGAGGCCCATGATAATCTTGGCCACTTCCTTACGCATCTCCGGATCCAGGGCGGAGGTTGGTTCGTCGTAGCAGAGGATCTTCGGACTCATCGCCAGGGCTCGGGCAATGGCCACCCGTTGCTTCTGCCCACCGGACAACTGCCATGGGTAGAGGTCACCCTTAGTGCTCAATCCCAACTCCTTGAGCAGGCCCTGAGCATCCTTGATTGCCGCTTCCTTGGACTTCTTCAGTACCAGGGTTGGGGCTAGGGTGATGTTTTCCATCACCGACAGGTTGGGAAAGAGATTGTAGTCCTGGAAGACCACCCCGATCACCCGGTCGGATTCGGCCGTCCCCTGGGGATCGAAGGGCTTCCCGTCGATCAGGAATTCACCCTTGTCAGCCGTCTCCAGACCCGTGATACAGCGCAGGAGGGTCGTCTTCCCGGCCCCGGACGGACCAACGATACTGAGAATTTCGCCATCCTTAACCGTTAAGTTGACATTGTCTAAGATGACCCAGTCACCGAAACTCTTGTATAAATTCTTAACTTCTAACATTGGCAATTCCTCCTACTTTACTTGAAGTATGAATAACGTTGTTCAACCTTCCGCAGAACCAGGGTGCAGATCCCTACCAAAATCAGGTAGATCACGGCAACCAGGAGCAGCGGTACCAGGGTGACGTCCCGGGCAGTAGCAACGTTGCCGGCACGCAGCAGGTCGCCCAGACCGATGACGTAGACTAATGAAGAATCCTTGACTAGGTTGATGACTTCATTCCCGATGGATGGGATGACGATCTTAACCACTTGCGGGATGACAATCTTCCGCAGGGTCTGCCAGTAGCTCAACCGCAGGACCCGGGCCGCCTCGAACTGACCCTCGTCGATGGCTTGAAAACCACCACGGAAAATCTCAGCGAAGTAGGCCGCGTAGTTAAGGATGAAGGCCACCAGGGCGGCATCGTAACGCTGGAAGACGATCCCGATGATTGGCAAGCCGTAGAACACGAAGATCAGCTGCAGCAATAATGGCGTCCCCCGCATCAACCAGACGTAGATCTCCAGGATCCACTGGAGGGGTCGGATCTTGGAAATCAGTCCCAAGCTGACCAGGATTCCTAACGGTAGTGAGCAAACCAGGGTCCAGAAGAAAATCTGGAGGGTTAGCCCTGCCCCCTGTAATAATGATGGCAAAATTTCAGTAACGTATTGCATATCAAGTCCTCCTTCATCTTCAAACGCCAAACGATAATAAACAAAAAATCCCCTAGGATATCAAATCCTAGAGGACGAATCAATCGTGGTACCACCCCATGTTCGTGACCACCTCACAGTGGCCACCTCGGTAAGTTCAATTTTGAAGCCGTTAAACAAAAAACGCCCTCGAGCCAAATGGCTACGAGGGCGTTTCCGCGGTTCCACCTCATCTTGTTGACCCCTCACGAGTATCAACCTTAGCGAGTTCAAAATTAAACTCCGTGCTGTAACGGGCTTCCCCGGGCTCCCCTACTGTTGCTTCAGGGAGCCAACTCACAGATGTGATTCAGGCATTTTAGAAGGTCCCTTCCCATCCACCGGGACTCGCTTAACAACTAATACTACCCTACTAGTCTGTTCATTGTCGTTCGTGATATTGATTGTCTAGTATCCTACACTCTTCCCGGCAGCTTGTCAAGGCGAATCAGGCAGTTTTTTCAGCGGTTGCCCAATTGAAGATGGCTTGGATTGGCCAATAGAGAACCACAAAGTATACCAGGTTGAGGGCCAGGGTTGGGGCCAGCACAAAGATCAGGTAGTCGCCCAGCGGGAGTGACGTGACCCCCACCAATGAGTAGGCCCAGTAATTAAGGGTCTCAAAGACGACCAGGTCGATGAAGAAGATCATGATCATCGATAGAAACGATGAACTGAAATACTTCGACAGGACCGTCGTCAGCCCAACAATGCACGGAAAGAGGAACATGTACAGTCCGAGGATTCCCGAACTGTACAGGTCTGCTACCACCCCGGCTGCCACGGCAAATGGAATCAGGGGGATCTGAATGCCATTTTCAAAGAAGTAGGCGAGGGTTAGCCACAATAGTACTAGCTCACTGGCCATTGAGTATGGGTAGTGAAAAAACAGTGGTGCCCAGACATGGGACAATGCGCCGTCAAGAAACAGACAGACAAACAGGCCCACGGGAAAAACGTATTTTAATCGCGATAATCGATACATACTTCATCACTCCTGAGATGCCGATTCAGCAACCGTAACGATGTTAATGTCGTTGAAGTTCGTTGCCGGAGTAATATAAACCTTCTGAGCAAGGCCGTAGTCATCCTTACCGATCCGGGCAACCTTGCCGACGTACAGACCCTTAGGGGTGATGCCACCCATCCCGTTAGTTGTTACCCGGGCGCCCTTCTTGATCTTGGCCTTGGAGCTGACCTGTCCCATGACCAATTCATTGCGAGAAGCGCTGTAACCGGTGATGATCCCGTTGACAATCCCGTCAGTCCCGTGAATTGAGATTGCAAAACGGTTGGACGATTCACTGGTGTCGCTGAGCAACTCAACCTTACTGTTGGTCTTGTTGACTTCGGCCACCCGACCGATCAGGCCACCATCGCTCATTACCGGCATGTTTTTCTTGATTCCGCTGGACTGCCCCTTGTTAATCACCAGCTGCTGTTGCCAGGCCGATGGGGTCCGCATCAAAACAGCCGCAGTAACCGTGTCGTAGTCCGTCATCGAACTGTTCAATTTGAGTTCCTGCTTCAATTGTTTGTTTTCATGAGCCAGGGCCTGGTTACGAACCTTCGTCTGGGCGAGATCCGTCACCTGTTGCTTCAATTCCCGGTTTTCCGAGTAGGTATTCATCAAATCATTGACCGAGCTGAAACTGGTCTGCAGCCAGTTAACCGGTAGGGCCACGGCGCTATCAGCGAACCCGACAATGTCATTACCAAACTGCTGGATCAACGGTGGGGTGTTCCGACGATTGCGCATGGCAACTGAACCCGCCATCAGGCCGAAGCAGGCAACCAGGATTACCACAATGATAACCAACCGGCGATTGGAAAAGAACTTGCGCATGATTTTCCTCCAAATGCAATTTACAAAATAACAAAAGCGCGGCTAGACAAAACAAATCGTTTTGCGACCAGCCCCGCCCATTTACCGGGTTGCCCCGGCCTTAATTACTTCTTCTTCATTACGTCGATGCTCTTGAGTGATTCACCAGTACCGATGGCCACACAGTCAAGTGGGTCATTGGCAATGAAGACTGGGACCTTCGTGGCATCAGCGATTACATCTGGCAGGTGTTTCAGCAGTGCACCCCCACCGGTCAGGACAATTCCGTGGTCAATCACGTCGGCCGCAATTTCTGGTGACGTCTCTTCCAAAGTCCCCTTGATAGCGGTAATGATATTTTCAACCACGTCTTGAAGAGCAGTGGAAACGTCCTTGGCAGAGACCTCCATTGTCTTTGGTAAACCGGTGACCAGGTCCCGACCACGAACCTCAGTCGTTCCCATCTCTTCGGCAGCGGCTACAGATGCTGAACCGACATCCCACTTGAGCTTTTCGGACGTCCGTTCACCGATCAGCAGGTTCTTGTTCTGGCGAACGTATTGAGCAATGGCATCATTCATCTTGTCACCGGCCATCCGGATGGAACGGCTGGAAACGATGCCCCCCAGGGAGATCGTTGCAACATCAGTGGTCCCGCCACCAATATCAACAACCATACTACCAGTTGGATCCATCACGGGAAGACCAGCACCAATGGCAGCCGCAAATGGTTCCTCGATGACATAGGCGTCACGAGCGCCAGCCACCCGAGTTGCGTCAATGACGGCCCGCTTCTCAACCTCGGTGATGCCACTTGGCACACAAACCATTACGTATGGCTTACCATTACTACCACCCAGGGCCTTCTCGATGTAGTACTTCATCATGGCGACGGTCGTGTCGTAATCGGCAATGACCCCGTCCTTCATCGGCCGAATAGCCACGATGCTCTCTGGTGTCCGACCGATCATGTCACGAGCGTCTGAACCGACGGAGATCACTTCATTAGTCTTGGCATTACGCGCAACAACTGATGGCTCACGCAGCACAATCCCCTTACCCTCAAGGTAAACGATTGTGTTGGCGGTCCCCAGATCGATTCCTAGATTTTTGGTTCCAATTCCTAGCAATCTATTTCTTCCCTTCGTTTTTTAACTGATAAATTCAAATTAATATCGTGGATATTATACCATAGCCAGTCACGACATACGAACATTAATATACATTATCGCCACCCCAGGGGAGAAATTTTCACGGGAAATTAAAGCTTTCTTTAACTTTACCGGCTCACTGCTGTTCTCGCCAGCTGTAATAGTGATCGCCACCGACAATCATGAAGTCCAGCACCTGGATTCCTAGAAGGTTACCACCCTGTTCCAAGCGCTTGGCAAAGGCCAGGTCCTGTTTAGAGGGCTTGACATCCCCGGACGGGTGGTTGTGAATCATGACCAAGCCACTGGCTGAGCAACGCAGCGCCTGTTTGAAGATCTGATCTGGATATAGGACACACTCACTCTGTCCCCCGATAAACATGGTCTTGAACTTAATGATCTCGTTGTGGACGTTGGTGAAGGCCACGCAGACCTTCTCCTGCTCCTCACCGGCGAAGTGATCAATCATCATCTGGCCAAGCTCCACACTGGAATAGGCATAGCCCTCGACGTCGGGATGGGTGCGGGCCAGCAGCTGCCCCAGTTGAACTGCGGCAAAGAACGAATCCAGCTTCTCGTTGTCCCGACAGAGGGTGATCCGCTCATCATGCGATATCCGTTTAAGGTCCAGCGGGTTTGGAAAGCGTTCCATCATGTAATGGTAACCATCCTCACCATAGATCATCGCATCCGGAATACTGCGCAGAACCAGGCTCTCGTAACGATTCATCTTCTTAAATCTTTTAACCCTGAGGTGTTTCATCTTAATTTTCGACATTCTAATCTTCTCCTTTGTATTTATCCTCACTAGATAAATACGTAAATGAGGCAATTAGTCATCAAATAAGTGGCGAACATCTGAAATAAAGTACAGTGACCCGGTCACGATCATGACATCCTCCGCGCTGAGCTGACTGGCGACCTGCTGAAAGCCAGTCTGCCAGTTAGCGGCCCCATGGATGGGGTAACGACTGGTGACCTGTTGGGCCACCGTCGCCAGGTCGGCACTCGGCCGGGCAGGCCCGGGGCCGGCGAAATTGGTAACGGTCAGGTGGACGTTCCCCAGGCTGGCCAGTTCTCCAAGCATCAGGTCATACTGCTTATCAGCCAAGATGGCCACCAGGATATAGACGTCGCGATCAGCAAAGTCATCCCGAATCGACTTGACCAGTGCCTGCATTCCTGGCAGGTTATGAGCCCCGTCAAGCAAGACCAATGGTTCGGTATTGACAACCTCCATCCGGCCGGGCCACCGGCTGGCAGCCAGCCCCTGGCGCAGGGCCGCCTGGTCAAGCGGCAATCCCCGGGCCGTTAGGAAGAGTTGGGTAGTCGTCAGGGCAATGGCCGCATTTTCAACCTGGTAGTCCCCCGCCAGCCCCAGCTGAAAGTGACCGTGATGGATCCCCAGCCCGTCATACTGAAGCTGAGCGCGTAAACCGTGACCATTGAGCTTATGGGCCGTGAAGTCGCGCCCTAACTCATACAGTGGGGCCGCCAGCTTCTCCGCCGTTTGGCTGACCACTTCCCGGGCAGATGCCGGCAGTTGACCAATGACCACCGGAACTTTGGGTTTGATAATTCCGGCCTTCTGGGTGGCAATCGCCGCCAGGGTATTGCCGAGGTACTTCATATGGTCCCAACCGACCGTGGTAATCACGCTGACGTCGGGGATGATCACGTTGGTGGAATCATATAACCCACCAATGCCGACCTCCAGGAGGACAACGTCGGGCTGCTTTTCGGCCATGTAGCAAAACATCAGGGCCGTGTCGATCTCAAACTCCGTCGGGCCCCCGGTTGAAAGTTCTCGATCCAGCTTAGCAACCACCGGTTCCAGGCGCTGGGTCAGCCGGACTAGGTCGTCGTCACTGATCTGTTCGGCATTGTATTCGATTCGCTCGTTGAAACGGGTGATGAAGGGCGAGGTAAAGCTGCCGACCGTCAGGCCACAATCGAGTAGCATCGACCGCAGCATTGCCACCGTCGACCCCTTGCCGTTGGTCCCGGTCACGTGGATGTAGTGCAGGCCCTCCTGGGGGTTCCCCAGCTCGGCCAGGAACCGCCGCATCCGCTTGAGGGTGGGAATCTTCTTGAACTTGGTCCGCCCGTGGATGAAGGCCAGGGCGTCTGCGTAGTTTTGAATCATTGTCTTCTTGTCCCCTTCAATAAAAAAAGATGGTTGTGATACTGAAATGGTACCACAATCACCTTTTACTTGGTTAAGCTTTTCAATTGATTAGGCTTCTTCCAGCGAAGCGAGTCGTTCCTTGGCTGAATCCAGCTTCTGTTGCCATTCAACGGCCTTCTGCTTCTCGGCTTCAACGACCTTCTCAGGAGCGTTGTTGACGAACTTCTCGTTGCCCAGCTTCTTCTGGGAGCGTTGGACTTCCTTTTCGAGCTTGGCAATCTCCTTCTTCATCTTGGCCCGTTCCTCGTCCAGGTCGACCAGTTCGGCCATTGGGATGTAGACCTCGGCCCCAGCCAGGATCCCGGACATCGCCAGTTTAGGAGCCTGAACATCGGTACTGATGGTCAGCTCTGCTGGATGGCAGAAGCGGTCAATGTAGTCCCGGTTGGCGTTCAGCATGTCACCGAGGTGCTGGTTATCAACCTTGACCAGGATGTCAACCGGCTTGGACATTGGGGCGTTGGCCTCGTTCCGGATGTTCCGCACCGCCTTGATCATCTCAATCAGGTTGCTCATCTGCTCGGTAGCTGCCGGATCGTCGAGGGCAGCGTCAGCTACTGGGTACTTGGCCACCATGATTGACTTACCCTCGTGTGGCATTGACAGCCAGAGCTTCTCGGTAACAAATGGCATAATCGGGTGCATCAGCTTCAGAGTCTGGTCAAGGACGTAACCCAGGATGTTCTTAGTGTTGGCCTGCTCTTCGGCCGTCCCGTTGTTGAGCTTCTCCTTGGTCATTTCGATGTACCAGTCACAGAAGTCGTTCCAGATGAAGTTGTACAGGGCCCGACCGGCCTCACCGAATTCAAACTTGTCGAATTGTTCGTTGACCTGCTTGATGGTGGCGTTCAGCCGGCTGAGGATCCAGCGATCAGCCAGGTCCCACTTGGACTTATCAGGCAGGACCGGGGCCGGCATGTCACCGAGGTTCATGATGACGTAACGGCTGGCGTTCCAGATCTTGTTGATGAAGTTCCAGGCCGCATCCATCTTAGTGTAGGAGAAACGGATGTCCTGGCCCGGTGTCGACCCGGTAATCAGGAACCACCGCAGGGCGTCGACCCCGTACTTCTTGATGACGTCCATCGGGTCAATCCCGTTCCCCAGGGACTTGCTCATCTTCCGGCCCTGCTCGTCACGGATCAGGCCGTGCAGCAGAACGTTCTTGAATGGGGCCTTGCCGGTGAATTCCAAGGACTGGAAGATCATCCGAGATACCCAGAAGAAGATGATGTCGTAACCGGTAACCAGGGTGCTGGTTGGGAAGTAGCGCTTGTAATCCGGTGAATCGGTGTCTGGCCAGCCCATCGTGGAGAATGGCCACAAGCCACTACTGAACCAGGTGTCCAGCACGTCGGTATCTTGGGTCCAATTCTCGGCATCCTTTGGGGCCTCCATGCCGACGTAGACTTCGCCGGTCTTCTTGTGGTACCAGGCCGGGATCCGGTGCCCCCACCAGAGCTGACGGGAGATGACCCAGTCGTGAACGTTTTCCATCCACTGGGTGAAGGTGTGTTCAAACCGACCCGGGATGAAGTTGACCTTGTCGGCCGTCTTCTGGTTGTCAAGGGCCAGCTTGGCCAATGGCTTCATCTTGACGAACCACTGGGTGGACAGGCGGGCTTCCACCTGGACCCCGGTCCGTTCGGAGTGACCAACGGAGTGGACAATCGGAACGACCTTGAGCATGTAGCCCTGGTCGGTCAGGTCCTTGACCATCGCCTTGCGGGCCTCGAACCGGTCCATCCCCTGGTACTTACCGGCGTTCTCGTTCATTGAGGCGTCTTCGTTCATCGTGTTCAGTTCTGGCAGGTTGTGACGCTTACCGACCTTGAAGTCGTTCGGGTCGTGGGCTGGGGTGATCTTAACCATCCCGGTCCCGAAGTCCGGTGTGACGTAGTCATCAGCGATGATCTCAATCTCCCGGTCAACCAACGGCACCCGGACGTGCTTGCCGACCAGTTCCTTGTAGCGGTCATCATTCGGGTTGACGGCCACGGCTTCGTCACCAAACATGGTTTCCGGCCGGGTCGTGGCAATCTCGATGTAGTCCTTACCGTTGAAGGTCGTCCCGTCAGTGAATGGATACTTGACGTGGTAGAAGGCCCCCTTGTCGTCCTTGTGGATAACCTCAATGTCAGACAGGGCGGTCCGGGCTTGCGGGTCCCAGTTGATGATGTAGGTTCCCCGGTAGATCAGGCCCTTGTTGTAGAGGTCGACAAAGACCTTGCGGACGGCCTTGTTCAGTCCCTCGTCCAGGGTGAACCGCTCACGGTCGTAGTCAACGGAGATCCCGAGCTTAGCCCACTGCTTGTGAATGATGTCGGCGTACTCGTCCTTCCAGTCCCAGACCTGTTGCACAAACTTCTCCCGACCGAGGTCGTAACGGGAAATCCCCTGCTTACGCAAACGGGCCTCAACCTTCGCCTGGGTAGCAATCCCAGCGTGGTCCATCCCTGGTAACCAGAGAACGTCGTAGCCCTGCATCCGCTTCTGCCGGATCAGCATGTCCTGCAGGGTGGTGTCCCAGGCGTGGCCCAGGTGCAGCTTCCCGGTAACATTCGGCGGTGGGATCACGATTGAATATGGATGAGCCTTCTTGTCGCCACTCGGCTTGAAGAGGCCCTGGTCAATCCACCATTGGTAACGACCGGCTTCAACGGCGGTCGGATCATACTTTGTTGACATTTCCTTATCGGCTGTCATTGTATAATCGCTCCTTTCAAGTTCTCAAGATTAGGTTGTCTGATATAAGTGCGGTGACCAAATAAAAATCGCCCTATCTCAACAGATAGGACGATTGATTTCGCGGTACCACCTACGTTGGGCAGCCACCTGACTGCCCCCCTTGTTCATTTAATAACGGTAAATGAACCGGGCCCACCTACTGGATTTCAGTGAACCAGCTCCCGAGCTACATTCGCGAAGCTGATCCAGGTCTTTCCAGCAGCGACCCTCTCTGGTGAATCGTGGTACTCCGTTACTATTTCGGTCATCGCTTATATTATGCTTGTATCATAGCTAAATTATCGCCAAGCGTCAAGCATCGATTACAGCAATTCAGCAAAAACATCCTCGTTCTGGTTGAGGAAGTCCTCACCCGGGTGAATATTGGTAATCTTGATGCCGTCCAGCGACCGCTTCATCAGGCCCTCGATGTCCAGGCGTTGTTCATACTTCCGGGCCCGCTCCACGCTCGGCCGGGTCTTGGGCGACGGCGGCGTGAAGACCGTGCAGCAGTCCTCGTATGGCAAGATGGAGAGGTCGTAGGTGCCGATCTGTTCAGCAATCTTGATGATCTCGGTCTTGTCATAGGACAGGACCGGCCGCAAGACGGGGTAAGTCGTGACGTCGTTGATGGCCAGCATACTCTCCATCGTCTGGGAGGCCACTTGACCGAGGGACTCCCCGTTGAAGATCGCCAGGCCGTGACGCTTGACCATCAAGGCGGCCGCCAGGCGGAGCATCATCCGCCGCTGCACCGTCATCAGGTAACCCTCGGGAACCTTCTCCTTGACCGTTTCCTGAATCTCAGCAAACGGCACCTGGATGAAGCGGATGTTACCACTGTACTTGGCCAGGCGTTCCGTCAGCTGCTGGGCCTTGGCCAGGGCCTGGGGACTGGTGTACGGCGGGCTGTAGAAGTGGACCATCTCCAGGGAGACGCCCCGCTTCATGGCCAGGTAGGCGGCCACTGGGGAGTCGATCCCCCCGGACATCATCATCATGCCCTTACCGGCGGTGCCAACCGGCATCCCACCGGCCCCCTTGATTGTCTCACTGGACAGGTAGATCCCGTTGAGCCGGATCTCCACCCGCAGCGTCAGGTCGGGATGGTGAACGTCAACCTTCAGCTTGTCAGGAAACTTCTCCAGCAGGTAGCCACCCAGCTGGTTATTCATCGCGAAGGTGTCCAGTTCAAAGTGGTGGTCTGACCGCCGCGTCTCTACTTTAAAGGTGATCGGGTGGTCAACTTGCTCTTCAATCATTTGGGCGGCCGCCTTGGCCGTGGCGTCAAAGGACTTTTCCACCCGAATCGACGGGGAGAAGTTCTGAATCCCGAAGACCAGCTTCAGGCGGTCCATCACCTGGTCGTAGTCCGCCCCGTTGAGCTCAACGTGCAGGCGGTCCTGCTGGGCATGGACCTTGACCTGATCAAAGCTGTGTAGGGCATGCCGGACGTTGACGCCTAGGCGGTCAATAAATGACTTCTTATTATGACCCTTGGTGGACAGTTCCCCATAGCGGACCATAATTTCGGTGTATTGCACGCGCAATTCCTCCTTTCAGATATTTAATGAGTTATTATTAATCGATAATCTTTTGGAAACCGGCGTAGAGTTCATCGAAGACCTGGTTGAACTGGTCGGCTTCTGCCAGGGTATTCTGGTCACCGAGACTGATCCGCACCGCACTGGTGGCGATCTCTTCGGGAACCTTCATTGCGGCCAGCGTCCCGGCCTCGGAATGTTTCTTCGATGAGCAGGCGCTGGTCGTCGAAATATAGATGCCCTTGTCCTCGAAGGCGTGGACAATCGTCTCACCCCGCACACCAGGAATGGCAAAGCAGAGAACGTGCGGGGCAAAGCCCTTGTCGCGACCAGAGATCAGCTTGACGTGGTCAAACTGACTGAGGTGGTCGTAGATCCGTTCCTTAATGGCCTGCTCACGCTTGACCGCGGTCGCTTCATTTTCCTTGACCAGCCGGATGGCCCGGGCCATGGCGACGTCCCCGGGGGTGTTCTCGGTTCCGCTGCGCATTGTCCGTTCCTGACCACCACCAGCAACCAGCGGTGCCAGCTTGCGACCGCTCTTCATGTAAACAAAGCCGGTACCGCGTGGGGCATGGAACTTATGGCCAGAGAAGGTGGCAAAGTCAACCCGGTCGCTGAATACTAGGTTGTCGATTCCCTTGCCGATCGCCTGAACCGCGTCCACCATGTAGTGAATGTTTGGGTAGTCCTTCAGGATCTCACCAACCTCCTTGATTGGTTGGATGGTCCCGATCTCGTTGTTGACCGCCATGATGGAAACCAGAATAGTGTCGGGGCGGATTGCCGCCTTGACATCGGCCGGATTGATCCGGCCTTCCCGGTCAACCGGCAGGTAGGTAATATCGAAGCCGAGTTCCTTCAGCTGCTCCATTGGGTTGTGGACCGCCGCGTGTTCCACGCTGGTGGTGATGATGTGCTTACCGAAACGGTGCTTGGCCATCGCTGTGCCCTTGATCACCCAGTTATCACCCTCGGAACCCCCACTGGTGAAGATAATCTCGCTGGGCTTGACTCCCATCAGTTTGGCAATCTGCTGCCGAGCCTGTTCCAGCAGGTTCCAAGCATTTTCGCCGAAGTTATGGAGGCTGCTGGGGTTCCCCCAGATTTTTTGACTAACCGTATCGTAGGTCTGCAGAACTTCCGGTGCCACCTTGGTTGTGGCACTGTTGTCAAAGTAAATCATTAACGCTGTTCCTTTCCTAAATATAGTGTTTGGGTACCGCCACCGACAGATGAGCCCGTGGCGTACCAAAATATTGGCGAGCATGCCATTGAATAGTTCGACTCTATCTTAAAACGACTTTATATTATAGCAGAAAATCGGCCACCAGGCATTGAAAAAAGCATGGGGCAAGCAATCCGCTCGCACCCATGCTTTGGCCTTATTCATTAATTTCCTGATAGTAGCTATCCTCAATCCGTTTATAGCTCCCCGGTTCAGCCTCTTCCAGAGCCGTGGCAATGGCCTCCAGACTGCCGGCGTAGTTGTATTCATTAAACAGTTCCTGCGACTTCTTGGCCGCCGCCGCGACCTTGGCGTTCCCCGCAAACCGATTAGCATACTGTTGCAGGCGCTCTGTCAGCTCGGCGCTGTCCCGCAGGTCATTGGTCTTATCCTGAAGCTTCTCCAGGTCAGCCTCAACCATGATCAGCTGCTTGGTGACGTTCTCCATGTTGATCTTATACTCATTGAGTTCGCCAGCCAGCTTCTTGATCTCATCGCTGACCCCGAAGAAGTAGTCCATGTACTCCTGGGCCACCCCCGGTAAGTTGAGTTGTTCCACCTGGCGACGGATCGTCCGAATCCGCACGGAGTACTGTTGCAGCATCTTGCGTGCCCGTTGCTCATCCGTCTGCAGTTTGGCAACGGCATCGTTAATCTTACCCTGCTCCTGCTCAATTGCCGTCAGGCTGTCCTGGTTAGCCTTCTCCCGGTCAACAATTTGACTAAAGATCGCCTTCTGGTCGCGGATAGCCTGCGCATCTTCATTGTACTGCTTAACAATCGTCTTGATCTGCTCATTCAACTGACGGGCCTTTTCGAATTCATTGTTATTCAGGGTGTAGCTGAGGCTCAAGCGATCTAGCTCGGCAATCAGTTCGTTGTTCTGGTGCTGGGCATGCTGGGTGAACTGCCCCATCATCTTGACCAGGTGGTGGGCCTCGGCGCGGGCGTCGATTTCCTTTTGCATCACGGCATAGATATGATCAATCTGTTCAGCCAGGTCACTGTTAGCTTGCTTAACCACGTCCAACTGGAGGTCATTAAGCTGGGCCACGGTTGCCTCTAGTTTGGTCTGGAGCCGGTCAATCTGCGTGTCAATATCATCCTCGACAAAGTGGTAGTGTTCCTTCTTAAGGGTGTCATAGCCACTTGCCAGTTCGTTTAACTGGTCAGGAAATTCGGTCACCAGCGGCTTATAGAGGGCCGGCACCCGCTTGATGGCCGTCGCCAGCTCCTGATTTTTCTGCTGGAGGTCGGTGAGGACTTCTTGGGCGGCATCCTGGTCGCCCTTGTGGGTCAGCTCAACGAAGTGATCATACTGCTTCTCCAGGTCGTTTAACCGTTCATTCAGTTTCTTGGCGCTGTCACCATATTCAAAACTCTTTTCATTTAACTGCTGGTGAAGCTTCTGGTAGTTCTTCTTGATCTGGGCGATAGCTTGGTGGTGGGCCTTACTCTGCTGCTCAATGTGTTGCAGCGACTTCTGCACCTGCTTGAGGGCCGTGGTGGCCTTGGCCAGGTCGCCGCGCAGGTCGTTGACCGGTCCACTGATCGTCAGTAGTTTCGTAGTGCGCGCGGCCTGCTGAAGATCCCGCCCCGCCGCCTGAATAGCCTTCAGTTGCGGAACGATCTTATTATTGTAGTGATCGTTTAGCTGGTCGAACTCCTTCTTAGCGTCCCCGGTCAGTTGGAGTTGATCTGCCTTCTTTAACTGCCCTTCGATCTTCTCATCCATCAACCCCTGGCAGGCCGTCATCATCCCCTGGATCTGGCTGAGGATCCGGTGCTGATACCACATGATGCCCCCCAGGATGACGAGAACCACGATCAAAATTACAATTAAAACTTGAAACATTACAATCTCCACCTACAATTAAATTTGCCTTCATATCAGCTAATACTAGAAAAATTATACCATATGATCAACGGGGTTGAATTACTAAAAGCCCCGATTTCCCAACAAATTAATTGACGACCACTGGTTAAGCATTGTATACTAGTTTTTGTGTAAAATAATGCAGCAGTGAGGGGCAAGCTCGTCAACAGACTGATGCCGCATGGTGTTTTTAGTAACCCAGCTGCAAGGGTGAAAAATTCAAATCAGCCTGCACGAATGCCAAGCTCACAATCGGATTATTTTACTCCAACTAAATATATTGGAGGAATTTATTTATGTCTCGTTACACTGGTCCAAGTTGGCGTGTATCTCGTCGTCTTGGTGTTTCACTTTCAGGTACTGGTAAGGAATTAGCACGTCGTCCATACGCTCCTGGTGACCACGGTCGTGATCGTCACGGTAAGCTTTCCGAATATGGTACGCAACTGCGTGAAAAGCAAAAGCTGCGTTTCATGTACGGGATGACGGAACGGCAATTCTCCAACCTGTTCGTTCGTGCCGGTAAGATCAAGGAAGGTACCCACGGTGCTAACTTCATGGCCCTGCTGGAACGTCGGCTGGACAACATGGTTTACCGTTTAGGTTTGGCTACGACCCGTCGTCAAGCTCGTCAACTGGTTAACCACGGCCACATCACCGTTGATGGCAAGCGCGTTGACATCCCTTCATACGAAGTTGATGTTAACCAAGTCATCGGTGTTCGTGAAAAGTCCAAGAACCTGGACATCATCAAGAACGCGGTTGACGCCGTTGTTTCCCGTCCATCTTACGTTGACTTTGATGCTGACAAGCTCGAAGGTAAGTTAAACCGGATCCCTGCCCGTGAAGACATGGATGCCGACATCGATGAAGCCCTCATCGTTGAATTCTACAACAAGTAAGATTGACTTACTTATACCAAAAAGCAGCCCCCTTATGGAGCTGCTTTTTTTATTTGGTGAAGACCAGCCGATCCGCCGTCGAATATGCCGGGCGAAAGTGGTAGTTGGTAACGGTGAAGGCCTTCACCCCTGCCAGGTCATGAATATCATTCTCCGCCAGGTAACGGACCATCTCACCGCGGGCCATCTTCGCTAAGGTGGCCTTTTGTTTTACCCGGCCGTCGCTCAGTTCGCCGAACACACAGGTCACCAGGCGGCGGTCCCCCGTCAGGTATGGCGTCACCGCCCGTTCATACTCCTTGGAGGCCAGGTTGAGGACCAGTGAATCGTCACGGTAGAGCTCGTCAGCCAACCGGGACCCCCAGAAGTCATAGAGGTTCTTGCTGCCGGCCACTTGGGCCCGGTCCCCCATCCCCAAACGATAGGGAACGATGCCATCAAATGGCCGGAGGAGGCCATAGAAACCGGACAGGATCCGCAGGTGCGCCTCGATATAGGCCAGCCCCTGGTCGGTGAAGACGTCCGGGGCCATGTATTGGTACTGGAGACCAGTGAAGGCCAAAATTGCCGGGGTCAGCCGGTGCGTCAGGTCCATCTCAGTAATTCGGCGGTAGTTGAGCTGGGCCAGCCTGGTGCTGCAGTTCCACCAGAGCCGGTGGAGCTGGTCATAGGATTGGCTCCGCATCCAGGCCAGTATCTCCCGGGTCTGGGGCAAAAATTGGGGCAGATCCTGGTAGGGCAGCGAGTCGGTGTCCACCTGCATCGTCCGGGCTGGTGCAATGATAATCTTCATTTCAACATCCCCTTCCAATTAAGATCCTATCATGTTTGGCAAATTTATTTAAAATTTTTTATTCGTGTATTTTGTCACGTGTATGTCAACCGGTTAGCATATTTTCTAATAAATATTTTTATAATCGCTAGATAGGCATAGCCGACGTTGTTGACATTCAGTGGCCAACGTTGTAAATTACCATTCGTAACGTGAGTGAAGGAATTCACGAACTAATTGAGAGAGAAAGATTAAGAGAAGGAGTGTTTACTTTATGGATGAAGAAATTCCAGTCCATGGCCAAGTCGCCGAGCGAACCATCTCGCTGACGGCCAGCTGGGCATTCTTTGCATTTTCGATTGTCATTAACTCAATGGGGAACGTGCTGACCCTGGTCACCAGTTCCCACATTCATCCCCAGTTCCTGGGGTCGGCCTACTGGACCGCGGCGGAAAACAATCTGGGGATCGCCGTCCTCGGTAACCGGCCGACGACCCTGTTCTGGGCATTCATGATCCTGGGGATGCTGACCTCTGTCTTAAACGCCATCCTGATGCACAAGTGGGACTGGCGGCGGATCGGTGGTAACTTCATCTTCATGTTGCCGTTCTCCCTGTTCATTCAGTGGTTCTCCAACATCTTCAACCGGATCATGCCCGACGCCACGACCCTGCCGATGATCATCCTCTACGTGTTGATCAACTTCCTCGGGGTGGCCTTCATCGGGACCGCCATCTCGATCTATCAGCGGGCCAACCTGGTTCTGCACCCGGCCGATGACCTTTTCCAGATCATCCGCTTCCGTTACTGCCACGGGAACGCCACCGTCGCGATGTGGGCATCCTATATTCCACCGACGATCATGGCGATCATTGCGGCAATCATGCAGGGCGGGATCTACAACTTCGGTCTCGGGACCCTGTTTGCCCTGGCCTTCCAGGGTGCCATCACCGGTTGGGCAGACTTACACATCTTCCCACACCTCAAGCACCAGGCCCTGGATATTGGTAACTAAACACATGCCTTGTAAGCAGTCCGTCAGCGCGGGCTGCTTTTTTCGTATCTTGAAGCGGAACTTGTTATAATGAAGCCACGACTAAATAAAGGAAGGATGGTTCAGTCAATGGCAGCAAACAACGAAAAATCGGGTGCCGAGCAGCGAATCGAGAACGCCATCTACGGGACGCCGAAGATCAAACCCGACGAGCAGCGTAAGTACCTGGGGACCTTCCGGGAGCGGGTCTGCCTGACCATCAGTGTCAAAGAACTGCACGCCCAGAGCTGGCAACCAGCCTTGGTGGCCGAACTCAAGCGTGGAATCGGCAACCTAGTCTTCTTAAACGGTAACCTCCCCCATGAAGAGATTCACCCCTACCTGTTGGCCACCAACCAACACGGCGGCTCCTTTACCATGAAAACCGACCCGGAGTTTAAGACGGATCCCGACTCCCTAGCGGTCGTGGTGGCCGCCAAGACCGGTGTCTACCAGTCCCCGGTCGACGTTGAAAAGCGCTACCCGCAGTTCAAAGCTGACCAGCAGCAACGGCCGAAGCGAGCGAGCGCCGAGCAGCACGGCTTCTTCTACAAGCTCTTTCATCAGAAGGGGGAAGAATGATGCAGCAGCCCCTTGCCTACCGCATGCGGCCCCGTACCCTGGCCGAAGTCGTCGGCCAGCAGCACCTCGTTGGCCCCGGTAAGATCATCAACCGGATGGTCAAGGCCAAGATGCTCTCCTCGATGATTCTCTATGGCCCGCCCGGCACCGGGAAGACCAGCATTGCCAGCGCCATCGCCGGTTCAACCAAGTACGCCTTCCGGAAGCTCAACGCCGCCACCGACTCCAAGAAGGACCTCCAGATCGTGGCGGAGGAGGCCAAGATGAGCGGGACGGTGATCCTCCTGCTCGACGAGATCCACCGCCTGGATAAGAGCAAGCAGGACTTCCTCCTCCCCCACCTGGAGAGCGGGCGGATCGTCCTGATCGGGGCCACCACCGAAAACCCCTACATCAGCATCAATCCGGCCATCCGCAGCCGGACCCAGATCTTCCCGGTTCACCCGTTGACCAGTGCCGACATCAAGGTCGCCATCGAACGGGCCCTCAAGGATGCCGAGCGCGGTCTGGGCAAGCTACCGATTGAACTGACCTCGGACGCCGAGGAACAGCTGGCCACCGCGACCAACGGTGACCTGCGCAGCGCCCTCAACGGCCTGGAGCTGGCCGCCAAGTCGACCGACCCGGGAGATGATGGCAAGATCCACCTGACCCTGCCGATCATCGAGGAGAGCGTCCAGAAGAAGGCCCTGGACGCCGACAAGGATGGTGACGCCCACTACGACGTTATCTCAGCCTTCCAAAAGTCCATCCGGGGGTCTGACACCGATGCCGCCCTCCACTACCTTGCTCGTCTGGTGGAGGCTGGGGACCTACCCAGCATTGCCCGCCGGTTGATGGTGATCGCCTATGAGGACATCGGTTTGGCCAACATGCCAGCCGCCCAACGCGCGGTGACCGCCGTCCAGGCCGCCGAACGAGTCGGCTTCCCGGAGGCCCGGATTCCCCTGGCCGATGCGGTGATCGAGCTCTGTCTCTCCCCCAAGTCCAACTCGGGGATCAGCGCGATCGATGCCGCCATCGCCCAGGTCAAACAGGGGGGCTTCGGCGAGGTTCCGGACCACCTTAAGGATGCCCACTATAAGGGGGCCAGCAAGCTCGGCCACGGCACCGACTACGACTTCCCCCACGACCATCCCCAGGACTGGGTGGCCCAGCAGTACCTCCCCGACCGGATCAAGGATGCCCAGTACTTCCATCCCAAGCAGAACGGCCACTTCGAGCAGGCCCTCAACCGCCAGTACTGGCAGCTGCGTCGGGCCCAACACCAGGCATTACGTGGTCACCACCATCCGGGGAAATGATTGCCTAATTGCGGAAAAGATGCTAACATAATAGATGAAAATTCTGTAGTGTACGCGTTGTCTAAACGCAGGTTTGCCTTACAGTCTTTTTACTTTGGGACTAGTGCAGTGTCCTTTTTACAACATGCCTTTTCACTTGGTAGTTGGCGATTGGGCGGCCGTGTCCCACCTGTCTTAAACGCAGGTCAACACTGAATGACAATTAACGGCACCAACGGAGTTTTCGTACATAGCGGCGCGGTGATGATTCATTTTGTCACCGCGCTATTTTTATGCAAAAAGGAATGACTTCGATGCTCTTATCAATCTTCGTGACCCTCTTCGCCCTGATTGCCCTTTTTGAAGGGGTCTACTTTCTCACCCACCTAAGCAAGCCCTTCATGATCTTTGACCCGGTCAAGAGTCCCTTCGTCCACCGTCAGCTCCAGGTCTGGGGCGTTATCATGACCGTCCTCGGCCTGATCACCCTGGTGGCTGCCTGGACGAACAGCATTGCCTTTATCGTCATCATGGTGGTCCTGGGCTGCATTCTGGAGACCCAGATGGCCTTCTCCATCACCAGCGAATTTCGCGCAAAGAATCGCTAACATTGCTTTACGCCTATTCTGCGAAAAGTGTATAATAAGGTAAAGGATTATGAGGAGGCACTAAATATGGCACAAGAATATAAACACATTTTGGTTCCAGTTGATGGATCCGCAGAAGCCGAATTAGCCTTTAAGAAGGCGGTTGCCGTTACCAAGCGGAACGGTGAAGATGCTGAATTGCGGCTGCTCCACGTTGTCGACACGCGGGCATTCCAAAACATCTCCAGCTTCGACACCTCGATGGTTGAACAGGTCACCGACACGGCCAAGAAGACCCTCGACAAGTACGTTGACTACGCCAAGAAGAACGGTGTCCAAAAGGTCAGCTACTCCATCGAATACGGGGCACCAAAGACCATCATCGCCCGGGACGTTCCAAAGGAAATGAACGCCGACCTGATCATGATTGGGGCCACTGGTCTGAACGCGGTTGAGCGGATTCTGATCGGTTCCGTTACCGAATACGTCACCCGGATGGCAATCTGCGATGTCTTAGTTGTCCGGACCGACCTTGACAACAAGCCAATCGCAAACCCAAAGAACAAGAATAAGAAGTAAGGCAAGCCGGCCTTACCAAGCTGATGCCCCATAATTTTGCTGGACGCAGATTATGGAGCATTTTTATTATTAATCAAAGAAGGTGTTTAATATCGTCGAAACCAAGTACGAAATTGTCAAAGAAACCCTCCGTCAGGAGATCATGGACGGCAAGTACCAAATCAACCAGAAGCTCCCCACCGAGAGCGAGCTGATGCAGCGGTTCAACGTCTCCCGCTACACCATCCGCCGGGCCATCGGCGATCTGGAAAACGAGCACTATGTCTACCGTATCCAAGGTGGGGGGATGTTTGTCCAGGACTGGCAGCGGGACTGGACCGCTGATGACACCAACAAGATCATTGGGGTCATCAGTACCCACATGGCCGACTATATCTTTCCCGCCATCATTTCGGGAATCGACAGTGTCATCACCGACAAGGGTTACTCCATCATCGTCGGTAACACCCTCAACAACCCCCAACGTGGCCGGCAGACCCTGCTCAACATGCTCGACCTCAAGATTGCCGGCCTGATCATCGAACCATCCCAGAGTGCCCTTCCCAATCCGAACCTCGACCTCTACCGGCAGATCACCGAGTACAAGATTCCGACCATCCTCTTCCACTCGACCTATCCAGAATTGACCTTCCCAACCCTGCTGACCAATGACAAGCAAGGGGAGCAGGAACTAGTCGAATACCTCTTCCAGCTCGGTCACCAACGGATCCTCGGCGTTTTCCAGGTCGACGACCAGCAGGGGGTTGACCGGATGCAGGGGATGATCCAAGCCTACCAGTCTGCTGGGATCCCCCTCATGAACAGCAACATCATCATGTACCAGTCCGCCGACTCCTACGATGACATCATCGAACGAGTCGATAACGCCCTGGCCAGTCCGGCGGCCCCAACGGCAATTGCCTGCTATAACGACCAGCTGGCCACCCACCTGATCGGCCACCTTCAGAAGACCGGTCGCCGAGTTCCCGACGACGTCTCCGTGGTGGGCTTCGATAACTACGACATGGCCCAGGTCCTCTCACCGACCCTGACCACCGTTAACCACCCCAAGCGGCAACTCGGTCAAGACGCCGGCCAGATGATCCTAAAGATGATCAACGGGGAAGAAGTTTCCTCCAAGACCTACGACGTCCCAATGGTTATCGGTAACTCCACCAAAGCACGCAAGTAAAGGAAGCAAATAATCGTGAATAATCAAGTTAAGATGCTCACCCTCGCCGATGGCCAGCAGATGCCCCAGGAGGGCTTTGGCCTCTACAAGGTCCATGGCCAGGAAACCATGAACCAGGCCATCAGCGACGCCTACGCAGCCGGCTACCGGCTCTTTGACACCGCCCAGCTCTACAAGAATGAGGCCGAAGTCGGCGTCGCTCTTCACCGGCTCGGCGTCCCCCGCGACCAGCTCTTCGTCACCACTAAGATCGCCGAGGTCAACCAGGGCTACCAACGGACGATCGACTCCTTCAAGGAATCTCTGCAGAAGCTCCAGCTCGATGCCGTCAACCTCCTCCTGATCCACTGGCCGACGGAGAAGTATTTCTTCGATACCTGGCGGGCGCTGGAGGACCTCAAGCAGGCCGGTTTGACCCGGTCGATTGGCGTCAGCAACTACCAGATGATCCACCTCCAATACCTAGCGACCCAGGCCCACGAGATGCCGGTCATCAACCAGATTGAGCGCCATCCCCTCCTCAACCAGGCCCCCCTGGTCAAGTTTGACCGCGACCACCAGATCGTCACCCAGGCCTGGAGCCCCCTCGGCCGGGGCAAGATCCTCGACAATCCAGTTCTGACCCGAATTGCTAAGGCCCATGGCAAGTCGACCGCCCAGGTAATCCTGCGCTGGGACCTCCAGGGTGGGATCGCCTTCATCCCCAAGTCGGTCCACACCGCCCGCATTCAGCAGAACCTGGATATCTATGACTTCACCCTGACGGATGACGAGATGGCCCAGATCGACCAGCTGAACAGCTTCCACCGCTTTGGTAAGGAGCCGGCCCTGGTCTACGAATACAACCAAAAATGGTAACTCAAAAAGGACGCACTGGAAATGACGATTTCCGGTGCGTCCTTATTTTCTACTCGCGATACGGGTTCTGCTTGATCACCCGGGCCGGGTTGCCGGCGATCACGACGTTGTCCCCAAAGCTCTTGGTGACTACACTGCCGGCGCCGACGATCACGTTGTTACCGAGGGTCACCCCCGGACAGATGATCGCCCCACCCCCGATCCAGGCGTCGTCACCGATCGTAATGTCGCGACTCTGCCCATAGGCGCCGTTCCGCCGTAGCTTGGGATCCAGGGGATGGTTGACCGTATACAGCTGGACGCGGGGCCCCAGCAGGCAGTGTTTGCCAATCCGGATCGGGCTGACGTCCAACATCACGCAGTCATAGTTGGCGAAGAAGTCATCACCGACGTAGATGTTATAGCCATAGTCGCACTTAAACTGGGTATGGACCTCACATCCATCTCCCACCTGGCCAAACAGCTGGCGGATCAGGGCCTCGCTCTTCTGGGGGTCAGTCTCCCCCAGGGCGTTGAACCGCTCGACTAGGTCGCGGGCCCGCCGGCGTTCCTGAACCAGGACGGGGTCGTAGACGTTGAAGACGTCCCCGGCCAGCATCTTTTCCTTCTCTGTCTTCATGCTATCTCCTCCTAAAAAAAGGTGGGTTGGCGCCGTCTCGAGGTTTAACGGCGCGAACCCACCTTTGTAATATTCTTGGATTGATTGGAATTAAGGGAAACTATTCGATGAAGTCAACCGTAACGTCGAGCATCTCAAAGAGGTCCTTGATCTGTTGTGGCGTCAGGGCAAAGCTCAGGATGGTGTGGTGACCACCACCGGCGTGCATCCAACGCTTAGCCCCTTCCTTCAGGCCAACCGTTGGCGTCCACAATTGCTTAGCAACTGGGAGGTGTGGCGTTTCGGCTTCTGGCTTGTGGCAGTCAACGGAGTAGCCGATGACCTTGTAACCGTCACCGAAGTATGACAGGGTGACGTCAACGGCGTCCCCTTCACGACCGGTGAAGACCAGACGAGCTGGGTCATCTTTGCCACCGATGTCCAGTGGGTGAACTTCAACCCGTGGCTTGTCGGAGGCGATGGATGGGTCGACTTCCAGCATGTGGGAGCCCAGGATGGCCTCGTGACCATGACGAAGGTCCAGGGTGTAGTCTTCCATGAAGGCCGTGGCGTTGTTTTGGGCGGCAATCTTCAGCAGGCGGTCCATCCCGGCAGACTTCCAGTCACCTTCGGCACCGAAGCCGTAGCCGTCACGCATCAGGAGTTGAGCAGCCAGACCAGGCAGCTCTTCCAGGCCGTGCAGGTCTTCGAAGTTGGTGGTGAAGCCAGTGTAGCCCTTCTCGTCCATGAACTTCTTCAGGGCCAGGTATTCACGGAGTTGGTAACGAACGGAGTGTTCATAGTGTTCCTTCGTGTTGTCACCCTGGACCATGTCGTATTGACTTGCCAGTTCCTTGTAAGCGGCATCGATGTCGTCTTCGCTGACAGCGTTGACGTATTCAACCAGTTCGCTTACTGGCCAGTAGTCAACCGTCCAGCCAAGGAAGATCTGGGCTTCAACCTTGTCACCTTCAGTAACGGCAACGTTCCGCATCGTGTCACCGAACCGGACAATCTTGATGTTGAAGCTTTCGTTGTAGGCAACCGCAACGTTTTGCCAGTCGGCGATTTCCTTTTGGACGTCTTCGTCACCCCAGAAGCCGTAAACGATCTTGTTGTGCTTCTGCAGACGGGCGTTGATGTAGGCGTACTCACGGTCACCGTGGGCGGATTGGTTCAGGTTCATGTAGTCGAAATCAATCGTGTCGTACGGGATCTTGTTGAGGTATTGGGTTGCCAGGTGCAGCAATGGCTTTTGCAGGAGACGGGTACCACGGATCCAGTTCTTGGCTGGGGAGAAGGTGTGCATCCAGGTGATTACCCCAGCAACGTTATCGTTGTAGTTAGCTTCCTTCATGAACTTCGTGATGCCGTCGGCCGTGGTCATAACGCCCTTGAAGACAACCTTGTATGGCAGATTGCCACTGGCGTTGAGCTTCTTAGCGATGTCCTCAGCATCCGCCGCAACAGACTTCAATTGTTCTTCACCGTAGAGGAATTGACTACCAGTAACAAACCAAAATTCATAATCCTTCATCTTTTGCATAATGTAACACTCCTTAAATTGTTTTTATTATGGTTACCAAAATCATTAAGCGCGACTGGCATGGTCCTTAGAATGGGCGTTGTTCTGCCCGTAGTAAGCGTTCTTACCATGCTTACGGTAGTAGTGCTTGTCCAAGAGGTATTGCGGAAGTTCCAGGTTCTTGCGGGTTAACTGCAAGGAGTGGTAGTCTTCTTCAGCCACGACCTCCAGGACCTTAGCGTTATAAACGGCCTTATCTGGCGTTGGCCCCCAGGTAAAGGGTCCGTGTTGGCTAACAAGGGCTGCAGGAACCGCTTCGTAATCGAGGCCCCGTTCGTTGAAGGTCTTCACGATGGTCTTACCAGTGTTGCCTTCGTAGTCTTCCTCGATTTCTTCCTTAGTTAAGGCGTCAGCGGCGGGAACATCACCATAGAAGGTGTCCGCATGGGTCGTGTTCAGCGCTGGGACATCCATGTTGGCCCCAGCAAAGGCGACCGCCCAAGGTGAGTGGGTGTGCACAATCCCCCCGATCTTCGGGAAGTGGTTGTAGAGATAGGTGTGCGTCGGGGTATCGCTTGACGGGTTCAGTTCCCCTTCGACAACCTCCCCATCCAGGTTAACCACCACCATGTCGGATGGCTTGAGGTCCTCATATGGAACCCCAGATGGCTTGATGACGAAGAGGCCCTTCTCCCGGTCAATTCCGGAAACGTTTCCCCAGGTAAAGGTCACCAGCCCCAGCTTGGGGAGCTTCATATTGGCCTCGTATACTTCTTGCTTCAGTTCTTCCAGCATCTTATTCCTTCCCTTCTTCGGTAATGTCTTGGCCAGCCAGACTTTCAACCGGCAGACCAGCTTGATAACGCTTGATAAACTTCTGGTAGCCCGCAACCCCAGCCGGTTCAGGGGTCAGGGTCATACTTTCAGGATCGTTGAAGACCTGCTCATCCAGGAAGTCGGCCAGGGGCTGCTTGGCGCCCGTTTCGGCATACTTGGCGAGGACGGCCATCCCCCATGGTCCCCCTTCACTGGCGGTGTTCATGATCGTGATCGGGATGTTCAGGGCGTTGGCCAGGATCTGCTGACCAATGACCGGGGTCCCGAACAAGCCACCCTGAGCGATCATGACGTCGGTTTGAACGTGCTCCTCATTGAGCAGGATATCCATCCCGATCTTCAGCGGCGCAAAGGCGGCGTAGAGCTGGGTCAGGAAGAAGTTGGCCAGGTTCATCTTGGCGTTCGGCGTCCGGATGAAGAGTGGTCGACCGGCGTCAATCTTGGTGATGTTCTCACCGGAGAGGTAACTGTAGTTGGTCAACCCACCGGCGTCCGGATCAGACTTGACGGTGGCATCGAACAGGGTCTCATAGAGCTTGTTGGTGTCCAGCTTGGCCCCAATGGTCTCCGCAAATTCACGGAAGAGGCCAACCCAGGCGTTGATGTCCGACGAGCAATTGTTGACGTGGACCATCGCCACGGGATCACCGGTTGGGGTGGTCACGATGTCGATGTCCCGGTGCAGCTTCTTCAATGGGGCGTCCAGGACGTTCATTGAGAAGGCCGAGGTCCCGACGGAGATGTTCCCCGTCCGCTTGCGAACACTGTTGGTACCGACCATCCCGGTTCCGGCATCCCCTTCTGGCGGTGCCATCAGGCTACCGGCCTCCAGTTTGCCGCTCGGATCCAGGAGCTTGGCCCCGAAGTCGGTCAGCTGACCCGCATTGTGACCAGCTACGATGACTTCCGGCAGCAGGTCAGTGATCTGCCATGGGTACTTCTGAACGTTTTCCAGGGCGCTGAACTTATCCAGGAAGTCCTGGTTGTAGTTCAAGGTTTGGCTGTCGATCGGGAAGACCCCTGAGGCATCCCCGATTCCCAGAACCTTGCGTCCGGACAGCTGCCAGTGAACATACCCGGCCAGGGTGGTGATGAAGGCCACGTCCTTAACGTGGGGTTCATCGTTTAAGATGGCCTGGTAGAGGTGGGTGATGCTCCACCGTTGGGGAATATTGAAGTCAAAGACCTTGGTCAACTCATCGGCGGCCTGACCGGTGATGTTGTTTCGCCAGGTCCGGAATGGCACTAGCAATTGGTCATCCTTATCGAATGGCAGGTAACCGTGCATCATGGCACTGACCCCAATCGAACTGATCTTGGTCAGTGAGGCGTGGTAACGGCTCTGCACGTCCGCTTGAATCTTAGCGTAGGCACTTTGAATGCCCTCCCAGACCTGGCTGAGGGGGTAGGTCCAAACCCCGTTTTCAAACTTGTTCTCCCAGGTGTAGCTCCCAGAAGAAATCGTCTCGTAGTGGGTGTTGATCAGGACGGCTTTGATCCGGGTCGATCCCAGCTCAATTCCCAGTGAGGCTTGACCCTGTTCAATTTGGGTCGCTGTTTCACGTAAATTCATTGCTGTTCCTCCTAACTACTTTTGGCTGTGCTTAGTACCCGCAGCTTCGATTTCTTCCAGAGTGTGGCCACGCGTTTCGGGGACCCGGGTCTTGATGAAGAGGACCCCGAGCAAACAAATTACCCCGAAGATGGCGAAGACGGCTTCTTGTGGCATGTTGGCCGTCATGATTGGGAAGAGGAGGCCGACTAGCCAGGACCCGATCCAGTTGAAGGATGAGGCCAGACCAGATGCCCGACCACGAATGGCCAGTGGGAAGATTTCACCGACCAGCACCCAGGTCAGTGGGGCCCAGGTTGCGGAGTAGAAGGCAACGTAGATACATAAGAAGACCACAATCGTCATTGGATTCATGTGCGGCATCATCATGTTAATGATGGCTGGCAGGATGAAGGAGAGACCCATGACGGTCCCACCAAGCATCAGCAGGGCCCGCCGGTTGAACTTCTCGGCGATCCACATGTAGACCAGGGAACCGATAACCAGGATGACCCCCTGGATGATTGGCCACATCAGGTTGGATGAGGCCGCCTGACCGGTTGCCTTTTGCACGATCAGTGGAATGTAGTAGAAGATGGCGTTGGCACCTTGGAATTGTTGGAAGGCAGCCACACCCACCCCGGCGATTACCAGGTAGCGGTACTTAGAACTGAAGAGGGTTGACCAGGATGCCTTGGCATTGGCCTGGGCCTCCTTGGCAGCCGTTTCCTTGATGCTCTTTAATTCGGCATCAATCTCACTCGGGTCCTTCCGGATGTAGGTCAATACCCGGTGGGCACCAGCCTCATCACCGTTACGGAGCAGGAACCGTGGTGATTCAGGGAGCCGCAGCACCCCGAGGAAGAGGATCAGAGCTGGTACAGCAGCCATCCCCAACATCAACCGCCATGCCCATTCACCGGGCAGATCCTTCAAGAGGAAGTCGACAACGTAGGAAAGCAGCATCCCAGAGACGATCATCGTTTGGTTCAGCCCGGACAGGCTCCCCCGCTTGTCAGCGGGCGCCATCTCTGACATGTAGGCTGGCACCAGGGCGGAGGCGGCACCAACCGCCAGCCCCAGCAACATCCGGACGACGATCAGGTAGTAGGCACTGGCCTCGCCCATGTCTGGTGAAACCCCAGACAGGATGGAGAAGATCATGAAGACGATTGATGACATCAGAATCATCTTCCGCCGACCAAACTTATCAGAAAGTTGTCCGGCCAGGGCGCCCCCGAAGATGGCCCCAAACATGACGGCTGAAGTGATCCAGCCGACCAGCCCGGCAGCATTTTCTAGATGCCAGTCAGTTTGCAGAAACGGTAATGCACCCGTCATAACCCCGATATCATAACCGAAGAGGATTCCCCCGAATGAACCGAAGAAGTAGATAAATGCACTTGAGATTTTTTTGTTGGCTTTTGCCATTACATTCATCCTCCTTAACACATTTGCTAAGATAATTGCTCACTCATGAAAACGTATTCATTGAACGATTCTTATATTATCTTATTTGTACGGATAAATCAAGGGACAAATTTCAGAATTGATTAGGATGAATTGTGAAATAATCATACTTTTATAATATCAGTCCACGTCATTAAAACGTTTTCAAGCAATTTGTATTGTGAAAATCCGGTCAAATTTTATTTTAAAATATATTTGTCCGTAACAATAAGCGGACAAAAAAAGAACCATGTCCAGTCAATACTGAACATGGTTCTTTTTAATAATAGCTCTTCAAATTTATTGTAGCTTAGCCAGCTCGGTCTCGATGTCTTCTTCCATCAAGGTACCATGACGGGCAATGCTAAGGCTCTTGGCGATCTCCAGGGCCTGTTTGGCATCCTCCTGCTCCCCTTTGGCGATGTAGCAACGACCCAGGCACAGGTACAGCTCATCAAGCAGGAAGAGGGAATCGTGGGCCCGGCACATCTTGATTCCCCGGTTGACCATTTCAATCCCACTGTCGGGATCGCCCAACTCAAGGTAGAGGTTGGCGATTTGGTCGTTGATCGAGGCCCACTGGTGCAGGCTCCCAATCAGTTTCTTGTTATCGATCAATTTAACCGACCGGTTGGTCAGACGGATGGCCCGTTCACGGTCGTTACGCTTCAGGTAGGCCATTGCCATCCCGGCCGTCGTCATGGCCAAGTAAATGTTAGCACTGGTCGTCGCAAATTGGGTCAAGACTAATTCAAAATTAAAGATGGCATCGTCAATCTGGTCGTTTTCGACCTGGACCATTCCCAACAGGTAGTAGTAGCGCTGTTTATCAAAGTCACTGTCCAGTTGCTTGATCTTGATTGAATTCAGCAACTGTTCGGCCTTGTCATATTCATGCGCTGTCAACAGGTCAATCACCTGGTTAAAGGTATCGTTGACTCCACTGACCTCGTTCTCCACAATCCGATCTGACGAAATATTTAACCGCTCACAAATTGCAGTCAAGATGTCCATCTTAGGTAATCGGTTTTGCTTTTCCATCAAGCTAATCGTCGCTTGAGTACAGATGCCCTCGGCTAATGCGGTTTGCGACAAGCCCCTCTTGCGGCGAATTTGTTTTAAAACGTCTCCACGGAGTTTCATTGATTATCATCCTCAAATAAATTATCTCTCTTAGGTTACTCAAAACAACAAAGTATCAATTACTCTCTATTGCATTATAACACCTATTATAGGATGCATGCCAGCAATCAGTCCTTTGGTGCTTTTTTTACCCGTGCTATTATCAGCCTATTACCGGATTTATTTTACTTTAAAAAAATGGCTCTATGATATTCGGTAAGGATAAGATGATTTCTTATCTTTACCGTTTTTTGTTACTTGTTGTACCATTGATTTAAAAATGAAAAAGACAACTGTCTTAAGTTATCCTCATAACCACTCAGTTGTCT
>DXAA01000015.1 GCA_019117285.1 Candidatus Limosilactobacillus intestinigallinarum
AAGGCATCACATATTTCACCGAGAAATTTATTTCGGCAAAAAGAAATGACCTTACCGCAGCAGAATATCGCTTTGGCAAGGCCAACTAATTTTTATTATTTAAAGTGTAAACTTGACAGGGCACAGTACCACTTACTGATTAAAACTATTTCTTATCCATGTATACAAATGACAAACCACTCTTTTCGGTTACCTCTTTGGTTGGTCGATAGCCCATTTTTCGATATAGTTTAATGTTTGTCCAACTCTTTGTACACGTGTACAATTCCTTAACCTTACCAGGACACTCCTGGTCCACAGTTTTCAGCATTTTCTGAGCCAGTCCTTGGCGACGATAATCCGGGTGAATCATTAAACGGCCAACCTCAACCTTGCCAGCAGATGGACGATAGCGGATTGATCCAATGATATTGTTACCATCCATCAACTTTAATGTGGTCCAATGATTAAAGTCAGCTGCGTTCTCTTCAGCCGTCTCTAGCAATGCGGGAACACTATCACTACCAATCATTGCCGCCTCTGTCTTGAAGGCTAATTGCTGGAGTGAATACAGTTCTCTAACATCTGATTGTTCTGCATATTCAATTTGCATTATTACTTTCCGTTAGTTATGCACGGGCATTAATTACCAGCTCAACTCGTTCAAGGACATTTTCGACTAGTTGGTCGCGAAAGTCATTGTAGTAAAAGCCATCGGCAACATTCATTGCGTGACGTAACGCATAGACCGTTAATGTGTAGCGGTGTGGATTATCTGGTGGATTAGGTCCCGCATAATGACTAACCACGTAGGGATCGTCCAAGTTATAAAACCGTGAAGCCCAGCTATTCATTCCCTGAGGGCCCGGGAAAATACTACTAAAGTCTTCTTCAATGCTTTTAGTTGGTAAATTAGCTGCCAACCAATGAATAAACGGAAAGCCAGTCCGTGGAACCGCATCGTAGTCAATCAACGAAAGTGCTAAGTACTTAGCCGACTGAGGAATCTCAGTAATCTCAATGGGAAACGAAATTACCGGTTGCCCGGCTTTCCTGATTGTTGAATATTTGGCATACTTGTCTGGCAAATAGCCGCCTTTATCCGTTAATACCTTTAATTTCATGCTAATGCCTCCTTATTTGGACCATAAGAAATCAATTAGGACCTGATCCACCTCGCCATTACTGTGCAGCTTGCTGTGTTGCGCATTCCGTCCATTAATCTTCTTTTCCTGGTAGGAACTTGCCCGGTCAGCAACTAGGTACCGCATTGTCCGCGATGAATCATTGGTAACCGCCCCATCCGAGTGATCCCCAATATCACCATAAATATTGAGGACTTTCGCTTGCTGAGGGTAAGTATCGCGAAGCCCAACTAGTTGTTGATAAGCGGGGCTCATCTTATTGGGCCGTCCGGTCTGGGCGTCAACCGTCAGTGCGGATGGCAGGTCCCGGCCCTTAATACCGTCAAAGTGCCCGGCAATTGCGACCTGTTTATTCAACCGTGGCAATCCGGCCTTCCCGGCATTATTCAAAAGGTAGAAGCAAACCGCCATGTTCCCCATCGAGTGGCCGACCAAATTAACTTTCTTGAAATGATACGTTGACTGTAACGTGCGGATTACATCAAGGGCATACCGCCCGTCTTGATGGTAGTCACTATTTTTGTTGTCCGCATAATTAACCATTACGATGGGATTAATTGCGTGTCGTGGTAAATGTCCACTAAGGGTTACTTCACCATTCTTGCTTACATTGGCCTGAATAACATCATTAGTAACTCCGGCATGCCTAATCGCATTAACCATGTGACGTTCCGCATGCGCACTGCTCCCCCAGCCGTGGAAGAACAGTGTGGGGGTCGACGACTGAATGTACCGACTACTAGAGTGGGCCGTTTGATGCTGCCAAACCAGGCCCGCACAGACGGCAAGGATGATCGTCAACCATAATATTCCCTTTACTTTCCGCACTTGATCCCACCTCCTGTTGTTATGCCAATTCGATCGTCACTTTCACCGTCGTTGGTAGCTTGCTGATATTCGTAATATCTTCAGCATCGGCCAGTTGACCGAGATTGACCTCCTGATATTGCGGATTATTATTTTCACCACGTAAGAAAATCACGAACCAATCACCGCTAATGTCAAAGGCAATATCGCCATTAAACCAGCCCGCTTGAACCGCCCCGTCGTCATATGGCAAGCGATCCATTCCCCCGCAGTAGTCGTGCATCCCCTGATTAACGGTGACCGTATACGGGAGCTTCTCAATTAACGCTTGCGCAGCGGTTGAGTCGTTTAGGAAAGCAGGAAACTTGTGGCCATCAATTACCAAGTTGACCGTGGTGGGGTTATTAACTGTTGTTACACGAGTGTCGTTCTCTGCAGTAGGTTGGTGTTGAATCATCTTAGAACCTTCTTTCATAAAAATAAGGTTGAGTTTAACGCTCAGCCTTTTTATTAATCATTATGCTTGGTTAGTCGGGTAAATCGTGAATTCCGAAATATCCACATCTTCTGGTTGGTCAATAGCGAAGTTCACCACTCGGGCAATCGCATCCGGTGAAATCCCGTGCTGCTTGTAGAAGTTCTTCATGTTCGTGGCGGTCTTTTCATCACCAATGTGGTCAAGCAATTCGGTGTTGATTGCGGCTGGGTAGAGGGTGGTGGTCCGAATGTTGGTTCCTTCGTTAGCACTCTCCATCCGGGTAACTTCCATGGCGTTCTTCACCGCAAACTTAGTGGCACCGTAGACCCCCGAACCAACGTAATTCTTCAGACCCGCAACCGAAGAGGTGGTAATAATGTGACCATGCTTTTGGGCGGTAAAGGTTGGCAACACTGCCGCGATCCCATTCAGGACCCCCTTCAAGTTAACATCAATCATCTTGTTCCATTCGTCAGTCCGGACTTCACTCATCGGTGAGTTCGGCATGATCCCGGCATTATTGAAGATAACGTCAATGCCACCAAAACTTTCCTTCGCCGCGTCAACCAGTGCTTGCACCTCTTCCGGCTTGGTAACATCGACTGTCCGGAAGTCCGCGCGACCACCGTTGACGTTGATCTCATCGGCAATCTTGTAGAGCCGACCCTCACGACGAGCACCGAGCATGACCATCGCCCCGTTCTTCGCTAACAGCTTAGCGGTGGCCTCACCAATTCCTGAAGAAGCACCGGTAATTACAACAACTTTTCCCTTAACTGACACAGTTAATTCCTCCTCTTAATTTTTAATATCTCTTTCAACACTTTTAATGATACTTGCTGATCAACATTAATAGAATTGCCAAAGCATTCGTGGTGCATCAACCATTAGTTAATGCCACTATCCAGCTTCTGATATTCATCTTCACTAACCGGCGCCAACCACTCACTAGTCCCAGCGGTAATCGAAACATGGCTAAACCAACTATCCTTAGCTGCCCCATGCCAGTGCTTGACCCCTTCTGGAATAACCACATGGTCGCCGGCCTGCAGCTTTTGAGCGGGTTGACCGGCTTCCTGGTACCAGCCCTGACCGGATGTCACCAGCAGGATCTGGTAACCATCGTGGTGGATGTGCCAGTTGGTCCGGGCGCCCGGCGTAAAGGTAATGTTACTTACCCCGACGTTAATATTGCCGTCCTTTTTAACTAGGGGATGGCGGTAAGTTAGGCCCGTGAAGTATTTGCCAAACGCGGTGTTCTTTTCACCAATGCCAAATAGGTTATCCTTATTTTGTTCAGTCATTGTTCCTCACCTCATTAGTTTTTAAGCCGAAATGTCACCCGAGCTGACCCTAACCTGCTGAAGAAGCTAATGTCATTATCAATATGACCAACCGGTTGTTGTTCAAAGATTTCACCATTTTGCTTGTACAAGAACACTAAACTCCCCATCGGTGGCCAGTAGGAAATATCACCGACCTGGTAACCCCGATCCTGAGCATCATCGATTGGCAGGCCACCATGACCGTAACGGTGACACATCTCACGTGAATACAGGTTGTCCATGTTGATGGTAAACGGCATCCGGGAAATCAACTCGCGGGTTGTCGCGTTATCTTCAAATTGAGCGGTTAACTTAACGTCATCGTTTACGCTAATTTCTACTAAGGTTTTCTTACTCATTTTTTTCTTCCTTTCGTTAATTAATCAGTTACACCATTTTGGCGTAACCATTCCTTAATTTCGGTAGTACTACTATCAACCGCGTGCGTTCCTAAACGCAGGCCTGGCTTAACATCAGCCGTTGGCAGCCACTTCTTCGTATCTTTTTCAGTGTTTTCAATGCCAACATCACCAGAGGTGCAGAATGGGATGACCTTCTTCCCGGTGAAGTCATAGGCTTCCCAGAAGGAACGAATTACCATCGGTTCCCGGTACCACCAGATTGGGTGGCCGATAAAGACGGTGTCATACTGATCCATGTTTTTCACGTGGCTGGTCAGTTGGGGCCGGAAATCTGCTAATTGTTCCTTGTGCGCCTGAATTGAGCACGGATCGTGTGGCTCCGGGTAGAAAGTATCAGTTTGAATCTCAAACAGGTCCCCACCGGTCAGCTGCTGTATTGCTTTGGCGAAGGCCTTGCTGTGACCCCAGTGACTAAAGTACGCAATTAAGATATTACTTGCCATTAAACGTCATCTCCCTTATTAATAATTCTTCGGTAAAATTAAACCTAAAAGTACGTAGCTGGCGGCTAAAGTAATGATTATTTGCATATCAACATTCCTCCAATCGGTTAATAGAATGAGGGTTTATCCCATTGGGTGTTCGGTTCCGCAATCCCGATACTTTGGTGCGCCGCCAACTTTGGATTTTTAACTACATCCGCGACAAAGGCGGCCGCTGCTTGCCGTGTTAGTTGGGTATCACGGAAGGGTTGTCCTGCCGGAATTAGCTCGTAATGCTCATTATCTGGTGCATCATAAAGCCAGGCCATCCGCATCAATGTGTAATTGAGGTCACTCTGCTTAATCACTTCGGCGGCATCGATAAGGTTTTGATTGTTTCCCATCATCTTCCGGTTCCATTGACCAAATTTGCCGGGAACCTCATTCTCAATCCCTAATTCACTGGCCACAATCAAGCGGCTGACTCGTTGGGACTTCATTGCGGTAACAACATTGCGATTTGCCTGAATGAACTGTCCAGTTGCTAGGTAAACAATGTCTTGGTTGCTAACGGCCTGTTCAAGGTCCGCCAGATTATTCCAGTTGCCACTCATCACGTGAGTATGCGGTTTAGCAACCAAGGCGGTTAGGCGTTGCTGACCGTGTCGCGCGAACAATGTTAAAAAGACATCTTGATGAATTAACTTTGGAATCAAGTAACGTGAAATGTTACTGGTCGCTCCCAAGATTAATACCCGTTTCATTGCAATGCCTCCTTGTTTCATTCGATGGTTCTATTATGGCGGATAAATGCTTGACAATGAAGGATCTCATTGTTAGGGTGGCATTAACCAATAGTTGATACGGAGGGTGGAATAGTGGATACCAATAACCTAAGAACATTCATCTCGGTCGTTAGGTCCGGTAGTTTTACGAAAACCGCGGAACAGAATTTTATTTCAAGCACGGCCGTGATGAAACAAATCAATCGACTCGAAAAAGAAGTCGATACCAAGCTGTTCGATCGTTCCAGCACGGGGGTTACCTTGACCGCTAGTGGTGAGGTCTTTCGCAAGTATGCCGAGACCGTCATCGACCTCACTGATCGGGTCTATGCCGACTGCCATAAGGCTGATGGAACCGTGCAAACGATCCGCCTCGGTACTTCATTGCTCCACCCCAGCATGCCCTTTATGCCAACCTGGAATGAAATCAAGGACCAGCTCCCTAATTACCAGCTCCAAATCACCCAGATCCCTGGTGACCTGACCGCTAACAATCGCGAATACTCGATGCTTGGGCGAGAATGCGACATTATGATCGGTACCTTTGATCAAGCCACCACCCGGAGTTTAGTCAACGCCATCCCCCTTGGTACTTATCAGTTTGGCATCGCCGTCCGTAGTGATAACCCGCTGGCTACCAAGGAGGAGCTTTCGATTGATGATTTAAGGGGCCAAACCCTATTAATGGTGCCGACCGGAGTCAGCGAAAAAAACGATCAGTTGCGCCACGAAATTCTGGAAGCCAACCCAGATATTTCAATTAAGTACACAACTGGTCGTTATGATATTAATGTATTTAACCAAGCCGTCGACGATAACGTCGCCCTGATTAACCTGACACCATGGAAGAATATCCATCCCAACCTCGTGACGGTTCCATTAAAGACCGATATCGAGGTTGAGTATGGGATCCTGGCCGCCAAGCACGCGGATGGCAAGGTGCAGAACTTCATGCAGCAGATTCGGCGACTATTATCTTAATAACAACTATCTTTCTCATTTTTTCACCCATCAAAATCATCAGAGCGCTTGATACTATTGAATTACAGCAATTCACCGTGGATCAAAACAACACGATAGGCAGTCGATAACTAACGAAAAATAGCCTATTCTAACGACTGAAGATGCCGTCAGAATAGGCTATTAGACTTTATATAGTGCTGACTAGAGGGTTCGAACCTCCGACCTCCTCATTACTAGTGAGGTGCTCTGCCAACTGAGCTAAGTCAGCATTTAACCAACGAATAATAGTATAGCAGAGCATCCCCTATTATTGCAAGAGGTAATTCAAATTAATTTGAAAAAGCAGTCGGTCGGTCAGCTCTTCCTTGTAGATTCTTATGCCAGGTTCAAGCTCGCTAATCAGCTAGCCTTCGCCGACTTGCACAACCAGACCATCCTCAGTCCTCACGGTATCGGTTTCTAGGAACAGATCTACCAGCACCGCATCCCCGGCGCCCGGATTCTCTACCAGAAGCACGCCCACGACTACAGTGACCTGCTCAACTACTCCGTCCTCCCCTACTTCACCACCAACCTGACCAGGCTCGATGATAACTGGGGCGCCAATTTGCCGCAAAGCCGACTGACAATTTCACTCACCGACCAGGTCACCCAGCAGAAGTTCTATGCCTGCTTCCTGAAGGAGGACCAACATCGTCTGGCGCCACTGATCCAGCGGCTGCAGGATCAATGGGCGACAGTGGATTGAGACAAAACATCAGTTTATTTATTGAAAGGCCACCACGCAACAGTATCGCTGCACGGTGACCTTAGTTTTCCTGGCTATTAAAAATAACCTGTTATAACGATCCAGAACTGTCGTTATAATAGGTTATTAGACTATATCTAGTGCTGACTAGAGGGTTCGAACCTCCGACCTCCTCATTACTAGTGAGGTGCTCTGCCAACTGAGCTAAGTCAGCAATTTATCGACGCATAATAGTATAGCAACTCCTGCCACCAAACGCAAGCCCCATTAGCAAAAAAAGCATGATCCGTATTGAATCATGCTTTTTCGTTACTTACTGTTAGCGTTGCCCCGACACATCCGGGCCACACACCGTTTCATCTCGGCGACGTCCAGGATGCTCTGGGCAAACTCCTTGCGCACCAGCTCGTCGGGCAAGTACTCGTCGTACTTATCGAAGACCGGCACCTCTTTGGGGTAAACCAAGTCCAGGGGATCGAAGTCCTTGGCCGCCTCCTCCGCAACAATTTGGAAGAACTCCGCCGCACTGACGTCCATGGCAAACTCCATGAAGTAGGGCCGGGCCGAGTTGAAGCCGCGCAGGTTCAGCCGCTTGGCACACTTGATCCGCAGCAGGCGCTCCAGGGCCAGGAAGGCGTAACTCCCGGTCCACGGGAAAAGGCACCACATCTTGCCGCCGAGGTTGATCAGCTGCTGCTTGGGCAGGCCGGCAAGGTTGGCAGTATCGCGGACCTGGGTCAGGCGGGCGCGAGCGTTCTTCATCAGGTAAGGATACATCTGATCCTCGGCCAGGACCCGCCGCATCTGGGCCAGGATCTTGGGGTGGATGTCCCCGGCCACATCCCCGAAGTAGGCGGGGATCCGGCCCTTGACGCCGTGGCAGTAGACCTGGTGGCGCTGACGGTCGATGTCCTCAACCACCCAAACCCGGCCGGCAATCGCAATCTTATCCCCGACCGGCGGCGGCTTGACGATCGTCCCCAGCTCCTCGGATCCGGCATGGACGCTGAATTCCTCGTTTTCCTGGAAGACCGCGTAGAACTTGAAGTTGTTGACAACCCGCTCGCCGGCCATGCCGACAATCAGGTCACCACGCTCCGTTTGCTCCAGCTGGTCGGTCTTGAGGAGGTGGCGCAGGAGGACCCGGTAATCATCCTGACTGACGTTATGAAAGTAGTGGAGGGGCAGGACCCGCCCCGCCAGTTCGGCTGGGCTCATCTCCCCGCCCGATGCCAGGGTGCTCATCGTCTGGTGGTAAAGCAGGCTGTAGGGCAGGCGGTTGGGCTCCGGCGGCTCCACCCAGCGCTCCTCCAGGTAGAGTTGGACCAGGGCAATCCCCTGCAGCAGGGGCCAGGGAATCAAGTCCGGCAGCATCGCCCGCGACTCGGGGTGTTCCTCGCGCATCACAAAATGCATCTCGGGTGGGTTCCCCCGCCGGCCGGTCCGCCCCATCCGCTGGAGAAAACCGGACACGGTGAAGGGGGCATCGATCTGGAAAGCCTGTTCCAGCTTGCCGATGTCGATCCCCAGCTCCAGGGTCGCCGTGGCGCAGGTCGTCATGTAGGAGTCATCATCCTTCATCGCATCCTCGGCCGTCTGGCGCAAGGCCGGCGATAGGTTCCCGTGGTGGATCAGGAAGCGGTCGGGCTCATGCTTGGCCGCGCTATATGAACGCAACATCTGGCAGACCGCCTCACATTCCTCCCGGCTGTTGGTGAAGACCAGGCTCTTCCGGCCCCGGGTGTGCTCGAAGATATAACCGATCCCGGGGTCGGCCAGCTCGGGCGCCGTGTCCGTCTTGGCCTCGACCGGGGCCGCCGGGTCGAAGCCCTTGCTGGCGGCCTGGGGGTCAGTCTGGTAGAAGTGCTCCATCGACAGGCGCCAGACCTGGCGGGTGTTCTTGACCTTCGGCGCCACGGTCCGGTGTCCGCTCCCGGCCCCGAGAAATTGGGCCGCCTCCCTGAGGTTACCGATCGTCGCCGACAAGCCGATCCGCCGCGGTTTGACCCCGGCCAGCCGACTAAGGCGTTCAATCAGGCAAAAGGTTTGCCCCCCGCGGTCGCTGCGCAAGAAGGAGTGGAGCTCATCGATCACCACGAAGCGGAGGCCGTGAAAGAGGTGGGGAATGTCCATGTGTTTATTGATCATGAAGGACTCCAGGGACTCCGGTGTGATCTGGAGAACGCCGGACGGGTGCTTCAGCATCTTGCGCTTCTGGGTCGCCGCCACGTCACCGTGCCAGCGCCAGACCGGGATGTCGCTCTCGACGGTTAGGTCGGTCAGTCGGCCGTACTGGTCATTGATCAGGGCCTTGAGCGGGGCGATGTAGAGGCAGTTGACCGAGTCCCTGACCCCCTCCTGGTCCAGTTCGGTTAGGATCGGGAAGAAGGCCGCCTCGGTCTTGCCCGCCGCCGTCGAGGCCGACAACAGAACGTTGTGATCGGTGCCGAAGATCTCTTCGGCCGCCGCGACCTGGATGGGCCGCAGCTGCTGCCAACCCTGGCGGTAGATGTAGTCCTGGATAAAGGGCGCGTAGTGTGCAAAGACGTCCATTCTCTTCCTCCTTCCTAAATCGTAAATTCCGTGTAATCCTTCCCCGACTGATCGTTATCGTCGCTGGAATCGTCATCATCAACACCACTGAACTGGTCAGAATCCAGAAGGTCACCGACCGTGGTCTGCGGGTTCTGGTAGACGATGTCCAGGAGCTCGATGAAATCCCGGATCACCTCCCGGGGCGTGATCTTGGTGTCGGCCCCGATCCGACCGTACTCGATCTTGATGAACTTGGCCAACTCATCCTCAGTGATGGTGCGGTCATAGCCGTAGAGGCGGGCGTGCATGTCGGCCAGCTTCTCGGTCAAAACCAACATTTCCTCCGCTGTCAGTGGCTCCAGCTTGATCACCGGTGCGTACATGTCCTGGGCACCAACGTGAGCAAACTTGCCCTCCGTCAGCCGCGAGCGCAGGGCCTCGTAGCTGTAGACGCCCCGCCGGCGGTCCTCGATGGCCTGCGGGGTCCCGCACATCAGGATCCCCAGGTACTTAGCCTTGCCCTGGAGGGTGTCGTTGTACATAGTCAGGATCTTCTCGTAGTTGTACTGACGGCTGATGCTGTTCGGGATCTTGTAGATGTTGACCAACTCGTCGATCATGATCACCAGTCCCGCGTATCCCGCCTGGCGGAAGAAGCGGGCAAACAGCTTCAGGTACTCGTACCAGTCGCTGTCACCGATGATGATGTTGACACCGAGTTCCTGCTTGGCCTCGGTCTTGTGGGTGTACTCGCCGCGGAACCACTTGATGACCTTGGCCTTAGTCTCACGGTCGTCGTCCAGGTAGGCGTGGTAGTACATGTTAAGCAGCTTGGCAAAGTCAAAGCCATGGACCAGCTCGCTGAGGGAGGCGATGACCGTGTCGATCTTCTCGTCAACGGCCGCGGTAAACCGCGGGTCATCCTCATCCAGGCCGGTCTCCTTGGCCACTTCCTGGAGCACCGTGTTGATCCACCGGTCAAGGATCAGGGTCAGCGCACCCCCTTCCGGTCGGGTCTTGGTCGCCAGGTTCTGGATCAACTCCCGGTAGGTGGCCAAACCCTGCCCCTTAGTACCTTGTAGGCGCCGCTCCGGTGACAGGTCGCCGTCCACGACCACGAAATTCTTATCCATCACGTAGTTGCGGATCGCCTGGAGGAGGAAACTCTTCCCCGAGCCGTAACGACCGACGATGAAGTGGAAGGAGGCGCCCCCCTCGGCGACCACGCTGAAGTCGTGAAGGAGGGCGGCAATCTCGTCCTTACGCCCCACCGTGATGTAGGGCAGGCCGATCCGCGGCACCACCCCGGCCTTCAGTGCGTGAAGGACCGTCTGAGCGATCCGCTTGGGAACCCGCTGCCTCGTTCGTTCTGTCATTTCAAATCACTCCTTATCCGAAAACATGTCTTCAAGATCGGGCCGGTAGTCCGCAATGATCCCCGGGCGATCATCCTTATCAAACTCAATCACGTCGTCACCGATCATGTCGAAGAGGTCCGCATTGATCTGGTCAGCGAGGATGGAGACCATCAGGTGCCGCTTCTTCAGGTAGTCTGCCCAGGGCTGGCCCTTCAAGAGGGCGGTGAGCAGGAAGCGCTCATCCGCGTTCAGGTCCGGAAGTGCCGCTGAGTCAACATCCGCGACCGGCTGCGGCTGATCAGTATCGGCAACCGAGGTGGTTTGCGCTGGTTGCGAAGCCTTTACTGATTGGTCAGTGCCTTGCTGGTCTGGTTTTTCCTGGCCTGCGGCGGCGTTTGGCGTCCCTGCATCAGGATGCACATCCATCGCCGCTGACAATGACCCTGTCCCGTTTGTCGCCTGATCTTCGGCAATGGCTTGTCGCTCCTCGTCGGTCAGCAGGCTAGCCTGGGTGACCGCGGCATCCTGGCGAATCTGATCGATGTCGCCCAGGTCAATGTGGACCTTGGGCCGCCGGGCTTCCTTGAGTTGTTGTTGGTACTGCCGGATTCCCTGGTCAATCGCCGCCAGGACATCCTCCGGGAGCCAGCGCGGTTTCAAGGGGTGACCCAGCTTGAAGCGTTGCCGAACCAGCCGATCGACCTCGTGAAGAAAGGCGTTCAGGTTCTGCCGCTCGTTGGGTAAGGCCTTGAAGGCCAGGCAGTAATACTGCCGCCCCTTGAAACGGTATTGGCGAACAGAATCAATTGGGTACTCAGCCATCTGTCGCTGGGGCCGGAAGTAGAAAACCGCGTTGCCAAAGAGATAGTTGGTTGTCATCTGTTGACTGGCGACGTGGTGGTTAAAGTACTTGGTACCCGCCTGGTCAGGCAGGTCCAGCACCGTCTGCCAAATTACCTTCAATAGGGCCGCAAAGTGCGCCGCCGACTTCTGATAGAGCCGACTGTTCTTCAGGTAGGTCGCGTGCCGCTGAAACACCGCCACCAGATCCGCAGCGTCATAGTCGGCTGGGTGAAGAAGAACGTGGTAGTCATGATCCGCCGCGATCTCGTCAGCGAAGACCCGGTTGGCCAGGTCATGGTCCAGCCGGTAGTAGAGGACATAATCCCGTAGCCAGCGATCCAGGTAGGCTCCCATCCGCGATGAAAACTGGTCGACATATTGGTCACGAAACGCCGTCAGCGCCCGAAAGCCGGCTGCTGGCGAATCCACCCCGATGTTGTTGAGCAGCTCGTAGATGTAAAGGTAGGCGTAGGAATCACTGACCTTGACGAATTCCCCCTGCCGCAGCTTGGTCCGCCAGGTGAAGTAGGTCCGCAGCTGGGCCATGCTGAGGTCGTGGTAGGTCGGAAAGTACCGTTTCAAAGGCACCAGGTCCATACAGTCATCCGTGTAGTTCGCCAGGATCAACCCCTGCCGGTAAAAGTTCTTGTCCCGGCGCTCACCGGGCAGGAGGGTATAGTCATAAGCTGCCTGCGCCGCCGCAATCTCCTTGGGAACCGGCTTTGGACTTGGTACTGGCCGCCGAGGGCACGGCCGGGGAATCGTCTGCGCCTGATAGTGATCGTCACTATCGTTTTCTGGCAGAATCACGTACTGCTGCTGATGCGATGCCATCTGTCCAGCATTCATCGCGGCCTTGAAGGCATAATCGACAATGTTGATGACGGCCCGGTCACTGACGATGCTGAGATCAAAGCCCACCCATTGTTCGTCGCGGTGAAAGAAGGGCGCCCGAAAGCCAGGCAGGTCACGGATTGCGTCCGCAAAACTGAAGCACTTGGCATCAACCCGGACTGGCTCCTCATCGTTGAGCACGATAAAGGGGGCTACACCGGTTTTCAAGGATAAACTCCGTGTCGGTCCACCCTCATGGTGGTTAGGAATGGCGACAAAACGCAGGCCATACCTGTTACTGACTAATTTTACTAGTGACTGGTAGTCCATCTCATCGCTCCTCCCGTACATACGTTCCAATTATAGCAATAATCGAAAATGAAGTGAAAAATAATGAAGACAAAAAAAGAGTGATGACCAAATCGATCATCACTCTTGTTAGCTTGCGTGGCAACGTCCTATCCTCGCAGGGAGCGATCCCCCAACTACTTTCGGCGTGTTGAAGCTTAACTGCTGTGTTCGGCATGGGAACAGGTGTATCCTTCAAGCCA
>DXAA01000016.1 GCA_019117285.1 Candidatus Limosilactobacillus intestinigallinarum
TGACTTAATTCGTTTAATATCGATAGCTTTTCTTCTGTACTATATTTTGAATTCCTATCCACAAAAAATGCCCTCCAAGTATATAAGATGAATTTTCTATTTCATCTGTATACTTAGAGGGCATTATAGCCCGGATTTTGAATGGTGCTTTTTTCGGTAGTCAGTTGAAGGCCATCTGGCTGGTGTACAGGTCATAGTAAAAGCCGTGCTTTTGCAAGAGCTGCTGATGGCTCCCATGTTCGATGACTTTGCCGTTATGAAGGACGATTATTTCATCCGCGTTCAGGATGGTCTTTAACCGGTGGGCGATGACAAAACTGGTCCGCCCGGCAATGACGGCGTCCATCGCCCTTTGGATCTTCGCCTCGGTGACGGTATCGACGTTGGAGGTCGCCTCATCCAGGATCAGGAAGGTCGGGTTGGTGAGGATCGTGCGGGCGATCGAGATCAGCTGCTTTTGCCCGGTCGAGAAGACGGCATTCTCGTCCGACACCACCGTATCGTACCCATCCGGCAGGTCCTGAATGAAGTCGTCGATCTGCGCCTCCTTAGCCGCAGCGATGATCTCCTGCCGGCTGGCCCCCGGCTTCCCATAGCTGATATTCTCCGCAATTGTCCCGGTAAACAGGACCGAATCCTGGAGGACAATCCCGACGTTATCGCGCAGGGAGTGCAGGGTCAGCTGCCGGACATCCGTCCCGTCGAACTCGACGTGGCCGGCGTCAACATCGTAGAAGCGGTTGATCAGGTTCATGATCGTCGTCTTCCCCGATCCGGTCGGCCCCACGATGGCGACCTCCTTCCCTCGTGGCGCACTGATGTTGATGCCGTGGAGGATCTCCTTATCCTTATTGTAGCCAAAGTGAACGTCCCGCAGCCGCACCCCATCCTGGATTTCCTCCAGAACCTGGCCATTAGCGACGGGGTCCTCCTCGTCTTGTTCCTCGACGGCATTCAACCGGCGCGCCCCCGTCAAGGCCAGCTGGATCATCGAATAGATCGAGGTTAGCTGGGTCAACGGTTGGAAGTAGGTCTGCGAATACTGGACGAAGGAGACGATCAGGCCGAGGCCGACCGCCTGACTGACGTTGCCGGTCACGATCAACCAGGAGCCCCCGGCAATCACAATGGCCAGGTTCAACAGCGACAGCCCCTGCAGGAGCGGGAAGAGCATCCCGGAGAAGAACTGACCCGTAAACATCGCCGACCGAACCCGGTCGTTGTAGGTCTTGAAGTGCTTGACCGATTCATCCTGCAGGCCATTGGTGATGATGACCTGCTGACCATTGATCTGCTCGTTGATGTAACCATTGAGGTCACTGATCTCGTCCTGTTGTTGGTCAAGACTCCGCCGCGCCTTGCGCATAATCAGCACGCTGACGATCAGGATGATCGGGGTCGTCGCGACCGTCAACAGGGCCATTGGCAAGTTGGTGTAAAACATCATGATGATGACCCCGATAAACAGGGAGCCCTGGGAGACGATCTCAAAGATGGCGTTGTTCATCGCGTTGAAGATGTTATCCAGGTCGGAGGTAAACAGGGAGATCAGTTTCCCATCCTGGTGGGTATCAAAGTAGCGAATCGTCATCCGTTGGAACTTGCCGAAGAGGTTTTCCCGCATGTCGTTGGTGGAAAAGGCGTTGAACCGTGACATGACCATCCAGGCGATAAAGATCGCGATGATCCCCAGGACATAGGCGACCATCATCATCCCCAGGCCGCTATAAAAGGCAATCAGGTGCGCATGGCCGCGAAAGGCGGATTTGACAAAGGTGGTCAGGCTGGTGACCGCCCGCCCCAGAAAGAGCGGCGCCAGGACCTGGCTGACGGTCGAGACCAGGCTGAGGATAATCACGACCGTAATGCCCTTCCAGTATGGTTTGAGGTAGCGGTAAAAGTAGGCTAATGCCTTCCGCGTGTTCCCTTCCTTAGCTTTCTTATTCATCAAGATCACCCCGTTTTTCTTTGGCCCGTTGGCTTTCAAAGATGGCCCGGTAGACCGGAGACTTTTCCAGCAGCTCCTCATGGGTGCCGACCGCTTCCAGCCGCCCATCATCCAATACCAGGATCTTGTTGGCATGCTTGACCGACATGATCCTCTCAGCAATGATGATCGTCGTGGTGTTGGGTAGGTCGCCCTCCAACCCCGCCTGAACCTTCTTCTCAGATTCTGCATCCAGGGCCGACGTCGAATCATCCAGGATCAGGATCGGCGGTCGGGAAATCAGCCCCCGGGCGATTGACAGCCGCTGACGTTGACCCCCGGAGAAATTGGCCGACCGTTCCTCGACTACGTGGTTGAAGCGGTCCGGATACTTGTTGATGAACTCGCTGGCCTGGGCGATGTTGGCCGCCCACTCCATGTCTGCCAGGCTCGCGTCCCGCTTCCCCTGGCGCAGGTTGGCGGCAATCGTCCCGGAGAAGAGAATTGCGTGCTGGAGGACATAGGCGACGGTCTGCCGGAGGGTGGGGGCACTGATCGTTTGAAGTGACCGCCCACCAATCTTGATCTGCCCACTGTCGGGATCATAGAGACGGGCGATCAGGTTGACCAGCGTGGTCTTGCCGCTCCCGGTCGCCCCCACGATCCCCACCATCTCGTGCGGCTTGATCTTAAATGAGATGTCCGTCAGAGTCTGGTCACGACTGCCCGGGTAAGTGAACGAGACATGGTCAAACTCGATTGAACCATCTAGTTTCGTCGCTTCCTGGTCGTTATCATAATGAATCGTCGGCGTGGTCGTCAGCACTGCCCCGATCCGGCGGAGGGAAACGTTCCCCCGTGAGAAGGTCATCGCCACCATCCCCCCGATCAGGATCGCAAACAGGAGGGTCATGATGTAGGAGACGTAGGGGCTGATCGCGGTGACGTCAGCGGGATGGGCCTTGATGGTCATCCCGATCAGAAAGGCCACCGCGCCGATCACGATAAAGGCCACCAACTGAAAGGCCGGCATGATCGCCGAGAACCAGTACCCTATCGTGATGTTATAGTCGTTCAGTTCGTCGGAGGTGCGGTTGAATCTTTTGACCTCGTTGTCCCCCTGGTTAAAGGACTTGACGACCCGGACCCCCTGCAGGTTTTCCTTCACCTGGGTGGAAATCCGGTCCATCAGGCGTTGGTAGTGGTCGAAGAGCTTGTTCATGTGCTTGATGACCAAAACGCCGAAGCCCGCCATCAGGGCCAACATCAGGATCGGGGCCCACCAGTATCGTGGAATGGTGACAATCGACAGGACTAGGGAACCAACGAGGATAACGGGGATCCGCAGCAGTTGCATAAACACCATCATCATCATGTTCATGACCTGATTCATGTCGTTGATCAGCCGGGTCGACAGGGAGCCCGACGAGAACTGCTCCACGTTTGCCAACGAGAAGCCCTGAATTTTCGCATAGGTCTCCGCCCGGAGGTCACTGGTGACCCCCTGGGCAATGCGGGCTGCATAGTAGACGTTAAAGATACCGGCGACGATCGCGATCAACCCCAGGACGATCAGCCAAACCCCGTCATAGAAGACGGCGCGCTGGCGATTGGCCAGCAGGGCCTCCTGGATATCCTGGAGAACCCGCGGCTGCCAGAGGGTTGCAAATGACGACACTAACACGGCAATCACCGCTCCGACAATGTCTGTCCGATAGTTATTGAGGTGTTTCTTTAGGATGGTCATGATCTTCCTCCCTTTCTAAGTAATGCCAGAAACGCTGGCTCCATTCTTCATTCAACCTGATTAGCTGCTCAAACCGCGTCGGGCCCATCTCCTGCACCACCCGTTCCTCAATTTTCAACAATGGTGCGAGCTTGGTGCTAGCAAATTCTTGTCCCGCCGCGGTGAGCTGACAGATGCGTACCCGATGATCACGAGGACTGGGGACCATCTGCAGGTAGCCTGTGGCGGCCAATTTCTTGATTCCCTTGTTGATTGACTGCTTCGGGTAACCAGTGTCTTCAACGAGTTGGTGCTGGCTCTGATGATTATTGTCCAGTAAGGAGTACAGGATTACCATCATGTATTCCGTCAGGCCATGCTGGCTTGCCCAGGTGGTGTATCCTTTCCAGCCGTAGTTGATAGCGCGGTTGAGCCGGTCGATTCTTTGATGATCCATCTTTCACCCTCCATATTTAGTCCCTGTGGAGACCAATTAGTAACCATTTTATTAGAATTGTACCCAGAAGACAAGGCTTGGTCGCGATCGTAGGCGCGGGTCTGCACTGTGATCTCACCGCCGTTTTAATTTTTCCTAACATTTCCCCGTCCCAGCTGGTGTCCGGGACCGATTTAGGCTATGATAATGCCAACCAATTTAAAAGTGGAGGGATTACTATGAACGCGATTCTCACAGTCATCGGCAAGGACCAGGTCGGCATTATCGCCCAGGTCAGCCAGGTTCTCGCCAAGCACCAGGTCAACATCCTCGACGTCTCACAGACATTGATGAAGGACAACTTCGTCATGATGATGCTGGTCGCCATCCCAACAGGCGCCGACTTCACCACCATCAGCAGTGCCCTCACTCAGCTCGGCGACCGGCTCCAATTAGAGATCAACCTGCGTAACGCCAAGCTCTACGACGCCATGCACACGATCTAAGGGGGGCTTAATGATGAACGCCAATCAGATCTACGAGACCAGCCAGATGCTGGCCAGCGAAAACCTCGACATCCGGACGATCACGATGGGGATCTCCCTGCTCGACTGCATTGACAGCGACAGTGACCGGGCCTGCCAAAAGATCTACGACAAGATCACCACAAAGGCCCGCAACCTGGTCAAGGTCGGCCAGGAGATTGAGGCCGAGTACGGGATCAAGATCGCCAACAAGCGGGTGACCGTTACCCCAATCGCCCTGATCGCGGCCGCCTCCCACGACCACGACTACGTCAAGTACGCCCAAACCCTCGACCGCGCCGCTCGGACCCTGGGGATCGACTTCATCGGTGGTTTCTCTGCCCTCGTCCAGAAGGGCTACCAGGAGGGTGACCGGGTCCTGATTGACTCGATCCCCGAGGCACTGGCCGAGACCGATTACGTCTGCTCCTCGGTCAACGTCGGCTCGTCGAAGAGCGGCATCAACATGGACGCCGTCGCCCAGCTCGGCCGGGTGGTCGTTGATGGCGCCAAGCGCGACGTTATGACCAACGCCAAACTGGTGGTCTTCTGCAATGCCGTCCAGGACAACCCCTTCATGGCCGGTGGCTTCCACGGCGTCAGCGAGCCGGATACGGTGATCAACGCCGGGGTCTCCGGGCCGGGGGTCGTCAAGGCCGCCCTGGAGAAGGTCAAGGATCAGCCGATGGACGTGGTCGCCGAGACGATCAAGAAGACCGCCTTCAAGGTCACCCGGATGGGCCAGCTGGTCGGCAGTATCGCCGCCGACAAGCTGGGCGTGCCGTTTGGGATCGTCGACCTCTCCCTGGCCCCGACCGCGACCCCGGGGGACTCGGTCGCCGAGGTCCTGGAAGAAATCGGGGTCGGCCAAGTCGGCGGCCACGGGACCACGGCCGCCCTGGCAATGCTCAACGACGCCGTCAAGAAGGGCGGCATCATGGCCTGCAGCCACGTCGGCGGGCTGTCCGGGGCCTTCATTCCGGTCTCCGAGGACGCGGGGATGATCAAGGCCGTCGAGTCCGGCACCCTCAACATCGCCAAGCTCGAGGCGATGACCGCGGTCTGCTCGGTTGGCCTCGACATGATTGCCATCCCCGGTGACACCCCGGCCGAAACAATCAGCGCGATGATCGCCGACGAGGCCGCCATCGGGATGATCAACAACAAGACCACCGCCGTCCGGGTGATCCCGGTTCCCGGCAAGCAGGTCGGCGACACCGTCGAGTTCGGTGGTCTGCTCGGTCACGCCCCAATCATGGCGGTCAACCCGGCCCCGGCCGACCGGCTGATCCACCGTGGGGGTCTGATTCCGGCACCGATCCACAGTTTCAAGAACTAGATGCAAAAAGAGGAATGCGATTCGCGCACTCCTCTTTTTATTACGGTAAATTATTAGTTAACAATGCATGTCCTCGCCCGGGACGCAGTTGCACTGGACCTGGTCGGGCGCCGTCGCCTGCTTGGCCGCTAGGGTGGCCTGGAGGCGCTCGATATCGGCCTTGCTGAGGGTCGCCTGGTCAATCACATGGTCCAGGGTCCGGCTGACGCAGTGCTCGCAGATGCTGTTGAAGAGGTCGTCGGCCACCTGGTCCATCGTCGCCTGCTCTTCCACCAGCGGCCGGTAGATGAAGGACCGTCCCTGCCGCGTCGTCGAGAGGGCCCCCTTGGCCACCAGGCGCCGCAGGAGGGTCTTCACCGTTGCTGGCTTCCAGTCAACCTTACGCTGGAGGATGGTGATGATCTGGCTGCTGGTCGTCTCCCCCAGCGTCCACACGATCCGCATCACCTGCCACTCGGCTGGCGTGATCTCTAATCCCTTGGTCATCTGACCGCCCCTTTCGTTTTTGATTACAGTTGTAATTCTAACACCCAACCTCCACCTTGCCAAGCCCGCCACATTGACTTCCGGGCCGATCTTGGTAAACTAATACACTGTATTATTTTTTAAAGGAGTTCCTAACCAAACCAATGGAAAACAAACGAATTCAGCACGCCCTGATCATCATGGTGCTGGGGACCTTCTTCGGGATCCTCTGCTCGACCCTGATGAACATCGCCCTGCCAACCTTCATGCGGGTCTTTGGCATTAGTGAGGCCCACGTCCAATGGGTGATCAACGGCTACATGCTGGTCAATGCCCTGATGATCCCGGTCAGCTCGTACCTGATCAAACGCTTCTCCTTCCGCTGGCTCTTCATCTTCTTCTGCGGGGTCTTTCTGGTTGGTACGGTCATCGGGGCGACGGCGCCTAACTTCAACACGGTCGTCGTCGCCCGGATGATCCAGGCAATCGGGGCGGGGATGATGATGCCCCTGGTCAATGTTTTGGCCATCCGCTACGCCGTCCCCGGCAAGAAGGGGCGGATCATGGGGATCATCGGCCTGGCCTTCAACTGTGCCCCGATCTTCGGCCCGGTCCTCTCCGGGGTGATGCTGAACTACCTGTCCTGGCGCTACCTCTTCATCCTAATCATCCCCTTCCTGGCGGTTGTTCTGATATTGTCCTTCATCTTCCTGCCCTACATCCCCCACAACGAGTCGCCCCGTTTCAACACGGTCGGCCTGATCACAATCACGATTGGGCTCTGGTCACTCTTGATGGGGCTGTCGAACGTCTCCAACAACCACCTGGCCTCCTTCAACGTCGCCGGCTACGTCCTGATTGGGATCGCCTTCCTGGTTCTCTTCTACCTCACCCAGCGGCGCAGTGACCACCAGCTGATTAACTTGACGATCTTCCACCACAAGCAGTTCGTCCTCGCCACCACCATCAACATGCTGATCACGGCGACGATGTACGGAAACACCATCCTGATCCCCCTGCTGGTCCAGATTGTCCTCGGCAAGAGCACGATCGTCTCGGCGATGACGGTCCTGCCCGGCGCCTGCCTGACCGGGCTCCTGTCGACCACCAGCGGCCGCTTTTACGACATCTACCCGATCCGTGTCCTGGTCGGCACCGGCTTGGTCATCGACATTATCGGGACCCTCGGCCAGGCGATGATCGGGGCCAACAGCTCGGTTTTGATCATCACCATCTTTCAGACCGTCCGCCAGTTCGGCCTGGTCACGATGTTGATTCCATTGCAAACCCAGGCCCTGGCGCTCTTGCCCAACGAGATCGTCCCCGACGCGGTGGCAAGTTTTAACACCTTCCGCCAGATCGCGGCCTCGTTTGGGACGGCCCTGATCGTTGCGGTTGTCGGGATCGTCAACGGGATCATCCACAACCCGGCCTCCCACCTCGGGATCCAATCCGGTTTTCTGCTCTGCCTGTGCCTGCTGGTAGTTTCACTGATCCTCAGCCGCCAGCTCTACCACAAGATTGAGAAACCAAGCAATAACTAGTATCCATAATCCCCGCACGCCATGTTCAATCGATGGCGTGCGGGGATTTATCTTTAACAATGCAAAAAGGCCGGATCAAATCCAGCCTTAAATTAGTTTATTTATCCTGCGAGTGACGCGCACCAATCTGAAAGTCCGCTTGGTGGTCAAACATGTACTTGACGGTCAACGGCTTTTCACCGGTCAGCTTCTCAAAATCATCCGTCTGTAGTGACATCTTGCCTTCCCGAATGGCCTGACCAAAGGTGACCATCCCATCACTAGAGAATGGCGCTTCGGAGTCCTTCTTGAACTTACCATCCGTGGTCCGTGGCACCCCCATCGCATCGAAGACGGCATAGTTTTGCTCATCGGTGATCTCTTCGTATTTGACGTTGTTTCCTGTCTCAGCGTTACCAATTTCAATAAACTTACTGATTGTCATGGCTTCCGGACCATTGATGTTAAGGACGGCGTGGCGATAGTCATCACTAGCGAGTGCGTAGGCCGCCGCCTTCGCGCAATCCCGCCGCGAAATGTAGGCCATCAAGCCGTCACCCTGGTTATTCTTGAGAATTCCATCCCCCTTAACATAGGTATAGTAATTGGTAATCATTGCTTCCGCATACTGGGAATTGCGGAGGAAAATGTAGTCCAGGCCAACATCCTTAATGTAGTTTTCGGTGTAGATGTGGTCCTTCTTCTCGACACTCGGGTTGGTTGGATCGGCGGCATTAACCAGTGAGGTATAGACGATCTGCGTTACCCCGGCCTCCTTGGCGGCGTCAATGGCGTTGCGATGAGCTGCCTGCCGTTTGGCACCAACGAATGGCATAGAAATCAGTAACAGCTTCTCACCGTTGGCAAAGGCATCCACCAGGCCAGCCGGGTCGTTAAAGTCGGTCTGGTGCGTTTCAATTCCCTTGGCGGCATATGGCTTCAAGGCCGCTTCGTTAAAGCTACAGAAGATCAGTTGGTCGGGCTTAACCAACTTCTGAATCTGTTCTGCGGCGACGTGCCCCAGGTTCCCATCAACACCAGTAACAATTAGTTTTTTCATTTTATTACCCTCCTAATTGCATAAACATATCAGCTTGTGGTTTGTTTCACTTTTCGTAATTAAGTATAGTGGTATAATATTGCTCAATCATCACCGAAAAAGGTGGAATTTATTCCCTCACTTTACGACAGATTGTAGGAGAAAAGTCAAATGAAACTTAAACAGCTGTTAAAAGATAGTCGTTATCGTTATAGCTTACACAAGTTTGATACGGAGAAAGCTGTCCAGAGCGTGACGGCCACAGATAGCCAATTGCGCATCCAAACCATGAATGGCGAAGTATTTCTGAAGCTGACTAGTCAGCAATCCGGTCACCAGAATGCGATCATGACCAACAACGATCCTAAGAAGGTGGCTATCAAACTGCAGAACATTTTAATTGAAAATCTCAACTGGGAAGCAAGCCTCAGCCAGGCCCTTTCATATAAGGAGCCGGTTCGACAGGTGTTGGCCGTTTTGAATAGCAAGGTTATAAATCCGGTTTTGATTTTTGACGGTAGCTTTAAATTTCTGGCGTACGGCAAAAAGCCCGACGATGATTGGCGTGCCAGCATTCAAAAGGGGTATATCAGTTTTGCGGGTCAGGATGCGGCTCGGCTACGAGAGAAACTCAGCAATGATCGAAACATTCAGGGCCAGGTGATCACCATTGATGGCTTTGCAAATCGGTTTTATATTCGCAAGGTACTATTGCGAAACGACGATTGCTTCTTCTTGATAATTGATGCCCAGGAAGCGACAGCACTGCACAGTGATATCAAGCAGATTGAACCGGTGACTGACCAAATTGCTGCAGCAGTCGGGCTGCACAACTTCCCCTACCTCACCCGGAGTGCTAACCTGGAAGGCGTTTTGCGCGACCTCTTATCACGCCCCATGATTTCTCATACCGAGTTGCAGAATCGCTTGCAGTTTGATCCCCACCAATTGAAGCGGCCGCTGGCGGTCCTCTGCATCCCGAGCAAAGACCGTCGCAACCGGATCTTCGGGACAATTCTAACAAAGTACGTAACCCTGCATTATGATCAATATGACGTATACATAATCGAAAATTATTCACCAGTAATCATTGCGACAATCAAGCAGGAACTCGCTGGTTACCTGAAGAAGCATCAGCTCACTGCGGGAATCAGCAATTGCTTTGCAAAACTACATCATCTTAATCGCTACTACCAGCAGGCCGTCAAAGCGATTAGGTTCCACCATCAAGAAGAATACTTCTCAATGTACGCTGATCATGTGGCCGCCGATTTGATCGCCCATATCAAGAAGGACAATTCAATCCAAACTTACCTTGATCCGGGGATTCTTCAACTGCAGGCAACCGATGCCAAATTATTTACGACCCTGCAGACTTTTCTCGAAGCAAAAGAAAACAAGAAGGTCACGGCGGCCCGCTTAGGGATCCATCGTTCGACGCTCGATTATCGGCTCAATAAGATTCGACAAGACTACCAGATCGACATTGGCGCAGATGGGAAATATCTTTACTATTTGTTAACCGTACTATTGACCCAGTAGTCAGCCCGCTCACGACTAATTTTGCGCGGCAGCTGGCATTAGGTATCAAGTTAATCGTTTTAACCACAAACAAATGTTGTATAATGGGAAACGGAATTATTGATTGTTCGTTTCTAGTTCCGGGGTTTTATAAGCGATCACTCCATTTTGTCCCCCAAACAAAACGTGCCTTAACTAAACTTATCGCATCGAAGGGATTGATAATTGAATATGAAGTATCGTTTGCAGAGTATTGTCTTTGTCCTGACGGCCTTTCTGCTGGGCTGCAATGAGTTCATGGTGGTCGGGGTCATCTCCAACATCGCCAAGAGCTACCACGCCTCGCTCTCTACGGTCGGCCTGCTGGTCACCTTCTTCGCCATCACCTACGCAGTCTGTACGCCGGTTTTGACGACGGTCACCAGCAAGTACAACCGCTTCAAGGTCTTGATGGCCATGCTGGTGGTCTTCTGGATCGGCAACACCATGACCGCCCTGGCGCCGAACCTCTTCTGGCTCTTCGTCGCCCGGATCATCACGGCGGCGGTGGCCGGGGTCATCATCTCCTTGATCCTGGTTTTCGTCAGCGTGATTGCCCCGCTGGAGAAGCGGTCGATGTTGGTTGCCGCCGTTTTCTCGGGCTTTTCGACCGCCACCATCATCGGGGTGCCGGTCGGGACCACCATTAGCATGCTCTCGTCCTGGCACATCAGCTTCCTGGTAATCTCGGTGCTGACAATTATCATCGGCGCCGCCCTCTACTGGCTGGTCCCCCGCGACAGCCAGCAGGTCACCGGGTCGATCAAGAGCCAGCTCCGGTTGATGGGTGACCGGCGAATTGTCCTCGGGGTGGTCGTGATGATCGCCCTGATGGCTGCCGAGTACACCTTCTACACCTACATTCGACCGATCATCACCGACGTTCTCGGCTTCAGCACCGCCCAGCTGAACTGGCTGCTGGGCCTGATCGGGGTGATGTTCATCCTCGGTAACACCGCCGCCGGGATCGTCTCCAGTCACTATGGGATCGCCAAGATGCCGCAGATCAGCGTTGCCTGCCTGGTCCTCCTGCTGGTCATGGGCTTGGCCTTTCACCTCTCCTGGCTGGGGATCGTCCTCTTGTGCCTGATCTGCTTCGTCCTCGGCATGCCCGGTTCGATCCTCCAGGTGATGTTTTTGAACGTCGCCGACCAAGACTACCCGGAGGCAATGAGCCTGGCCTCCTCGCTCAACCCGATCTGCACCAACGTCGGCGTCTCGGTTGGCTCGCTGGTCGCCGCGATCAGCGTCAACTTCGTGCCGATCAGTCAGGTCGGCTACATCGGCGCCATCTTCGCCCTGGCCGGGGTGGTCGGCACCGCCATGCTCGTGAAAACTAAATAATAGTAAAATAATGTATTCCGCACGACTGCCATGTCGTTGGGAATGCATTATTTATTTAGTCAGCACTGCCAGACAGGTAGGCGCCGATCTCATCCATCATGATCTGGCCGTACTTCTTCAGCTTAGCCTGACCGACCCCGTTGACCATCAGGAAGTCGGCCGGAGTCTGGGGCTGGAGACGGGCCATGTCGTGGAGGGTCCGGTCGGAAAAGATCATAAACGGCGGGACCCCCTGGTCAGCGGCCAGCTCCCGGCGGCGCTTGCGGAGGACTTCAAACAGAGCCGCCTGCTCCGGGGTCTCATCCACCGTGGTCGTCGACCGGGTCGGCTGGGGCTCACGCCGCCGCTGGACGGTGGTCTCCCCGGCCAGGACCTGCCAGCCGGGCTTGGCAACTTTGACCACTGGGTACTGGCCACCCTCCAGTTCTAGGTAACCAGTCGCCACCAGGTAGTTGACCAGGGAACCGGCCGCCTGCTGGGAGAGCTTCAGGGCGCCATAGTGATCCAGCTGATCGGCGTGAAGCTGCTGGACCCGCTGGTCGTGGGACCCGGTTACCACCTTGGCGACCAGGGACTTACCGAAGCGGCCGTGGAGCTCCTTGACCGTGGCGATGACCGCCTGGGCCGTCTCGGTGATGTCCTCCAATTGCCGCTCATCGGTGCAGTTGCTGCAGTGGCCACAGGGCTTGCACTCCTGGCCAAAGTACTCAACGATCTGCTGCTGGAGACAGCGCGGCGTGTTGGCATAGGCGGTGACCGCCTGGAGTTTCTCGTACTGGACTTCCCGGTACTGGTCGTCGGCAGTTGACTGGTCGATGAACCAGCGGTACTGCTGGATGTCGTTAGCGTGGTAGAGCATCACCGCTTCACTGGGCAGGCCGTCCCGCCCGGCGCGCCCAGCCTCCTGGTAGTAGGACTCCAGGTTCTTGGCGCTGGTGGCGTGGAGGACGAAGCGGACGTTGCTCTTGTCAATCCCCATCCCAAAGGCGTTGGTGGCCACAATCACCGGCACCCGGTCGAACTGGAAGTCGTCCTGAACCCGGGCCCGGTCTTCCGCCGTCATCCCGGCGTGGTACATTGCCGCCGGGATTCCCCGTTCATTGAGGAAGTCAGTCAGTGACTCGACCCGCTTGCGGGTGTTGGCGTAGATGATCCCGGCCTCCCCCTGGTGAGCTGCCAGGTACCTGAGGATGTACTGGCGGGTCCCCTGCCGCGGGTGGGCCACCCGGAAACTGATGTTGGGCCGGGCGAAGTTGGTGATGACGAAATTGTCCCGAGGGATCCCCAGTTGGTCACCGATGTCGGCCTGGACCTGGGGCGTGGCGGTGGCGGTCAGGGCCAGGATCGTTGGATTAGTCTTAAGGTGCTGGATGGCATCGTTGAGCTGGCGGTAGGCCGGGCGGAAGTCGTGTCCCCATTGCGAGATGCAGTGGGCCTCGTCGATCGCTACCAGGTTGATGTTGAGGAAGCTCAGCTGGTACTGGAAGTAATCCATCGCCAGCCGTTCCGGGGTGACATAGAGGAGCTTGATCTCACCGTTGTAGGCACTGCGCAGGATCGGGTTGACCTCCGAACGCGGGGTGGCGCTGTTGAGGGCCGCGGCGGCGATCCCGTTCTGGCGGAGTGCATCAACCTGGTCCTTCATCAAGGATAGGAGGGGTGAGACGACGATCGTGACCCCGGGGTTGATCAGGGCCGGAATCTGGTAGCACAGGGACTTGCCCCCACCGGTCGGCATCACCGCCAGGGTATTCTGGCCGGCCAGGACCTGGTTGATGACCTGCTCCTGACCGTCCCGGAAGTGGTCGAAGCCGAAATTGGTGTGTAAGATTTCTGTTGGTGTTGCCACGCGATCTCCTCCTCTAGTCATTAGACCCTCTATGATAATAGTACGTAAAATCTGGTCAACGCCTTCCATGATACTACGAATTTTCACCATCTTGGTCAAGTTGTGCGATAATTAGGGTATCGGAGATGATTTATATGGAAAATGTTAAATTGAACAACGGTCTGGCAATGCCCCGGGTCGGCCTAGGCGTCTGGAAGGTGCCGGTCGACGCGACGGCTCAGATGGTCGCCACCGCCATTGAGAACAATTACACCCTGATCGATACCGCTAAGCAGTACGGCAACGAGCGCGGAGTCGGTCAAGGCATCCAGGATGGCCTGGCCGCCACCGGCAAGTCCCGGGACGATCTCTTTTTGACCACCAAGATCTTCAATGGTGACCAGGGCGACTACGACCGGGTCCGCAACGCCGTCAACCAGCAGTTGCAGGTCCTGCAGACCGATTATGTCGACCTCCTGCTCCTTCACTGGCCGGTCTTCAACCGCTACAACACCAGTTGGAAAGCCCTTGAGGACATCTACCGTGACGGGCAGGCCAAGGCGATTGGGGTCTGCAACTTCAACGTCGACCACCTGACCAACCTGCTTGATCACGCTGATATCAAGCCGATGGTCAACCAGATCGAGTTCAATCCGCGGATCCACCAGCCGGACACGGTTGCCTTCTGCCAGGGCCAGCACATCCAGCTAGAGGCCTGGTCGCCGCTGGGCAACGGGCAGCTGCTCGACAACCCAGTGATCAACAAGATCGCCAAGGCCAAGGGCAAGTCCCCGGCCCAGGTCGAGCTGCGTTGGGAACTCCAGCAGGGCTTCGTCGTCATCCCGAAGTCGACCCACGCCGCCCGGATGCGGGAGAACGCTGATATCTTCGACTTCAGTCTCGACGCCGACGAGATGGAGGAGATCGCCATGCTCGACAAAGAGCAGCACTCCATCTGGTACGATAAGTTTAAATGGTCCGGAAATCCGGACGGGGTCGATGACTACATCGCCAAACCCGGCGCATATTAACTAAGAAGTTCAGGATGATTAAGTCATTCTGGGCTTTTTAGTCTATTAATTTGCGCTTTCATGTACCAAATTTAAGGAGGCACATCATGGATGAAATTAAAGTATTTCCAATTATCATCACTAAAGATGAGGATGGTACTGATTATCCTTATTTCGTTGAAATTCCGGATATCGATGGCATGACCGAAGGAAAATCCATTGCCGATGCGATAGAGATGGCCAAAGATTATATCGGTACTACCTCACTTGAAGAGAAGTTACCTAAGTCTAATACCAAACTGCCCAAGGCGAGGGAAAGGGCCGCTATCACGCTGGTTACCGTTAATGTTTCCGAATACAAGCGCAAGATTGATAATAAGGTGATCCAGAGAACCATTCGGCATTAAAAAACTTAGCGTTTAATATTTCACGCATTCTAAAAGCCGGCAAGCGCTGACCTGCCGACTTTTTTACTTTTAAAAATTAGCGAGGAAGACTAGGAATTGCACCAAACCACAATCATTGGCCTTCAAACATCTTGCACACTGATGTTCCAGCGATCATGAAAGTGCTCCCTGCCATGCGTTATAATGGTATCTGCTAACCTCAAGAAACGGAGCGAGTTCATGAAGTATCACTTTATCATCAACCCCTGCGCGGGCGGCGGCAAGGCCCGGACTGCCTGGCAGCAGGTCCAGGCCGCCCTGACAGCCACCCCGGAGGTCGAATACGACCACGTCACCAGCCGCTTTGCCGGGCAACCCCGGGAGCTGGCAATCCAGGCGGCTCAGCGCGGTGACTGCGACTGCCTGGTCGTGGTCGGCGGCGACGGCACCCTCCACGAGGTGATCACCGGCCTGATGGCGACCCAACAGGACACCCCCCTGCCGGTCGCCTACATCCCCGCCGGCACTGGGAACGACTTTGCCCGCGGCTACGGGATTTCCACCGACCCCCGCCAGGCCCTGGACCAGATTCTAACCAACCGGCGGGCCCACCGGATCAACATCGGCCACTATCATGATGCCAGCCGGGGGTGTAACGGGATCTTCCTCAACAACTTCGGGATCGGTTTCGACGCGGCAATCGTCCACGCCACCAACCACTCGCGGGCTAAGGTCTTCCTGAACCACCACCACCTCGGCACCTTCGCCTACATCTACAAGGCGGTCCGGGTCCTCTTCTCCCAGCCGGCCTTCCGGGTGACGGTCAACGCCGGCGGGCATCAATGGACCTTCGACCACGCCTTCCTTCTCGTCGCCAGCAATCACCCCTACATTGGTGGTGGGGTCAAAATCGCGGCCGACCAGCACATTGACCGACGGGAGCTGGAGCTGGTGGTGGTCGAGAAGCGCCGCTGGCCGGTCCTTCTCTGGGCGATGCTGATGTTCGCCAGCGGGCACCTGGTCGAGTCGCGCCTTGCCCACCTCTTCCGTGGGGAAAAGCTGCGCTACGCAGTCACCCCGGCCCAGTACGGCCAAATCGACGGGGACGAACCGGGCAAGCACGCCTTTGACCTGACCCTGGACTGTCGTTCCTACCCGCTCTGGCAGACGCCTTTAAAATAAAGATTGCCCCGTGACAATTTAGTCACGAGGCAATTTTTTAATTAGTCGTCCCAAACCTTCTTGGCCACATTAAAGGCGGACCAGGCATTTGGCCAGCCGACGTAGAAGGCCAGTTGGGTGATCATCTCGGCGATCTCTTCCTTGGTGATCCCGTTCTTCTTGGCCGTCTGCATGTGGTATGGCAGTTGTTCAAAGGCGCCCTTGGTGATCAGGGCGGTCACCGTCAGGAAACCCCGGTCGCGCGGGCTGAGTTCCTTCTCCCGGGACCAGACCTGGCCAAACAAAACATCATCATTTAATTCCGCGAACTTCGGGGCGAAGTCGCCCAGCTGGTCGCGGCCAGCAGTTTGCTTCTTTGCCATGCTGATTCTTCCTTTCTACTTCGTCAGTTGATCGTAGTAGTCGTCAGTAACCTTCTCGCACCATTCACTGGTCCCCTTGGTGATAGCGATGTGGGAGAACCAGGAATCCTTGGTGGCACCGTGCCAGTGCTTGACACCCTCGTGGATAGCGACCACGTCACCAGGCTTCAGGAGTTGGGCCGGCTTGCCCTCCTCCTGGTACCAGCCCTCACCGGCCGTGACCAGGAGGATCTGGAAGCCGTTGTGGTGGATGTGCCAGTCGTTCCGACAGCCGGGTTCGAAGTTAACGTTGGAGACGTCGACGTCGATGTTGTCATCGGGGCTGACCAGGCCGTTGAGGTAGCTGGTCCCGATGAAGTACTTGGCGTAGGCGACGTTCTTGTCACCGAAGCCGAAGAGGTCGTTCTTTACTGCTTGTTCGTTCTTTGCCATTATCAGCACTCTCCTTTACTTGTTTGCTTACCTCTAATATAAAGGGGCGACGTGATAATGTAAAATGCTTATTGTTGAGCTTTTTCCATTCAAATATTGTATTATAGTTTACGTAACCAGGTGGCCAGGGTCGGGACCGCAAAGCGCGGGTTAGCGTGGGTCAGAACGTGGTAGCCGGCGACCACGTGGAGCTTGCCCGCGTGGGCGATGAAGTCCTGCTGGTAATTACCAGTGTCGCTCCAGCCGGTGCTAAACGGGGCCACGACGCCCGAATAACCCTGGAGCTGTTTCAAGAGCTGCATGATCGGCGAGGCGATCTGGCCGTCCCAGACCGGGCCACCGACCAGAATCGCGTCGTAGTAGTCTAGCTTGGGCAGCTTGGTCGTCAGGGCCGGCAAATTGCCGCTCGTTCGCTGCTTTTTATAGACCTTGTCGGTGGCGGTCATGTCATCGGGGAAGGTCCCCGGGGCCACCTTGACCCGCAAAATGTCGGCGTCGGTCAGCCGGTGGATCTGGCTGGCGAGTTTCGCCGTCGTCTCAAACTGTGAATAATACAAAATCAATGCCTGTTTGGCCATTGCAATCATTCCCTTACTTATAATCTGGAGGTTTTCATATGGACACGCGTGTCATCAAATACTTTCTCACGGTCGCTCACACCAATAATATCACAAAGGCGGCCAAACAGCTGCACATCACCCAGCCAACCCTTTCCCGGCAGATCATGGACCTGGAAAGTGAACTAGGGGTCACCCTCTTTGACCGCCAGCAACGGCGGATGGCCCTGACCCGGGCGGGCGTCCTCTTCCAGCGTCGAGCGACGACGATCCTCCAGCTGCTCGACCAGACTGAAACTGAACTCCACCACCAGGACACCGATGAGTTGACCGGGACAATCAGCCTGGGCTGCGTGGTCTCCAGCGTCTCCCCCTTTCTGATGGGATTGGTCGACCGGTTCCAGCAGGCCCACCCGGCGGTCCGCTTCAACCTCTTCGACGGGGACGGTGACTTTCTCCGCCGCCAGCTCGACGAGGCCGCCACTGAGCTAGCCTGCCTGCTTGAGCCGGTCGAGGCCGCCAAGTACAACTACCTGGTCCTGCCCAGCCGGGAGCAGTGGGGGATCATCCTGCGCAGCGACGACCCCCTGGCCAAGAAGAAGGCCTTCACCCGCGATGACCTCTACAAGCTACCACTGATCATCCCCCACCGCAATATCGTCCGCGATGAGGTCAGCGACGTCCTCAAACTCGACCAGCGCAAGCTCAATGTCCGCGCCAGCAACAACCAACCCAGTAACGCCATCGTCCTGATCCGGACCGGCCACTACTACGGCCTGGCGATCAAGGGGGTGGCCGACCTCTTCCACGACCCTGACATCACCTTCGTCCCCTTTTCCCCGGCGACCAGCACCGGCCACGTCCTGATCTGGAAGAAGAACCGCCAGTTATCGACGGCGGCTGAACACTTCCTCCAGTTCGTCGCCGACCATGCCAACTAAAGAAGACCCGCACCGTTGATGGCGATGCGGGTCCCGTTGTTTTAAAAGATAAAGTTAATCAGGATAATGTAGCTGACGGTCCCCACGATCAGGGAGAGGAACATGCTCTGCCGCCAGAGGTGGATGACCACCGTGATCAGCCCGGCGATCAGGTCGGGCAGGCCGTGGTTGCCGGAAAGTAGGTTGATGTTGCGGTAGCAGTAAACCACCAGCATCCCCATGATGGCGGCCGGCAGGAAGGCGCCGATCCCCTTGATAAAGGGTGACAGTTCGTCCTGCTCGTCCTTGCCGCTGGTGAAGAGCCTGAAGGGCAGCCAGCGGGTGATGAAGTTGGTCACCGCGGCGATGGCGATCGTGATCACCTGTTGGATGATGGTCATACCCGGTCACCGCCCTTCTGGTGCCGGCGGTAGAGGTAGTAGTATTCGGCGACCAGGAGCAGGAGGGTCGCAATCAAGAAGTAGGTCTTGCCGAAGACCAGCAGGCAGCTGATCGTGATCACCACCCCACTGAGCGAGCTGATGTGGCGTTTCTCCTGCATGAACTGCTCTAGGGCCAGGACGATGAAGAGGGCCGTCATTACAAAGTCCAGTCCCTTGACCTGGACGTTGAAGGCAGAACCGAGGAAGCCACCGAGAAAGGCTCCCAGCACCCAGTAGCCGTAGTCCAGCATGGTGATCCAGAGTTGGACTGCGGTCTCGTCACAGTCGTCCGGCACCTTGAGGCTGTAGTTGATCACGAAGGTCTCGTCGGTCAGGCCAAACAGCAGCAGGAGCTTGCGCCAGCCGTGGTGCGGATACTTGGTCAGCATCGAGATCCCGTAAAAGAACTGGCGGAAGCCGACCACGGCGGTGATCAGCAGGACGTTGACCGGGTTGAAGTGCTGGGTCAAGAGGGTGGCGATGATGAACTCCACCGAACCCCCGTAGATCGTTGCCGCCATCAGGGTCGGGTACCAGAACGAGAACCCCAGGTTGTGCATGTACAGGCCGTAACCGAGTCCCAGGATCACGTAGCCGAAGAAGACCGGGCTGGAGCTGGTCAGGGCAAAGCGGAAGTCACGCCCGCGCTTACGATTCACTTTTATCTCCTCCCCATTTACACAATGCCCTCATTCTACCAGACCCGGGGTCCCCTGGCCAGATCCTCAGTAAGGAAAAAGCACCTCAACCTTTCTTTAGTTGCGGTGCCAACACATTATTCAAATTTAACCGCGGTTCCGTAGGCCACGACCGTCTGGACCTGGCTGCCATTGACTGTCGCCACCGCCGAGTCGAACCTCATTCCGACGACCGCATCGGCCCCCTTTGCCTTGGCCGCCGCCCGGAGCCGCTCGATCGCTACCTGCCGGGCGCTGGCGTTCGCCTTTGTATAGGTCTTCAACTCACCGCCGCTGGGCTGCTTGCCACTGGCGCCTAAATCCGCCAGCGCGTTCTGGGCCTGGCTGGTGATCCCGCAGACCGGGTCGATGATCGTGTAGTCCTGGCCCGGGAGCGTCTCGGTCGTGGTCAGCAGGATCCGGTCAACCGTCGGGCGCGCTGCCGCCTGGGATTGGCGCTTCTTCTTGCGGTTGGGGACAAAGCCGGCCAGGCCACGGTTGATCCCCTGACCGTACATCGCCTGGGCCCGCTTGATCGTCTCTTCGTCCTGTTTAGATTTAAATAGCATCTTTGCTCACCTCATTTTACGATGCCTTCATTTTACCAAACCGGTCCCGACGTGAACGAACTCGGCCATAAATGACCGAGCTTCCAGATCTACACGGCTACAGTAGCGCATATAGGTTCTGGAAAACGTTTAGGCTATGCAGGGCTTACGCCCTGGTTCCCCATTTGAGGGGACTCAGCTA